>JAMOMK010000104.1 GCA_027067055.1 Lysobacterales bacterium | reverse complement strand
CAGATACAAAATTTGAATTTGGCTTGGATGAGAATAATAACTTAGTCTTAATGGATGAAATCTTAACCCCAGATTCTTCACGATTCTGGAACAAAGAAAAGTACCAAATCGGCACAAGCCCAGAAAGTTACGATAAACAATTCGTACGCGATTACCTCGAAACCCTAGATTGGGATAAAACTGCCCCAGGTCCTAAAGTGCCCAAAGATATTATTGAAGCCACCGCACAAAAGTATCATGAGGCTTTTGAGTTGATTACGGGAGAAGAGTTTGTTTAACCATGTTGTGAATTAATTTGGAGAATGCCCAAATAACCCGCTTAAAAAGCGGTACGATGAACTCGCTACGAAGAAATTTACTGTACCGCTTTTTTAGGTCGGAGGTCATTTGAATTATTATAATGATATTTATATTAGTATTGCTGATTATAACAAGCTTAGTAGAATATTTCGGATAAAGCAAATTTACCGCTAATATTGATAGCTTTGAGCGATTGGTTATGTGTTTTTAAATTTATGTACATAATTTAACATTAACTTTGCTCTGCTTTTACGTGCCCCTTTGCCATATGCTGAGGTATTAATTAAATATGAACAAAATTCTGGATTTGCGATATAAATGGCTAACCTACAATACCGTTTGAACTCTCTTGTTCCTCTATTTTCAACAGCATCTATTAGAACTTGTCTTAAACGCTCTTTATGCTTGAGCGATATAGGTGATTTACCAATTTTTCTTAATATTTCTTCTTTTATATATCCTGATCGAAAGAACATTGGATTTATCTCTAAAAATGAAATTATAAATTCTTGCAACTCTTTATCTATGTAGACCTGTTCTTCATATACTCTATCTAGAAAAGGATCAATTTTTGATACATATTGATGAAACTCTTCGCATGCTTTTTCCCAGGTTTTTAAATCTTTACCTCTATTTTTGAAAGTTTCATGAATTCGCTTGTGGAGCTGAGACATTACCTCTGCTTCTTGTGTAATTATTGACTGGTAGTTAGTCATATTTTATCGGACACATAACAACTTATTATATGTGCATTAGTGCCAGATATCATTGATAATTTGTTTAAATATTTGTTGTTTTTCATGGTTTTAATCCTATCACAGTCATTTTTTAATTAATAGAAAATTTCACCATCTGCACTTTGAGAATGAAAATAACACTTTTGCAATGTAGTGGAGCACCTGTGTGTGCTCCTTTTGTTAGGGCAAAAGAGGTTGATTAGTAAAATTATTTTCATTAAATTTACAACCAAGTTGATAAACGGACGGACACATAGGTCCGCACTCTACATGATCGCGTTTCTTCACAAGCTCAATGAACATGGAGATGAGAATAAATCATTGTGCTTGCCAACTAATCTCTAAAAGGCTATGGTATCAGTTTACAATAAGAGAGTGTTATTATGAGCCAATCAATGAATCAATTATTAGATGAATACGCAAGCAGTCATCAAAATAAAACCAATAAGAAAATTCATTATATTGCTGTGCCGATTATTTTTTGGGCAATTACGGCTATGTTATGGGTGGTGAAAATACCTTATGTTGAAAACTTGGCGGTTGTAATGACGGTTCTGGTGAGTTTTTATTATTTAGCTAAGGATTTAAAAGTTGCCATTCAGATGGTTGTTATTAGTATTTTGTGTTTATTACTTGATGGTTTTTTAGAAAAACAAGGGCTGCCTTTATTAACTATTGCCCTTGTCTTATTTATCATTGCTTGGGTTTTTCAGTTTATCGGACATAAAATTGAGGGAAAAAAGCCCTCATTTTTCAAAGATTTACAGTTTTTACTGATTGGCCCTGCTTGGATTGTTAAGGAGTTATTTTCAAAATAACTCCTTAACAAAATTTTATATCTTATTATTGTGGCACATATTACATCTAATTTCTGTGCCTTTGGGGACAAACATCATTTTACGACTTCTACCTGAACTGGTTGTCACGCGTGTGCAACCATTTAGACCTGTTTTATCACAAGCCAAGGTTCTGTCTGCGGCTGTTTTGGAAAGAGCTGTACCTAAACCATCGGCTCCATGACAGCTTTTACAGGTTGAGCGACTCACATCTTCGTGCTCACGGTTCCAATAGGTTCGGCGTAGATCAGGATCTATTTGTCCATTATTATTACTGATAGGTGAGACATCATGCATCCCATGTGGTCCATTTTGGCTTAAACGTAAGGACTCAGTATGACAGGTTCGACATTCTGTAATTGTGCCTGTGTGTCCTTGCAGTTGAATAGCTGCCACATTATCATTAGCATTGACATTCTCATTTGGCCATATGGCGTGAGTACTACCATGACAACCTTCACACATAATGCCACCATGTCCCTGTTTAGATGATTGGTTGTTTTTATTACCACTCAAACGATACAAACTTTCATTTTCTGCAAAACGGGAACCCGGTGATTGGATGGGTGCATTGGCATCATTTGTATAGGCTTGCATCAGTCTAATGCCGTCAGCTGCAACAATGGCTCCTGCTGGGTGGTTTTTATTGGTTGCATCACCGGTGTGACAAGATTGGCATTTAGGCTCACTTGCCCATGGTACGCGTGATCCACCCGATGTAAAATCATGCCCAACATCTGACATTTCTCCATGACAATCTTGGCATACTACGCCACCACTAGCCATTGCTCCACGTAGGCATTGTGCACGTTTACCTGGGTGGCACTGATAACAAGTCTCCTGTAATACATATTGTTCTACTGATTGCCCTGTTTGTGCATTGGGAAAACCGTTTGATGTCGCACTGCGCTTTCTTAAAGGATCATTAGGGGCAGGCATATCTGGGAATAAATCAAGGTATTGTCCATGGAATTTATGCATAACGGATGACATGCTTAAACCAACAGATACTTGAAAGACCTGACTTTCAACACTGTCAGTTGGTCCTAGTTGGGCTAAATCTAAAGCAGGAGAATAGTGACACTGAGAACATTGAATTGGCGTTCTTTTGGTCAAGCAATTGTTATTCCACTGACTAGAATCCGTGGCGTTATTGTCCGCATCACAGCTGCCCCATCCTGATGGGTAGTTGTTTCCATGCTTAACATCATGCAAGCGCAGGATATTTATTTTGGAAGCATTTAATAATTGCTGGTCAGGGTTAAGTCCCGGCGCATCCTCAAGTGCAGCCACTTCAAAGACTGTTTGAGTCTTTAATGTCGGTGATATAGCTGCCTCATTACAGGCATCAGATTGAATCAATGCCGATAAACTCATGTCTGCACAATCTATCATCTGTGCGTGGCAATTTTGGCAATCAGCTTCTGATGCAACAGGTAAAACTATATCTGTGCTGGCTAAAATACTGCCATTTTTCTTAGCTTGGATGCGCATCAATGGATACGGGTTACTGCGACCAGCATCATCAACAGGCAATATGGGGATACCATCAGCGGACCACCAATTTGCTTGTTGTACAATACTACCAAGTGGAGAGTTTAATACACTGCTAAAAAAGTTGACATCATTATCAAATCGCTTAAAAAGTTTGGGTCTATTGTTGATAAATTTATTTGAAATACCTGGCATAGATTGTTGAGCAAAATTACAAGTTGATGGATTACTTAAACAATTTGGCAACTCCATTGATTCAGGCACAGGCAATCCAATATCAAATACAATGCTATTGGGATCAAGTAAGCCAAAGAAGATATTATCGTAACTATCAAATCCCATCGGATTATTGGTGCTGGGGTTATTGCTCCAAAAATTACTTTTGAGTAAGCCAATGTTTAAATCATTTTGCGAAGTAGAGTTAATTGATAGTGCGGAACGATCTGTATTTGCCAACGCCCCAACAGGAGGATTCAAGTAGGCTGGCATGGTTGGGTTGTTATCATCCAGAATAGGGTCGTTGGTATTTGCTGTCGCCGAATAAACCACTGAAATAGATGAATCATGAGCAGGAGTCATTAAAGTTGGTGCATCTCCCATTTTTATCACTTGGGCATGAACAACATTAAAAGGAGGTAATATACTGAATATTTGATCATCTATGTCAGCACAGTGCATACCTAAATCATTGGCAGCCAATATTTTATAGCTATTATTACCATCAAAGGGTTGTTGGACAACTGCATTGGTTACTGGTGAGTAATTACTGCAACTTAATCCTTTTGTATTGGTTAATCGTACAACCGGTGTTTGACCTGCTGTGTAGCCATTTCCTGCTACAGGATTCCATGAGAAAGTACCAGCACTACAATCGGAGAATTCCAAATCAAAAGTACCCCAGTTGTCTAGAACTACATCATTAGTATCAAAGTTAGGAGGAAATCGAGTGCCACTACCAATTTGAACATCTAAATGCGCTTTGATGCCATCATGAGTACCTAATCCTAACAACCAAACAGGGTTACCCTCATTATCATAAACATACCAAATAACAATGACTCTGTCATTATCCAACATATAAACATTGATGCCATGACCACTTTCATTTGGGTTGTACCATAAAGCAGAATAACCTGAGTTGAGCGTAGAGGATGCCGCTTTGCTGGTCTTTACTGGAGTGCTATTACAACTCAACCCCAGTGTGTTTGTTAATCGATCAATAGCCACTTCGCCTGCTGAGAAACCATTATTCGCAACAGGAAACCATTTAAAGAGACCTGTATTGCAACTTGCAAAACTGAGTTCAAATGCCCCCCAGTTGGTTGAAACTACATCAGCAGAATTAAAATTAGGTGGGAAGGCAGAGCCTTGGTGTTGAGTGACATCAAGTGTGGCTATTGTTCCATCATGTGTTCCTAAGCCTAGCAGCCACAAAGGATTGCCTGCATCGTCATAAATATACCAAATAACAAGAATGCGGTTGTTTTCTAAGATATAGACATTAATGCCGTGACCACTTTGGTTGGTGTTATACCATAAAGCACTGTGTGCATCTTGAATAGGTACATTGTTTGTTTGTGCAAAGCTTAGGGCAGGGATAATACTTGCGATTAAAAAACAAAGGGTTAAAACTATTTTTTTCATAACAAAACTCTTGGTGTATTCTAATAAATTAGAAAGCCTAGAAATGAAAATCAATCGAAAAAATATTTTATTAAGATTTTAATCAAGCAGTTTGCAAAATGCAATGCCAAATATGAGTTAATCCCACTGGTAAATAAAACTCGCATTTGGTGTCAGTGGCAACCATTGATGTCTGTCTTGTTTTAGTTCACCATTTCCCAATGAATAATTAATGCAACACGTATTAAAGTTATTGGTCAAATTATTGATCTGAAGACTCAATCGTGCCAAGCCACTATAAATTTTGAAGTCCTTAGAAACTTTAACATCTAAATCAAAATGAGGTTTATAGCTTTCTTCATTACGAGAGCCTAGTTCATAGCCTGAGTCTGTTAATAAGATGTCAGTTCGTGGCCATGCAGAGTGATAGTTTGTAGAAACATTCAAATACCATGTTTTGAGTGGCATGTGGACACTGAATTTCAATGCATGGCGCTGATCCCAACTGCGTGAATGATACACGTCGTCAAATTCATCCTCAATATCTGAAAAAGTATAATTAGCTAACCATTTAATATCTCCATAATGCCCCTTGAGAGTAAATTCTGCACCTGTTGCATAACTATCATCGGGTTGTATTTCGACACGATCAAAATACAAATCAGGAACGATTTGTAATTCATTAAATATATTTTCAAAATATGGTTGAGTTTGAGAATATTCTTTCTTGTATATCTCAATACGTAAATTTAAGTCGTTATCAAAGGTTTTGTTAAATTCGAATACTGCCATATCTGCCGAGGTTAAATCATTGTACTCAGGCTCTTCATCTTCCAAATAAATTTCATCAATATACTGAGATTGTTGGTGTCTACCGATGCCGAGCCTAAAAACAGTGCTTTCATCATAAAAATAACTGGCATTTAATCGAGGACTTTTTACATCATGTTCAATCCAGGCCTTGCGTTCAAAATGATAACCTATATCGACAATGAACTTCTCTAAAAATTTATATCGTACATTGAAAAACGTATTAATTGCAGAGCCCCTATTATCTAAGTCAAAGTTTCTAGCAATGTCTTTTTCAAGCCCTAATTGCTCAACTAATGGTCCAAAGTGACTAATGTTTCGGGCTGAACTAATTTGTGTTTGTTCAGAAAAAGCATCAAAACCATAGCGCAAACTTAAGCTATCCCCAATATTTGAAGTTTGATTAAATTTAACTCCATAAAACGAGCCCTTTGTCGTTTCATAAAGGTTAGCATCAGAGTGAATATTTCGCAAAAGACCAAAACGTGTTTTTGATGAACTATTATAATAGAGTTGAATGTTACGGTTTACTTTATCACTTTGATAATTCCATTGTGCCCACATATTTAAATCTCGGTGTTTGGAATCGGCCTGTTCAATATCATCAGGACGAGCTTCATCACGGACGTCAAACGTAATATCATCATTCGCAAGCAATAGGTGCTGAGAGGATTGCCAATTACTGTTTAAATCTTGAGAAAGCTTAATGTATAGGTCACGAACGTGAGGATCTATATAACCCTCTTCAACAATTTTCTCTTCTATCAAGTTTAAACTTGTTCGTAATGAGACTAAACTCTGACGAGAATAATCCTTGTTATGCTGCCGGTAAGTGTAATAAGCACTGACAAAATCCGCACCAACCTCATGGGTTGGCTTAGATACATTGTCACCACTTTGAGCTGATAAAACGGAACTTAATCTTCCACCATACTGAACAGGAAAAATGCCACTATAGAAATCAAGACCATCAACAACACTTTGGTTGATTGTTGAATAAAGAGAGAAAAAATGATTGAAATGATAGGGGTTTCTTAATATATAGTCATCAAACAAAATAAGCGATTCATTTTCACTTCCTCCACGGGTACGGTATCGACCACTTAAGCCGGTACTTGAATTGCCAGCCAAATCAGCAACAGAACGTAGCGGATCATTATTTAATGATACGGAGTGCTCAATATCTTCACGTAATATACTGGTTTGACTTGCGTTTGGGTTAGCCAAGTTATAACGACTAGCGGTGACAACTATTTTATCCAACCTTACAGGTCTCTTACTTAAATCAACAGTAATTGATTGATAGTCACCTTGTTGTAATTGTAAATTAACCTTTTTGGGAAAGTAACCTACAGATGAAATTACTATCGAACGTGTTTGCGCATCTATATCGTAAAAGGTAATATAGCCATCACTGAATTTTTGTACTTCCATGCCAGGAACTTGAGCCTTTATTTCGTTTAGCTTATTTTGCTTACTAGCATCCCTAACTTGCACAATGAGACCTGTTGTGGGTTTTATTTCTTTTTCCAGTGGCTTAATGACATAGATAAAATCATCGACCTTCTGTAAGTTTAATCCTAAGTCATTAAGAGCGGTACTAAGCGATGAAATATCTTGATTAACTAAATCTAAATTCGTTTTAAGTGTATCCTGAGAAATATAGTCGCTGCTATAAAAGATATTGACACCGCTATCTCTAAAACTATCAACCCACTTTAATAGGGTTGATGTTTTTGCAAACAAGGAAAAGCTCGTTGGTAACAAGGCGCATAAAAGCCAAAGCTTTAATTTCATAAATTCTATTATTAATCGATCATGGGTTAAGAGCTAATATACCTTGATTAATTTCAAAATCAAATTTTGTTGACAAAAAGACTGTTTTTAGCAATTGTTCATCACTAAGCTGAGCAAAATCACCTGTTAATTCAATGTGTTTTGCCTTGTTTTGTAAATTGTTCCATTGCACCTCTAAACCATTCTCGTGCGCATACCAAGAAACAAACTGAGCTAAAGACTGATGATTGATTTTAGCTAAACTCATGGCTTGCTTAGTCCACGACCAATTATCATCGTAAGCTGTGATGGATTTTTCAACAAATTGACCTTGATGATTTAATTCCAACAATTCACCTTTTTCTAGAGTTGTGGTGATGGCATCTGACGCAAGCTTAACCAAGCCATTGCGAACTTTAACTATTAATGCAGAATCATTAACCGTAACAGCATACCGTGTACCAATATGTTCAACCTTACCAAAAGGTGTTTTAATGACCAGTTGCAAAGCATTTTGTGTATCAGCATCGTGATAAATTTCACCTTTAAGTAAATTGATCTGCATCAGTGAGTCCAAATGTAAAGTCGTATTAGCATTTAAACGAATCTGACTCTGATCACTTAGGGCAAAATTAATAAAACTATCTTCTTGAGTTTTAATCCATGAATCTGTTTGAATTGACTCACTTAGCTCTAAAGAGTGCCAGTTTAACTTATCATCAGAAATTTGAACGCTGCCTTGAGCAAATAAAACTTTCCCCATATTAACGGGTTGGATGTTGAAAACATTGCCTTTAATGAAAAACAAAACTGCTGCCAATGCTACAAAACTGGCTGCCATTCGCATCAGTGTTAGACGTGTGCGTTGCCTCTTTTGCTTTTTTGCAGATGCTTGCCAGTGTGTTTTTACATTCAAGCGTGCCTTTTCCATCACCTGTTCATCAGGCATCACACGTTTACCAAATGTGCTAATTAACTCATCTATGTTTTGGTTATCTAGTTTAGTATTCATAATTATATCTTCCACGTTCCTGATTGGGTGGTTTGAATTTTTTGGTTTCTTTCAATGGAGTCCATAACCGCTTTAAAAGCTTTTCGTGCTCGTGCTAAAGACGATTGAACGGAAATCATGCTGGTATTGGTTTTTTCCGCAATCTGAGCCACTGATAAATGTTCAACGTATTTCATTTCGAGTAAATTGCCATAATTATTAGGTAAATTATCCATCACTTCTGTAATAAGGTGACCTAAGTTTTGAGATTCATTGATGTTTTCTGGTTGCTGGTTTTCACTCACAGCAACCGTATCCAAAACATTTCTAACCTCTTGCGTATCAGCCATTGGCACAACTACTTTTCCCCGGCGATTTTCTTTTACAAAATGTGCATGTATAAGGGAACGACTAATCTGACACATCCATGTAAATAAAGCGGCTTCCCCTCTAAAACTGGACATATTATCAATGGCTTTACACATGGTTTGTTGTGCAAAATCATCCGATAAATCTCTATCTCCACTAATCCGATTCATAATAAAGCGAAATAACCGAGGGTAATAATCTGTAAAGAATTGATTGAAAATCACCTCATTGCCATCAATAATGGCTTTGGCTAATTCTAAATCTTTATTGGCTTTGGTTTTTATCATAAAAGAGTTTAATTCAATTGTTTCCCACTTAGAGAACTGTATCACAAAAATCAATCTAAAAAAAACAAAGAAAACTCATAAGAGGTATATGCATAACTAAAAACGGTGGGAATGTAGCCCACATTGGCTATTTTTTCCTCTAAAAACCAAACTATAGATATTGGCGGTTAGTTATTTTTTGGATTTGCTAGGCGTGCTAAGGGCTTGTATTCTAACCGTGTTTTCTATGTCGGAATTTGGGTTTTAATTAATTTCGATTGATTTGTTTTTATAGAATACTCATAGTACTCATAGAAAGTAAGAAAAATGTGAAGAGGTAAGAAATGAAAACTATGAAAATACATGAACTCTATAATAAGCTAGCCATTGATATAATACCATCAAATGAATTGAAAATTGAGATTGTCGCCCAAAGCAGTCCAAATAGACAGGAAGTGGAAAACTTTATAGCTGACTCATTTCAGAATCATTTTAATGCTAAACTTAACAACTTTTTTCCATTGATACTTACTATTAGAAGAATCAAAAATAATGGCCTAATTGCCGCCGTCGGTATTCGTTGTGCAAAAAAAGAACATTTGTTTTCAGAATGTTATTTAGATGAGTCTATCGAACAAACCATAGTTAAACTAGAGTCAACATTAACTAGTCGCGGAAAAATTGCAGAGCTAGGTAATTTTGTCGTTAAAAATCGCAGTGATATTAAGCAGGTAATCCCAGTTTTAGGTCAGTTTATTAAAACCTTGAATGTCGATTGGGTTATTTACACATTAACACGCCCTATCAAAGCATACTTTCATAAATTAGGAATAGAGCTCAATCACATAGTTGATGCAGATATTTCGAAGATCAATGGTGCTGCCGAAGATTGGGGTCGTTATTACAATTTTAAACCAGCTGTATATTACTCAAGTGTTAATGCTAATTTAAACTAATGACTAAGCAAAATTTATTCAAACCACGCTCACGTGTCGCTATACAATTAGATAATAGCCCTTTGTGGCTAAAGCTCGATAAGATACTAACAAACAACAATGCAATCATTGCGCCAATACCTCACTTTTTTAGTAGGCAACAAATTGTTTACATGGTCAATGCCCTGGGTGTAGATACTGTGATATGTCACAGTAATGTCCAAGAGTTTTGGCAAGAGCAGGGGTTTAGCTTTAGTACTTTGATTAATAATGAAATAGTAATCCTTGAAAAAAGAATTCCTAAATATCCCATCATACCAACAAGTACTCATAAGATTACATTTACATCAGGCACTACCAGTGAACCAAAAGGTGTGTGCTTGAGTTTAAAACACCTCAATAGAGTCGGTAAGTCCTTAGCTGAAGTGACACAACAATTTGCTGTCAAAAAACACCTGTGCCTCTTACCTTTAAGTGTATTGCTTGAGAATATGGCTGCAGTCTATGCGGCAAATAACACTGATATTGAAGTCATCACCCCTTCACTTGCTGAAATTGGTTTAGTAGGATCGAGTTCATTGGATGTGATGAAAATGGTCAAAACCATACAAAAACACCAACCTGACAGTATAATCCTTATGCCACAAATGCTCAAAGCACTGGTTTTTGTCTGTGAAAACCATGGCATCAAACTGCCTTTTTTAAAATTTATTGCTGTTGGTGGCGCTGTGTGTTCCAAAGGCTTGCTCTCCAAGGCAAGGCAATTAAATTTGCCAGTTTATGAAGGCTATGGCATCAGTGAATGTGGGTCTGTCATAAGCCTAAATGCTTCAGAAAAAAGTGATGGCAGTGTTGGGCATGTTCTTCCTCATCAACAGCTGTCTTTGGCAAAAGATGGTGAAATACTCTGCGAAGGAGAATTGTTTTTAGGGTATTTAGGGCAAGAACCTAACAATGAAAAAACATTTAAAACAGGTGATATTGGACGCTTTGACGAGGACAATAACCTTCATATTGTTGGTCGCAAAAAGAATGTTATTATCAATTCTTTTGGTCGCAATATCTCACCTGAGTGGATAGAAGCCGAATTATTAGCCTTAGATGAAATCAGGCAAGTTGTCATTTATGGTGAAGCACGACCGTTTCTAACAGCTATTTGCGTGAGTCCATGTGATAAAAAGATTATTTTAACGGCTATTGAAGAAGTCAACAAAACATTGCCTGATTATGCACAAGTAAAAGAGATTATTAGTGCAGAAGTTTTCACAAGTGAAAACCACATGCTTACAGCATCAGGGAAAACAAAATCCCCAACCATTTTTGAACATTATAAAGAACAATTAGAGAATATCTATGAAGACAAGTAAACAACCAACACAATTTGAACAACTGTGCCACGCAACTCAAGCAGAGCAGTTGGATTTGGTTTCAATTCCAATTATACAGCAGGCATTAAAAGGAAAAATTTCACTAGAGAATTATATTGAATTTTTAACCCAAGCCTACCACCACGTAAAGCACACCGTACCACTAATGATGTTAACCGGAAGTCGAATAAAACAACCAGAAGAATGGTTGCGGGTATTGATGGTCGAGTATATCGAAGAAGAAATCGGTCACGAACAATGGATACTCAATGATATAGCAGCCTGTGGTGGTGACAAACAAGCTGCTGCTAATTCTGAGCCTTCTTTTGCTACCGAATTAATGGTTTCTTATGCTTACGATTCGATTAGCCGCATCGACCCCTTATGTTTTTTTGGTATGGTACATGTGCTTGAAGGCACCAGTGTACAATTGGCAACCAATGCCGCCAATAAAATTAAAGAGTCCTTGAACTTACCACAAAAAGCCTTTAGTTACCTCATCTCACATGGTGATTTGGATGTGGATCATCAAAAGTTTTTTGAAGACTTGGTCAATCGCCTTGATGATGAACAAATGGCAATCGTCATTAAATCATGCAAACGTTTTTACCAACTTTATGGCAATATATTTAGAGGCATTGCCGCATGAGTTTAGACTGGAAACAACAAACTATTATTGTCACAGGTGCTTATGGAGGTTTAGGTAAGGAGCTGTGTTATTCTCTAAATAAACTTGGTGCAAACCTCATTATCACCGGTAGAGATGGTGACAAATTACAGCAGTTAAAGCAAAATCTCACCAATAGCACCATTGTGGTAGGTGATGTTAATTCACAAGAATTTATCACTGAATTATTGGCTCTTACAATAAATAAAAAATCCAAAGGCCATATTCTTATCAATAATGCAGGAGTCAGTTCGGCTGCTTTTTTGTCCGAGCAATCACGTGATGATATCAAAGCCCAATTGGATATAAATTTATTAGCTCCGATTATGCTCTCTAAGTTCTTAATGCCGTGGTTAAAAGCAGCCCAAAGTGGAAAGATTATTAATGTTGGTTCTACTTTTGGTGCAATTGGTTACCCGGGCTTTAGTTTATACAGCGCCAGTAAATTTGGTTTGCGTGGATTTTCCCAAGCCTTAAATCGAGAGCTTGCTGATACTTCTGTTTCGGTGCAATACCTAGCACCTCGTGCAATAGCAACAAGCATAAACTCAGACAAGGTTAATGAACTCAATCGCAAACTCAAAAATTCAGTAGATAAACCCGAACATATCGTGCCACAAATTATTGCGGCTATTGAAAAAAACAAGAGTGAAAAGTTCTTTGGTTTTCCAGAAAAGCTCTTTGCCAAAATCAATGCTTTATTTCCAAGTGTGGTCAGCAATGCCATCAATAAAGAACACGAAACCATTAAACAAATACTATCAAAATAGGTGACAACATGAAAACTTTACTCCTAGCCTTGCTATTTTTAAGCTTTTTAACACAAGCACAAATGACAGATGAAATTAAATCCATTCAAAGCCAGTGGGCGCAGATAAACTACCAAAGCGCCGAAGATGACAAAGAAGAGGCTTTTGAAAAGTTGGCAAAAACAGCCACACAATACGTAGCTAATAACCCAAAAAATGTTCATGCCTTGGTATGGGAAGGCATTATCTATTCCACTTATGCTGGCGTAGCAGGCACTTTTAGTGCTGGAAAACTTGCCAAGCATGCCAAAAAATCCTTTGAAAAAGCCATAAAAACAGATGGTAACCTACTCAACGGTTCAGCCTATACATCTCTTGGCGTTTTATACTTCAAAGTACCGGGTTGGCCATTAAGCTTTGGCAGCGATAAAAAAGCCGTTAAAAACCTCAAAAAAGGACTCAAAATCAACCCTAATGGCATTGACTCCAATTATTTTTATGCCGATTACCTTGTAGAAGATGGCGACTACAAACAAGCCAAAGAATATTTACTCAAAGCCCAAAAAGCAGCCCCACGCCCAACACGCCCTGTGGCTGACGAAGGCAGACAAGGTGAAATCAAACAATTGCTTAATAAAGTGAATGAAGAGTTAAACGAATAAATTAACACCCATCTCGCGTAGGGGCAAATCCATTTCATTGGCATTAAGAAAGAGTGCAACCGCCGTGAAGAATTTAAATATTGTGTTAAAATTGGTGGAAATGTTAATGAAAATAATGTCAATCCAAATTCTGTTGAAGGGGCTTCTGTCATAATAAAAGATATGAACGGTGAGATAGTAGCCAGTGGCTCCAGTGATGCCTTAGGAGATTATTTGTCAAACTCAAGTTTGCCTCCAGGTGGTTACTTGGTCTATACACGTATAGATGTGCGTACAGGCTCTTCACCGCTTAGGTGAGTAAAAAAAGGATGCGAGTTCAAACTTAACTTGTTGTATTATAAGGTTTCTAACAACTTAATAAGGCTCTTCACCGCTTAGGTGATGAAGCTTTTTCTGGGTTTTCTAGGTGCATCAAGGACTTGTGCTATCATCGTACTTTCTATATCGGGATTTGGGATTAATGCAAATGACCCTGACAAGCAAGTTTTGGTTACCTTGGAAAGTGGTGGTAGTATGTCAGGGATTGCATTTGATGTAAATGGATCTTTATTGGTTGGCTCAGAAATAGAGTTTTTTAATGCAGCTGGTTTTTTATCAGGAACTGCGTTAGTCGGGTTTGATGGATTCTATCTAGTTCCGGCTCTTCCTGCAGGGAGTTATTACGGTATAATTAGACGTTCTGATGGATTGGGAGACTACTTATATGGTGGAGAATATTGTGGCTCCGGTTGTAATATATTAAATGGTCCTGCAGTTGTTGTGTCTCAAGGTCAGGATGTGTTAAATATTGATTTTATAAATTTTATAGATAATGTATTTAAATCAGGCTTTGAAAATTAATTCTTAAAATGGAAATGTGGAATCTCTTTATTAAAGGGATTCCATACTGTTCTACACGCTAAATCAACATATTCAAAGTATATTAAGTTAAAATGCAGAGCACTTTACTTTATTTTGCTTATGTCTCACCTTATTCCCCCTTCATTAAGTCTTTACATTCATTTTCCGTGGTGTGTAAAGAAGTGTCCTTACTGTGATTTTAATTCCCATACTTTGAAAAAAAATTTCAATGAAGAAATTTATATTGATCATCTCATTAAAGATTTAGAACAGGATGTTCCATTGGTTTGGGGTCGCACAGTCAATTCAATTTTTATGGGGGGTGGTACGCCGAGTTTGTTTTCGGCTAATAGTATAGAGCGGTTACTCAATGCTGTAAGGATGTTATTACAGTGTAAGCCTGATATGGAAGTTACGATGGAAGTGAATCCTGGTACGGGTGAGTACGATAGTTTTGTTGGTTATAAAAAAGCAGGGGTTAATCGTTTGTCATTTGGCATACAGAGTTTGAATGATGAAAATCTTATGGCTTTAGGGCGTATTCATACTTCAAAACAAGCAATTGAAACTTATTATAAGGCACGCGAGGCTGGTTTTGATAATATTAACATGGATATGATGTTTGCTTTGCCAAAACAAACACTGAAAGCAGCACAAAAAGATTTAAGTAAATTGATTGCATTAGGTCCTGAACATATTTCCTATTATCAGTTAACAATTGAGCCAAATACTTTGTTTGCCGTTAAAACACCAAGTTTTTTACCAAATGATGAAAGTTTAGAAGCTATGTATTTGCAAGGAAATGTTTGTCTTGAAGAAAGTGGCTATCAACAATATGAAGTTTCGGCTTACTCTAAAAATGCTCAGAGGTGCCAGCACAATGTTAATTATTGGCAGTTTGGTGATTATTTGGGGATTGGAGCTGGGGCGCATAGCAAAATATCATTTGGTGCAAGTAATGAGGTTGTTCGTTATTTGAAATATAAATCACCGAAAGATTATCAAAGCAAATCACCTTATATTCAAGAAAAAAAGATTTTGCTTGAGGAGGATTTAATTTTTGAGTATATGTTGAATGCTGTTAGGTTGAAGAAAACTATAAAATTGCCTGATTTTTCAATGACTACTGGCATTTGCTTCACAAAATTAATTAACAAACTAGACTATGCTATTAATATGAAATGGGTTATATATCAACAAGATACACTTGAAATTACGCCTAAGGGTTTCTTGGTTAGCGATGAAATTGTGAAATTATTGTTGTGATGATTGACCTTTTTTTTGATGATTCTTAGTATATTACTATTAGCTAGGAAACAAAAAAACCGATTTATTTTTAAATTTATTCTTGCTTTTTCAATGCGTTAAGAGTTATTCTTACGATTAATTCTTAAAAGAGTTGCTGTAATTTATAAAACTGTGAAGTGATGCGCAAAAAAAAGTTGGTAATTTTGTTCTCATAGCAGTCGGATTTTAAAAAATAGATTTAAACCAATTTAATCAAATAATTAAAGAGAGAATATAGTGGGGTTGTTTACAAATAACAAAGTACAACTATTTGGAGTTGATGTCAGTTCATCCGCTGTTAAGGTGATGCAACTAAGTCAGTCGGGAAAAAAATATAAAGTTGAATATTATGGAGTGGATGCATTACCTGCTAATGCTGTTGTGGAAAAAAACATAACAGAAGTGGATCGCGTTTCAGCTTCAATCAGTAATGCAGTTAAGCGAGCAGGAATAAAAAGAAAAAATGCAGCTATTGCAGTTTCAGGCTCAGCAGTAATTACCAAGACTATTAATATGCCTTCGGATTTATCTGAAGATGAAATGGAAGAGCAATTGTCTTTGGATGCTAATCAATATATCCCATATCCTATTGAAGAGGTCAGTTTAGACTTTAACGTATTAGGACCAATGGAAAACACACCTGAAATGTCACATGTTCTTATTGCTTGTTCTCGTTCAGAGAATGTTGATGTATGTGTAGAGGCGATTGAAGGTGCAGGATTGACTGCAACGATAGTCGATGTTGAATCTTTTGCAATTGAAGCATCCTATGATGAAATGAAAAAGCAAATGAAAATATCAGATGATGAAATAGTGGCATTATTTGATATAGGTGCGACAACTACAACTTTGCATATAATGTATCAAGGTCGCGGCATTTATACTAGAGATCAGACTTTTGGTGGTAAGCAGTTGACTGATGAGATTATGCAACGATATGGTTTGTCAGTTGAAGAGGCTGGATTGGCCAAGAGACAAGGCGGTTTGCCAGAGAGTTATGAGGCAGAAGTTTTACAAAGTTTTAATAATTCATTAATCCAACAAATCAGTAGGGCGTTGCAGTTTTTCTTTTCTGCTACTGAGTTTAATAATGTGGATAAAATTATTTTAGCTGGAGGAACCTCCTCAATTGCAGGTCTAGATGAATTGACGGAGCAACAAATTGGTGTTCCCGTACAAATAGCTAATCCATTAATGGGGTTCAATTTAGCATCAAGAATTGATGAAATAGCAATAAGTGAAGACTCTCCAGCATTAATGACTGTGATAGGGTTAGCAATGAGGACTTTTGATCATGGTTAAGATTAATTTACTTCCTTGGCGTGAAGAAAAACGCCAACAACTGACAAAAGAGTTTTTTATTCTTTTGGGAGCGGGTGGAATTATAGCTGCAGTAATAGTTGCTTCTGTATTTTACGTATATTCTCACAATATAGATTTTCAAAAATCACGTAATGCGAGAATTAGTAAAGAAATTTCTACGCTTGATGAAGAGATAAAAGAAATTGAGAATTATGAGAAAGAACGTGATGACTTGCTAGCCAGGAAGCAGGTGATTGAAGAGTTGCAAGCAAATAGAACTCAGATGGTACATTTGTTTGATGAGTTAGTTAAGACTATACCTAATGGCGTGTTCTTAGAAAATATAAAACAAAATGGAAGTACAGTCACTTTAGAAGGTTATGCTCAGTCTCATTCAAGGGTTTCGGCTTATATGCGAGAGCTGGCAAAGTCAGAATGGTTTAAATCACCAGTTAGTGTTGAATATATTAGAGCGGATGAAACATATGACACCCATGAACAAAAATTTAAGTTGTTGGCTCATTTGGTAAATCCTTTGAATAAACATAAAGATGAAGAGGGAGAGGGCGAATGAGTGTAATTGACGAACTACAAAGTTTAGACACATCCAATCCAGGAGGTTGGCCTTCATGGATTAAGCTGGGTAGTGTAATATTGTTAATGGTTGTGATTGGCATAGCTGGTTATATGTTTAAAATCAAAGACCAAATTGTTGACCTTGATACTTATGAAGCGACTGAATTAACTAAAAAAACACAATACAGAGTTAAACAGAAAAAAGCTTTACAACTACCAGCTTATAAAGCGCAACTAGAAGAGATGAAAATAATTTTAAATTCTATGTTGAGACAACTACCAAGCAAAAATCAAATGTCTGATATCATTGTAGATGTATCACAAACGGCTCTAGCAAGCGGCATTTCTAATGAACTGTTTGAACCAGGTACAGAGGTTTTGAAAGAGTTTTATGCAGAGAAGCCTATTTCATTAAGAATGGTCGGGAAGTACCACAATTTTGGAGAATTTGTCAGTGGGGTTGCTTCATTGCCAAGAGTTGTCATATTAACAATGCATGATATTTCATTAAAACCACTTGGTAAAGATCTCAGTGGTGTGCTTTTACTTGAAGGGACAGCTAAAACATACCGTTATTTGGATGAAAGTGAACAAGAAGAAATGGATGCCAAAGTCGCTGCTGCTAAAAAGGGTAAGAAATAGGTTATGAATACAATCAATAAAACAATTCTACTTTCTGCGATATTTAGTCTTATCTCTTGTAAGTCAGACATGAGTGATTTGGATAAATATTTTGCCGATGCAAAAAAAATACCAGCACAACAAATCGAACCTTTGCCTGAAATAAATTCTCCAGAAATTTTTATCTATGAAGCGGAAGATATTAGAGATCCGTTTTCCAATGATTTGCAAATATCTGAAGAACAAAATATTCAACCAGTTATTACAAAAGATGGTGTTGGTCCAAATACTAATAGACGTAAAGAAATGTTAGAAGCATATCCATTAGATAGTTTATATATGGTTGGGACTTATGTACAGGAAGGGAGTTTTTGGGGTTTGATAGAAGATCCCGAAGGAGGAGTGCAGCGTGTAGCTGTTTCGCAATACCTCGGGCAAAACTATGGTGAAATCATAAAAATTGAAGAAGATCAGATAACAGTGTCAGAATGGTTGTCAGATGGTTTGGGTGGATGGACAAAAAGAGAAGCAAGTATTGCTTTAAGAGAAGAATAATGAAAATATTAAATATTAAATCGAAAACTATTCAAAATAGGCTTGGTAAAAACATGAATAAAACAACTGCAAAAAAATCTAAAATAAGGGTTAGTTATTTTTCACTATTACTTTTGTTGGTATCATCATCGATAATGGCACAAATAAATTTAGAAACTGTTGATTACACTTCTAATTTGGATGGGAGTGTTGAATTCAATTTAACTTTCGATGGTACTGTTGAAAAGCCAGAAGCTTTTATTACTTCTAAACCTCCGCGATTAGCTTTTGATTTAAGAGGTGTTTTGAATACTTCAAAAGTAAAACTTTTGCCAGTGTCACAAGGCAACACAAAGAGCATGAGGATTGTATCTAATAATGTAAAGACAAGAGCGGTTATTGATTTATTTAAAGCATCGCGTCATGGCATCAGTGTTGATGGAAATCGTATGAAAATTACCGTTTACGGAAATAAAAAATCCAATAACAATTCATCAGCAAATAAGGTATTTAGTATTCAAGGCGTTGATTTTAGACGAGGTGAAAATGGACAAGGGAAAATTATTATTTCTTTCAATAAGCCAGGTGTCATTGTTAATTTAAGAGAGACTGCCGATAAGATTAAATTGGAAGCTCAGTCTACTAGCCTACCTGAAGAATATGATAATAAATTAGATGTAATTGATTTTGCTACTCCAGTTTCTTTTATTGATGTTCGCTCTAGAAATGGTAATGTGGTTGTTGATATCCAAGCAACAGGTAACTATGAATATTTATCTTACCAAACAGGCACAGAATATGTTGTCGAGGTTTCTGAAAAACAAGATAATTTAGATAACAGTGCTCAGGCTTTGAATAAAGAAATTGAGTATGTAGGCGAAAGAGTGTCCTTTAACTTCCAAGATATTGATGTTCGAGCAGTATTGAGCTTGATTGCCGATGCTTCTCAATTAAATATAATCGTTGCTGATACAGTTCAAGGTAATGTGACTATGCGTTTGAATAATGTTCCATGGGATCAAGCTTTAGACAATGTTCTAAATAGTAAGCAGTTAGACAAAAGACAGAAAGATAATGTGATTTGGATTGCTCCAGCACAAGAAATTGCAGATAGAGAGCAACAAGTTTTACTGTCATTAAAAGAAAAAGAAGAATTTGAACCACTTAAAACTATCTATATCCAAGTTAATTATGCAAAAGCTGAAGAGCTTGCTACTTTGCTTGATGGAAATGAGGAAGGTGGTGGAATGTTATCACCTCGAGGGACAGTGACATTTGATGAGCGCACGAACACCTTGTTAATTTCAGATATTCCCGATCGATTGTTGGTGGTTGAAGAATTAGTCAGGAATTTAGATGTGGCTGTAAAACAAGTTCAAATTGAGGCACGAATTGTCGTTGCAACCGATGATTTTGGTAATGAGTTAGGTGTGCGTTTTGGAATAAATGGTTCCAAAGAAGATAAATATGGCAATATTATTAGTACAGGTGGGTCGCTACTTGCACTAGATCAACTCAACTCTCGTTCCATTGAAAATAAAATTAATAGTCCAAGTGGATCAGGTCTTCCAAACTTTACTCCGGGTGCGCTAGGAACTCCTATTGTAGGGCCTTCCTTGGGGGAAAGATTGAATGTAAATCTTCCAACAGCGACTAGTACAGCATCAAAGTGGGCATTTAGTATCTTGGCAGCTGATTACTTATTGGATTTAGAGTTGTCTGCTCTGAAATCTGAAGGAAGAGGAGAAGTTATTTCTACACCAAGAGTGGTTACAACCAACCAAAAAGAAGCAAAAATCAAGCAGGGTGTGCAGATTCCATATGAGCAAGCCACATCAAGTGGTGCTACTGCAATAGTGTTTAGAGAAGCGGTTCTTTCATTAGAAGTGACTCCTTTAATTACGCCCGATGATCGTGTTGATTTAACGTTAAAAATAAATAATGATACCATTGGTGAGAATGTACCAACTTCACTTGGTGGTTCTATACCGACAATTGATACAAGACAAATTGAAACTAGAGTATTGGTTGATAATGGTCAAACAATTGTTCTAGGAGGGATTTATGAGCAAGTTAAGAGAACCGATAGGTCAAAAGTGCCTGTATTAGGTGATATTCCTGGATTAGGGGCTTTGTTTAGAAATAAGGCCGTTCAAAACGATAAAGCAGAGTTACTCATATTTGTAACACCAACAATAATTAAAGAGAGTTTATAAAGTGATCACTAATAAATTAAATATTCTTAAAGCTATGAAAAGACAAATAACAACCGTATCAGTTCTCCTCATTGTATTTATGCTGTCCTCTTGTGGAGGCGGTGGTGATGGAGCTACCGGTGGTGCCCCTCAACCTAATGGTTTGGTTTTAACTCTAACACCTATTGCCTCTAGTTTGCCTGCCAACACCTTGGGTTATCCCATATTTTCTAGCTCTCCATTTTTCACTCCAATGAATGTTAGAGTGACTTTTCCAAATGGTAGTGTAGCACCAGATGGAACAGTTGTTAACTTAACAACGAGTAATATTGAAGTAGGTTTTCTATCAGTTCCTGATGACCCAGAAACAGAAGATGTGAATGAGTTTGCATCGGCTTGGATTACTCAAAACAATGAAACTGTAGGTGGCATTGCTAATTTCTTTTTGCATTCAAATGCAACGCCTGGGGTTGTAACTTATACTGCTTCTGCCTCATCAGAAGGTCGAACCTATTTTGGCACATTAAACTTTACAATAACAGAAGGGCCTGACCCAACTGTGAGACAGATTCAAGGAGTTGCAGCACGAGACTCTTTACCTGTAAATGCTAATAATGTCGATTTTTACAATGGAACACCATTTATGACTGAAGTCGATATACAAATCCGTGATGTCTTTGGTAATTTAACAAATCCTGCAATAAATGCATCTGTTGGATTTCCTGCAGCAACTGTGTCTATAAGCCCTGCAAGTTCAATGTACTTTACGGTTAATGATGACCCTACAACAGCAGTTAATGAGTTTCTTACACCGCAGCAGACACAAGGAGTTGTAGAAATTGTCAACGGTCACGGGAATTTGTTTTTGTGGTCTAAGGATGTAGCTGCTGATGTTACCGTTAGCATATCGGCACTTGAGGCAGGCTCTGGATTTGAGCTGTCTACATCTTTTGTTATGAATGTTGTGGATGGTGGTAGTGATCCAACATTGCCTTCAAGCATTTCTATTTTAGATTCAAACAAGGCATTGTATGTTAATGGCTCAGGGGGAAGTACTGCACAAAATTTAAGTGTTTTAGTAAAAGGAGGAAATTTACCTGTAAATGACCCTCAGGTCAACAATGTCAGATTGTTAATTGTTACAGATAGTCCGAACTCAGGGGAAAGGCTAACAGGTGTTAATGTATTTGGAGCGACTGTTCAAGGTAATTTAATAAACATTGCAACTGCCAATGGAATTGCCACCGCATCAGTACAGTCAGGTACAACTCAAAACACAATAATTGTAACTGCGACAACTGATAAAGCAGATAATAATGTAGATAATGGCATTCAAGATGCTCTAACGGTTGTTTCACAATATGTTGTTAGTGACGGCAGGTTATGGGCTTTAGAGTTGACAACACCAGCTCTTGATGCTTTGACTGTTAATGGGCCACAAACATTTGATGAAGATGGTAACCCAATAGTAGTTGATGGATTCCCTGCTTTAGAATACCAAGATGGTACTTATAGTTTGATTGTAAGTGCGATTGGAACAGATAAGGGTGGAAATCCAGCCTTACCGCAAACGGTTCAATTTGGAATGATAAATTCTCCGCTTTCAGGTTACCCTTTAAATGGGGCAGGGGAATTTGTACATTCGTCAAACGATGGAGATCCGCAAGAAGGAGGCTCTGGGTTTAGCTCCGCTAGTGGTTCATTTATAACTGCAGCAGGTGGAGTGCAGCCAAATGATACATTGATAGTATTAGGTGAAGAGTCACTAGGTAATGAAGACTTAGAATCTGCTGTTACAGTATCAAATATAAATTCACAAACAAGCATTACAATTATGGAACGTTTTAATCGTAATGATGAAAGCGGATCAATTAATAATGACTTTGGCATATTGCCATATGCCGTAGGTCGAGCAGTTGATGGCAATATTGAAGCAACAGCTGTATTAAATGAAAACGGTCTTGCAACAACTAGGTTAAACTACCCTGTTTCACAGCTGGGACGATTAGCGGCTATTTACGTAAAAGCTCAGGGAACTGTAACTAATGGATTGGTTAAAACTGTAACTGATGTTGAGTTAACAGCCTTTCCTGGAGTTGAGGGCTTTCGAGGGAATTTTTCAAATTTGATAGTTTCTCCTAATGTTATTCCTGCCAATGTATCGTCTGCTTTTACCGTTTGTATCGTTGATTCTGCACGAAATCCAATGGCTGGAAGGTTTGTTTCTTTTTCTTATACAGGTACTGGTTCTGGAATAATAGATGGGCAAACAAGTTCAGGTACAATATTAAATGCAACAGATGCAAATGGTTGTATTACCACCACGGCAAGGACTACTGGTTTAGTTGACAGTTCAGACTCAGGATTTATTTTTACATCGGGAGATTTGACGTGTAAAGATAATGATGGAGAAAATATAGGTATTTGTTTACGAGTTTCTGCTGCTGCTGGTGGAGTGTTGAATGCAAGTCCTTCGGCTTTTGCAACATCAGGACAGAAAAAAATCATCTTAACTTTATATGACGGTTCTGGAAATGTAGTGGAAGGAGCCGCTATATCAGCAGAGTGTGATCCAATTTCAGGAGGGTCTCTAGGGGTGTTAACTGGACCGACTATAACAGATGTTGATGGACTGTCAGAGGTTGTAGTTCTTGCAGCTCTTGATGGAATTAACACATCGCTAAGTGGCTCTTGTACTTTTGCAACATCAACAGGGAGTCCATCTGTTACAGTAAGCTTTAGTGGCAATGATATTTGTCTGAGTCCACCAAGTCCGCTACCTCCAGGGTGTAACAATATACCACAATACAGTGTTGGAGGATCGGTTAGTGGCATGACAACGGCAGGACCATTGGTTTTACAAAACAATGGTACTGATACCGTTAATGTAACTGGTAATACAACATTTAATTTCCCAATACAAGATACAGGAACAGCTTACAATGTTTCAGTACTAACGCAACCTCCGGGTCAAACGTGTACTGTGGCCAATGCTTCTGGAACAGTTGGCAATACAAATGTTTCTAATGTAACGGTAACCTGTATATAGGTGAATTTTGAAAATAAAAAAATGCAAACTTTCGAGTTTGCATTTTTTTTGCCTGTTAAAAATACATTAACCATGTTATGGTGATTTTTTTAAATAAGTTAGTATTATGAATTACCCAACAATAAAGCAGCTTAGGTATTTTATTGCTTTAGTTGAAAAGAATCATTTTGGACAAGCTGCAGCGAGCTGTTTTGTTTCCCAATCAGCATTTTCGGTGGCAATTAAAGAGTTGGAAATAACTTTAAACGGTCAATTAGTTGATAGAACAAATAAATCTGTAACAGTAACAACTTTGGGTAGGGAAGTCTATTCGCAAGCTAAGATTGTAATCACAGAACTCTCAGAGTTGGTTAATATTTCTCAGGGAAACAAAGAGCCGCTGTCTAGCAAATTGTCACTGGGAATTATACCGACTATTGCTCCTTTTTTACTTTCAAAATTTATTTTTAAGTTGCAAGATAGTTATAAAAATTTAGAACTATTTTTAAATGAAGACATCACACAAAATTTGTATAATAAATTAATCAGAGGTGACTTAGATGTATTGCTTATTGCTCTGCCTTATGCTTTGAAGAATGTTGAGACCTATAGTTTATTTAGAGATAAGTTTTATTTAACTTATAGTGAATCCAGTAAATGGATTGATAAAAAAGGAAAAAGTACAAAAGTAACAGATGACAGTATACTTTTATTGGAAGATGGTCACTGTATGCGAGACCACACTTTAAGTGCTTGTAAAGTCAAAAATCAAAATACTATAAGTCATTACACCGCGAGCAGTATATTAACATTGATTGAGATGGTTAAGATTGATGTAGGAGTCACCTACTTACCAGAAATGTCCCTTAAATCATTCATGTTAAAGAATACAAATTTAATTACTCAGCCAGTTGATAATGCTTATAGGGATATAGGACTTGTTTGGAGAAAGGGTAGTTCGCGAGCAAAAGAATTTAAGTTGTTAGGGCAATTTATAAAAAACAATATTTGTTAATGGGTATAGGCGAGGCTTTATCGCTGTTTTGTGCCTTTTTATGGGCAATTGCAGTCATATATTATAAAAAAGCAGGCGATCATTTTGATGCTTATGAAATGAATTTATTCAAGTCTGTTTTCGTAGTTGTTTTGATGATTCCAACGGTTTTAGTGTCAGATTTGTTTTTTTCTACAATGCAAAGCTACAGTGTTATTGAATTCTATGGTTTTTTGCTTCCAAAGTTTGGCTATTCTCAGCTATTTATTATTTTCATTAGTGGTATAGTCGGAATTATGCTTGCTGATATGTTTTATTTGCGAGCGTTGCAATTAATCGGTGCAGGTTTAACTGGCATAACAGCAAGCCTATATAGTCCGTTTGTCGTAGGGTTGTCTCTTTTATTTCTTGGTGAGTTATTAAATACTTGGCAATACTTTGGAATGATACTTGTCTTAGCAGGTGTTATTTTAGTGGGCTACAGAAAAAAATCTTTAACAGTTAATAACCCACCAATCAAGGGCTTTATTTATGCGTCTCTAGCTGTTTTTTTTACTGCATTAGGTATTGTAATGATAAAGCCGCTAAGCAATGATTTGCCATTCTTCTGGATAATATTGGTTCGGTCTTTAGGCGGAATGGTTGCGATGTTGGCTTATGGCTTAGTGCTAAGAAAGTCGTTGGCACTGTTTCATGTTTTTAAACAAACAGGCGGCTCTTGGTTGGTTGCTGGAGCATTTATTGGACAATATTTATCAATGATGGTGTGGGTTGCAGGCTATAAATATACCAGTGCATCTATTGCATCTATACTAAATGAAACTGCATCAATATTTATTCTATTATTGTCCTGGTTGATGTTAGGGGAAAAAATTGATAGAAAAAAATTAATAGGAATAGGTATAACAATGACAGGCGTTGTTTTTGTTTTGCTTGTAAATTAAAAAGAAATTATTACTCACTTGCACTGATTAGTTGTGCTATTTCTTTAAGTTGTTGTTTGTTGAGTATGGTGAGAATATGTTTTTTATAATTAACAGCTCCAAGTTTTTGTAATTTCTTAAAAATACGACTCAATGTTTCTTCTGCCATTCCTAAATAGTTGGCTATATCTCGTTGTGAAATTGGCAGGTAGAACTCTTTTTCTGAGTAGCCTCTGTTTTTAAATCGTTGAGAAATATTGTAAATAAATAAAGCCAGTTTTGCGGTACTGCCCAAATCAATATAGGTTTTTTTGTTTGAGTAAATCTCTTTACTCATAATTTTCAATAAATTCCTCTGAATAATGGGAAATTCTTCAGAGACATCCAATAGTTGGTTAAATGGAATCTTACAATAGGAACTGGTTGTTAGTGCAATAGCGGTAGATTGATAGCTTTCAGCATGAATGCCATCTAGTCCCATTATTTCACCAGGAAGAGAAAAGCGAAGAATACGTTCTTTGCCATTTTCATCTAGGGAGCTATTTTTAAACATGCCAGAGTGAACAATGTAGAGAGAATGAAATTGCTCCCCATCATTAAAAAGTTGAACATTTTTTTCAACAACTTTTGATGTGGTCATAATGCTTTCAAGTTCACAAAGCTCTGTTTTTGACAATCCAGAAGGCAGGCAAATGGAATTGACGGCACATAATTGACACCTTGATTCAGGAATCTTTGTTTTAAAATCTTTTACGATTAAGTTTGATTGAAATAAAGTGGACAATTGAAAAGTATTATTATGAGGTTGGATAGATTATGCCAAAGTATTGCTTCAGATGTAACAATAATATCAAAAATTCAATAAAATTGATTAATATCAATATCCTTATATTAGCATTTGCTTATAATATCCCGAATTATTATATTTTGAGGGTATTTAATGAAAACTAACTTTAATGATGAATTAGTCAAAAAGTTTGCGACTGCTACAATTTTGTGGGGGATAGTAGGCATGCTTGTTGGCGTTTTTATTGCGGCTGAAATGGCATGGCCATTACTTAATGCTGACATTCCATGGTTGACATTTAGCCGTCTAAGACCATTACATACAAATGCAGTTATTTTTGCATTTGGTGGTAATGCATTAATTGGCACCTCTTTATATGTAGTCTACCGAACTTGCAAAGCCGATTTGTTCATGCCAAAGCTGGCATCATTTGTCTTTTGGGGTTATCAGTTAGTTATTGTTGGTGCAGTTTTTACCTTGCCATTTGGTTACACTCAAAGCAGAGAATATGCAGAGCTTATTTGGCCAATTGATATCTTTTTAACAGTTGTATGGGTCTCTTATGCAGTAGTTTTCTTTGGAACAATTACCAAAAGAAAAGAAAAGCATATTTTTGTTGCTAACTGGTTCTATGCTGCATTTATTATTACGATTGCTTTACTGCATATTGTAAATAATCTACAAATCCCCGTTAATTGGCATTTGTCTTACTCAATTTACCCAGGGGCTGTTGATGCTATTGTTCAGTGGTGGTATGGACATAATGCCGTGGGATTCTTTTTAACTGCTGGTTTCTTAGGAATGATGTATTACTTTATTCCAATGCAAGCAGGCCGTCCAGTTTATTCTTATAGATTATCAATTGTGCATTTTTGGGCTTTGATATCCTCTTATATGTGGGCAGGTCCTCATCACTTACATTACACTTCTTTACCAGATTGGACACAGTCATTAGGTATGGTGTTTTCATTAATCTTATTGGCTCCATCTTGGGGTGGTATGATTAATGGTATTATGACATTATCAGGTGCTTGGCATAAATTGCGTGACGATCCTATTATTAAATTCTTAATTGTTTCACTATCATTCTATGGTATGTCGACTTTCGAAGGCCCAATGATGGCAATTAAAACAGTAAATGCCTTGTCACATTATACTGACTGGACAATTGGTCATGTGCATTCAGGCGCTCTTGGTTGGGTTGCATTAATTACTATTGGTTCTTTGTATGTCTTGATTCCAAAGCTTTGGAGGAAAGAAGCAATGTACTCAACTAAATTAATCAATACACATTTTTGGATTGCAACTTTAGGTATCGTTTTGTATATCGCGTCTATGTGGATTGCGGGAGTTATGCAAGGTTTGATGTGGCGTGATATTAATGCAGATGGAACTGTTGTTTATTCATTTGCTGAAACAGTCAAAGCAACATACCCATACTATATTGCACGTTTCATTGGTGGAACCTTGTTTTTAACAGGTATGTGCATAATGTTATACAACTTCATGATGACGGTTAAATCTAAAGGTGATGCGAAAGATATTTCAGGAGTAGTGGCATGAGTAAACACGCTAAAATAGAAAAAAACATAGGTTTAATGGGGGTTTTGATTGCTCTGGTTGTGAGTATGGGTGGTTTGGTTGAAATTGTTCCATTAATGTTTCAAACCAGTGTTATTGAGGCTCACCCAAATCTCAAGCCATATACCGCTTTAGAATTTGCTGGTCGAGACATTTATATTGCTGAAGGCTGTTATAATTGTCATTCGCAACAAATAAGACCCTTTGTTGATGAAACTTTACGGTATGGTCATTATTCTCAAGCGAATGAATTTGTTTATGATCACCCCTTTCAATGGGGCTCAAAAAGAACGGGGCCTGACTTGCATCGTGTGGGAGGAAAATATACAAATGAATGGCATGAGTATCATTTAATGGATCCTCGCTCTGTCGTACCAGAATCCAATATGCCAGGGTATCCATGGTTTGCTGAAAAATTAGTTGATGCTGAACAGACTGCTGCTGGTATGAAAGTTCATGCTAAATGGTTTGGTGTCCCATACACCCAAGAACAATTAGATAGTGCGCAAGCTGATGTTGATGGAAAGACTCAATTAGAGGCTGTTATTGCCTATTTACAAGTACTGGGTACTGCTATCCCAAGGAGTTACAAATGATAAGTGGAATCTTTATAATTGTTATGATGATTGCTTTTTTTGGCATCATTTTTTGGGCATATAGTGATAAACAAAAATCACAATTTGATTACATGTCTAACTTGCCATTAGATGATGGTTTTGATACAGAAAAAACTGGAGGTGATGAAAATGGAAATGACTAGTGGCTGGAGTTTATTTATTATTGTAATTGTTGTTGCACATATTATAGGTTATTCTTATCTTTTATGGTCAACTTCAAAAATGAAGTCTGATGGACACAAAGAAGGTGAAACCACAGGGCATGAATGGGATGGAATTGAAGAATACAACAATCCCTTACCAAGGTGGTGGTTATTCATGTTTATTTTTACCATTATTTTTGCAATTGGTTATCTGATTCTTTATCCAGGGATGGGAAACTATAAAGGAACTTTAGGTTGGACTGAAGAAAATGCTTGGGCAAAAGAGAATGAACAGGTTCTTGCCAAGCGTGCTGAACTATTTAGTACATTTATTGATAAGCCAATTCCAGCTATGATTCAAGATGAAAAAGCGATGGCAATTGGTGAACGTTTGTTTGCAAATCATTGCAGCACCTGTCATGGCTCTGACGCACAAGGTGCAGTAGGTTTTCCAAACCTAACCGATAATGATTGGCTTTATGGTGGAGAACCTGATACTTTGGTGCAAACAATTACCAATGGACGAGTGGGCGTGATGCCAGCTTGGGGATCAGCTTTGGGTGATGATGGTGTTAAACAGGTGGCTGCTTATGTCCGTCACTTCAGCGAAGAAGGTCAGGACGAGGACTTGGTTGCAAAAGGTAAAGGCAAGTTTGCTATGTTCTGTGCAGCCTGTCATGGTGCGGATGCTAAAGGTAATCACTTAATGGGTGCACCAAATCTTACTGACGCAACATGGTTGCATTCATTTGATTCTGGACGTGTTGAGTCTATCTTATTGGAAGGTATATCAGGTAAAATGCCGGCACACGGGAATATATTGGATGAAGGCAGTATCAAAGTCTTGGCAGCATATGTGTATTCGTTAAGCCATGAATGATTGCAGTAACTTGCAAGATATAGATTTTAACAAAAGACAGATCAAGCGTATATTTTATAGACGCTTGGCTGTCGTAATTTGGGTTTCTTTTATTGTGGCTGCAATACAAACAATGGCGTTTTTTGCAGCATTTGAACCTGAATTAATGGGGCAATTAGCTACATTTAGTGTTGATATAACTGCAATTGAAGGCTATACATTTGGCTTTATTTTCTTTTGGCTATTTAATCTAGTTACGGCAGTAATGGTTGGTTTAGTTATGGTATTACCACGGACTAAACTGGCAAAAGGAATGCGTTCTAATCAAGACTAAGTAAAATGTCTCACGTGAGGGCAATCAAATGAGCGATAATAAACAACCGTTAGAAATTCAGTTATACGAAAAAAGAAAGAAAATTCATCCACGCAATGTTAAGGGTTTTTTTCAAAGACTCAGGAAAATATCTCTTTATATGTTGTTGGGTATATTTTATTTGTTACCATGGTTGAGCTTTGACGGTCACCAAGCCGTGTTGTTTGATTTGCCAGCACGCAAATTTCATATATTCTTTATAACATTTTGGCCTCAAGATTTTATATTTTTATCTTGGGCTTTAATAATTGCAGCATTCACACTCTTTTTTGTTACCGCTTTAGCCGGAAGAGTTTGGTGTGGATTTGCTTGTCCACAAACCGTATGGACAGAGTTGTTTGTTCGGATTGAGTTCTGGATAGAAGGCGATAGAAATAAACGCATAAAACTTGATAAAGCGCCTTGGAATTTAGCCAAAGCTAAAACACGTGGTTTAAAGTTATTACTTTGGTTGTTATTGGCATTATGGACAGGTTTTACTTTTGTCGGTTTTTTCTCACCAATTCGTGAACTATTTTTCCATGTGCAATCATGGGCACTTGGACCATGGGAAACATTCTGGATATTCTTTTATGCCTTAGCTACTTACGGAAATGCTGGGTTTTTACGTGAACAAGTGTGTATGCATATGTGTCCATATGCGCGTTTTCAAAGTGCGATGTTTGATCGTGATACCTTAATTATTTCTTATGATGTTGCTCGGGGAGAACCTCGCGTTGGTGGTAAAAAGAAACGTGCAGAGGCTGATAATCCTGGAGATTGTATTGAGTGCCAAGCTTGTGTACAAGTTTGTCCAACAGGTATTGATATTCGTGATGGTCTACAATACGAATGTATTGCTTGCGCAGCTTGTATAGATGCATGTGATGAAGTTATGATTAAAATTGGTAAAGAGCCAGGCTTGATTAAATACACAACTGAGAATCAGTTGGAAGGCAAGAAAACACATATACTTCGCCCAAGAATTATTCTTTATGCATTTGCTTTATGTGTTTTTCTTGGTTTGTTTTCTTATACCTTAATTAATCGTAAGGATATGGCTGTGGATATCTTACGTGATAGAAACAGTTTTTATCGTCAAGTGGATGCTAAAACAATTGAAAACGTTTATAAACTCAAAATAATGAATAAAGGAAAGTCTGTTCAACAATATAACATCACTGCTAAAGGTTTTGGGAAGGATTTAACTGTTATAGTTGATGATAAGTTTAAAAAACGTGCATTACCCTCTGGTGATGTTTTAAACTTACCAGTAAAAGTAAGAGCATTGAAAACTGATGTTAAAAGACGTATTCAAAACATTGAAATAATAATTACTGTAGTTGGTGAAGGTGGAACAACTATAACTGAGGAGACTAAATATTTTGGACCAAAAAAATAAAATTGATAAGAAGCCATGGTATAAATACCCCATTGTTTGGTTTGTAATTGCCTTACCAACTATTGCAGTTGTTGCTTCAATTACAACTTTGGTGATTGCTGCTAAGCATGCACCACAAGTCTTAGAACACAATATCTCATATCAAAAAGACGACGATAAAAAATAAATACAATCAGTGAAGATGTGTTACCCTACATTTCTTGAATCGTAATTTTCCTATGGACAATAAAGTAAGCTCTTCTTGTTTTCATTGCAATGAATTGATTCCGACAGGAATCAATATTCATGCGGACATCAATGGTAAACAACAAAAAATGTGTTGCCATGGTTGTAAGGCAGTGGCTGAGTTTATTAGTGATGAAGGTTATTGTGATTTTTATGATTACCGTGGTGATTCAAAACCAGCAAACAAAGCAGAAATAGCTCAAAAGAAATGGTTGCAATACGATGAAGCTGTTTCATTCAAAACCTTTAGTAAGCACCTCAAGGATTCTACCTATCAAGTCTCTATTCGATTAGAAGGGATGTACTGCAGTGCTTGTGGTTGGTTGATTGATAAACATTTGCGACAACTTGAAGGAATAAATGAGGTTAAACTCAATAGCATAACAAAAATTGTGCGTGTTGAGTTTGATTTAAAAAAAATTAAGCTTTCACAAATTCTCACAGCACTTAATTTCTTAGGTTATAAACCGATTGTGAGTCATGAGCAAGATTCACAAGAAATCGTCAGTCAAGAGCGAAAAAACGCCTTAAAAAGACTCATTGTTTCTGGTCTAGGCATGATGTTTATCATGACTTTATCTGTTCCACTTTACAGTGGTGAATACAATGGCATTGACCCACAAATTCGACGATTTTTTGAATTGGTCAGCTTACTTGCCGCTACAATTGTGTTTTTTTATGCGGGCAATGCTTTTATTCAAAATGCTATAAGAGACCTTCGAAATAAACACCTTGGCATGGATGTTCCTGTAGCACTATCAATCTCCTTGGCATATGGAGTAAGTGTGTGGAATGTTTTTACCCATAGTGGTCATACGATTTACTTCGACTCAATGGTTATGTTTGTATTCTTCTTATTAGCTGGACGCTTTGTAGAAATGTCAGTTCGTCACCAAGGTATGGGTAGCACGGATGCATTAGGTAGTATGATACCGACAAGTATCGCAGTCTTACGTGGAGAAAAATTTCAAAATATTCCTCTTGATAATGTCGTTAAAGGTGATGTTATCCGTGTGGAAGAAAGTCAGACAATTGCATTGGATGGAGTGATTATAGACGGTAATGCAAAAGTTGATGAATCTATGATTACGGGAGAGTCTATAGCTATCAATCGCACCATAGGTGATCACGTCATGGCTGGTAGCCAAATTCAAACGGGTACTATCCGTATAAAGTCAACAGCAATTGGTAATGATACCATTTTAGCTAACCTAAGTAATCTACTCGAAAATGCCCAATTACAAAAGCCCAAAACATTACTGCTTGTAGACAAAATAGCTTCATGGTTTGTGGCAATAGTCTTGATACTGGCTGCTGCTACTGCAATCTATTATGCTATTTATAATCCCGACAAAACTCTAGTTACTGTACTTGCTGTCTTGGTCGCAACTTGCCCTTGTGCATTATCATTGGCAACACCTGCGGCATTAACAGCAGCCAGTGTGCGTTTGATGAAAAGTGGTATATTAATAAATAATTTAGATGCCATCAGTGGTATTGCTAAAGTTAAACATTGGTTTTTTGATAAAACAGGGACATTAACAGAGTCTTCTATGTCAATTGCAAAAGTACATCAACTTTCAGATATTCCCAAAACAGTTTTATTGAAAATTGCTGCAAGTCTTGAACACAATAGTTCTCATCCCATTGCTAGTGCATTTAATGATTATTATGATGAAAATATTGAAATATCGCAATTTGTTGAAAAATCAAGCTCGGGCTTAAAGGCTTTAGTTAATGGAGATAATTGGAAAATCGGTTCTTTAAAATGGAGTAGACAAGAGTCTGATAAAGTTATTGCAAGTAAAAAAGTAATTACTTACTTAAGTAGAAACAATAAAATTGTAGCAGCTTTTGAGTTGGAAAATAAAATAAGAAAAGGCAGTATAGAATTAATAAGTCACTTAAAAGAGAATGATAACTATGTTGCAATTATTAGTGGTGATAAAGAAGCTGCGGTAACCATAGTGGCACGGGTGTTGCGCATTGGTCAGTATCTAGGAGAAAAATCACCAGAACAAAAAATAAACATCATCAAAGACCACCAAGATCAGGGGTTTAAAACCGTTATGTTGGGTGATGGCGTTAATGATGCTCCTGTCTTGGCGCAATCGGATGTATCGATTAGTTTTAATCAAGGCACGCAACTCGCCCGTTCAGCATCGGACTTTATTTTAATGGGTAACTCACTGAGTAGCATCGAAGACTTATTAATAGTTAGTCATAAAACCAATAGAATAATCAAACAAAATATCATCTGGGCACTGGTCTATAATTTAAGTGTGACACCATTGGCAATGATGGGTTATTTAACACCGTGGATGGCAGCTATAGGAATGTCTCTGAGTTCCTTGTTTGTGGTATTGAATGCCAAGCGTATATTGATAAAATCTAAACCCTAAAGTTTCTGCTATAATCATCTGATTTAGTCTCAGGTAATATCATGAACTTAACCGCATTAGCATTAACAGGGTTTATCGCTTGGTTTCTCATTTTGCTTAGTAGTATCGTAATGATACACACCGTATTAACACTCTCGGGCAAAAGACAAGCCAACAGTTTTAGTCCAGAAGGCAATGACGTCTCAGACTTTAAGCTACGATTACATCGCGCTCATGCCAATACACTAGAGGCCATGCCGTATGTTGGTGGGTTACTATTGTTAGCATTGGCGACCAACAATACCCAAATAACCGATCAACTAGCATTACCCTTATTATTGGCTCGCGTTTTACAGTCAACCATTCACCTCATCTCAACCAGTAACCCTGCGGTGACAGTGCGTTTTACCTTCCTAAGTATACAAGTTGGTATCTGTTTTTATTGGGTGACAAAGTTTATTCCAATCTTTCTTTAAATCTTATTCGACTCAATGCTGCGGCTCTGGGTCGAATAAGTAATTCTTTTTAAAAATCAATAAATTTAATTGACATGATTAACAAAGGTGTATTACTATATTGATACACTAATATTAATCATGCTGGTTTGTGACTATATCATCAACAATTAACTTATTTTCTTTGAATGTTTCATCAGGAATTCCGATTTATCGGCAACTGATTGATCAAATCAAACAAGCCGTTCGTATGGGATTGTTAAGCACTCATGAACAATTACCCTCTGTGCGAGGGCTTGCCAAAGCTTTGCAAATAAATCCTATGACCATTTCAAAAGCTTTTGCTCAATTGGAGGTTGAAGGAGTGCTTGTTAGAAAACGTGGTGTGGGCATGTTGGTCGCACAAGCCAAACAAGACACAGCACTATCACAAAAAACAGAAGAAGCTTTAACGCAATTTATACAAGACGCCCAAAATGATAATTTATCCGATGATGAAATCTCAACACTCGTGCAACAACATTTATCGCTAAAAGGCAAAAAAACAAAGGAGAATAAGAAATGACTAATCCAATAATTTCAATAAAAAATATGAGCAAGTCCTACAAAGATAAAAAAGTTATCGATGATTTAAACTGGGATATTAACAAAGGCGACATTGTTGCTTTGCTTGGGAGAAATGGAGCAGGTAAGAGTACTTTGCTCGAATCTATAATGAATCTGCGGGATTTTCAGTCAGGTGAACTCACTATTTGGGGTGACAAATGGCAAGATTTATCTGAAACAAAAAGAGCAAAAATCGGCTTTGTTCCACAAGATACAGTTGGATTTGAATGGATGAAGGTTAAACAGTTTTTAAGTTATTTGGGTAGTTTTTTTCCGAGTTGGGACAAACAATATTGTGAAGAACTACGCAGTCGCTGGAATATTGACGAAAACCAAAAAGTAGGTGAATTATCAGGCGGTCAATCTCAAATATTACATGTGATTCAGGCTATTTCAATAAAGCCAGAATTACTGATACTGGATGAACCCGTTGCTCACCTAGATCCTGCTATGCGAAGACAGTTTATTTCAGAACTAGTGGATTTGTCCTGTGAAAATAGTACAACCATAATTTTTTCTAGCCATATCATTTCAGATTTAGAGCGAGTGGCAAACAAAGTTGTGATACTAAATAAAGGAAAAATATCACAAAATTATGAAATTGATCAATTGAAATCAAATATTGTACACATGAAGATTAAGGCTGATAAACCCTTGCAACAAAGTGAATATTATAGTGAATTAAGTAGTTGGCACGCTTTTGAAAGGGGTGCAACAGCAAAATTGTTAAGACCTTTACAGCAATCTATTGATGAGTTTATTCAGCATGCTGAACATCAAATTGAAATTTCTCCTTTATCATTAGAGGATTGGTATTTGGAGGTAAGTAATGAATCCTATTAGTCAATCAATAAAACTAATGCTTCTGCATTCAAAAGTGTTTTTGGCAGCTATTGTTGTTTACATAATATTTACCGTAATGCTTTTGTTTTTTAAGGAGATGTCAGAAATTAACGCATTGGTACTGGTTTTTCAGGCCTCTATTTTCTTAGGTGTTTACCTAGGTGGAGGATTAACTAGTTTAAAAAAGAGTTATTTGTGGAAAAACAATACAAAGTATAAAAACTCAAATTTAAATGCTTTCTTTCTTATTATTTTGTTTGTTAATGCATTATTAGGCTTACTTATCTCTCCAGAATTAAAACTAAATAAGTTAATCCTGTTTATGCCATTTTGTGTATCTGTTTTTGCCTCACAAATGGTTATAGGTAAAAATATACTGTATAAAATAATAATACCTGCCATTCCCGTTATGTTTATTTGGTTACGTGATTACGGCTTAGACATAAATGCTAGTTTCTTGTTGATTCTTGCTAGTGCGGTTGTATTAATCTTTAGCATGTATAAAAATCTTTTCTATAGTTATGGTGTTAATCAAGGTGTTGAGAACAAAAGTTCTGCTAATACTGTTGCCTTTATGACAACAGGTTTAAATTCGACACAACTTAATGCCATTAATGCAAAGGTTGGCGATGTTGTTGCAAGATGGATTCTGGTTTCAGAAAAAAGAATCGACTGGGCAATACTAATGCCACATACAAGATTATCTTTCATATCACTATTTTACTTAATCAGTATCTTCGCACTTATGCTCATTTCAGGAGAAAAATTACAACCATTCACACAGGTTATTTCTTTAACTTTTTTGCCTATGGTGATGATTGGCATAATCATTGAGTCTAGGCATTTAATTAAACAAACAAAAATGTTTTCACACGTATATAAGGGAGTCAATCATAGGCAATTAAAAAATAAAATATTAACTGCACTTGATAAGAATTTAACAGTTAATGTGTTGGTTTTGTGTGTGGGTTTATTTGCAATTATCAAAATATTCTCAATTGCTGTGTTTGCCAAAGTATTGCTTACCTCGTTAGTGTTTATTTACTTTTTTTCCATGTCATTGTATCCACTATTGATTTGTTTAAATTGGGTAAATATTTCATTTACATTAATTGTAATAATGTTTTCGTATGCATTTATTATCTTTAAAAGCGTTAAATGGATAGCATTAAATAGTTCGATTGTATTTGCATCACAATACATCATTGCATTTGTTTTAGTGTGCATGACCTTAAGAGTCATCACCCAATACTTTTTTTGGAATCGATCCATTGAAGCGTTAATGAAAAATAGTTAAACAAGTTTAATTATTTGCTGAATATTAGACTATTATAGAAAAGCACAAATGGAAAAGCTCAATCACCTCAAATCAGTAAAATAACACCATGAACTTACACACACAACGCATGAATAAAGTAATTCAATTTATTGATGAGACTTTGGACTTGGAGGTCAGTGTTTCATCTTTGGCGAAGATGGCTTTTTATTCGGAGTTTCATTTTCACCGTATTTTTAGTTCGTATGTAGGCGAAAGTGTTTATGCTTATCGTAAGCGATTGTTGCTCGAACGGGCGGTAAAATTTCTGCAATACACCGATAAATCAGTGACAGAAATTGCGTTTGACAGTGGTTATGACAACCATTCGTCTTTCAATAAGGCATTTAAAAAACTTTTTAAGCATTCACCAACCGAAGTTCGGCAAAATAAAATTAAATTTGAAAAATACAATTTTCCACAATTGGATGAGGGCTTAGAAATGAATGTTGAAATAGTTGATTTAGTAGAAACAAGGGTGATTGCTGCACGTGGAGTAGGGCTTTTTGATGAAGTGGCAGCCGATGCATGGGGACGTATTATGAAATTTGCCTATGGGAATGATCATATGAAAGGTGAGGTGCGTCGTTTTGGCATAACTCATGATGACCCAAATGTAACAGATTTAGATAAGATTCGATACGATGCCTGTTTGGATTTGGACGTGGATATTTTAGGACAAGAAGGGCTGAAAAAAATGACCATTGCAGGAGGTAAATACGCTCAGTTTCTGCATAAGGGCAGCTACGGTGAGCTAGGCAATACCTACAACTATGCTTTTAATAAATGGTTACCAGATAGTGGCTATCAATTACGTTTAGTTCCTTGTTTTGATTTATACCTAAACAAAGATCCGCGAAGAACTAAACCAGAAAATTTACGTACGCTTGTGCATCTGCCGATTCAAAAATAGAGCGATTGTTCGATTTTTATGTGACGGCTGTCATAGTTTCCAATATTGGTGACAAATGTTTACCTTGTTTGTTTGTAATGTCTGCTTATGTTTGTTATATTTTGAGCATTATTTTAAAAGGTCACAGGTATGTTCAATAGTTTTAATTTTTGGAAACAATACAGTTTTACTTTAATATTAAGTTTTGTTTTCTTGCCATTTACTTTAAATGCGGCACTCATTTTTGGTAGTGGCTTTGAAGATGGAGAGGCTCAAATTGTTTTTGGACAGGCAGGAACTTATACCGTTGCTACCCCATATTTAGAGCCAGTTAATCAAGCAACTATCTATTACCCAACATATGCCAGTGCGATCAATAAAGTCCCCGTGGTGTTTTTATCTCCAGGTTGGAATAATTCAAACCCAGATAAATATAAATCGATTATGAACTTTATTGCCAGTCATGGTTATGCAGTGATTTATGCTCAAGACAAAACCCATTGGCACCCTTCAGATCAAGTTGCTGATTACATCGCCATGATTAATGATGCCAGTATCAACCCTTTATTGGATACCACTCGAATTGGTGTGATAGGTCATTCATTAGGTGGTGGTCATACCTTTGGTATTTTAGATTTACTCAGTGCAGCCCCTTATAACTATGGTGTGGATGGTCGTTTTATTTTTGCCATTGAACCCTGGTTTGCTTTTGATATGAAACAAGCCGATATGTTAACTCTTCCTACAAATACGAATGTGGTCATACAACAATACGGTATTAATGGGTTTAATTCCGTCAATGCCACCGATACAAGAATACCGTTAACGGAATATTATTTATTGGAATCCATTGCAGATGACAAAAAGGATTATCAAGTCTATAGTGATGCAAGCCTTAATCATTATTATCCATATGACACTGTTGTTCTTGGACAACCAGTTGTTGTTGACTATACAACAAAACAAGTGATACTTGCTCCTCTTGATGCGTTGATGAAATACACCTTTGTTGACTCCAATGATATGGTTGCACATGATGCAGCACTTGAACAAGGCAACGATGATCCTTATGCCAATGGCAACGGTATTCAAGTGGTATTTCCACGCAATGATCCTCAGATTAATGATCCAGTCGGCTACCCATGTAATGGTGTTAATTTTACGGATTATGATATTGATTTTTGTGATATCAAAGGTTATCCATATACCAGTCAATTCACGGCTAATCCGACTAATAATGCAACTATCCAACCGCCTTTACTTGGTTCATCAACGGATTTGGAATATGGTACAACGATTACACGATTAACTAAACGAGTAGACCAATTAGATAGTTACAATGGAGCATGGAATGGCGGCACAAGAGGTAATCATCACCCTTATTCAAAAACCGGAGCATGGAATGCCGATATGACTATGATACGCATGAACTACCGTATTTATGATGCGGATAGTTTGCAAGAAATAGCATTAACAGAGCCAACTGCAAACCCAGCATTGCCATTAACAACGCAGACATGGGATACAGGTGATTTGTATTATATTAATGGTGCATTGAATGAAAAAAAATGGTCAACACAAGACCCAAATGTGTTCTTTGGGGTAAATCTCACTTGGGATAAAAAAGGTCAGTTTAAGAAAGGTACGATTGATAGAGTCGCACAAACAATTAGTTATGATTTAGTTCATAGCTTTGGTGTAGCCAATACTTTTGAGAAATTCAGCTTAGGCAAATTTGAAGGTAATATTGACTTTAACGATCAATATGTTGCACTAGTAGGCCGCAAGTTTGGCGGTACATTCATTACTGTGATGATTTATGATATCATCAATGACACCGTTGTTGAAAAAGATTTTGATGGCACCAATGGCAATGCTTTAGTCAATTGGACAGAAAATCCAGTACCGCAAGAATTTGATTGGGTATCCGTATCACCACTGGGTAATTTTATTATTATGAGTACAGGTGGAAACCTCGAACTTTATGATATGAACTTAAACCATTTGGGTCAATTATCGAATGAAGCGACTCACGGAGACCTTGGCATTGCCCAAAATGGTGAAGAAATTTTTGTAAATTTCCAATTTAGTGGCACTCAAGGCGTTTATGCTGAAAGACTGCAAAAATTTGCCGATGGCGAACCCGTGAGTGTCTATCATCACCAATTATTGCCTTCAAAATACAACGGCGGGCATGTTTCTTGTCGAAACTATCAACGCCCAGGTTGGTGTTATTTGAGTACAAACGAAGAGGGTTATCGCGAAGTCTTTGCCTTACGTATAAACTTTGCAGACCAAAGTAAACACGTAGTCAATCGATTTGCCCAAACTCACACCTTAAACACCACGAACTCCTTTGTAAACGCCAGCCCTGATGGCAAACGCGTGTTGTTCTTTACCGACTGGGAACAAGACCCACTTGATTATTACGATAGAGATACTTATCAGGCACAAAGAGTAGATTGACAAAAACAACCAACAAGAGCAGTCTTATGGACTGCTCTTTTTATGCAAAAGGTTGTGAACCATCAAGATTACTATTATAAAGATACTGTTGAAACCCAATAAAAGTTTCACGAACTGTTGTTAAATCACCCAATTGTTTTTGTGCATCGGCAATAGCATGGTATTTTAATTCTAACAACTTGGGCAGTTTGTCATCGGCTAACTCATAGACACCTTGTTCAACATATTGTTTAAGCACAAACTCTAAAAAATCTTGTTGCTTTGTGGTGTAATCAGACAAGTGATTTCTAACATTCTCAGCTCTGGTTAACCGAGGAAGTAGCTCCTTGTTATAAGCAACATAGTTCAAGACATCATATAAGTCACTGTCGTCGCCATGCACCACCTTTGTTAACTCTTCTAATTGTGAATAGGAATATCCCATTTCACTCAGTGAATCAAGCAGTTGTTCTCGGGTGCTTGGCAAGCTCCAAATTTGACGTAATTCATTTTCACTTTTGAATAATCGCGGAATGTCTCCAAATAATTGCTGTACAAATTCTGCAGATGAAATAGGTTTACCTGAAGGGCTCCAAAAGGAGGTTTATCATGGAATCCAATTGACGGGCATTATTGGCTGACAATTTAATCTTTATCATTTGTCTTGGTGATCTTTCACAAACACAGGGGTCATTGTTACAGACTAAACAAGGTTGCGGTTCTTTAATACTGCCGTTGTCTATCACAGTATCATCAGGATAGTCTACGGGTGATTCTGGGATTTCAGGTTCACCATCCCATTCCGGGTCTAAAAACTTAGTATTAGCATCAAAAAAATCATACACGGTAAAATAATCTTTACCATCGTACAAACGTGTACCACGCCCAACAATTTGCTTAAACTCAACCATAGATTTAACGTTTCGCATCAAAACTATATTGCGGATTTCTGGTGCATCAACACCAGTGCTTAGTTTTTGAGAAGTTGTTAAAACAGTAGGGATACTCTTTTCATTGTCTTGAAAATCCCGTAAATGTTGCTCGCCCATCTTGCCATCATCAGCTGTGACACGGTGGCAGTAGTTTGGGTTTTTGCTATCACAACATTGATTGATTAAATCACGAATGGCAGCAGCATGAATTTGTGTTGCGCAAAAGACTAAGGTTTTCTGTCGTTGATTGATTTGATTCAACAAAATTTTAATTCGATAGCGTTCAATATCCATGATCTCAATGATACGGTTCTGTTCTTCTTTGCTGTATTCACGCGTTTCATCAATCTCGCCCTCTATTACCTCATCCTCAGAGGTGAATATATATTTATCGCCTGTGGTGGCAATTTCAGTAAACTTAAAAGGTGTCAAATAACCATCATTAATCCCTTCTTTTAAAGAATAAATATAAACAGGATCGTTAAAATAATCATAAGTATCGGCATTGATGTCACGTTTAGGAGTGGCGGTTAAGCCTAGCTGCACCGCAGGTGAAAAGTGTTTCATAATATCACGCCACGAACTTTCATCACGCGCACCACCGCGATGACACTCATCAATGATAATTAAATCAAAAAAGTCATTTGGATACTCGTCAAAATAAGCCTTATCTTCTGTACCACTCATAAAGGTTTGAAAAATGGTGAAGAATAAATTGCCATTTTTCGGCACCTTGCCTTTTTTTGCGATGCTGTGAATAGTGCCCTTTTTTAATTGTTCCAATTCTTTTTGGCTGGGTAACTCACCAGGATAAATCCGCACCAAAGCATCTTCTTCAAAGGCATTAAAAGAATTGAAGGCTTGGTCTGCCAAAATATTTCTATCGGCCAAAAACAAAATACGTGGAGATCGCGTGCCATCACGACGTAAATTCCACTTGGTATGGAACAGTTTCCAAGCAATCTGAAAAGCAATCGCTGTTTTGCCCGTGCCTGTGGCCAAAGTGAGTAAAATACGGTCTTCTTTATTGGCAATCGCATCCAATACGCGCGAAATTGCATTGTCTTGATAATAACGCGGTTTCCAAGTACCGCCACGGTTTTCAAAAGGAACAGCATCAAATCTCTTTTTCCAAGACTCCATTGCTTCAAGTTCAGGATCAATGACGGCAGGATAAGTCATTTGCCACAACTCATCGGGTGTAGGAAATTGAACAACATCACTTTCAGTGCCCTCATCCATATCTATTTGATAGATTTGTACACCATTGGTGGAATAAGTAAATCGAATGGTTAAACGCTCGGCATAATCTTTGGCTTGAGCAACTCCATCGGTATAATATTTATCCCGTGCTTTGGCCTCAATCACCGCAATACGTCGGTTTTTATATTCTAAAACATAATCGGCTTTAAGCGGTTGAGCGCGTCTGCCCTGACCAATCAAACGCCCTTGGGTAATAGGAAACTCCAAACGAATCCGTGAACCAGCAACCACACCCCAACCAGCCTTGCGTAAAGCAGGATCAATCAGGTCATGTTTGGTTTGGGATTCGTTCATATTTGCTTAGCTTTATTCTTCTTCCTCTTGCATTTCTTCAGTAGTATGGTTGCTATAAAGAGAAATCATAGGTAAGGGGAGTTCAGCTTCTCGTGACATGCGAAAAGCATGTTCACGCCAAAAGGGCCAAATATTGTGAATGACATTATACTGGGAAAATTCAGAAATGGCATCTTCTGAGATTTCTTTACTCAGTAGGTATTTAGCCACAAAACAGGCTTCAATTTCACAAAGTGGTTTTTCCTTATCTTTGTTGTCTTGTACAAAACGAACACTAATATTAACCTTAGCATGAACAAATTTTTTCTTCTCATCTGCTTCATCATTATCTGCTTCAAGAACATCGACTTTAACAGAAACTTGAGACTGTTGTGACATGTCATCGGGATAATCTGATTTGTAAATTTCTTCAAACCTATTAACCGCAGACGAATACAGAAAAATATCCAGCAACTTTAGGTTTTCAACAGCTTCACTAATTAATAATTTATCCATATTTTAACTCTTGCATTGATGGGAGGCTTTTGATTAATCGAAGCTTCACTGGCTTGTGTTGTTTTGGATAAGCAATCTTTTGTTTAGCAACTTGAGTAAATGAATTAATTAAACCAACCTCAGCTAAACGTCTTTTAAATATTTTAGGGTTATCCAAATACACGCGAATAAGTGTATCCATTGCAACACTTTGAGAAACTTCAGCTCTTTCGTATTTTGAAAAAGCTCTTTTGCCACCGCCAAAAACCAAAGCAGCTTGCTCTTGGGTCAAACCCAACAGCTTTCTGGCTTGTTTTATTTGCTCAGATGTAAGTAAACCATCAATGACCTTTTTGGCATCTCTAAGATGGCAATCGCCTCTTTGAATCTGCTGTTTAGAGACAAACTCACGCTGGCAATTATTGCAAATAGAATACTCAATTAAAAAAGGGATGTCATGACCTTTGTATTTAACCATTTCATTTGTTGTCAAAGTTTTAACGTCTTTTGATTGACATTTTTTACAAGTATTCATAATTTTATCCTCTTTTTTCACCCTTTTTTACCCTTATAGGTGAAATGACCCCAAATCAATAGTGAGGCAATCTTTGTATAAACTCAACTTAATGAAGAGTTCATCTTTAACTGTTTCTTCTTTATTTATTTTTGTGTAAATGCATTTATATACATCATCAACCTCGCCACTTTTATATTTTGTTGATTTATGAAAATCACGGCAAGTTAACTGTGTAATGCAATCAGCGACATCATTTAAATCATAGCCCAAAACAGCAATATTCAATCGTACCTTCGGTCCTCGATATTCAATAGCCTTGCGTTTAGCTAATTCCCTAACTATATCTAAATCATAATGCGGCATACATTCTCCATATAACCATTATGGTTACTTATGCGTATTTTTCTAGGTTTAATGGCATTTATTTTGTTGTTTTTAGCAAAAAACAAGTAAATAGAGAGGTTTTCATCGGTGATTTGGTTGTTATAGTCCTGATTGGGCATGTGTTTAGTGGTGTGGAAAAAGACATTATAGCAAAATTTAGTGATACAAGTCTATGTGCAAAGACTGGGTTTTATTTAAATCAATAACTCATCAGCAATCAAAGATTCGCTGAATTCAACATCAATCCAACGCAACATCAGTAAGTGCCGAATGGCAGAAGCAATGGCTGTTTTTTTCTCAGGTGTATCCCATGATTTTTTCCAGTTGATAACGTAACTTAGTACATCTTCTTCTGATACACTTTGGTGTTTTCCTTTGAGTTGTCTAATGGCATAAAAAACAGTAACCACTTCTTTTGCTTGTTTGGTGTTTTTGATGCGACTAAATAAATCAACGGTTTTAGATATTTTGTTTTCAATACTGGATAAATAAGCTTGATATTTTGGCTTGATTTTGTCGTAGTGTGAGCCAATTTTCAATTGTGTCATTTGTCCCAACTGTGCCTCTGATGCTAAATTAGCATTAGCAAAAAGAGAGATGACATTTTTAACATCCTCTGAAAAAGGCCCGTAACTGCCTTGTTTAAACTTAAATCCAGTAGCAATATTTTGCTCAGTCATCACATAACAAATTTTTTGAAAAATAACCCGACCAATTGGAGCTGCATGTGCTTCATTTGCAATGCGGTGGATAACCTCAAGTAAAGCCACCCATTCTTTTTTGAGCTTGCTGTTTTTGTGTCCTTTAGTATGCAGGTCAATAGCAATATCCTTGGATAAATATTCATGACTTAGTTGTGTTTTCTTTGTGCCGTAAGGAGCGTACATTTCCACATCAATATCTAAATCGGCTAATTTTTGATACATTACGCGCCCAACAATTTTCCAATCCAAGCCACCATTACCACAACCCAAAGGCGGAAAAGCAATCGATTCAATTCCCCATGATTTATAGTTATCCACAAAAAAATCCAAGCCATTGATGACATCTTCTAAGCGAGACACAGCACGCCAATGGTTTTTGGTGGGGAAATTAACGATGGATTGATCAAAAAGATTTTGATAAAAATAGGGTTGCCCTGGCTTAACCTGTTTTTGATCACATTTGGCTTTGTAATCTTTCATCATATCAGGAAAGCGTTTTTTAAACTCTAAGGCAATGCCCTTGCCCATAACACCCACACAATTAATGGTATTAACAATGGTTTTGACCTTGCTTTCAAAAATATCACCTATCAAAACTTTAATCATCATTAACCCCTTAACGAAAGAACATATCTGAGTTTACACTAATTGGTAAATTAAATCCTTGATTTTGTAGTTTTTGCACAGAATTTTCATCAACAACATAAGCCCCAATAATATATTCAGCAGGGATGGCATGAGGTACTAAAACCTCAGCACATTTAGCGGTTTTTTTCTTCATTTGTTCAATCGGATCATCATCTGTCCAATAGTCTGCAAAGACCAAATCAAAATCAATTTTTGATTTTACCTCACTTACAGACAAAAACCGCGCATAATCGCTGGCAGCATTTTTATCGGTAAATACAACACCTGCTTGTTTAGTGACCTTTAAAGAAATTCGTAAAACGCATAAATTATCGGCATTTGCTTGGCGCTTATACATCATTGGGTTTCTGGCACAAAAATACAAATTGGCATAATCATGCAACTTCAAACCCTTGGGCACTTCTTTGTCCTTTCTTCGGTCTTGTACCTGAGAATCAGAAATATCACAATGAGCCAACTTTTCACACTTATTATGCGACAAAATCCCATGACTCATCACCGAAGCCATATTTTCAATCGGCATAATGCAATGCAACTCTTTGACTCTTGAAGACATAAAATACAGGATAAAGAAAAGTATTATAACAAAATTAGTTTAAAGCTGTAAGGTGGGCTTGCCCACCATTATACAACTGGTTGAATATCGAGGTTGCTTAAACACTGCTGATGGGCGGGGCCCATCTTACATATGTGTATCTAATCAAGAGTAACATCATCCCGAAAAAGCCGTCATTCCTGCGAAGGCAGGAATCTCTTTAAGATTGAATATCAAGGTCGCTTAAACACTGTTGGTGGGCAAGCCCACCTTACGGGTCAATTCTCCTGTAAATGCTTTTTGTAGGATTGATTTTTTTAGTTCTACTAAGTTTGTTATTTTTCTTTCGTACTTTAACTCAGCATTATTACATTCTAAATTTAAATTATTTAGTAGTCTTACTATTCTAGATTGTTCGGTATTCTCGGATGGGAGATTTACTTTCAATTTCAACCATTTTGATTTATTCATTATTGGTAAAGTGGCTTGTGCACTACTTCCTGAAAGCAATACTTGGTTTTGAGCATATGGGGAAATGAGGCAAAAATATAACAGTTTAGGAATATAGTTATCAGAAGGTGTTAAAGCATTAATTTGTTGATTTGCACTTACTGGTATAGTCGTAAAACCAGTTTTTCCAATTGTTGCTCCAATGCAAACCATTAAAATTGAATTTTTATCTATCAATCTACCTTTTACTAACCCCTTTTTACTTAACATTGATTTTTTACTATCTATTGAACCGTCACTCTTAAAATGTGGAGGCTTTACAAATGGCATGTAATCACCATAATTAGTTTTATCTTTAGTCGGTGGGGTTGTTCCTGTTTGGACGATTCCGATGTCACTAAGCCTCTTCTCCTCCCAACCCTCACCCGTTTGAGAAAAAATGGCATTGAGTTTGGATTGGAATAGGTCTTTGGCATTTTGGGTGTTTTTTTCGGTATTGGCGATGGCTTGGTCGATGGCGGCAAAGGCTTTATCTAAAATGGCTACGATTTGTTTTTGTTCTGACAATGATTTTGGAAAAGTTAAAATAACATCTTTCAAAGATGAATTAGATATTACAGGTTGAGCTGATTGTCTTGCATAACTTCTTAAATTCAGATGATTTAATAAATATTTTAAAAATTTAAGTTCAAATTCATATTTGAACTCTGATATTTTAAAGGCGTTATCAGTTACCCATAATTTATCATCTACAAATCTCGCATTGCCACATAAAGCTCCGACACGTCCAATTATTATATTTTTACCTTTCAAGTTATATTCGTTATGGTAGCCAGCAATACCATTTCCACCATAAACAGGAAAAACCCCTGGTATCATTTTTTTAGCAGTTAATCCATCACCGCTTTTCAATTTAACACAGTTGCTCAAATTGTCTGAAATCCAACCTTCCCTCACAACAATTCCTCAATACTGACCAATAACCCTTGAGTTTCCTTATCCAATTGTTTCATTTCTTTTAAAATTTCTTCAGGGGCTCTTAGCGGTGCTTCTTTTGGGGTGTTGGGGTTTTTGACGCTTAAATCTAAGGTTTCTTGGTTGATGTTGGCTATTTTTAGGTTCCAAGATTGTTCGGTTTCTGGCTTTTTAATTTGCGTATTGACAAACTCTGCCATGTCTTTGTCGTTTAATGGGTTGGTTTTGCCCATATTGCGACCAGGATTGAGTTGGTAAAACCAGGTGTTTTTGGTGGCTTCGCCTTTTTCAAAAAACAGTACCACAGTTTTGACACCCGCGCCTAAAAATGTTCCGGCTGGCATGTCCAATACGGTGTGTAAATTACAACTGTTGAGCAAATGTTTGCGTAAGCTGATGGCAGCGTTATCGGTGTTGCTCAAAAAAGTGTTTTTGATAACGATGGCTGCACGTCCACCTGTTTTTAAGGATTTGATAAAATGTTGCAGGAATAAAAAGGCGGTTTCACCGGTTTTGATGTCGAAGTTTTGTTGCACTTCTTTGCGTTCTTTGCCACCAAAGGGCGGATTGGCTAGGATGATTTTGTAACGGTTTTTTTCGACTATATCGCGGATGTTTTCGCCCAAGGTATTGGTATGGATGATATTGGGCGCTTCGATGCCGTGCAATATCATGTTCATGATGCCGATGACATAGGCAAGGGATTTCTTTTCTTTACCGTAGAGGGTCTTTTCTTGTAAGGTTTTGAGGTTGCTGGTCGTTGCCTTGCCCTCGGAATGCATACGCTGGTACAAATAGTCGTAACTTTCACATAAAAATCCGCATGAGCCAGCGGCTCCGTCATAAATCTTTTCACCAATTTCTGGTTTGATGACTTCAATCATGGCACGAATCAAGGGTCTTGGGGTGTAGTATTGACCGCCGTTGCGACCTGCATTGCCCATGTTTTTGATTTTACTTTCATACAGGTGACTGAGTTCGTGTTTGTCTTTGCTGGAGCGAAACGGTAATTCATCGGCGTATTCTAAAATTTCGCGCAGGTTGTAGCCGCTTTGGATTTTGTTTTTTAACTCGGAAAATATCTCACCAATTTTGTATTCGATGGTTTGTGAGTCGTCAGTTTCGTGTTTAAATTTTGCCAAATAAGGAAACAGTTCACCATCGACAAATTGCACCAAATCAACACCTGTCATAGCAACATGGTGGTCTAGTTGTCCATCTTCACCCAAGGGCATCGCCCAGTTTGACCAGCGGTATTTTTCTTCAAGAATATGTTGATAGTCTTTGCCTGTGAGTAGGGCTTTGTTGGCTTTTTCTTGTTCCAGTTCGTCCAAATAACGCAAAAACATCACCCATGAGGTTTGACCGATATAATCCAGCTCACTATCTGCGCCTGAGTCTTTGTAGAGGATGTCATCGATATTGCGAAAAGTTTGTTCAAACATATTTTTGCATTGATCTGTGTGTGGATAATTAATATAGACAATTTGATTTTATTATGCAATTTATATTGCTGTGATATTAAGGAAACTCTGAGAAATTCTATTTTTCAAAGTGTCCTTAACCTTTCAGTAAGTCCATTAATTCATTGCCATTGAATTTTTTGTCTTCTAGTTTTCCGCCTTTATCATAGATGCCATCTTGCAGGGCTTTCTTTTTCTTTTGCAGTTCGATGATTTTTTCTTCGATGGTGTTTTCGACGATGAGTTTGTAGACAAAAACCTTTTTGTTTTGCCCGATTCGGTGTGCTCTGTCTGTTGCTTGGTTTTCGACTGCGGGATTCCACCAGGGGTCGTAGTGAATAACGGTATCAGCTTCCACTAGATTTAAGCCAACTCCGCCGGCTTTAAGACTGATGAGAAATATGTCGGCTTCGCCATTGGTGAATTTATCAATAATCTTGTCACGTTTAGTGGATGAGCCTGTGAGTTTGACGTAGCTGATTTTTTTCTTTTTAATTTCACGCTCAAGAATGGATAACATTGTAGTGAATTGTGAAAATACCAAGACTTTACGACCTTCTGCCATTAATTCATCAATAAGTTCGAGAAATAGAGTCAGCTTTGCGGATTCTTTGACTTTTTTGGCTTGTTTCAACTTGAGAATTGATGGGTCGCAACACACTTGACGAAGTTTGAGTAGTGCATCAAGTATGTGAATATGCGATTTATTTAAGCCTTTTTCTGCTACCGCATCTTGAACCTTTTTATTCATGGCGATGCGGATGGTTTCGTATAGTTTGGATTGTTTGTCATCAAATTGGGTGAGTTTGATGATTTCGGTCTTGGGTGGTAATTCAGTTAAGACATCGCCTTTGGTGCGACGCATGATGAATGGTTTGATGCGTTTATTGAGTTGCTCTTGCATTTGTGTATCAAAGTTATTTTCAATAGGTTTGCGGTAATAGTCATTGAATAATTTTTGATTGTGTAAAAAACCAGGCATCAGGAAGTTGAAAATTGACCACAGTTCACCTAAATGGTTTTCTATGGGGGTGCCTGTTAATGCCAAGCGATTTTCACTTTTTAAGCCACAGATGGTGCGTGCCATTTTGGTGCGTGGATTTTTGATTTTTTGGGCTTCATCTAAAATGATGTAACTGTATTTTCGTGATTCGTGGTGTTCTAAATCATTACTTACCAAGGTATAGGTGGTTAAGATTAAATCGGCATTTGCCATGTCTTTAAACAATTCTTTGCGTTCAAATCCATAAAGTGTGAGGATGTTTAGATTGGGTGTGAATTTTGCCACTTCATTTTTCCAGTTGGCAATTAAAGAGGTTGGAACGATGATGAGTGCTGGTTTATTGAGTTTTTTGTCTTCTTTTAGGCGCGAAAGATGTGCTAAGGTTTGTACGGTTTTACCAAGTCCCATATCATCGGCTAAGATTCCACTGAAACGAAATTCGTATAAAAAGTTCAGCCAATTAAGTCCTTGTTGTTGGTAATCACGTAATTCAAGCTTTAAACAAGAGGGTGGTTTTATGTTTTCAATGCCTTCATAGTTTTTGAGTTTTTTTGCAAGTTTGAGAATTTCTTTACTGCCTTTCCATGTAACTGACTCTTCCATGTCTTCGAGCATGTGAGCATCAAAGGCACCAATTTTTAAATTTTTATTTTCATCTTGGCGGTCAAAAAGTTCAAACAAGGTTTTCAAGACGGGTTTGAGTGGTTGTGTTGGTAATTCGATGTAGTTTAAATTGCCAATACTAATCAATAGCTTTTCGGGGAGGTCATCAAAATTTTCAAAGTCATTGATGACCGATTCTACTAAGGGAGCAAGCGGATAGTTTTTGCCATCGACATTTATATCGAAGGATAATGAAAACCAATCATTACTGTCTTCTTCACTCTCGACTACAATTTCTGCCTCTGTGTTGAAGGTAAGTTTAAAAGAGTCATCTATATTGACCTTCCAGCCTTGTTTTTCGAGCTTTGGTATCTCTTGACTCAGGAAGTGATTCCATTGTTCTAAACCGTGTTGTACAGATTTTTCAAATGAAAAACTTAAACGGGTTAGCTCTTCATCAACTTGTGTCAACCCAAGGCTTTGTAATTGTTCTAATGCTTTAAATTCTTCATCTAAGTGTCTTGTGATTAAAGTTTCTGCATTATCACCAAAGGCGTGTGTTTTTTCTTCTCGCGGTTGGTATTCACAAATAATGTTGTCGTACAGAAAATTCAATGCAACGGCAAAACTAACGCTGTTATTATGATCTTCCTGACTAATAGTAATGACAGGTACTGGCTTGGTATCCAAAGTGTTAACTTTATATTCTTTTGGAGTCTCAACTTGGACATTTTTTAATCCAATAGCTAAATTTTTATAAACTGTACCCACTTCGTTGTTAGGAATATCAGGAGATTGAAAAAAAGCATTTAATGTTTCAAAATTTACATTGGCATTTAGTTCATATATTTGATGGTTTTCTTTATCAATAACCATCACGGGTTCTGTTGCAATCATTGTGCTTTTACCTAAACCGAAATCAATTTGCAGTCGTTTGTGCTTGTGATCGCTTTTTTCCCAATAGATATTTGGTGTGATTATTTTTGTATTAAATTTAAGGGCTTGATTAGATTTTTGAAAAAAACAACGACCCGTTTTAATCAAGGATTTAACTAATAGATTGCCAACTGTACCAGCTATTGTGTAGTAATAATAAGAATTGTCTGTAGCATTAATAATTTCTTGTACACGTGCATCGTGAGCATCCAAAATTTCATTATGAGCATAATTAAATGAGCTGAAATTGATAACACTACCTCTACCAACTTTACCATTTTTTAAAATACGCGAGCGGTATATTTTTAAATCATCACTATTTTTATTTTCGAATAAGCGATAAAGAATAAAATCCTCACTGTTTAGTGTTGTTACGGGAGCGGTGTTGCTTTTTTGTTTAGAAAGCATATCTTTTAGCCACTTATCAACAAGGCTAGTTGTATTGCTTTGTTTATTAACCATTTGAGTTGAAGAATCGTATTGGTATTGAAAACAAGTAGCAACAACATGTTTACAGTTGTAACCAACAGGACAGCTACAATCGCCGTCAATTTCAATATCATCGCCCAATAAACTTTGATTGATGACAATATCTTGAGTGTAGTTGTTTTTATAACTGCCTTTGACTTTTGAGTGCAGCATTAAGGAATAGCCTGTATTCTCTGTAATTTCATAAGAAAGGACTTTACTCTGCAAAAAATAGTTTTTGCCGCGTTTGTAATCATTAAATTCAACAGCTTCGCTGATTTGGTAGGTACTAATTTTCATGGATGTATTATAATGTAAGACTACTTAAATAAAAAACCTAAGCAATGGCAATACATGAAATTAATCACCCTTTAGTGCAACACAAAATTGGTTTGTTGCGTGAAAAAAATATTAGCATCAAATCTTTTCGTGAAATCACTGGCGAAATTAGTACTTTGTTGACTTACGAGGCGACTAAAAATTTACCTTTAGAAACCACCACCATAGATACGTGGGCAGGAAAAACTCAAGTGCAGCAAATCGCAGGTAAAAAACTGACTATTGTTCCCATATTACGTGCAGGACTTGGTATGTTAGATGGTGTTTTGCAGGTTGTACCTAATGCCAGAGTTTCGGTTGTGGGTTATGAAAGGGATGAACAAACGCTTGAAGCGCGAGCCTACTATGAAAAACTTGTTCCAGAGATTACCAAGAGACAAGTACTTGTTGTTGATCCCATGCTTGCCACAGGTGGAACATTCATTGCTACATTGGATGCCTTAGTGGCTAAAGGGTGCAAAAATATCATCGGCTTATTTCTTGTTGCTGCCCCCGAAGGATTAAAAGCTGTATTTGAAAAGCATCCTGATGTTGAAATTTACGTGGCAGCAGTTGATAGTCGCTTGAATGAAAATGGCTATATCTTGCCGGGGCTTGGTGATGCTGGGGATAAGATTTTTGGGACGCGTTGATTTATATATTTAAGGACATAAGTTTATGTGATAGTGGCACAATCCCTGTGCCATTAACGAGTTATTTATTTCCTTAACCTCTAGCTAGTTTACTTTTATTGACATCGTGCAGATGGCATAATAATCGTAACAGGAGGGTTGGCAACTTGGTTGTTATAGCCACCCTGTCCCATTTCATCATCATCATCTTCTTCATCTTCATCTTCATCATCTGGGTCAACAATATCCCAATAATGACAGAGTGAATCAAGCTCATCCAAGGGAGTGACATTTATAACCATACCAGTGTCATCATATCCACCAGTACTTCCTGGGCTCCCTGGAGATTGAGCAAGCTGTGATTTTGTCTTTGTCATTGGTGCTATGGTATAACACTTTACTAACCTAAATTGAATCCCCATATTAGTGTTATATGCATCATCTGGATATAACGAAGGGGAGTAAATATTATAGTGTACTTCACCTGAGTTGGTAACAGCGTATCCAAGTATTTCTCCACCACCGCCAACAAATGAATTAGCATAGTTTTCCACTGAGTCTGATGTTACTATGCTATCAGTGTACCAATCAGGTAAATAATCTATATCCCCTGGAAAGTTGGCAAGGATGATATTTTCATCCCAATTGTTGTCCGATAAAAGTACTTTGGTACCATCTTCGCACCAATTGGCATCGGTATCAGAATAAGCGTTATTTGTTACAAAAAGGCTAATTAATAAAAAGCTTAAAATTTTATGTGTTTTGTATTTCATAATTCGTTCTCCTATTGGTTTCTAGATCTTAGTGCATCTTGGATTAGTTGTTCACGTTCTTGTTTGTATTGGTTTATGTTGTATGCTTCATCTAAATCCTCTATATTGTTTAATAGTGTAATGATCTTTGAAATATGCAATCTTATTGTATCCAATGGGAAGTTTGGTTTAGCTAATGAGTAAATTTCATTCCATACTTCTAAATCACTCTCAAACACCTCAAAACACCCTGGTGCACCAGCCCATGGAACAGTAATATCACCATCCCCTTGTTCTGATTCTCTTGATATAAGACAAGATTCCATTGATTCAAAAGGACCAACAGGGCGTTTTGTACCATGATCACCTCCGTCAATAACAGTATAATAATAACCCGCTCCACCAAATCCTCCCCCTCCATATATTACAGCTTGGGCTAGGTTTCCAATACTGATGGTTATAAGTATTAATAATATTTTTTTAATATTCATAATTTTTTCTCTTTAATTAGAATTAAGTCATTTTATATTTTTAAAAACTAATGACTGTTGCAAAATGCCATCTCATATTATGATAAATAAAAAGATTTGTGAGAAAATAGTCAGGTACAAATTGGTCAAGATTTAGATTTCATGTTTTATTGAACAATGTCCAACTTATTGATAATTATAAAAATATTATTATTTTTACCAGTTTTTACCATAGTTAATGACTTGGATTGTTTGCTTATTTGTCACATTAATTTAATATTTGTATTTTACATTCAGGAAAACAACATGAAAAAAATATTATTAACTTTATTAATGCTTATGGTAGTAAGAGTTTCACATAGTGATGAACTAATAACAGATGTATATATTGAATCTACAGGTTTTAATGGATTTACTTTTGTAGAGGAATCATTTAATCGTAAGGAGTTTATGATTACTCCTGATGAATTTAAGCAAGTTGTAATCACAAATACTGATGTCATTGAACTTAATTACATTAATCAACTCGCCACAGAATGTGATATACATTCAATGCATACTTTTTCAGGTCAAAATCCTGAGGAAGAAAATGATGTGTGCCATAAAATTATCTATGGGTTTGGAGGTACTTATATTTATACCAGTGTGTCAATTACTAAAGCAATCATTGCAGCGACTAATACTTGTTTAGAATATAATTTTTTGGCATTAGAAGGTGACGATGTCGTTCCTTATTTCAAAGCTGAAAATGATTTTATTCTATTTAAAGACATAGATAAAATGCCATTTTTTGCCCCAAAATTAGAATTTGATCATGAAAATCCTGATTATGTTATTGGTACGAATGTGACTTTTTGGTGCGCTATACCAAGAGTAAGACTAGTAATGGATGATCCGTCAGATGATTAAACTTTTTGAAATAAAGAAATTAAGCTAGAGAGATTTTTCTCTAGCTTTTTTCTGCTAGATTTATCTAGGGTTGAATCAGATAAAACAAAGTGACAGGTTCTGACAACATTTCGCCATCGTGGGTTTTTTGGGATTTTGTCAATAGATAAGTACTTATCTAATGAACGTGTTCGAAGAGTGCCATCATCTATTGAGATTGTCCATATTTTACTTTGATCAGCCAACTCAATTCGGTTTGTCCTCGTATGTTTTTCCCAAATCATTAATGCATTATTCATGGTCTTCACTAAATATCTATTAAAGTCTTCTTTACAAATAGATGTATTTTTCTTATAGTCTCTTTCATCAGATTTTTCGGTTAAAAACAACAGTTGTTCTTTATGCTGTTTAATTTTGTTTTTTAACTGACGTTGCTCTCTTCTTTTAGCGAAATAAAGATTTAGCAGTATACTAAATAAGATGAATACAATTATACTGGAAATAAGGAATTTATTATTGAGTGTTTTTATTTTTAAAACTGCTGTAACCCGTTTCAATTTTTCTTTGTTTAAATCATTTTCAATTTTGTTTTTTTCTGTTTTGAATTGAATCGTCTTAATACTGGAGTTGTATTTTTTTTCTAATAGGTGTTCACGTTGTTTATGGTGTTTTTTTAAAAAGTTAAGAGATTTTTCTTTATCACTTTTTTCATATAATTCAGAGAGTAGCAAATAATATTTAGATAATGCTATAAAATTACCTTCTTTTATATGCTTTAAACCTGTCTTTAATTCGTCAATTGCCAGCCCAACTTGCTTACGTTTTTGATGAAGTCGAGCCTTTAAGTAGAAAAAATCAGTATTGAATTTATTGTCATTATTTTTTAAAACATCATCAGCTTTTGATAAAAAATAGGCTGCCAAGTCATATTTTTCTTGAGCAATGTAAAGTCTTACAAAGTCAAAGATAGAGTGGTCAAGGTTTTCTGTATTGGGGCTTTCGGGTGTAATTATCAAAGAGCTGTATTTATTTGTAGATGCAAGATCATTTGTTTTCAGGCTAATTTGTAACAACGACTCATATGCGTGTTTTATTTGTTTAGAGGCTTTTGTTCTTTGGATAGTGGTTTGTTGGTATTTTTTGTAATATTCTAAAGAAAAATTAAAATACTCCTTTGCTTTTTTATATTCTTCTAGAGAAGAATAAATTAGCCCTATATTATGGTAACCAATACCAATTTTATAGTTGTTTCCTATTTCTTTATAGAGTTTAATGCTTTGCACATAATTTTCTAAAGCTAATTTATAGTCTCCCTTCTCCTCTACAATAACTCCTAAGTCATTGTAGCTTTTGGCTTGCCATTTTTTATTTTTATTTAACAATGCAATTGAAAGTTCCTCATGAAAATATTTTTCCGCTAGCTCTATGTTGTCATTGTAATAATTTAATATGCCATTCCAGCTATTCCATTTAAACTGGTATAAAGGAGTAGAACTAAAAGATGGAATCTTTTTTAATGCATTGAGGTAGAGTTTTTGCTTTTTTCTTTCTCCTAATTCATTTGCTATATCAATTAGTTTTAAGAATAATCCCCCTTTATCATCAGTAGACAGTTTTGTTAGTTTTTGTTCACAACTCACTAAGGCTTTTTTGTAATCTCCGGTTGCATAATCTCTGTCACAGAAGGAACCTGCAAAAGCAATATTGCTTGAAGCCAACAAAATAATTAGTATTTTTAGAAAGTACAATGATTCTTCTATAAGTTAATGATTACCTATAAATATAAATTATATGATGTAAAAAATATAGGGTGGAAGTTATTTGACTCTAAATGTGTGAAACAGTTCACAGTGAGTTTAATCAAACACTGTCTTCTTTTTCAACGACCAAAATCCGTGCTTCACCAACAGGCGAAGCAATATGTTCTGTGCCGATACTGGCATAAAATATATCCCCAGCATTCAATAATTCTGATTTAACTTCATCACTTTGTTTATACTGCATTTCAACTTGCCCATCGAGTACAACAAAAACTTCTTCGCCATCATTGATGTGCCATTTATAAGGTTTGTTTGTCCAATGTAAACGCGTGGTAATTCCTCCCATGTTGGCAATATCTATTGCTCCCCATGCTTTGGCTGCGGTAAAATCTTTGGCTTTAATAATTTTCATGGGCGAATTATATGCTAGAAATGCGAGCAAATTGCGAAAAATGCGATAAAGATTTACCTTCTCATGCAACGGATGCTTATATCTGTAGTTATGAGTGTACATTTTGTCAACACTGTGTGGAAACAGAATTGAATAAAATATGCCCAAATTGCGGTGGTAATTTTGAAAAAAGACCAGTGCGCATAGCAAAGGAAAATTCTACATAAGCCATGACCAACTATTCCAAATTTGTCATTAAGATGCTGATTGCGGCGGTTATTATCAGCACCTCATCGGTGTGGGTGAAAACTTCACAAGTTGATCCATCTGTTTCTGGCTTTTATCGCATGTTTATTGGCGGCAGTGTATTGTTAGCTTATTGTGGATTTAAACGTTTTGATTTGTGGCGTTCATGGCAGTATTTTGGCTGGTTGTTTTTGTCTGCTGCCTTTTTTGCTATTGATTTGTACTTTTGGCACCGCAGTATTTTTTATGTCGGTCCTGGTCTTGCGACTTTATTAGGCAATTTTCAAGTCTTTATGATGGCGCTTGCTGGCTATCTGTTTTTTAAAGAAGTGATTGGTTGGAAGTTTATCTTTGGCTTGTCGGTGACCATCCTTGGTTTGTTTTTATTAGTCGGAATCAACTGGTCAGACTTAAGCGAACAATACAAAATCGGTGTGGTGTTTGGTTTGTTAACGGCTATTGCTTACACTGGCTTTATGCTATCCCTGCGCCATGTGCAAGCCAGTAAAAACACTTTATCGGCAGTTGCCAATCTTGGCATCATGTCATTGCTGTGTTCTGTTATTTTATTTATTCAATTAAAAACAGATGGGCACACCATTGATATTCCATCGACTCAGTCACTTATTTCACTATTGATTTTAGGCATCATCTGCCAAGTCATCGGCTGGTTACTTATCACTAATGCCATGCCTAATCTACCCGCATCAATCGTCGGTGTTTTATTGTTGCTGCAACCTGGACTATCCATGCTTTGGGATGTATTATTCTTTAATCGCCCAACAGGTCTGTTAGATGTAATTGGACTGGCAATGGTTCTGGCAGGCGTTTATTTGGCGACTTTGAAGAAGAAACTATAAATGCTTAGACCAATCCATTTTATGATGGAGTACACGAATAATTCTAATGCCATAGCTGTGTTTTCTATAAAATATAATGTGTTTCTCGATAGTTAGTCGGAAATATCCTTTGCGAATTTCATTGCAAGAGAAACCAATGCTAGGTTCATGGCTAAGTTGTGTAAATTTAGAATTGATTAAATGAAGATACTTATTTCTTTGATTTATACCAAACTTGTTTTCTGTATAGTGGCCTATTTCAACTAAATCAAAACCCGCTTTTTTTGAAACTTTAAATAGTGCCATCTAACTCATCTATAATTCTGTCCATAGAAAAGTTTTCAATATCACCACTCTCTTCACCTTCGATTAGTGCACAACGCAAGGCTTGAAGCTTCAATTCTTTATATTCTGAATCTGAAAGAACAACAGCAATTGGTTTGCCGTTTCTGGTAACGCTTATAGGTGATTTTTGAACATTGAGTAATATTTCACCAAACTCTCTTTTTGCATTGCTTGCAGTAACAATTTGCATGATATTGATTAATTTAATTAAAGTAATTATTTTAAACTAAATAACGGTGTATTACAAATAATCTAAAGAGTGTTATACTGATTTATGTATGACATATAATTAAAGCTATTATAAAATCATGGCAATATGGAAAATTATAAACAACAAACGCAACGAATAATTGAAAAGCTTGATATCGTTCGTCAAAAAGACCCAACCTTTAAAGTCTTTGGTGCTGATAGTCATAAGTACGGAATTGGTAGGACTCTAGACATTAAAACTATTGAAAACTTTGAGCAAGAATACAACTTGGATTTGCCTAGTTGTTACAAAGCGTTTTTAACTCTAGTGGGTAATGGTAACAGTATCAAAGGACATAGAAATTCAGCAGTTGGACCATTTTATGGAATTTACCCTTTTGCAAGTAATATTGATGAGCTTATAGAAAATCCTAAACCCTATTTACAAAAAGAGTGTTGTTTGAGCCCCTTAATGACGGATAAACAATGGGATGAAATAAGTCAGGAGGACGATGAAGAGATTTCTGAAGAAAATTATGATGAATGGTTGGGTAATTTATTTGCAGGAATTTTACCTATTGGTTCACAGGGATGTACGTATCTTCATGGTTTAGTTCTAAATGGTAAGTACAAGGGCAAAGTTGTTAATTTGGATTTATCAATTCAAAAACCTCATTTTTGTTTTGAAGATAATTTTTTAGATTGGTATGAGCGTTGGTTGGATGAAATAATATCGGGTGATTTAACTACTAAAAATGCTGCTTCTTTTGGGTATGATAAAGGAGGAACAGAGGACTCGTTAATTGAGGAATATAAGAATGCTGATATAGAAAATAAATCTCGGTGTTTAATAGGACTGCTCAAAAAGAGGGTTCTAAGTCAGTCAACTTACAAATTTGTTGAGCAAGAATATCATAAATGTGATGATGATCTTAAATTTTTATTTTTACATATTTTGGCAAAGTTTGATTACAATAAAGCAAAGCCTTATTTATTTGCGTATGCAAATAAAGACCTGCTTACCGTTTTGCAAGCTGTCCATTGGTATCATAAAGACAAATCAAAGGATTGGGTCAATTTCATTGAGGCTCAAGTAACTCCAATCTGTAATGATAATACATTCTGCTTTTGTAATTATATTATGGAAAATGCTAAGGTTGATTCTAGTGGTTTTATTATTCCATTTACTAAACATGCAGATAAGGATATACGAAATACAGCTTTTTACCATTTAGGAGAGCAGAACAATCCAGAGAGGTTTATAGATGTTTTTATAATAGGACTACAGGATAACTCTAATCAAGTTGTACATACAACTATTCAGGCTTTGTATGATATAGAGAATAAGAAACTATTAAAATACTACAAAAAAATTGCTTTGAAATATCTGAAAGAAACTGACTATATCCTTTGTAACTTAAAACAAAATCTCAAAAAATATAAGCTTAGTTTATTTAAAATAAGAAGAATAAGTTACGAAGACTTAGAGAAATTTTCACCTAAGAAATGGTATCAGTTTTGGAAATAAAACACCTATGAAATTACTAAAAGAAATTGAGAAAATTTTCAACTTATATCTAGCTACTTATTATTCACTGCCAATAGAGAATCAAAGCTGGCTTTATAAAAATAAATTTGAGCAGAGTATAAGCAATCAAGAAATGTTTAACGAATTTGAGCAAGAATATTTTGATAATGAAGAAATTACTCCAAATTTAATGACTAGAAAATACAATAAAGAACAGTTTGAAGAGGTTCTTGATTTATTCTTTTTTGGAGGAATTAGAAATGGTGGTTATAACTCTGTTGAAAAACGCATGCTCACAATATCTGATAATTATGCTAATAAGAATTACTCTAAAAAAATCACCCAGCTAATTTTCAATGAATTAAATATTGATGAATGTATTGTCTTTCATGAAAAATATACACTTGATGACTATGAGCACAGAGCTATCGCAATAAACGATCTGGATTCTATTGGTATTCGATTAGATATTGAGGATAAGTCTTATTTGATGGTTTTTGATTGGCGTTGGGACTAACTTTATTGGTTTAGTATTTTGATTAAAAAAACATTTATTTTGGAAAGGACTTTAGTAATCTTGTTTTGAAAAATAGAAAAGTGTGTAAGTGCAACTTGGTTTCTACTCATATTGTATTAACCCAATTTGCTTTAAATATAAAGTGATTTTTTGGTAAAAGTTATTGTAAGTTTTAAAAACATCAGATTTTATTTGTTCTCTTTCATAAGTCCCTGAATAAATTTTTCCAAGCTTTAAAAGAGCTTTATTTTGAATGGATTCATCATTTGAAAACATGTTTTCTAAGCCATCGAGCATTTTTTCATAATCAGGTTGCTGTAAAATATCCCTCATTATAGCTGCCAAGTTAATCACTTCACTTGGGTGGCTATTTCCATCTATTTTTTTAATAATTTTTAGGGCTTTTCTGAGATTGATTCTTGCATCATTCTCAATGAAATTAGAAGCATTCGTAATTTTAGAGTCTAATATATCAACCATAAAACAAAGAATTCGATTATCTTGAGATGATTTAGTGTCAAATTTTTTAAATGTTTTAAAAGAAAATTCATATTCAAACTCTTTTAACTCAAGTTCTGCAATAATGGCTTGCGCCTTTTTATAATCAGGGTGCTTTGTATTTAGTTGACATAAATATTTATCTATGTCGACATGAACTTCTAACCTGTCTTGAGCGTGACTATCCCAAGGATTAAATGTAAATGGATTGTTATATTCCCATCTTTCTAACTTTATTAAGTTTTTATATTTACACTTTGGCTTAGCTAAAACTATGTGTGTTTTGATTTTATCTACCAATTCATTATAGGGATAGGTAAAAGGGGTTTTCCATAATTGGGTTGCAGATTCATCGGGTGATATTACGACTTCAGACTGTTTGTAAATTAGTTTATTAAGATTTACATAGGTTATATAATCAAAACTTTCATAGGATTCATAATAGCTAACTTCTGTGTCATACCTTTCGTAAAAACATGGAATAAAAGCTATTGAAATATTTGCATCTTTAGCCAATTCTAGCAATACCTTCAGCCATTTATCAAAATTTTTATAGATCACATACGTAGATTTAGTATGGTAATAATGATACTCAAATTCATCTTCTATTTGTTTTAAATTATGTTGAATACTGCCAGCTTTAAGTTCAACTTCAATCCACTTGTTCATTTGTTAGTATTACCCTTGTAACTAAAATTACTTGTTTTGATCTTATTCATACAAAAATTTTCAATGTCACCACTTTCTTCACCTTCTATTAAAGCTGATCGTAAATTTTGAAGTTTTGTTTTATCAAAATTTTTAACGTTTTTTAGGATAGTATTGTCTTTCCTATTAAGATTGTTGGATGATATTCTTTTTATCATTTTGCTGTTTTTCAAAAACCACAATTATAACACGACCATCAAATGTAAGATTGATAAGAATATGGTGTCTATTTTATTGAGTAATAAAATAGACACCATGCTTAGATTTTTCGTTCAAAAATAATTGCTTTAATGCGGATTTATCACGCCCAAGACCCAGTCGGTTTGTTCCATGTTGATTAGGTTGCCATCACGGGTTCCGGCTTTGTCGGTGAGTTTTGTGCCACTGCCGTCGTTGAAGTTCCAATAGCCGACTAAGTTGGCTTCGTTGCCGCCTAGTTCGGTGTCTTTGCTGGCGTTGATTTCGGCACTGGTGCGAGCGCTATCCCAGACGCGCAGTTCGTCAATTGTGCCATCAAAGTCAAAGGCAGATGTGACTCCTTGGTAAAGTGAGCCTATTGACATGTAAGCATCTGGCATAACGATAACGCCATCACCGATTAGATTCTGCGCTACACCATTTATGTAAATATTGGTTAGGAGTGAATTTTCTACCACAAAGGCGAGGTGTTGCCATTGGCCTATAACTATGCCTGTATCGGCATAATTATCCAATCCCCAAGAAGGCAACCCACCAGTTTTTAAGACCAAGCGTTTGCCATCATTGGCACCAAGGTTGAGGATGCCATCGGTGTCACCTGTGCTGCTGTTTTGTTTTATCCACATTTCTATGGTTAAATCAACAGTCGGCATGTTGGCATTTTCGATAACGACAAATTCACCTCCTCCAAAGTTTAATGCATAATCGTTTTCTGGTTTAACAATGACTTCAATAGTATCCGTATCCGTGCCTCCTTCGTTGTCCATAATATTTAAGGTGATAGGGTGTGTGCCAACGGCTAAATCTTGGCTTGTTGTTGCAGAGTCGGCAATTTGCACACCATTCTCATCCAACCATTGGTAAGAAACAATGATTCCATCGACATCACTAGAGTCATTCGCCCGTAACAACACTAAGTTGCTGCCACTGTTATCGCTATCGGTAACGACTTGGTCATTGCCTGCAATCGCTATTGGGTTTTGGTTGGCTAGATTTGGATTAATACGAACAATAAGCTTGTCAGATGTTGAGATGCCATCATTGTCTGTTACGGTTAAAGTGATAGTGTGGATACCAACACCCATCACTTGGTTGGTTAATATGGCGCTGTTGCCTAAAAAGATACCACTTGTTTCCCATAAATAACTAACGATTGTGCCGTCATCAGTGGATTGACTGCCATCAAGTGTCACTCGGACGTAACCTTTTGAATCTGTTCTTAAGTTTTGGTCTGTTCCAGCTTGTGCAATTGGAGGTGACTTTGTTCCTTTTGAAGCGTATTGGGTATTGCCGTAGGCTCCAAGGTTTATGCGATTGCCGTTTGAAGGGTTTTCATTAATGTAATTGCTTATTGGGTTGCCTGCATTTATTGATGTACTGGATTGGGCATCATTCACCCAACTAGATGTAGCGATATCCCAACGGCCTAATTCACTTTGCAGGTGTAAATCCGCGTTGATGTCGTTTGTATTGTTGAAGTTAGTACCTAAAGTGATGGCTTGCAAGCGCGGATCAACAGAGATGCTGCCAATACCTGCTTCGCAATTATGGTAGTTAGCTGTGTGGTTATTCCACAGGTTGTTGTAGGTACAAACGGCACTGTGGCCGTTGGCAATATCAATGCCGTAGACATCAATAACTTCAATAACCGAATCATCATCGGTGCTATTGCTAATGATGTTGTTTCTAATAATCGCTGTTAGTCCAGGAACTTCATCCCATGCATCATTAAATCCAACATTTCCTCCTAACCTGATTGCACTACCAATATTGTTAACTAGCGTGTTGTTTTCGATTAAGGTGTTGGTGAAGTTTTTTAGGTTTATGGCACCTGTTTCGCGTTGATTGACAAAGGTGCCTATGTTGCCACATTGGTAAATTAAGTTGTTGCGAATAATGGCATTTTTTGCCTGTGCAGGGTCTTTTGCATCTAAGGCAATAGCTGCTCCTGCGGTAAATCGAAATTCATTGTTTTCAATGATTAAGTCATCTAGTACACGAGCGTTTTGTCCACTGGTGACTTCTACGGCAAAGTTTGAATTGCCATCTTTGTTTGGGTTGCCTTGAATAAAATTGTTACGCACAATAATGTGGTTGCCGTCATACCAACGAATACCAGAATTTGCCGCAATGGTAATATCATTGTGTTCTGACAAGGAGACCAATGGGTCTAAAAAGTAGGTGGCGGAGTGTCCAATACGCTCGGTTTTACTGTGTTCAACAATGATGTGGCTGCCATTAAAAACAATAAAGGCATCGCTGTTGTTTTCATACATGTGAACAGCAGAAACCAAAATATTACTTACTCGTACACTAGGTTGATCTGTCGCTATTCTCACACCATCGTAGTTTCCTACACCATCAGAGACCAATACAAGTCCATCAATAGGGTGAGTGTAATGTTGGTTGTACTTATTGCCATCCACTTTTAAGTTGCGTAGGGAAATATTATGTAAAGCGCCATTATTGCGAATAATTGGATCAGCCAATAAGTATTTTGCCGTAGCACCAGTACCGACAATTTCGCCCCAATTGGCTTCGTCTTTGAGCTTGATGGTGGTATTTGCCATGCCTTCACCTTCTAAGGTGCTATGGTCGCCTTGAAATTCTATCGGATTGCCAATGGTAAAAATACCCGCACCTATATGAACTGTTCCTCCTCCAGCATTAGCGACATCCAATAAAGCTTGATTGATTTGTACATCATCATCAACTCCATCACATTCGTAATTGCCACCGCCACCAACTGTGGTGACACTAACCGTTATTGCACTGGCGTTTCCTCCGATAGTAAAGACCACCAAATCATCACTGGCTGTTGCACCATTATTGTCGGTTACGGTTAACGTTAAGATATGTTCTCCTAAAGCAGTTACAGTAAAATCAAAAGTGGCATTACTTGATAAAACTACAGCACCTTGAGTCCACTGATAAGAAGCAATAGTGCCATCGCTATCAAATCCTGTGCCCGTAATTGTTATTGCCTGGTTATATGGCGTGTATTTGACCAAACCAGCATCAGCCTTAGGGGCTTGGTTTTCTGCACTGGATGATGTAGTGACATCAACTAAAGCGACGTCGTTTGCCGAGCCACCACTGGTATCAGATATGGTTAGAGTTAACTGGTGTTGTCCCACAGTTGTTGGTGTGTAAAGAAAAGAAGAACTTGTAGAGATAACAACTCCATCATCTTGCCACTCATAAAAAATAACACCACCAGTAGTATCAACACCACTACCAACCAAGGTAATTGTATGATTAACTTGCGTGACTCGATCAATACCAGCATCAACTACCAGCGGAGAAGTTGTTTCAAATCCATCTGAAAAAATAAGGCTGGCAGAACTTGTACTGATAAATAAGATAAAACTGAGTAGAACTAAATTTTTATTTAAGTGTGATTTTTTCATGGAGTATTTTTAATTAAGTAAAGTTTTGAGGGTTGTTATCAAGCTTGCACTTAAAAGAGAATCATGATTTGCATGTGCAACACTGTTTTGGAATAAAAGTATAATGACAACAAGTGTAAAACGATAAGGTTTAGATTTTGGTTTTTCTCTGAAGCTAAACATATTTTCTCTCTTAAAATAAATTTGTCGATCAAGTTTATTCTTAGCGCATTAATTAATATGTGATGCAATCCACATTTATAAAGAGAAGAAAATTAGGTGTTATTTATTTGTTAACAATTTGAGAGACAACATAATGCGCCGCAGTAATACCAAACACACTAACCACAGCAATGTCGGTTCCAAAGCCGTTATTGCAATCAAGTTTTAAGCTGGTTTGATTTTCTTTATTGTCAGTTTCGCACCATGGCAATTTGGGCATTTCGGGAGAGAAAACGCATTGTACGTGAAATTTTTTCTTTTTAAATCTGGGAAAACCGTATTTGTTACGTAGTTCTTTGCGAAGTTTACATAATAACCGATCATCATAACTGCGCCCCAAGTCGCAGACTTGAATATCGGCAATATTGACTTTGCCACCAGCACCACCGATGGTAATCATCGGAATGTCTTTTTCTTTACATAAAGAGATGAGCAAACTTTTGTGTTTAATACTGTCAATGGCATCAATGACAAAATCATAGTTTGGTTTAAGTAATTCTTCAGCTGTTGATTGTAAAAAGAAAGTAGTTTTTTTATGGACGATACAATCAGGGTTGATGCTTTTGATTCTATCACTCATAGCAGAGACTTTTTCTTGCCCAATAGTGGAACTTAGGGCATGAATTTGGCGATTAATATTTGTCACACAAATATCATCGGCATCAACTAAAGTGATTTCTCCAACACCATTTCTTGCCAAAACTTCGGCCGCCCACGAACCAACACCGCCCACACCAATCACGCATACGTGTGCCTTTGTGAGTTTTTCGAAGGCAGTTACTCCATGTAATCGAGTGACGCCACCAAAGCGTTGTTTTGTACTAACTGTCATGGACGGGGATTTTAAAGAACTTCCGTGTAACTTGTAAAGCGTTGTTACTAGAATCATCAAAATCTGTCTGTTTTAACTGAGAGTAGTGTTCAATAATTTTAATCAGATTAAGAGGGGTATTTATTTCTTTAAAATTGGGATAAAGGTTTTGATCGGGCGCATCGGTTTCAAACATTATGGCATCAAGCGGTATGTATTGAACAAGCTTGTGCAATTTGTGAGCTTTTGGATGGTAAATAGTACCACCAAAGCTGAACTTGATGCCTTTATCGAGTAATACTTTGGTTTGTTGGATGCTGCCGTTATAACTGTGAATCATGGCGTTGAAATAATTGGCTTGCTTTAATGCAGTGAAAACGGCATCAACTGCACCGCGTGCATGTAAGATTAATGGTAAATCATGTTTTTTTGCCAGTGCGATTTGTGCTTCAAAATAATAGTGTTGTGTGTCCTTGTTTAAATCTTTCAAGAAAAAATCTAAACCACATTCGCCCACAGCACAGGAGGTGTTTTGTGCTAACCAATTATCGAGCAAATCAATATCTTGTTGTGTATGTTGTGTGATGAAATAGGGATGCAGCCCATAACTTGGTTTGATGCAATCGTATTGCTTAGAAAGGTCTTTGAGTTTTTCAAATCCTGAAAAAGTGACAGCAGGAACAATAAATTGTGTTATTCCTGCGGCTCGTGCTTGTGCAATTAACTCACCTCGATTGTCATCAAATCGTTCATCATCGAGGTGAATATGTGCATCAATCACATTGCTGTTTTTCTTTTTCGTTGAAAAGCTTAATGATTTTGCCATTTTGCGAAATGACGGCATACTGACCCAATAGCCTTTTTCTTTCCAAAGCTTTTGCAACACTCTTTTTAAGTGACTCTAAAACGATTTCAGACTTTTTTTGAAGTTCTTCTGATTTATTCATTGTCTATATTATTTAATAGTTGTTGATAGAGTTTGTCATTTTGTATTTGCCTAAGTTCAAAGTTCTGCGAAAATATAATGTTTTGCTGTTGATTTGAGTTGTCTAAACAAATGGTTGTATCGCATAGTTTAGCATAATGATTTACTAAATTGTCCAGGCTCCGTGGATAACGGCGAATAATTGTTTCTTTTGGGATGTCATGACCACCATGTTTAACGCGTTCTGCCACTCTATTGATGGATAACTGAACTGATGGTAAATACAAATAAATTAGTTCTACTTCCCAACCATTGTTTTTTAATTTACGTATAAGTTTCAGGTATGACTTTCCTGATAAGGTTGTTTCAAAAGAAACATCTTCTCTGGCTTCAATAACCTTGTACACCTCTTTTAAGAACAGTTTACTTGCCGTTAATAAATGTTTTTCTGGTGATAAAGGCGATAAACCCGATGCAATTAAATCTGCATTGATAAAGTTATCAAACCCCGCTACTTGTGGCAGATAATCTAAAGCAAAGGTTGTTTTTCCTGCTCCATTTGGTCCTGCAATTATTATACACGTTGGTTTTGTCATAACAATGGCGAATGAAAGACCTTTTGATTGAATTCATGTACGGGTAGATAATGATCAATAATTAATAAGGCAAATAAAATCATTAAATACCAGATTGAAAATTTAAATACTTTCCAAGGAAGCATTGGGTCAGTTGATGTACGCATTTGCCAGACTAGTTGTAAAAAACGTGCGCCCAGAATAATAGCTCCAATCAAATAAACCCAACCACTCATGCCGACTAAGTAAGGAAAAACACTGAGTAAAAATAACAAAATTGTATAAAAAACCATGTGCAACCAAGTATGTTGTATTCCGTGAGTAACTGGCAACATGGGAATTTTAGCTTTGGCATAATCTTCTACGCGATGGATTGCCAATGCCCAAAAATGTGGAGGTGTCCATAGATAGATGATGCCAAATAACAACAGAGCGTCACCTGTTAAGTTACCTGTAATTGCTGTCCAACCTAATACTGGAGGAGCAGCACCTGCAGCACCTCCAATAACGATATTTTGTGGAGTAATACGCTTGAGAAAAAAGGTGTAAATAAAGGCATAACCAATTAAGGATAAGAAGGTCAACACTGCGGTGAGCATATTTATCTTTATAACTAAAACTGCCATCGCAATAGCACACAAGATAAAAGCAAAAATAATTACATTGGTGTCAGATAAATCGCCCTGTGGCAATGGCCTGTGTTGGGTACGTAACATGATGGCATCAATTTTTTGATCTGCCCAGTGGTTAATAGCAGCGGCAGATGATGCGGCAAAGCCGATGCCAATAAGACCAAAAAACATTTTATCAAAAGGCGGTAAACCATTATCAACAGATAATAGCATGCCGACTAATGCGGTAAAAACTATAAGCAATACCACTTTAGGTTTGGTTAACTCAAGGTATTGACTGAATTTGGAAGTGTTATGACTCATGTGGATTTACGGGTTTTGTACAGTAATGCCACCATTGACAATAACAACAAGGCAGCCACTCCATTGTGTGCAACTGCTACGGGCAATGGTAAACCTAAAGTGACATTTGAAATACCTAAGGCAACTTGAATACCAAGTAGGGATAAAACAGTAATGCCCAATGGCATGAGTTCGCGATTTTTCATTAAGCGTAAAGAAAGCCAAATAAGGTAGAGTGATACGATAACAAAACCAATGCGGTGCGTCATTTGTATCGCTATGCGAGCAGGTGCATCCAATACGCCGTATTCGTAATTAATTCCAAGACCGCGCCATAATATAAATGCTTCAGAAAAATCAGTTGGAGGAATCAACAGGCCGTTACATAAAGGAAAACCGACACAAGAAAGGGCTGCATAGTTAGAGCTTGTCCAACCACCGAGCATGATTTGTAATACGAGCAATATAAGACCGATGACAACCATGGATTGTTTAACATGCCCACCATAACGGTAGGGGTGAATGTTTTTAGATGCAGATAAAGCCAACCAAGCCAACAAGGATAATGTCAACATTCCACCCATTAAATGCCCCATTACTATGATGGGCTTAAGTTGAAGAGTAACTGTCCACATACCAAGAGCGGCTTGAAATAGAATAGTAATACTCAGTATAAAGGGCATGGTCAAAGACATTTCATCCCTTTTTTTAAATGCCCAAATAAATAATGCCAAAACAATTAAACCCAAGGTTCCGGCAAAGTAACGGTGAACCATTTCTTTCCATGCTTTATGGGCTTCTACTGCACGTTCTGGAAAGGCTTGGTTTGCCTGTGCCACATCATCAACATGAGTTGGAACAGCAATTTGCCCATAGCAACCAGGCCAATCCGGGCAGCCAAGACCTGCATCACTTAAGCGCACATAGGCACCAAGAACAATAACGCATAAGGTAAATAAAACGCCAAACCATGCCAGTTTTGAATAATTTTTCATGTGATATAAATTAATGTATAATAGTACTAAGGTGATAGATTTTACTTCATCGCTACTGTTTTTTCTTTAACTCTACAAAAATTAGGTCGTATTATGTGCGAATTGTTTGCTATATCAAGTTCAACCCCAACCGAAATTTCATTTTCTTTAGATGAATTCTCTAAGCATGGTGGTTTAACTGATCATCATAAACATGGTTGGGGTATTGCTTACTACCAGGAAAATGCGGTAAAAATTATAAAAGAAGCCCATCAGGCCAGTGATAGTTTGTGTTTGGATTTCATTAAAGATTACAAGATGAAAAGCCAAATTATAATGTCACATATTCGTTACGCAACTCAGGGAGAAATAAGTTACAGAAATACTCAACCTTTTACACGAGAACTGGGTGGCCGTGAGCATGTTTTTATACACAATGGTGATTTAAAGTGTATTGTCGCTAACCCCAAATACCTCTCTCGTCGGTTTCAGCCAGTGGGAGAAACAGATTCTGAAGCGGCTTTTTGTTATTTGATGACACAGATGTCTGCTATCTGGGATGCTCCAGAAGTACCGAGCCTACAACAGCGGCTTCAGGTTTTTAATTATTTTGCACTCGAAATGCAATCATTAGGCTTGTCCAATTTTATTTATTCCGATAGTGAATATGTGTTTGTATTTAGTGATAAACGAGAGGTTAAGGATAAAAAAGATAAAAATAAAACTATCACGCTTCCAGGTTTACATGTATTACAACGCAGTTGCCAAAGAAAATCACACAATGCAACAATTCAAGGCTTAAGTTTGAAGCATGAACAATCAAAAAACGTTGTGTTAATTTCAAGTGTTCCACTCAATGATGAAAATTGGAAGCCATTAACAACGGGTCAATCACTTGTGTTTAAAGCAGGTAAAATTATTACCTCAGTTGGAGTTTAAGGAAGCTCAGATTGAGAATGGTTTTTTAGTTTTCTTTTAACCGTTATTTTTTCGTGCACGTAATAACAAACCTAAGTCTTTAATCACATCTCGGGGTTCAAAATCTTTTGGATAAGACATCATAAGAAACCCTTCGGGAGCTAGTAGATACAAGCCGTTACCCTCACCTAATGATTGTGGTGAAAGTTTAGATAAAACAGAGTTTAATTCATCAGTGGCTGCATAAGATTGCTGTTCAATTGAAGTGTACTGTTCAGGAATTGATAATGTATCGGCTTCAGGGTGTAGAACAAGCAGCTTGACTTGTTTCATTTTGTGCCCTTTGGTTAAGCGAATTCTATACAATGTGTTTAGCATTTGCATGCAAGCATCATCGCAGCTTCCCGTGTGCGCATAAATAACCGTCCAGAATTCTTCAAAAGGTTTTAGACTTTTTTTGCCAGTTATTTTTACAGGAGGCTTGATGAAATTACCGTAGTTTTTAAATGATTCTGGTGAGTAGTTGATAAGTTTGGAATTCATTATTATTGCAACAATAACTGGCGTGATAAAGAGAAAAGCTAGGGCGATAAGGGTGAGTTTATTTTTGGATTGTTTTTGCATTTGAATGGTGTGAAAATAATAATTTGCCGATTTTATCACATTGGTTGAGAATAACTTGTGTCATTGGATGATTTAAGCTAATTTTAGGCAAGAAAAAAGGCTACCGTGTGTGGAAGTAGCCTTTTAATGCAGTCATATTTCAAATGAAACTAATAGGGAATGGGGTTCCATTCAAAGTTATTACAACTCACTATATTATAGAATTCAATCTTCACAAAACTGTGATGTGTGTCACAAAAATCACGGTTAATGATGCAATGTAACAAAAACCTTCTAAAATAAATCATCCTCTGTTTCTGTATCTAATTCAATTGCTTGAGTTTCGGTACTTTCTTCTTCTGGTAAATGACCTACAAGAAAATATTCCATTTTGGTGTTGCTTTTGCCTGGTGCGGCTAGTTTCCCTGTGCTTGGGTTGATTTTTGCTGCAATAATTCCTGGAGGGATGGGGCGTTGATACTCTGGTACGCCATCAAGTGCAACCCGCATAAAGTCAATCCAAATAGGTAAGGCAACTTTCCCACCATATTCACCACGGCCCATTTCCTCTGGTGTATCAAAGCCAACCCAAGCATGGGTGACAATATTGCGTTGAAAGCCGTTGAACCATGCATCGCGTTGATCGTTTGTTGTGCCTGTTTTTCCCGCTAGGTCATGTCTTTTGAGTGCCATGGCTTTGTAACCCGTTCCTCGTTTAACCACATCTTTCATAAATGACTCTATGATGAATTGATTGGCAGCACTAATGATACGTGGAGGGTAAATAATCTCAGGTTCATCCTTTAAAACAGAAGAATTGGGTACATTTTCTTTATTGTTATTTTCTTCATTTCTTTCAATTGTGATTTGTTCTTTTGTTTCTTCCGCTAACTGTTCTTGGCAGTCATCACATAAGATAACTTTGGGTTGTTGAAAAAGAAGTTCTCCATTTTGATTGGTGATTGTTTCTATTAAGTAAGGCTTGATGAGGTAGCCACCATTTGCAAAAACAGAAAATGCACGAGACATTTCTAGTGGTGTAATATTTGGTGTACCTAATGAAATAGATAGATTGCGAGGAATGTCCTCAGGGTTGAATCCAAATTTCAGCATGTGGTTTCGGCCCTTGTCGATGCCAATGCGTTCGAGTACACGAATTGAAACAAGGTTTTTAGAATGAACAATGCCTTCGCGTAATGGTATTGGCCCTAGAAATTTCATGTTGGCATTTTGTGGTCGCCAAGTATCTTCGAGCAACTTATCATCAAATACAATGGGAGCATCATTGATTAAGGTCGAAGCGGTTAAGCCAGCGTCAATAGCAGCTGAATACAATAATGGTTTGAAGCCAGAACCTGGTTGTCTTTTGGCTTGCGTTACACGATTAAATTTACTTAAGTTAAAGGCAAATCCGCCAATCAGAGCATTAATGCCTCCATTATTGGGGTTTAAAGATATTAGCGCCCCTTGTACTCGAGGTATTTGAGCTAAAACAAAATCACCAGACTCGTCTCGTTTCACCATTACAACATCACCTAACTGGCTTATGTCATTCATACTCTTTGGTTTGTCACCTACTTTTTTATTACTAATATAGGGTGCAGCCCATTTGGAGGCCTCAAATTGAATAACTGCATCTTGTCCATCTAGAAGTCGAACTATCATGGATTCTTTTTCAATAAATGTCACTAATGCTGCTTGTAAGCCAGCTGTTGTAGGCAAGCTTTTGATTGATTCTAATGCTGTGTTAATTGATTCTTCAGTACTTGTTTCACTATTTGTGTCTATCTCAAAATGCTTAATCGCACCTCGGTAACCATGACGTTTATCGTATACTTGTAAGCCTTTTTGAACGGCGACTTCTGCTGCTTGTTGTAACTTTGAATCTATGGTGGTAGTAATGACATAACCGTCGGTATAAATGCCATCACCATATTTTTCTAACATTTCAGCACGAACCATTTCTGCTATCCAAGGGGCATTGAGTTCGATAGCTGGCTCATGTTTTTGTGCAGTGTCTTCTTCTGCCACCGCTTGGTCGTGTTGTTCTTGGCTAATATAATCCAATTCCAACATGCGACGCAAGATGTAATTGCGGCGTTTAAGTGCTCGTTCAGGGTTGGTAATAGGATTGATAGTTGATGGTGCTTTTGGAGGTGCTGCCAACATGGCACACTCTGCTAGAGTTAACTCATTGAGCTTTTTGCCATAATACATGTCAGCCGCCGCAACAATGCCATATGAACGATGACCCAAGAAATTTTTATTTAAGTACAGCTCTAATATTTCATCTTTAGTGATGGTTTGCTCTAGTTTAATTGCAAGAAATATTTCTTTGAGCTTACGTGTATAGGTTTGTTTTAAGGTTAAAAAGACATTTCTTGTTAACTGCATGGTGATGGTTGAACCACCTGTTTTTTTATGTCCTGTGGTTATAAGTTCCCATACGGCTCGAAACAACCCTTTTGGATCAACACCATAATGGTTGTAAAAGTTGGCATCTTCGCCAGCAATATAAGCATTAATCAAATGTTGTGGTACATCTTCTATGGCTGCAGGAGAACGTCGTTTTGAACCAAAAACACGGATTAATTTGCCGTCTTTGGAATAAACCCTTAGTGGTACTTGTAATTTATATTCGCGAATAGACTCAACTGATGGCAAGTCCTTTTCCATTATTTTGTAGGTTATATACAGAGTTGCAATGCCTAAAATAGCAAAAAACAAGCCCAGTTTTGTAAAAAACCACAAGATTTTAAACAGTCTTTTCATAGAGTTAATGCGTGATATGTTCTTAAAAGGTTAATTGTATAGAAGTTAACTGGCAATATGTGATTTAAATGCCAAGTTTTACAATTATTTTAAATCATTCTCATGTTTTGAGAATCATGGCTTCTAAACTGCAGTTATTCCAACAATAAAGAGGCATCAAATGTTCATTACAAAGAATAAAATTACCATCAGTTTAGTCGTTTTTGCATTAATAATCAGTATGGTTTTTATTGCTCCTGTGACGTTGTCGATTATTATTGCTAGTGCTGCAACCGTTTCAGTTATCAGCTATGTAAGGCAAAATTATGACATTGATTATAAGTATGCTGTTAGTTTTATGGCTCAGTTAATTGGTTTAATTTTAGTTGTTGCCAGTTTTGTTTCTTTATTTGCTTTAATCTCTAATTTAGTAACTTTTTGATTTCCTCTTCAAGTTCATTAACAAGTTGGGTGTAATATTCGCCAGTTCCAGGTCCTGAAAAACCAGTGTTGATTTTGACTACATCGTGGTTTCTATCCAAAAATAAAGTGGTGGGATATGACTTGACTTTATCAAGAAATCCCAATACTTTGGTGGCACTGCTTTTGTCGTTACCACCAGCTAATAAAAGTGGATAATTAATACCGTGGCGTTTTTTGAAAATAGCCAATTGTTTTTTGTCACGTTGTATATCTTGGGTGAATTCAAAGGCAAGTCCAATAATCTCTAAATCTTGTTGATGGTATTGGTCGTATAATTTGGCTAAAACAGGAGCCTCATCGTTACAGTTTGGACACCATGTTCCAAATAGATTAATTAAAACGGGTTTGTTTTTAAATCGTTCATCTGTTAATGAGACAAGTTTTCCATCAATGTCTTCAAAAGTAAATTTCACCTTGCCAGTGGCTTTATTCATTTCCCAGCTATTTTGTAAATAACCACTGGTATCATCGGATTTAAGTGCCGTCCAAGTAGCATGGTAAGAGTCTCGTGACCAAAAGTGGCCATTACTGATTTTATCACCATCAATATCAGCTTTGAATAAAAAGGCATGTGCCCCATCAAAAGCTGATAAGTGTAGCTTGCCATCGTTGGCAACACCTGCTAAATAACGGTAGTCACCAGTTGCCGTTAAAAACGTGCCATTAACAATTTGTCCTTGTTGAGAGAATTCGGCAACGGCTTTACTGTCGCTATTTTCATCTGAAAAAACAACTTTCCATGAACCTGTTACTGGCGTGTCTTTGGGTTGTTTGAGCTCTTGCTGGAAACGGTATTCATAATTACGCGATGCAGTAAAGGGAAGGCTGGATGATTTATTCTTTCCTGAAGTGGTTTTTGTCCATGTCCCTGATAATTTCCTGCCTCCATCTATCATTCTTGCTTCGATAATAGCATCAAACCACGACATGCTTATCTGCAAATGATTGTTTTCAAATGTTGTACTTGATGTATCGACGCGCTCTGGGCCATTAAGTATCTTAGTCGAATAGATGCCATTTTTTTTGGTTATTTCAATCCCAAAGGGTAGTTCACCACCTGGAGATTGTAAAACGCCTCGCCATTGTCCCGTAATGCTATGAGAATCAGTGGTGTCAATATCGGATTGATTGCATGAAACAAGGCTGAAAAAAAGAAATGCTATTAAAAGTTTATTCACGAATTGCACCTGAACTAATGATTAATTAAGCTTGATTATAGCACAAGGCATGTGAATCAATAGTTAGTGTTTAAGTAAATAATTGTAGATGTCTTTGCTTTTGCCATTGAGGTATTGAGCGGTTATTTTAGCTGCCTTTTTGGGAGGTAATTCATTACTCAACAATTGCACCAGTTCTTTTTGTTGTGTGGTTACTGTATCAACGACAACAATTTCTTTTGCTGATATGGCGATTACAAACTCACCTTTTTGTTGGTTGCTGTCACTTTCAACAAAAGATCTAATCTCACTAATTGTACCAAGTTTTACCGTTTCAAATGTCTTGGTTAGCTCCCTGCCGATGGCAATTAGACGGTCATCTCCAAGCACTTCTTGCATATCTGCTAAACTTTTGAGAATGCGGTGAGTGGATTCGTAGACTACGGTTGTGCCTGAATAGGTATTTATTGTGGCAAGTTGTTGTTTCCGATGTGTACTTTTGGCAGCTAAAAAACCAATGAAATGAAATTCATTGGTCGGCAGACCACAACAGCTTAATAAAGCAATAATAGCACTGGCACCCACAATGGGTACAACAGTGATGTTTTCTTCATGGGCTTGTCTGACTAATGGGTAACCTGGGTCACTAATTAATGGCGTGCCAGCATCAGAGACTAAAGCAATGTCATTGCCTTGATTAAGTAATTCAATAAATTTATGTGCACTTTGGTTCTCATTATGTGCATGAAAACTCATCAGTTTGTTTTTGATGCTATAACTAGCAAGCATGCGACCAGAATGGCGTGTATCCTCACAAGCGATGATGTCAACAAGTGCTAATGTCTTTAATGCGCGTTCACTAATGTCATCTAAATTGCCAATTGGTGTGGCAACGATATATAATGTACCTGTCTTTTTAATGGAATCATTCATAGTGATCATGAGAACTGTCTATTTAATTTGTTTTATTTTACTCATTTCTGCCTGCGGCAACCAAACAATTCGCCCAGATAGACAAGATTATATCGGTTTACAACAAGCACAAAGTTATTACCGCAGTGGTGATTTTGTTAATGCAGCGTCATCTTATGTCGGTTTGTTTAATGAGTATAGGGAAGATCGCTTTGCCTTGTTGGCAGCCGATAGTTTTTTACAGCAACAGCAATACCAACAAGCGCAAGAATATCTGTCACAAGTTAGGTCAAAAAATCATCCATTAAAACAAATTATTCAAGCAGAACTCAACTTTGTAAACGGCAGTTATGATTTTCATTTCAATGAAATCAATGGAGAGTATCGAGAACGTTATTTAATGATTAAGGCAAAAAATGAAAAAGCCAGTCAAGATTATTTGTCGGCATCCTTGTCTTATATCGAATTGTCAGAGTTAGATAGTTCTCTTGATTATAGCAACGAAATCATCAGCACTATCATGCTAGCTCCAAGCCAAGAGTTGTCTACTGCTTTATTTAATCTAGATTTAAGTGTGCAACAACAAGGCTGGATTCAGGCAGCCATTGCAGCACAGTCTCAATTTCAAGAATCAATTAATGAGTGGAAATCAAGGTGGCAAGAACATCCAGCTATTGCTTTATTTAACCAAAACAATCAATACAACAATGTTGCAGTGCTTCTACCCTTAAGTGGTAAATACAAAAATATAGCCAGAAGCATTCAACAAGGCATGGTCGCAGCCTTACAAAACAACAATTCTGATCAAAGACTAAACTTTTTTGATACGGGTTCGAGTGGAGAAACTTTTTCTTATGCTTGGTATGGTGCGATAGAGTCAGGTGCAGATTTTATTATTGGTCCATTAGATAAAAACTCAATTCAACAAATGACACAAATAAATTCAAGCAGTATTCCTGTTTTGGCACTTAATCAACTCAACCAAGAGTCACAGAATTTAGGTTATTACCAATTTGCTTTATCAAAAGAAGACGAGGTCGCCAATGTTGCAAAACGTTTATCAGCAGAAAACAAAAAAAGGGTAATGTTGTTAGCGCCGGAGTCAGAACAAGGCAGAAAGCTTGCAATATTCTTTGAAAAAGAATTTGCCTATTTGGGTGGGCAAGTTGTTAGCTATGCTTTTTATCCTGAATCAACTCATGATTACACCCGAGAAATCAAACAGGCAATAGGACTTAATGATTCAATTGTACGTGCTAGAACACTGAAAACAATTATAGGTGAGTCCTTTAAAAATAAGCCTCAAATTAGACCTGATATGGATGCTATTTTTGTTATGGCAAAAGCTAAAAATGCCCGATTGATGAAACCACAACTGAAGTTCTTTCAAGCAAAAGATGTCCCTGTTTATGCGACTTCACAAGTTCAATCCAGCAAAAATAACCCTGAATTAGACAAAGATTTGAATGGTATTCGGTTTTGCCAGTCACGTTTTGTTGTTGCTCCAGAAAAAGTGCAAGACGTTTTAAATTTTACACCCAATAAAGTCAAAAGTAATAAAAAGTATTTTGCCTTTGGTTATGATGCCGTGTCATTAATTCCAAGATTAGAGTGGATGCAAATTATGCAATCACAGAAAGTAGAAGGTTTAAGTGGGTTTTTGACAGTGGATGGGGAAGGGAAGGTTCATCGTGAGTTAGCATGGTCGGAATATAAAAGAGGTGTTCCTGTCTTACTGCCTGACCTTGTTAAAGTTGAAAGCCAGGCACAAGAGGCGGAATAATAAACAATGCGAATCTTGGGTGACTATTGGGAAGGTGTTGCATTAGATTATTTGAAGAAGCATAAACTAAAGAAAATACAGCGCAATTTCAACTGTAAAGCAGGAGAAATTGATTTAATCATGACAGATAACGATTTTTTAATCTTTGTTGAAGTAAAATACCGTAAAAATGATGATTGGGTTTCTGCTGCACAAGCAGTAACTCGAACCAAACAAAAAAGAATTATTAAAGCAGCGCAATTATTTTTATTGAAAAATAAAAAATTCCAACAATGGAACTGCCGCTTTGATGTTGTGTCTATTCAAGGAAGTAAACAGCATCCCGATATCAATTGGATTGAAGGTGCTTTTTATTAAATTATAAATAATTGAAGTGAATAATATGAAAAAAATAGTATTAAGCCTTAGTATTGCAAGTATCACATTATTGAGTGCTTGCGCACCAGTTATGGTAGGAGGGGCTGTTGTTTCTGGAATAACAGTTGCCAATGATAGACGTTCAGCAGGTCAAGTAATTGATGATAAAATAATCTCCACACAAGTAAGAAAAGAAATTCACAAAGTCATTAGTAATGATGAGCATATAAAAGTTATGACTTACAATGGAGTTGTGTTACTGGCAGGAGAGGCTGAAAATCATAATGATAAAATTAATGCAGAGGATGCGGCAGCTCAAAGAAGTGGAGTTATTCGTGTTATAAATGAGTTAAAAGAGTCAATACCAACGAATATCAAACGCAGAACCAAAGACTCATATATTACCTCAAAAGCAAAATCAGCACTGTTAGCCGTTAAACTTGATGGTTTTAATCCAACACGCGTGAGAATAATGACAACAAGAGGTGTTGTTTATCTTATGGGGAAAGTATCTAAACAAGAAGCAGATGATGTGGTAGAAAAAATCCGCAACTTACGTGGTGTAAAGCGTGTAGTAAAAGTATTTGAGTATATTTGAATTTCAGGTTTTAGGTTTTAGGTGTCAGGTATCAGATTTTTTTCTGACACCTGACACCTAATGTCTGTCACCTGAATACTATTTCCCTAACATTCTTTTCAGTGTATTATCCTTGTCTACCAAATGATGTTTCCATGCACCAATAATATGCAAAGCTATAGCAATCATCATTACAGTGCCTAAAATTTCATGGGTTTCATGGCCTACCTCTGCTAGGGTAGGATTTAATGCAATAGCTTCACCCGCAGCATTATAATTTGATGCCAATAACTCAAAACCAAATACCGCAATGCCATGCCCACCCGCACCACTCATCATCATGCCAGAGATTGGAAACATTAATGTGCCAATCAATAACACCCAATGAATAATCTTTGATAAAACAATTTCATGTTTGGCGTATTGACTTACAGGCTCCGGCCAACCTCGAATCAAGCGTCTAATCACACGGTATAGGATAAATACAAAAAGTATAATTCCAATTGATTTATGAATAGGATACAAATCCCATACTTCATTTTCGGACATATAAAGCCCGACAGCAATAAGTGTGATGATTGATAAACCGATTAACCAATGAAGGAAAATGGTCATGCCAGTCATTTTTTGATTTTCTTTGTTCATCTCTTGTTCCTGAAATTAATCCAAATGAAGTATAGCACATAAAAAAAGCCATGATGAATAACCATCATGGCTTTTTTATTTTAATCCAAGGACTTTATTAGCCGTTCTTTCTAGTCTTAAAGTAAACAACAGATACCAAAGATAGCATTAACAGCAATAAAGCAAACTGACCTAAACTAGGAACCATAAACGGAATGAAGAAAACCGTCGGTCCATTTATAACACCAGGAGGGTTGCTATTGGCAGTTGACTCATTAATATTGTCTCCATCGTTGTCATAAAATACAATAGCTGTATTTTCAATTGTGCCTGCAGCATTAGGATTAACCTGGGCAATAATAGTAATTATTTCTGAAGAAATATTAAATGGGATTGAGCCATTCCATGAGACAACATTGCCAACATTAGTCACTGTACCAGATGAAGCGGTAGCACTTATAAATGTTAATGATGATGGAAGTGTATCTGTCATTTCATCACCCGGGTTGTCATTTTGCATATTTGGACCCAAATTCGTTAATGCTATCGTATAAGTTATTAACCCACCAGGTGCTAAATCTCCTGATACAGATTTTTCAGCAACTATTGTAGCTTGAATAGTGTCATCATTAGTAATTGTTCCAACGCCTAGTGCATCCGTAATAGTTGCACCTACTGCATTACTTAAATCTACATTGAATGTTTCATCTGTTTCGATTGTTGTATCACCATTGATGGTAACAGAAACTATTTGGGTTAAAGCGCCACCAACAGTAAAGTTTAACGTGGTTACAGGAATAGCATCATAGTCATTATCTGCCGTTGTAGCCGTACCATCTGAAGTGGCAACATCAACAGATGCATTAGCAGCAACGTCTATTGTAACTGTAAAATCTAAAGTTGATGTTGTTCCACCAAGGCCTTCAACAATGGCAACGTCATCAATTGAGAAACTTGCAGAATCATCATTGGTAATTGTGCCAACACCAAGTGCATCAGTAATTGTCGCACCAACTGCATTGGTTAAATCAACATTGAATGTTTCATCTGTTTCAATCGTTGTATCACCATTGATGGTAACAGAAACGATTTGGGTTAAAGCGCCACCATTAGTAAATGTCACCGTTTGAGCAGCAATAGCAACATAATCACTATCAGCAGTTGTCGCTGTCGCATCAGAGGTGTCAACTTGAACAGTCGCATCAGCAGTCACATCAATAGATACAGTAAAATCAAGCGTTGTGGTACCAGCATCACCTTCAGCGATATTGACATCATTAATTGAAATATTAGCCGCTACGACATCATCATTTGTAATAGTGCCTGTATCGGTAGTAGTTGCTCCTAAAGAAATACCTGTTGGATTTGATAGGGTTACTAAAAATGTTTCATCTGGCTCAATATCTGTGTCACCACTAACATTTATAGTGATTGTGGCAGTAGTCGCACCTGCAGCAAAATTTGCCGTACCAGATGGTAATGCTCCACCAAAATCAGCAGCATCAGCTGGATTTGCACCTGTTCCGGTAACAGTAAAATCAACACTGGCAGCGACACAACTTGCCGTTCTTGTTGCTGTAAAGGTGAAAATAGTGTTACCTGCATTGCCTTCAATTGCTGCAGGAGTACCTGAGATTGTTACAGTTCCTAATGCTGTTGCTTGAAGTGCTTGAATACTCGTGGTGTTTCCACCGCCATTAACTGCTCCAGGAGTTAATGTAGCTGTTGCATCTGAAGCCCATGAGGCATCAAGAGCGGCATTTGCTAACACATCATTTAAATATGCACCGGAATTGTTAGCAGGTGAGTTTGTCAGTGTAAAACTGGCATTAGCTCCGAATGTACCTGGTGTGCTGTCCCAATTTACAGCAAAGCCGTTAGCTGACAATGTCGTATTTCCATTGGTGCCATCTGTATCAACATAAGCCACATCTGTTCCAGCTAAATTACCTCCAGAACCATTTCCTGTAATATTTACATCATTAGTGTGTATGGTTATTGCCCAGTCTCCATTTGTTGGATCATATACTGTATCTACTACAGGGCCTGTATCGCCACCCACGGTGATAATGCTACCTGCACAAAATGTTGGTGCAATAGTTGCCATACTAGTAAATTGATAGCCTGAAAATTTTGCCGCAGTTGAACCAGTTGAATCGCCTACAAAAAAAGTATCTAATTGAGCCGCTGTCAAATCTTGCATTAATACTAATTCTATATACTCATTAGTAGTTGATAAGTTTCCTGCACGTAAAAATTCATTTACAATAATTTGTTGTGCAGAGGCAGATGTAATTGTTGCACCCATAAGTACAGCAGTTAAAGCCTTTAATAATAATTTGTTTCTTTTTTTCATGATTTCCTCAAAACTCTTTGATATAAAATTTGTTTATATATTAAATGATTTTAATAATTATGTCACTTGACAGCTATCAAGGATTATAAAATAATTCAAATTATTTATTTGAATAAGTAATTAAGCAGCCAACAATAAGCCATTATGAAAATCACAAAACAAGACTTATCACAAAAAGGAAGCTCCAAAAACCTCAAAAAAGCCCAAAAGTGGGAAAAGAGAATGATAGAGAAGGGGCATTATCGCGAACACTTCTTTAAAGCTTTTGCTGACCAAATTAACAAACTATTTGATACTCCAATAACTGTTCTTGAAATTGGATCGGGACCTGGACACTTAGCCGAACGACTGATACAAACCAATAAAATCAAGAAATATACCCTATTTGATCTCTCAAAATCTATGCACCAGATTGCATCAAAACGATTAAATAAATACCAGTCGATAACAGAATATAAAGTTGGCAGTTTTTTGGAAAAACACTGTTTTGAGGGCTTAGGACAATATGATGTTGTTGTTTGTATGCAATCAATACACGAAGTCAGGGACAAAACATTAGCTGTAGAAATTTACAAAAACATTATTAATGTGATAAAACTCAATGGCTACTTCTTGGTTTGTGATTTTGTCATTGGCAATCCAGGGATGAAAGACACAGGTATGTACATGACCGAAGCAGAACAAAAAGATACATTACTAAAAAGTGGTTTTACTTCAGCAAAGCTCATTACAAATCAATTGGGCTTAACACTTTATGCCGCACAAAAACAGTAGTAAAAAAGATGGCATAATCTCCCAAATTCTTTTTCATGGAACTTAGGTTTTTTAATTTTGTCAAAGTGTAATATGAAATATTTTATCTCCTTAGTTTTACTTTTTAGTCAATTAAGCTTAGCTAAAAATGATGCTCACTTAAATCTACTAATCAAAGATGCCTGTAATAAAAATATTGTCATACTAGGAGAGGAGGGCAATCATGGTGGCGGTCAGGCAATCTTACTGAAAACGCAAATTATTGAAAAATTAATCCAAGAGTGTCATTTCACCAGTATCTACTTTGAAAGTGGTTTTTATGACTTTATAGATTTCAATCATTCAATTGACAATAAAGTTGCTACAAGAAATCAATTAGCAAATAGTATTGGTGGCATCTGGTCATTTACTCAAGAAATGGATGGGTTAATTAAATATCTGTTTAAAAAAGCGCAATCAAGAAAGGTGAAACTAGCGGGTCTGGATTTGCAGTTTGGTATCACCAATACATATGCCCAAAAGCAACTACCAAAAGATATGACTTCCTTTTTGAAAAAGGATAAGGTTTTGTGTGAAAAGAAAATATCACAACATATTAATTGGCAATACACGGATAAAAAACCTTTCAATGGTGCAGAAAAAGTACAACTTAATAAGTGTGCCATTCAAATAAGCAGCAGTTTAGAAAAACAAAACCAATCAAAAAAGATAGAAGAATTAAAACAACTAACAGCTAATTTTATTCAATACCTTGCCATGCTTGATGGAAATAATTTTAACATTAGAGACAAGCAAATGTTTGATAATGTACTTTGGCTAAATAAACAACAAAGCAAGCATGAAAAAATAATAATTTGGACGGCAAACATTCATGCTCTAAAAAGTGTAGATCAAATATCAACAAAAATAAAACCGATGGGAGTATATATTGCTACAAGTTTTAAAGATCAATCTTTTGCTCTAGGAATAAGTGCTCAATCTGGACAATACTATAACCGTTTCAAAGCTGGAAATGCAGAAATTACTAATCAAGATCTCCAAAGCTTAGAGGCACAAATACAAAGTTCGGATGATTGTTTTTATCTTAATCCAAATAAATTGCAGTCATTATCGGCGATTAGTTCTATAGTATTAGATTACGAAAATCCTAAAAAAGCCGACTGGAGTAAAATGTTTGATGGTATCTTAGTGATTAACAAAGAAAAACCAGTGCATAAAATCAATCTCCAGCAATAGTCATTTCTTCAATTAACCATGAGCCAGTTTGAATTTTAGAGCGTTTATCAATGTCACCTGCAACCAATACCAAATTTTTATACATGTCTTTGAGGTTGCTGGCGATGGTTAGTTCGCTAACGGGGAACTGAAGTTCACCATTTTCCACCCAAAAGCCAGATGCTCCGCGAGAATAATCACCATTAACTGTATTAACGCCTTGTCCCATGACACTGGTTACATACAAACCTGTACCGAGTTCTTTTAACGCTTCATCAAATGATTTGCTGCTTGATTGGACAAATAAGTTATGCGAACCTCCAGCATTACCAGTGGTTTCTAAACCCAAACGCTTAGCAGAATAAACCGATAACAAAAAGCCTTTGAGAACGCCTTGTTCAATGATATTGCGCTGTTTAGTTGCCACGCCATTGCTATCGTAATTATTAGAGGCAAATCCACCTTTGACAAAAGGGTCTTCGTTGATTTCAAACCACTCAGGGAATATTTGATTGCCTAAATCATCCTTAAGAAAACTCGTCTCTTGGTATAAACTACTACCCGAAATAGCCGATAAAATATGACCAACCAAACCTTGAGCAATTGTGGCATCAAAAAGCACGGGCACTTTACACGATTTCACTTTAGTGGCACCAATGCGTGAAATGGTACGCTGTGCAGCTTTTCTCCCTAATTCATCTGCTGACATTAGATTGTTAAAATCACGAACTGCATCCCACCAATAATCACGTTCCATTTGACCATTTTTTTCAGCAATTGCTACGACACTCATGGAAGAATTGGTGTCTTGTTTTGTGCCCATAAAACCATTGGAATTAGCGTAAACAGAAAAGCCTTCACCCATAGAAACACCTGCTTCGTCAACAACTACGCCTTTGGTTTCTAAAGTTGCGCTTTCGGCTTGTTTCGCCATTTCAATCATGGTTTCAGGAGAGATGTCACGCGGATGGTAAGTGGATAAATCTTTAAAATCTGCAGAATTAGCCAATAACTCTTTGTCAGCAATACCAGCAAATTCATCTTCTTGTGTCAGTTTGGCAATTTCTAAAGCTTTTTCTATGGTTAAATCAATGCTGTCCTTATCTAAGATTGCCGTAGATGCTGACCCTTTAGCTTTACCATTATAAACAGTCAATATAAGTGATGAATCATTGGAGTTTTCTACCGTGTCAACATCACCATTTCGAACACTAATTGAGAGCCCGGCGCCTTTGGAATAAACAACTTCGGCATCACTTGCGCCTTTTTTCTTTACTGTCTCTAAAATTTCTGCAACAATCGCTTCGGTATTTTTAATGGTATTCATATAGTTTCATGGTAAAAGGTTTAACAAACAGTTCAAGCGACAACGAAATCGAGTTCGATTCGCGCACACAAAAAAAACATTATGCACATTCTATGGTTGATTTGGCACATAAATTAGCAGAAATGAAGCATTCTATAATGATTGAACTACCAATCACAGAATCCATCATCGATGCGATTGTTGCATCAAAGAAAATAAAAAGTAATATTGCCCGTAAGCGCCACTTTCAGTTTATCGGTAAATTACTGCTAAAAACTGATCATCCAGCGGTAATTGAAGCACTAGAATTACAAGAAAAAAACCATGAAGCAGGTCTGATCCGACAACCTTTCCTACAAATGTGGCAAGAAAAAGTCTTAGAAGATAACGACCTTATTGCTAGTTTGTATGAAACCCACGACCACGGCGATATCCAAACGCTACGCCAATTAGTCCGCGCAGCCAGTAAAGAAAATGCCAATACCAAAAGAAACCGTCGCAAAGTATTTGAATACCTAAGAATGATGGATAATAATGAACCATTGCCGAATGTTTAATTATTTTATTCTTTGATAGTTTTGCATTAAATTGTAGAAAATCCTCCCCAGCCCTCCTTTGCAAAGGAGGGAGTTGAATCCAGTTTCAAATATAACTAATTTCATTCAGATAACAAAATCGAGTTCTAAAATATAACTCATTCCTCCCCCTTTGCAAAGGGGGATTGAGGGGGATTTTCTCTCAGCATATTACTATCTAATTCTTGCTGTTTTAAACATTCCACATTTGTCATGGTATTACTCTGTATTTTCAAAATTACTCGAAACCACCTGAAAAATTGATTCAATAACATCATCTGTCTGTGTCAAAACTTGCCGATTATCATAACGAAAAACACGTAAACCTAATTTGGTTAAAGCACTATCGCGTTGTTTATCTCGCAATAGATGTTCTTGTTCATAATGCTGAGAACCATCAATTTCTATTACCAACTTGATTGAAGGCGCATAAAAATCCACAATAAAATCAGCAATTGACTTTTGCCGATAAAATTGAACGCCCAATAATTGCTTTCTCCTAATTCGAGACCAAACAACTCGCTCTGCATCTGTCATGTTTTTGCGTAAACTGCGAGCATTCTGTTTATTGTTTTTGTTATATTTGAGCATAGTGTTCTTTTAAATCATGCGTTGTCATGTAGGAAATCCTCCCCAGGCCTCCTTTGCAAAGGAGGGAGCTATAACGGGTTCTAAATAATAACTCATTCCTCCCCCTTTGCAAAGGGGGATTGAGGGGGGGGTTCTACAACTTAAGAACAAAGCTCAACAGATTTCATTCCAAAACCATCTGCCAAAACCCAACATTGTGCCATTGTCTAAACTTCATACCAGCATCTTTAAACTCGCCGACCTTCTCAAAACCCAGCTTTTCATGCAATCGTTGACTACCTGGATTTGGCATAGTCATGCCAGCAACCAGTAGATGAAACTCCATTTCAGTTAACTTGTCGATGAGTTTTTGATAGAGAGGCTCACCAATACCAGAGTGTTTATAATCGGGATGCACATAAATAGTGGTTTCAACTGATTGGGCGTAAGCTGGTTTATCTCGCCACTGCGCTCCGTAGGCAAAAGCAACCACTTTATCATTGTATTCTTGTACAAAAAATGGATAAGCTGGAAGAATACTTTTAAACTTACTTTCAATCTCTTCAAAGCTGTAAGGCTCTACCTGAAAGATACAGACATCATTTTTGACGTAATAATTTAATATATCAACAATGCTTTGTAAGTCTTTTGGGTGGTAGTTTCTAATCATTTTAAAGCCAATTCTCCAAACGTAAACCATTCACTCTATTAAATTCTTTAAGGTTATTTGACACCAAAACTAAACCTTCACTTCGTGCATGGGCAGCGATATGTAAATCATTTGGACCAATGGGTTGACCTACCTTTTCTAAATTACTTCGAATTTCACCATAATGATTAGCTGCTTTCATCCCATAATCTAGCACTTCAAGACGTGAAATAAAATCTTCAACATGGCGGAGGTTATGGGCTGCTTTCGCACTTTTTTCAACCCCATAAATAAGTTCTGCATAAGTGATTGAACTTACACAAATTCTCAAAGCATTTTGATTAAATTTTTCTAGGACTTCGATGGGCTTTCGTTTAATAATATAAATAACAATGTTGGTATCAAGCATGTATTTTAACATCAAAAAGACTCTCTTTCTTCGTGCTCTTGTTTATCAGATTGAGATTTTTCACGTTCAGACATGAAATCATCACTAACGTTATCATCCGACAAAAAGAAACTATCCCAAATCTTATCAATCGGAGAAAGTATGCGATCAACCCCTAACTTACGCACATTGACTTTTTTAATACCATCAGGAAATTTAGAATCTTTAGGGAGACGCACCGCTTGGGTTTTATTATTGAGAAAGACTGAACCTGATGACATTTTTGATATCCATAATGATGTATATATTACAAGTATATACAATTAAAATAAATTCGTCAAACAATTCAAGAGTGATTCTCTAGCATTCCCTGTATTATATTAGCTTAATATTGAGTGCAAAGTTATTTTTCTAACCAAGCTTTCCACTTTTCTAGTATGGAAGTATCGTATAGCAACTGTCTTTTTTCATAGCTATAAAATGGTTCAAACTGCCAACCTTCACTACCAATACATCCTAATTGAGTCCACCTATTTATAAAATCAATAAAATTATCACCTAAAACTTGACCATGAAAATCATCACCATCATGACTCAAATATACAACTTGGTTTCCATACTCTGTTTTTTTACCAAAAGCAATAATATCTCCATTTGGAACATCTAAAAATGGTATCTTGTTATGCCAGATTTTATCATATTCATTGTCTGAATTAGGAAAACATTCTTTTATCCAACTTTGAATACTGTGAAAGTCTCCTCTTAAAGAACTAAAATCCCATAAATACCCACGACCACCACCACAAAATATTTCTCTAAAATCATCTTCAGTTTCTTTGCCTTCAATTTGCCAATGCATTAATAATCCAGATGAATAATTTGTAAGGATGCTTTTAAAATCAACTGGGTATTCAATATTTAATTCTCTTTCAAGAATTGTAATATCTTTTTCTGATACAGGCTTTTTTATAACTAGTTCTGAATAATCCCAGTTTCTTTTTTTGGCAATTTGAAGAATCCAATTAATTCTATTAATCCAACTTTTCCATATTTCATTATTCATTTGTTTAATATCCTACATAATTTTGTATATTACTAATGTCTTTCCTTTAAAACTCCGTCCCACCAACTGTCAATGAATCTACTTTTAAAGTGGGTTGTCCGATGCCTACGGGTAAGGATTGTCCGTCTTTGCCACAAACACCCATGCCTTGGTCAAATTCTAAATTATTACCCACCATAGAAACTTTGGTCAATACGGTTGGGCCATCACCGATTAGGGTCACACCTTTGACGGGTTTGGTGATTTTTCCATTTTCTATCATAAAGGCATCGCTAGCAGAAAAGACGAATTTGCCATTAGTGATATCCACTTGTCCGCCACGGAAATTTTCGGCATAAATGCCTTTTTTGACCGAGGCGATGATTTCTTCGTGTTCATATTTACCAGGTAGCATATAAGTATTGGTCATGCGAGGAATCGGTAAATGTCCGAAGGTTTCACGTCTGCCATTACCTGTGGGTTTGACACCCATTAATCGGGCATTAAGCTTATCTTGCATATAACCTTTTAAGATGCCGTTTTCGATTAAGACATTCTCTTGAGCTGGTGTGCCTTCATCGTCAATAGTCAATGAGCCACGTCGATTAGGTAAAATGCCCGAATCAATAATCGTACAAACATCACTGGCAACACGTTGCCCGACTTTGCCAGAAAATGCCGATGTACCTTTGCGATTAAAGTCGCCCTCAAGTCCGTGACCGATGGCTTCATGCAATAAAACCCCAGGCCACCCTGCGCCCAAGACCACTGGCATATCACCAGCAGGTGCGGCAACAGCTTCTAAATTGATTAATGCAGACTTGACTGCTTGATTGATAAAAGTTTCATCCACACCTTGTTTGAATAATTCATCCAAAGTCATGCGACCGCCGCCACCAGAAAAGCCAATTTCCATACGACCTTTGCCGTCATTAGCAATGACTTGAATGCTTAACTTGCACAAAGGGCGAATATCGGCAGCTAAAGTGCCATCACTGGCAGCGACTAAAATGTACTCTTGCGAAGTTGATACCGAACATATTACTTTTGAAATACGAGGATCAGCTTTGCGTGCAGTGGCATCCATTTGATTGAGCAAGGCGATGATTTCATTATTGGTCACGCCTGTAAGTACATCTTGACCTGTGTAAATTTGTGGTGTTTCAACAGCTAAAACCTTAACAGGAGCAACTTCTTTATTGGCTTTAGCAATGGAACTTGCAGTTTTGACGGCGCTCATCATGCCTTCATTAGTCATGGCATCAGAATAAGCAAAGCCCGTTTTTTCACCTTTGTTAACCCGAACCCCAACCCCAGCATCAATGCTGTGGCTTCCGTTTTTGACTTTAGTGTCTTCTAACATCCATGATTCAGTTCGGGATGATTGAAAATAAAGGTCGGCAAAATCGCCGCCTTTGGATAAACAATGGGAAAGAGCAGTTTCAAGTTTGGACTCATCCAAACCACCTGCTTCGAGTAATTGAGCTTTTACAGTATTGAGCATTTAATACATATCGTTAAAATTGACGCGTATTATCTTTTATTTACAGGCAATACACCATAAAATTAAGCCAATTACTCATCAAAGCAAACTATGCGCACTATTAACTGCATCAAATACGGTGAAAACCAACAAGCCATGGACTATGTTCCTTACCCAGGAGAACTCGGTCAACGAATTCATAGCGAAGTCTCACAAAAATTTTGGCAAGAATGGTTAAGCTACCAAGTGATGTTCATTAATGAAAATAGATTATCACCAATCAAACCAAAAGACAGAAAGCGCATAGAAGGCGCCATGCAAAAATTCTTTTTTGATGGAGGTGTAGAACCAGTAGAAGGATATACGCCAGAGGATTAATAGATTTTAAAATACTGTATCTCCTTATATAGATTTTACAATAACGCAACTAAGCATTCATGCTTCCATTATTAGCACAATTTCAAAAATAAAGTTTGACAGTATGTATTTTGCTAAATATAATGCGCGTTCAATTCAGGTTGTGAAGATTTCTTCTTTGCAAATGAAACGAAAAAAGATGCCCGGTTAGCTCAGTCGGTAGAGCAGAGGATTGAAAATCCTCGTGTCCTTGGTTCGATTCCGAGACCGGGCACCATTTTTTAAACGTTACAAATCAATCACTTACACCAATAAAAAACAATATGAAAACTTATTGTTTTTTATAAATGCCACACTTTCAACACACTTGAAAATAAGAAATCACGTTATTTAGTAACAATTCACATCAAACCATAATCAACTTTTAATTAAATCCATTGCCTGTGCAGTACTTGAAAATTCAATACTTAAAGGGTAAAAATTTTACCTGTGGTGGCTTGTTTTTCGTTGTGAGTGTGTTGCAAGTGTGGCAAATTACCTAAAACGTTGCACAAACAAGGATAAAAGCCTTATATAGCAAGGATGGTGCATTTTATACACTAGGATTATTAATCCGATGTTGTGTTTAATTGTCACTTACTATACAATGTCCTTAGTTAATAAGGATTATACAAATGGCATCTATCAAAAAGCGAACCACTAAAGGTCAAACCACCTATCAAGTACAAATCAGATTAAAAGGCTATCCACAGCAAACAGCTACCTTTCACAGATTGACCGATGCAAAAAAGTGGGCATCTGATACCGAATCCGATATTCGACATGGTAGGCACTTCAAAACCATTGAGTCCAAAAAGCATACCTTTGGTGAAATGATTGATAGATACCTAGAGGTTAAACTTCCTGAAACACCCAAAAGCATAAAACAACGTACCCCCCAATTATTAAGATGGAAAAAAGAATTGGGTGTTTATCTACTATCAGAAATCAATGCAAGTCGCATTGTTGAGATTAAAGAAAAACTATTAACTGAAAAAGTACCCAACGGCAAAAAACGCTCACCGTCAACCGTTGTACGCTATATGGCTGCTTTATCGCATGTATTTACCACCGCAGTTAATGAATGGGAATGGATAGATGACAATCCCATGAGAAAGGTTAAAAGACCCAAAGAACCGCGTGGACGTGTACGGTTTCTATCTGATGATGAAAGGCAACGACTTTTAAATTCTGCAAGCCAATATAAAAACCCACATATTTATGCCATTATTGTACTGGCTTTATCCACAGGAATGCGTCAAGGCGAAATTCTCAATCTTAAATGGAATGACCTAAACTTAAGAGAGGGTTATTTAATCATTCACGAATCAAAGAACGACGAAAGACGCAGGATACCAATTTCAGGACATGCCTTTGAAGTATTAAAAAAGCATAATTCAATAAGGCGAATTGATACCAATTTTGTTTTCTATGGTAACAAACCCACTTCACCCTATTTTATCCGTAATATTTGGACTGACTTAATGGCACAGGCAGAAATCGAAGATTTTAAATTTCACGACCTTAGACATTCAGCCGCTTCATACCTTGCCATGGATGGCGCAAGCCTAGCTGAGATAGCCGAGATACTAGGGCATAAGACCTTACAAATGGTTAAGCGTTACGCACACCTATCAGATAGCCACACAAGCACTGTGGTGGCTTCTATGAATGAAAAGATATTTGGATAGAAATATGGAAATACCTAAGGAAGCACCAAAAAACAAGTTTATTGAAACCAATCAATTACAAGTAATTTTTGAATTTAATAATATACCAACTTTCCAAAAAGCAATTGATAAAAATACATATTTTCATATTAGTGGTGAAGTACTGGGTGCTTTTTACACTGGGGATAATTCAGTAGTGGCTAAAAACTTTAGAGACAAAGAATATTTCTTTATTCTAAAAGGTTACTACAAGCCGATTTGTATAATTGAGGTAAAAGATAAAACTTTTACATCCCTGCCAGAAACTACAAGTATTAAGCTTGATGACCACAGTTTTAATGATAAAAATATATATGTAATATTCGATATTTTGAATACAAGAATTGATGGGGAGAAATCGACACATAAAAAATTAATGGTCAGTTATAGAAACTTAAATAAAATTTTATATGGCTCGGACATATATACCTATGAAGAAATTGAAGACAAGATATTAGAAGAAAAATATTGTGAAAGTATTAAAAATAGAACATTTAATATCGGTTATAAAGATTTCCCAGAGATTCGAAAATTTTACTATTATGAAGATATATTTTCTTATGCGAAATTGGCAGGTGTATTAAAAAAAGCATTTATAATTTTTGATGAAATAGATGAAGAACACCTCGAGCTAGTTGACAGAATTAACAATTTATTCATCAAGGGAATAGAAAAACAAAATACTGAAGAAATAAAAAATTACATAACCGTGCCATATGCAATTGAAATGATTTTTAAAAGAATTTCAAATAGCAACAAATATACGTTTAACGAAAACATGATTACAAAGGTTAAGTTAATAAATTTTCTAATACGTTCGATTACATCAAATACACTAACCGCGATAGAGAGATATACAAAAATAGATTTTATGGTAAACCACAGCAAATCAATAGTGATAGATAATTTTATTTCAGACATTCTAATTGATACAATTAAATTCAATAAGTGGCTAGATAAAAATTACCCCATTCAAAAAATTAAACAGGAAAAAAAGAAATCAAAAGAACAAATTCAAAGAGAGAGTGTTTTTAAAGATTATTTGGCATCTAAAAACATAGAAATATGTTCAAGAATTACAGAAACTATACTACAAGGAAAAACTAAAAATATAATATGGGAAGAACTAGAGGATTATTTTTTAGATAACGAATATCCTGATTGTTTCAGTGGAAAGTTATTTGACTCACGTAAAACTAATACTATTAATGCATTTTTTAGAGATGCAAAACTATGTTCTTTTGCAAAATGAAACATATACTTTCCCTTAATACCATGTCAAATACCTGACAATACCATCGATACATTTCGATACTTTCAATACCATTTGAAATGGTAACATAGTTCATTATGATGATAGACTCACAACTGCTAAACAGCTGTGAATTACAGTAGAAACGAATAGTTTTCTACATTATTAATAATTTACTATATAGGTGAACAAATGAGTACAAATTTAAAATCTGTCAATCAATTCCTTGATGACAATACAGCATTTACAAATGGTGGCATTAGAGCTTTAATCTTTAACGCTGAAACAAACGGCTTAAATAAACATGGTGTAATCGTGCGCATAGGTCGGAAAATTTTAATAGATGAAAATCTGTTTTTTACATGGCTTGATTCTATTAACAACAATAGGAGTGCCGCGTAATGTACGAGAATATAACACTTCCTATACACACGCAAAGAGAAGCAAGATTAATTAGTTTCATATTAGCGAAAACAGAAACACTTAAAGACCTGAAGCCAAAAGTAGGCTCTCAGAATGTAGCTGAAGTTAAAAGACAATTAATCCTAAAAGGATGGGAAATTGAAACTATACGATTCACGATGCTTGACAGGGATTCAATTAAAACAAGACCAGGACGGTATATCTTACCTGTACACATGCATAAAATAGCAAGAAATTCATTAGCAGCTTTTTACGAGAAAGCTGCCAATGATGATACTTTCATATCGAATGGAGAGCAATCATGAAAAAGACTTCAAATGTTATACCACTGCATTCTGATTTGGATTGTACCACATACGATACCAATAATATACAAAATGGAGACCTTCCATTAATCCCAAAAGGCAAATATGAAGCCGTTATGAAAACGTGGTTTACTGGTACATTATTTAAACAACCTAAAGTTGTTTTGATTTATACAATTACCGAGGGTGAATATTTTGGTATTGATATAGCCAAATATTACAACGTCAAAAAGCTAAAAGGTAAAGCACGTAATAAAGGTAAATTTATAGTAAAGCCGAGAGGTGATTTCCTCAAAGATTTCTATAAGCTTTTACCATTACATCCCAAAGTCAGGTTTGACCAAATACCTATAACTAAGCTACAACAACAACCGATTGAAATTACAGTTGGTTTCGTATTAAAAGACTATAAGCAACAGTTATATCCTGAGCAAATGAAATACAGTTTAGTAAGGGAGGTAAATATTTTATAAAAAATAATCCCTTAATATTGTTTTAGTTTTTGTATTAGCTAAGCCACAGTTAAAGTCACGCTAGTATAAATCACTAGCAAAGCCTTTAATTAAAAAGGCTTGCATCCTAAAGCAATGTGAAAGGATTATTAAAAAATTGGCATTGGATTAAATAGAAAAGCCACTAACCACATAAAAACCTATGGCAAGGGTTTAACAGCCCTTGCTTCCAAAAAAACAACTATAATTTAATGAACAATAAAAATGAATATGACAAGACCAACAAAATTTAAAACAGAATACATAGAGCAAGCAAGCAATCTATGCTTACATGGTTTTACTGATTACCAAATTGGTGAATTTTTCAATGTGAATGAGTCAACAATAAACCGATGGAAAATAAAATATCCAGAGTTTTGCAAGTCCTTAAAAAGAAGTAAACAAGATTTTGATAGGAAAGTTGAAAGGGCACTGGCAGAACGTGCCATTGGATACAGCCATGAAGAAACCCATATAAGCAACTATCAAGGTAAAATAACCAAGACACCATTCATTAAACACTATCCGCCTGATGTAGTAGCGTGCATATATTGGCTTAATAACCGTCAACCCGAGCAATGGGCAAGCCGTAAAGCTATTGATTCAAATATTACAACAAATGTAAGGGAAACAGGCTACATAGTCACCACAGAGCCATTAAGCATTGAACAATGGCAAGAAATGGGAGCTGAGAGCCAAAAGATGATAGAAAAGTCTCTTTCTGCACTTACAAACGGAAAATGACATCTTCAATATTATTAATAATTTAATTTCTATATGATATACTTGGAATGAACATCCACTAAATCAAAAATTTATTGTTCTATATTTGTGAAATTTATTGTTTTAGAGGTCATATTATAAAAAGGGATAGTAAAATGAAACTTGAAAAAATATTGGATAACTTAGGTTCTCTAGAAAAAAATGCATTCATAAAAATAATTGACAATATTATATCTAGTGAAAAAGAGAAGCCGAAAAACTTCAAAGAAATAAATAAAATCATTAGCTCTTCAGACAAAGGATTAAAGTCATTTGATAGCTTAAATATTTCTAAAATATTCCAATTAATTGCAAATGAATTCGCAAAATCTATCAAAGATGAATTTATTGATACATCATCACAACTAGACATTCTAATAGATATCATTGCTAAAGATGGCAACAATATTATGAAACTGGATTGGTTTTCAAGATTGTATGACAAAGAATTAAAGAACCTAAAGAAAAAAGTTAAAGATATTCAGGTATCAATTAAGGATGAAAAATCAGAATTAACATATGAAAGAAAAAGAGATTATAGTATTTACCACTCATGTGTAACTACTGCATATAAAAATGATTTGTTAAATAATAGAGATTCAAAAATTACAGATGATGAATTATCCATTCTAATCACACTATCAAAAAAGCTTGAACTATCACAAGAAGAAATAAAGTTACTTAACTATAGGGTTATTCCAATTATTAAAATGGATATCATTCAGATAATTAATAACCTTAAAAATATTGGTGTGATATTCTTTTCTAAGAAATTGAATACAATTTATGTTGCTGATGAAATGGTTAAAATTCTAAGAAAAATCAGAGGAAAAGATGTTGCTGATAAATATTTAAGAAGAGTTTTGAAAAACTTTAGAATTCCTGAAATTAATATAATTGCCAAAAAACATAATATTAATAAACTATTAAGTGCAGAAGATAAAATTGAAGAAGTTATAAAAGAAGGTGTTAATCTTACAACTATATTAACAAGTTCAGTCCATAAGGAAGGAACAAATTTAACTACCAAAAAGAAATATGTTAATAATATTTGGAGTAAAATTTCAAATTCAAAAACCGTACTCAAAGGTATTACATTGGATGATAAAATTATCAACTTAATTAATTATTTTGAAAGCAAAGAAAAAGATGAGAAAGTTGGAATTTCAATAGATGGTTATGAGAAACTATTACAGGATTTAAATAGAACTTTGCCTAAACTGAATAAGCAAATTAAAGAAGCATTCGAGTTACAAGAGGAGTTTGTTTTAAAAAGTACATTATTACTTGATTACAATATTAAACCTAGAGATATTCTTTATCTGACAAAGCATAAGGAGTTGTTAGATTTTTGTGAGAAAAATGATATTAAGAAAAGAGGGGATGAGGTTTTAAATATACTAGATAATTATAGAGATACTGAGAATTTATATTTTGAAAACTTTGAAAATATTGGTTTTAGAAATTTAAATGCTTTAAAGGAAAATGGCATTAAAATTAAGGAAAGCGAACTTGGAATAAAATTTGAAGAGCTTACAAAAGATATTTTTGAGAAATTAGGTTTTAATGTTGATGAATCACTAAGAAAGAAAATAAATACTAAAAAAGATAAAATGGATATTCTTATTAATTTAGAAAACAATGACTACATCATTATAGAATGTAAAACCATTAAGGAGAGTGGATATAATAAATTTTCATCAGTCTCTAGACAACTAAAAGCTTATTATGAATTAGCTAAGAAACATAATTTTGAAGTAAGAAAAATGTTATTAATTGCACCAGATTTCAGTGATGATTTTATAGAGGACTGTGAACTTGATAGCGACTTAGATTTATCACTAATGACTGCATCATCACTAATTAAAATATTTGAGAGTTTTAAGAAATCTAACAAACATAAACAGTTTCCGTATAAATTATTACTGCGTGATGTATTGATTAACCCAGATAGAATAGTAAAAGCAATAAGTAAATAAGTAATTAACATACATAAAAAATATTTATTAAATAACAAGCTAAGAGAATGCCACACTCGTGCCACAATTAAGTATAAATTGTGGTAATAAAAGATAATAAAATATAACAATTAAATTATTGTAACCTATTGTATTATATGTTTTTATTAGTTGTTGTTTGTTATGAATTATTGGCATTTTGTGATTGAAAATCCTCGTGTCCTTGGTTCGATTCCGAGACCGGGCACCATTTTTTGTCACAAGTCCTTGTTTTTCAACATAAATTCAGTGCTAATATAATTTTATACCAACAAATATACCAACAATTATTTTTAATTTTCACCATTTGCAAACCTTAATTAATGCTATTAATAGTGTAAGAAAACTATTTAACTGATACACTCAATTGTAAACCGATATTATCCAATACTTTGAATAAAGTATTATAAGTTGGGTTTCCTTTTTTGCTAAATGTACGGTATAGACTTTCCCTTGCTAAACCAGTTTCCTTAGCTAGTTTGCCAATACCACCCATAGAATCAATGATTTCACGAATGGCAAGCATTAGCAAGCCTTCATTATTTTGTGCCATGATGGCTTTTAAATATTCGGCTCTGTCTTCATTTGATTTTAAATAATCACTTGTTTTAAATGCTTTAGCTTTGCTCATTGTAATCACTCCAATATTGTTTGGCTTTTTTAATGTCTTTGTCTTGCGTGGATTTATCACCACCACATAATAATAAAACGATTTCTTTACCAGTCCAACCATAATAAACCCAATACAGAATGTGAAAGTATTATGGGGCGAAAGAAAAATGAGTAGAAAGTTCGCTAATAGAGGTGGAAAGCGCTGTGACTAGCTGGCTAATTCCAAGTTTTTCAACGAAAAATCCTTATGGAAAGGATTTTCATGTAAACCTACATGGATGTAGGCAAGTATCAAGGACGATACGCAGTAATAGTAGCGTATTTTATGCCATTTATACTCGTCATCAGAATACTTTTACACTCTGTACAGGCCTTTGCCGACTGATATTTTTAATTCTCTAACGCCCTTACCAACTGACCGCCAATGACCTTCATTACCTAGTTCTAGCCTATTTAACCTTACCAGTATTTGAGCCTTTGCTCTTAGATCTTTTAAACCATCTAACCAAATATCAAAAGGACACCAGTCATGTTCTGCTGCATATTTGATAATTTCAATCATTTGGGTATTGTAACTTATAAGATACACTTAGTCATGTATTGTCAAATACAAATAACTGTATAAATTGTAAATAAAGTATACCGTTAATGTACTTAATGTTACGATATAACGTAAATAAATTCATTGTCCTTATGGTAAAATAATCAATGATATCAATATAGTATCTACTATATATGTATATAAAATTTAAACATATGGTAAATAATGTTAATTATCTAAGTAAATAATTGCAAATATTATGACTACAAACAATACAAAAAACGAACTAAAATTAGTCAGCCCAGCATTTGATTCTAAGTTGCTAGATGCAATTATGGAGTTGAATTATCTTAGACGTTCACAATTACGGGGCACAACATCACCTTATCTATTTTTTCAGTTAAAAAAGATATTTCATTTACTGGAAAGTGTGGGTTCTGCACGTATTGAAGGCAATAGAACAACCATATCTGAATACATTGAAACTAAGATTGAACAAAAGGAAAATTCTACTGATACATTTAAGGAAATTGCCAATGTAGAACGTGCAATGGAATATATCGAACAAAGCATTGAAACTGGAACTCCTATCACTAATCACTTCATTCGAGAATTGCATCAACTTACTGTTACAAATTTAAAAAATGAAGGCGATAAAACCCCAGGTGCTTACCGGTCATGGCAAGTTGATATTTCACAATCAAAACATACGCCACCTGAACCACATATGGTTCAACCTTACATGGACGAGTTGGTTGACTTTATCAATGATGATAATAAAGAAAAATTTGATTTAATAAAAGTGGCTATTGCCCACCATAGGTTCGTTTGGATTCATCCATTTGGTAATGGCAATGGTCGTGTGGTTAGGCTATTGACTTACGCTTTATTGATTAAATATGGATTTAGGGTGCAAGATGGACAATTACTCAATCCTACCGCTGTTTTTTGTAACGATAGAGATATGTATTATAAAATGCTATCAATTGCAGATAGAGGAACTGAAGATTCGATGCTTCAATGGTGCGAGTATGTGCTAACAGGTGTCAGTGCTGAAATTTCAAAAATCAATAAGTTACTTGACCATGATTACTTGGTCGCAAACATTCTTAAACCAGCTATTAGTAAAGGGCGTGAACGCGAGTTAATTACTGCTACAGAAGCAAAGGTATTGAAAATGGGAGTTGTAAAACAAACATTCAAATCACTTGATATAAGCAAATTAAAACTCAACTTATCAACAAGGCAAATAACTTTATTAATAGCTAAGCTGAAATCTAGCAAATTAATATCGCCAACCAAGGAAAAAGGTCGAGAATATTATGTATCATTTCAAAACAACTATCTTATGAGAGGGTTGATTCAGCAATTAGAAAGTGAAAACTTTATTCCACCAATTGATTAAATACAATTGGATAACATTAATCATTTTTGTTAAACTCAAGTTCGAAGACCTCTCACACCATGCAATTAGAGCAGAAATGTCACGTCTTCAAACTTATATCAAACACAACCCTAGCGGTGGTTTTTTTATTAATCAAGAAAGCTTTTATAGATGTTGTCAATTTGTTGTCAAATATTTAATTAAAACAATGACTTGGCATTTAAGGGTGTTGACCTCTATAGCTCCTTTAAAGGCAAGGCTCAAAAGAAGCGTTGAATTCATAAAAAAGGAAGGTAAATCAAATGCTTTGACCCCATTGATTACCGGGTTCCGGGTTAATACCTACCGCGCGATAGCGACATCCCTTGACTCAATGAGTGATAGTGAAATCATCAGCTGGTATGCAATGAGAGCTGAAAAGTCAGAAAATAAAATCAAAGAATTAATGCTTGATTTTGGTGGGGCACTAAGTAGCACCCTGCAAATGAAAAACCCACTTTTGCCAAGTGGGTTTTTTTGTAATAAATTCAAATAAAATTTATATGTACTTAACTTTAATGATGTAATAAGTTTTATTGCCACCTGGTGTTTGTACTTCGACTTCATCATCTAACTCTTTACCAATTAAAGCCCGTGCAATAGGTGAAGAAATGGAGATTTGACCTTTTTCAATTTCCGCCTCAACATCGCCAACAATCTGATAAGTCACTTCATTTTCATCATCATCTTCTAGTGTAACTGTTGCACCAAATACCACTTTGTCACCAACATTCAAGCTATGGATGTCAATAATTTGAGCATTTGAAATGGTGCCTTCTAAATATTTGATACGCGCTTCGTTCATGCCATGTTCTTCACGTGCTGCATGGTATTCTGCGTTTTCTTTTAAATCACCATGAGCACGTGCTTCTGCAACGGCTTCAATAATACGCGGCCTTTCTTCTGTTTTCAGTCTTTTAAGTTCTTTTTTTAATCGTTCTGCACCAGTTGCAGTTAATGGAGCTAATGCCATTTTCTATCCTCTTATCTTGTAGTTTACTCACTTAAATCATGTAATTCATCAAGTGAATATATTTCTTGTTTATTTAAATACTTATACGCTTCCAATGTTGCTGCAGCACCATAGATAGTGGTGGAATAATTTATATTTTGTTGCAGAGCTTCGCGACGTATAGAATATGAATCCGATATGGCTCCAGAGCCTTCGGTTGTGTTAATGATGAATTCTATTTCTTTTGACTTAATTTTGTCAACTATATGTGGTCTGCCTTCCAAAACTTTATTCACTCTTTCGCAATACAAGCCATTATCTCGCAATAATTGACAAGTTCCACTGGTTGCTACTAAGTCAAAACCCATGTCTTGTAATGTTTTAGCTAGGGGAATAACTTGCTGTTTATCGGCTTCACGCACAGAAATAAATGCGGTTCCTTGCAATGGCATAGATGTGTCACTTGCTTGCTTTGCGCGAGCAACAGCGGCACCAAAGGTTTTACCTATGCCCATGACTTCACCGGTTGATCGCATTTCCGGTCCTAAAATTGGATCAACACCTGGAAATTTTAAAAATGGGAATACCGGTTCTTTGATGGAAAAATGATTCAGTTTTAGACGTTCTTTAACATTTTGCTGTTTTAGGCTGATACCAGCCATACAACGAGCCGCAATTTTAGCCAAGGGTACTCCGCTGGCTTTTGAGACAAAAGGCACGGTTCGCGAGGCTCTTGGATTCACTTCCAAAATATAAATATCCTCACCTTGAATGGCGAATTGCGTATTCATTAAACCAACTACGCCTAGTTCTTTTGCCATTAAGCCTGATTGTCTGCCTAATTCTTTTTGCACTTCATCAGAGAGTGAAAAAGGAGGAATACAACAAGATGAATCACCTGAATGCACTCCAGCTTGTTCGATATGTTCCATAATACCACCAATAAAAACATCTTTGCCATCATAAATAATATCCACATCAACCTCAATAGCGTGATCTAAAAATCGATCAAGTAGAATAGGGGAGTCATTGGATATTTTGACTGCCTCTTTCATATAGCGGTTGAGTTCGTTATCATTATGAACGATTTCCATCGCCCGCCCGCCTAATACAAATGAAGGGCGGACAACTAATGGATAACCCACTTGGTTGGCTAAATCGACTGCTTCTTCGACGCTTTTGGCAATACGATTAGGCGGTTGTTTAAGTTTTAGCTTATCTAACATGGCTTTGAATAACTCACGGTCCTCTGCCATGTCAATGCATTCGGGTTGTGAACCAATAATCGGAACACCTGCCGCTTTTAAGCCATTGGCTAAATTTAGAGGTGTTTGCCCACCGTATTGCACGATAACGCCGTGTGGTTTTTCTATGTTGACGATTTCTAACACATCTTCGTGAGTTAAGGGTTCAAAGTATAAGCGATTGGCTGTGTCATAATCGGTGGAAACGGTTTCTGGGTTACAGTTGACCATGATGGTTTCAAAGCCGTCTTCTTTAAGTGCTAATGCCGCATGCACACAGCAATAGTCAAATTCAATGCCTTGCCCAATGCGATTGGGGCCGCCGCCAAGAATCATGATTTTTTTATTGTTGGTTGGTCGTGCTTCGCAGTGAGCTTCGTAGGTGGAGTAAAAATAATCGGTGGTAGCATCAAACTCTGCTGCACACGAATCGACACGCTTGTAAACAGGACGAACATTCATGTCATGGCGAAGTTGGGTGACTTCACTTTCGGCTTTGCCCATTAATTCTGCAATTCGACTATCAGAGAAGCCAAGTTGTTTGATGGCAAGAAATTGTTTGGCATTAATACCCTCACTTTTTTCAATCGCTTCTTCGACATGAATAATGTGTTCAATTTCTGCTAAAAACCATGGATCTATTTTAGAAATAGTGAATAATTTATCGACATCATAGCCCAAACGAAATGCATCAGCGACATAAAGCAACCTATCTTGTGTTGGTTCGCGTAACTCGGTGTTAAGGTCAAAACCTTTATCAATATCTTCTTGTGTAATGAGTGGATTCAGTCCGTTTAACCCTGTTTCCAAACCGCGTAGGGCTTTTTGTAAGGATTCAGCAAAGGTTCGACCAATTGCCATGACTTCGCCAACTGACTTCATTTGTGTTGTCAGATGATTGTCTGCTTTGGCAAATTTTTCAAAAGCAAAGCGTGGTATTTTGGTGACCACGTAATCAATACTTGGTTCAAAGGATGCAGGCGTTGCTCCACCTGTTATTTCGTTTTGCAATTCATCCAATGTGTAGCCAACAGCCAATTTGGCAGCCACTTTGGCAATTGGAAACCCTGTGGCTTTGGAGGCTAGAGCCGATGAACGAGATACCCGTGGATTCATTTCAATGACAATAACACGACCATTTTCTGGATTGATTGAGAACTGTACGTTTGAACCACCAGTATCTACACCAATTTTACGCAAAACAGCCAAAGAAGCATCTCGCAGAATTTGGTATTCTTTATCGGTTAAGGTTTGTGCTGGTGCGACAGTAATTGAGTCACCCGTATGTACGCCCATTGGGTCAAGGTTTTCAATTGAGCAAATAATAATGCAATTGTCTTTTTTGTCTCGCACCACTTCCATTTCAAATTCTTTCCAACCTAGCAAGGATTCTTCAAGTAAAACCTCTGAGGTTGGTGAGAGTTTCAAACCATTGGCTGTAATGGTTTCAAATTCTTCTAAATTGTAAGCAATACCACCGCCAGAACCGCCCATGGTGAAAGATGGGCGAATAATAACAGGGTAGCCGATTTGTTTCTGTGCTACACGTGCTTCTTCAATATCATGCACTAGGTAGGATGTAGGAGTACCTAAACCAATTTCGGTCATGGCTTTTTTAAACAACTCACGGTCTTCAGCCATATCAATGGCTTCGCGGGTTGCGCCAATCATTTCGACACCGAATTTCTCTAAAACTCCACGAGCAACTAAATCTAATGAACAATTGAGAGCCGTTTGTCCGCCCATTGTTGGTAATAACGCATCAGGACGTTCTTGTTCAATAATTTTGGCAACGGTTTGCCAGTTAATTGGTTCAATAAATATTTTGTCAGCTGTTTCAGGGTCAGTCATAATGGTTGCAGGATTGGAGTTCACCAATATCACTTTATAACCTTCATCCATTAAAGCTTTACACGCTTGAGTACCTGAGTAATCAAATTCACAGGCTTGTCCAATAACAATAGGTCCTGCACCTAATACTAAAATGCTTTTTATATCATTACGTTTAGGCATGTGACTTCTCCTGCATGGCAGTAATAAATGGTTCAAATAACTTTTTGGCATCATGTGGGCCAGGACTTGCCTCAGGATGACCTTGGAAACTATAAGCGAAACAATCAGTGCGCTTTATACCCTGTACTGAATCATCAAATAAAGATTTGTGTGTCACTTGTAGATTCTCTGGAATAACGCTTTCATCAACGGCAAACCCATGATTTTGCGAAGTAATCATCACTTCGGTTGTTTCTAAATCTTGCACAGGATGGTTGGCTCCATGGTGTCCAAATTTCATTTTTTTAGTTTGTGCCCCACTTGCTAAAGCGAGTATTTGGTGGCCTAAGCAGATTCCGAATAAAGGGGTGCCCGATTTTAGTATCTGTTTAGTTGATTCAATCGCATAATCACAAGCCGCAGGATCGCCGGGCCCATTGGATAAAAAGATGCCATCTGGTTTCATGGCTAATACTTCATCTGCTGATGTATTAGCTGGAACAACAGTAATATCACAACCAAGATCGACTAATATGCGTAAGATATTGTGTTTAACGCCATAATCATAACAAATCACTTTATGTTTATTGTTACGGTGTTCATTGAAATCATTGGTCAATAAATCAAACTCACCACCTTGATTCCATTGATAAGATTCTTTGCAGGTCACTTCGATGGCTAAATCCTTGTTTTCCAAGCCAGCAAAGCCTTGAGCTAGTTCAACAGCTTTTTGCTCATCAATGTCTTTAGTCATGATACAGGCTTTCATCGCGCCTTTTTCACGCAAGATTCGTGTGAGTTCGCGCGTGTCAAGATTGGCAATCCCAACAATTTTGTTATTCTCAAGGTACTTGTCCAAACTGATTTGATTGCGCCACGAACTTGCTAGTTTGGGCAAGTCTCGAATAACTAAGCCACGAACATGCAGTTTTTCAGACTCAACATCGGCTGTATTGCAACCTGTGTTGCCAATATGCACATAGGTCAATGTGACAATTTGTTCTGCATAGGAAGGGTCGGTTAATATCTCTTGATAACCCGACATGGCAGTATTGAAAACGATTTCACCAACACTGTTGTCGTTAAAACCAATGGAAATTCCTGAAAAGATGGTGCCATCTTCAAGAGCGAGTATTGCTTTATTTTGTCCAGCAAAAAGAACAGAATCTAAAGAGGATCTGTGCATAATTTTATGTCGTATGAGTGATTATCGGCTGGATGGGCATTTTAACTCAACAGTGCACACTAGTCTAAACAATTTACTAAATATCGAGTGTTTTATCTTAGACCTTTATTTATGAGGTACAATTAGGGATAATAGCCGTTAAATAAGTTTTAAACATGAGGAATATTTTGTTTTCTAAAAATACAGTGATTTGGATAGTATTGGTTGCCATTTTTTGCGCTAATGCTGCGGCTTTTGATCAAAGCAAAAGTGCAATATTGGTTGAGGATACAAATCTTAATGATGAGTTGAAACTTAAACAAGTCTTTGCTCAAATTATCGTCAATAATACAGGCGAATCAATTTCTGATGTGCTAAACAACCCTGTTTTTATTGAAGCCAATATTAAATCGGGTTTGAAACGTTCATACGTTGAACAAATTGATAACAACTTTCTATCTGAAAACAGCCCATACAAATATTGGTTTTATGCAGTCATGCAAGAGAAGTTCATTGATAAAATTATTGCAGATGCTCATTTTTCTGTATTGCCTCGTAGCCGTGAAAAAGTCATGGCATGGGTAGTTGAAAATAATGAATCAAATCAGCCTGAATTAATATATGCTTTTGATGACGAAAACATTATGTATTGGCTGAACCACTGGGCTCAAGTGATGGGCATTAATCTAGTTCTACCAAAGATGGATGAAATTGATCTTATCAATGTTTCTCCACAATCTATTAAGTCTTTGTCTTTTGAAGCACAAAAACAAGCGCAGGGCCGCTATTATGTAGACCATAATTTGTTGCTATCAATTGACAATAAAACCGACAAGGTTAAAGCACGATCTGGTTATTTTCACACTGGACAAGAAATGGCAATGAGCCACTTTCAAGACGAAACAGGCGATATGGGTTCGCTAATGTATTCGGTTTTTGAAGATTTAAGTAAAAGGTTTGCATCGCAATATAAAATTGATAGTACCAACATACAAAGACACACTGTCCAAATAGTGATAAATAATTTGTTCAGTTATGATAATGTTATGTATGTGCAAGAATATTTAAAGCGACTGTCTGTTATTGATGATTCGATGATTGTCTCTGCGACACAAAACCAATTGGTTCTGACCAGTGAACTAACAGTAACAACAGATTCATTTCTTTTGATGATAAGTCGTGATAACATATTGTTGCCAATCGAACAAGGTTCTATTAATCAACTCGTTTTTTCATACAACAACTTATGACCTGGTTGCGACACATTCCTAATGCCATAACATTTGCACGAATCTTTGCGATGATTCCATTGGTTTGGTTTATGCTTGAAAAAAATTATGAGGTGTCTTTTTATATTGCGATGGTCGCAGGTTTTTCAGATTTGCTGGATGGTTTTTTGGCTAAACGTTTTGGTTGGGAAGGTTGGCTTGGTGGTATTTTAGACCCTCTGGCTGATAAGTTTATGATGTTATGCTGTTTTTTGGTGTTCGCGGTACAAAATATTATCCCAAATTGGTTGTTAATAGTTGTTTTGGCTCGTGACGTGGTGATTGTTACGGGTACAACGCTATACCATTTTACCGTTGATAAAATGCAAAAGACACAACCGAGCCTATTAAGTAAGACAAACACAGCACTGCAAATTTTATTAATTGTCGTTGTGCTTGCTCACTATTCTATTTATCAATTTAATGAGAGTATTCTTCAAGGATTAATCTATTTAGTGACTTTCTTCACTGTTATTAGTGGTTTACATTATGTATATTTGTTCTTCACCCATAGAAAGTCCTTTTTACAAAAACAAAACACGGAGTCAGAGTAAATGTTAGTCGATTCAAATCGTTGGTATTTTTTAGCCGTATTTCTACTATTAGGAATGCTTATTTACTTACTTGCACCTATTTTAACTCCCTTTGCTATAAGTGCGCTCATAGCCTACCTATTTGATCCATTTGCCGATAAATTAGAAAGTTGGAAGCTCTCACGAACACTCTCAGTGGTTATTGTTTTTATTGTTATGATTATTATTGTCTTCCTTATATTGTTGGTATTAATACCAACTTTAGAACGTCAAACATCAAATTTAATCACTAATTTGCCTAGATATTTTCAATACCTTAGTGATAATGTTACGCCATGGTTACGTGAAAAATTTGGTTTGCAAACCGACTTGTTTAACTTTTCAGAATTAACAGATTTACTCAAAGCTCATTGGAATGAAGCGGGAGGTATTGCCAAAACAATCGTTTCTTCACTGTCAAAAAGCAGTATGGTGGTGGTCAACTGGATGATGAATATTGTCCTTATTCCAGTTGTTACGTTTTACTTGCTTCGTGATTGGGATATATTAACAGCGCGAGTAGGAGAGCTTATTCCACGTCCTGTTTACCCAACAATCAACAAACTGGTGACAGAATCAAACAGTGTCTTAAGTGCATTTCTTCGTGGTCAGTTTTCGGTTATGTTAGCACTGGGTGTTATTTATTCCATTGGTTTAATGATTATAGGATTAGATTTATCACTGCTAATTGGAATGGGTGCAGGCATTGTCTCTTTCATTCCATATCTTGGAGCCATAACAGGTATGGTTGTTGGTGTCATTACTGCTTTTGTGCAATTTGGCGATCCAACATTTGTAGTTTATGTTTTGATTGTATTTGGTGTAGGGCAATTATTAGAAGGCTTTGTATTAACTCCATGGTTAGTTGGCGATAAAATAGGATTGCACCCAGTTGCCGTTATATTTGCAGTATTAGCAGGTGGGCAGCTCTTTGGTTTTGTCGGAATTTTGCTCGGTTTGCCAATAGCTGCAGTGGTTATGGTATTATTGCGATTTGCTCACCAAAACTATATACAAAGTAAAATGTACGGTGATGGTGATGACTTTAGTTTAAGCAACACAACTCCCAAAAAGAAAACAAAATCAAAAAAAGAGCCCAAAAGTGACTGAACAACAGCTGCCACTGGATTTTAAAAACACCCAAACCAAAACATTTGTTGATTTTCTAGAAGGAAAAAACCATGTATTGATAGAAAGTTTAAAAAGCTTCATTCAATCAAGTGAAGTGATTTTTTATATGTGGGGAGAAACAGGCTCTGGTAAAACGCACCTATTACAAGCCTATGTTACCCAATTATTATCGCAAAGTAAATTAGCAGTAGTGGTCAAACCATTAGAGTTAGATAAAAGACAAAATGTGCAACTCATCGACATGTTTGACATCATTTGTCTTGATAATGTCGAAAATATTGCGCAAAACAAAACACGTGAAGAAGCTTTATTTATTTGGATAAACGAAATAAAACAAGCAGGCAAAAAAATAATCCTTGCAGGACAACTCTCCAATAATAGCACGCAGTGGCAACTACCTGATTTGCGTTCACGTCTTCAAGCAGGAAGAACATACGAGTTAAAGACCCTCAATCGTGAGGATGCTCTTCACGTGTTTAAAAATCAAGCAGCCAATAATGGCATCAAAATCGACGACAAGATAGAAAATTACCTCAAAAATAACTGTGCCATGAATATGTCGTACTTAAGTTCATTATTGATAAAACTTGACCAAGCAACCTTAGTTGAAAAAAAGCAGGTAACAATTCCGCTATTAAAGAAAATAGTGCTTGAGAAATAACAAAACATAATAGATAATGCACATCGACTTTCGTTGGTCACTTATCAACGGCTAGCGGTGGACTTGGTCAGGCCCGGAAGGGAGCAGCCACAGTCGTAACGCTGTGTGGTAAGAGCGGCTAACGGAAGTCACCTTTTTTTCTGATGATATTACTTCATAAACCTCCTTCCTCTGCATCAGAAAAATTTCACTTACTACTCGTAAGCTCAATTTTTCTTCTTTGATGAAGAAAATTTCTAAAGCAATCTAATCAGAAAAAATACAACATAACTTTATAAATTCCTTTTCTCTGCATCAGAAAAAATAAAAGTAGAAGCCTGTAAGATAATAACTCCTTATCGCGGCGGTAAATTAATGTGGCTCTATATGAAATTAAGTGGGTAGATGATTATACTGGCTGCCTAAAACAAACCCACAATCAAAACTGGGGACGTGACTTTAGTCGCGTATTTTTAATACTACCTTTTCATAAAAGTAATCAATTTAAATCATCAATACTTCATCAAAACAGTCTTCCAGTACACTGCTCTTTGCAAGTTTCTTAAAAAAGTAGAGTTTCTAGCAATGGATATTAACTGAAAGTTTTGTGCTTTTATTTATTGTCATTGGTTGGTGAACCCTGCTTTGACTAGAGTATTAAAATTTAAGTCTAATGCTGGTATCAATGTATAAAACAAATTGCAGTAAAGTCCAGCCCCCTGTGTTGAGAGTTTACTTGTATAAGTAAAAATTACACAATGGAGGAAATTTCAATCAATCCATAAGACAGTAAATTTCTTCTTATGTGAAATAATTTAGACTAGATTACCCACTGTATTTCAGATAGAGCCATTAATGTGGTCTATCATCGTCCAATTCCATGTTATACAACCATTCTCCTTATAGTTGATTTCAACAGGATTTACATTATTTACGCCATAATATGTCAAAAATACCTTGACATATTATGGCATTTGCCATATTATGTCATTAAGCAAACAAACTGTTAGGAGAAAAACAAGAATGAATATACAGGATTACGCTATACGAATATCGCAGAATAGAACGAAAGAGGGATTTACTTTTGATTGCCAAACTATTAATGGAGAAGTGGAAGTTTTGCAGGTTGAAGTTAATGGAATGAATGGTTTCCCTATATTTATGACCAAAACCCAAAGCCAAATATTGTGTATTGTCTATTTATGGTCAGAAGATGAAGTTAAGCCAGAAAAGCGCGTCGAAATGTTAGAAATGATGCTCGATACCAGTATTTCCATACCACTGTCTGCTTATGCGCGAGTGGGTAATCGATTTGTTCTTTATGGAGCATTGTCGGTTAATTCAAATTTAGATAAAGTTGTAGAAGAAGTGGTGACACTTAATGAAAATGCCATAGATGTTGTTACCGCTATGGAAGACTTTTTAAAATAACGTAACATTTATAAGGTGAATAACATGAACATATTAAAGAAAATAATGACAGCAATTCGAGGTGGAACGCGTGAGTTAGGCGAGTCGATAGTCGATTCTCAAGGCACGCGTATCTTTGAACAAGAAATTGAAGATGCTCAAGAAAGCTTGAAAAAAGCTAAACATGATTTAACCCAAGTGATGGCAAAAGAAATGCAGGCATCACGAAAGGTTGAATCCATAACGGCAGAAATTGACAAAAATGAAGGCTATGTTGCTGATGCTTTAGCCAAAAAAGAAGAAACCTTAGCTTTGGAAATTGCCACTAAAGTGGCAGAGCTTGAACAAGATAAGGCACAGCAAGTTGATGCACAACAATCGTATGAAAAGCACATTGGAAAACTCAAAAGCATGATGGAAAAAGCCGAAAGACAGCTCAAGGATTATGAACGTCAATTAACGATGGTGAAAACTACTGAAAATGTACAAAAAGCCACTGCTGCCATTACCGACAACTTTGGCACAACTGATTCGACCTTGATGTCTGCAAAAGAATCATTGGACAGAATCCGTAAAAAACAAGAAGACTTTGATGATAGAAACTTAGCCGCCGATCAGTTAGATGCTGAAAATAGTGGTAAAAACTTATCAGACAAGATGAAAGAGGCTGGTATTGGTGATACGCAAAGTGCTGCAGAAGCGGTGTTGGCACGTTTAAAAGCAAAAAGCTCCAAGAAGAAAGCGTAATTAAAAGGTAGTGGCGTCCCTTTTGGGCGCCTTGATAAATAAGATAAGGTTTATGTGACGACATAAATTTAAATAAAACAGCCAGCCTATGAAAAAGAAAAAAATCCTACAAAAGTGGGAAAAAGAAGAAAAAGCCATTAAAGCCACACAAGTTGCCTTTGATGTGGGTGAAAAGATTCAATACGTCATTCGCAAGGAAGCGCTTGACAGGGATCTCAATCCCTCGGATCGAATTCGTGAATTGTTAGGGTTGAAAATATCACGAAAACCGAAACGACTGCGGTTGTCCATTTCATTAAATGGTGCAGACATGAAGTTTTTAGCTCAAAAATTTGGTGTAGAAGAAGACAATAAATTAGAGATAAAAAAACGTGCAGCAGAAATACTAATTAAACACGCAAGTAAAAGTGATGAGGTGAAAAAATAATGGATACATTTTTAGCAAACTTAACAACATTTCCTGTGGTAGTTTACACATTTCTGTTAATTATCGTGCTTTTGTACTGGATGATGGCATTTATAGGTGTCGTTGACATTGAGATGTTTGATGCTGATATTGAGATTGAAACGGATTTTGAGACTGAAGTCAGTATCAATCCAGATGCCGAAGGTTTAAGTGGTTTAGCCGGATTTATGCTCAACTGGGGTTTAACAGGAGTACCAATCACAGTTGTTCTGTCATTATTAATCGTTACCTCATGGCTAATATGTTATCTGGCTACATCGCTTATTTTAGTCCATATACCAATAGATATAGTACGTTATGCAATAGGAGTAGCTTTAATTTTAGTTTGTTTTGCCATATCTATTCCAATTACAGCCTTAACAATAAGGCCATTTAAAGGCTTCTTTATCGCTCATACAGCAGTAAAGAAAAGTACACTTATTGGGCAAGAGTGTGAAGTAACAACAGGTAAAGTTAATGAAGAGTTTGGACAAGCAACATTGGAAGATGGTGAAGCTGGAATGATTTTATCAATAAGAGCGCCAGTAGATAAAAAAATTAAAAAAGGGGATAAGGTAATCCTTATCGAATACATTGAAAAAGATGATTGCTATAACGTAGCAAAACTATAAAAGACCGTCATTCTAACAAAAGTTAGAATTTCTCAAATACAAACGGAGCAAAAATATGAACAGTGATTTATTAATAGCCATTGCAACCTATGCGGGAATTATTTTCCTCGTTATTATGGGGTTAGCACTTATTTTAATGAAATTCTACAAGAAGGTCGATCAAGGCCAAGCCATGATTGTTAACACATTACGTGCTGTACCAGATGTGACTTTTACAGGCCGATTAGTCATTCCAATCATTCATAAAAAAGAAATTATGAATATCTCTCTAAAAACTATCGAAATAGATAGACGAGCACAAGATGGTTTGATTTGTAAGGACAATATTCGTGCTGATATTAAAGTGACTTTCTTTGTACGAGTCAACAAGACCAAAGAAGATGTACTCAAGGTGGCGCAAGCCATAGGTTGTGAACGGGCATCCAAACAAGCCACGGTTGATGAATTATTCAGTGCAAAATTTTCAGAAGCCTTAAAAACTGTGGGTAAGAAGTTAGATTTCGAGGAATTATATGAAGAGCGAGATAGATTTCGTGATGAAATTATCATGGTCATCGGCAAGGATTTAAATGGTTATGTGTTAGAAGATGCCGCTATTGATTATTTGGAACAAACACCTATTGGTGCATTGGATGAAAACAATATTTTGGATGCGCAAGGTATTCGTAAAATTACCGAATTGACTGCGAAACAACATATTCTTACCAATGAATTTGAACGTGATGAAGAAACGCGTATTAAAAAACGAGATGTTGAAGCCCGTGAACGTATTTTAGAACTTGAACGGATAGAAGCGGATGCTGTTGCAAAACAAGGTCGTGAAGTTGCGTCAGTTCAGGCACGTGAAACTGCAGAACAAGAAAAAATTGAATCTGAAGAAAAACTTAAATCAGAGCAAGCTCGTATTGCCATGGAGCAAGAAGTTCAGGTGCTAGAAGAAAACAAACAACGCGAAGTCGAAGTGGCAGAAAACAACCGCAAACGCGCTGTTGCAATTGAAGAAGAAAAAGTCATTCGTACCAGAGAAGTTGAAATTGTTAGCCGCGAACGTGAAGTAGCCTTACAAGAAATTAATGCAGAAAAAGACATCGAAGTTGAAAAGAAAAACATAGCCGATGTTATCCGTGAGCGCATAGCGGTAGAGCGAACCGTAGCCGAGCAGGAAGAAAAGATCAAAGAATTACGCCTAGTTGAAGAGGCACTACGTAACAAAAAATCTGATGTGATTAATGCTGAAGCCATCGCTGAACAAGAGTTAATAAAAGAAATCAAAGCCGCACAAGCCGATGAAACGCGTGCTAAACATAAGGCTTCTGAACGTATAATCTTAGCCGAAGCCGAACGCGAAGCTGCAAGCAAAGAAGCCGATGCGATGATTCGCTTAGCTGAAGGTATTAAAGAAAAAGTAGCAGCCCCTGGAATTGCCGCAGCTATTGTACAAGAACGTAAGTTCAAGGCAGAAGCTATGGGAGCCGAAGAAGTGGGTATGGCGCATGTAAGAGTCAAAGAAGCGGATGCTAAAGGTGAAGAACAACAAGCCATGGTTGATGTTAAAATCAAGGTAGCCGAAGCCGAAGCCATTAAGAAACGTGGTGAAGCTGAAGCCGAGGTGATTCAACTCCGTTACGCAGCAGAAGCCAAAGGTTTAGAGGAGAAGTTTGAAGCTTTAGGAACCATGAATCAAGATGTTCGAGGACATGAAGAGTTCCGTATGGCATTAGATTTAGCACATAAAGAAAACATGACCGCGATAGAAGCCAATACTGAAATTGCTGATAAACAAGCGCATATTTTGGCACAAGCGCTCAAAGAAGCGAACATCGATATTGTCGGTGGTAATGGTGATTTCTTAGAAAAATTCATGAGTTCTCTTGCTGTTGGTAAGGCTGTTGATGGAGCCATTGGTAAATCAGATGTCCTACAAGCCGCTGTTTCAAAAGTGATGAAACTTGGCACAGGACAAAGCTTTGATGTGGCAAGTGTCACTAAGATGATTAAGAACTTAGCAAGGAATAAGGATGAAAGCCAAGGCGAAGATAAGGAAACTTAAAACCAAGGGGTGTGGACTTTAGTCCACAGAAATTTGGGGCTTTGTTGATTAAGTTCAACACCCCAAATCCGACGTAGATGGGCTCCGCCCATCATCAAAAATCTTAAAAAGGTATCATCGTGGCAGAAGAGAATACAAAAAATAATACAATAAACAAGGCAGTAGCCGAAGGTGGCTCATATGAAGTCATACGTAAACGTCTTGAGGAACAAAACAAAAAGCTCGAAGCTGGCATTCAATCGTTAAATCAAAAACGCGAAGAAGAGTTTGGTAAAACAGTGCTTGAGGTTATCGACCGTGTACGTGTACGCACCGAAAATAATTGCGCCCCTCGTGATATAGTACGCATCAATGGACAATTGCTGTTTGGTTACAATGTCTTTATCGGTTTAAAAAAGGAAACCAAGATATCTGACGTCTTTGCCTTATATTCATTACAGGAAAAAGATGGAAAGTTTGATGTTAAGCCTGAAAGCATAAGTGGCAGTTTTTTGGATGATCCCTTATTCCAGAAACAATTTTTTGAGTTATACAGTTATTACAAAAACACACACCTAGTACAATTAAGGATTAACAACCAAAAATTACTCGCTGGTTTTCAAATTGGCGATAGGATTTCTGATGTTCGCGTCTTCCGATGGGATTTATCAGTAGATGGTCAAATCAAGTACATTGATGACCGTGGCGAACGAGATATGGAATTGCCGCCAGCTTACGATTTCGAATGGATTGCTACCAAGCGTGAAAACTTCATAGAAGGAAAGTATCCGCATGTTTCAATAATGGATGAAATCTTTGTCGAAACCGTTGGCGGTGATTTAACTATCAAGATTGAGGATAATACCGAGGATGGTGAAGGCATCTACAGTGAGTCTGTAGAAGAAGCGCATCAATCCTTGGATGATGCTGAGATATTCTATGCGCGAGTTGGTCATTTAATCTTATTGAAGTTTCTGCCATACAAAGAAGAAATATGGCGTTATTTCGTCTTCAATACCCGCAACCACGATGTCAAACGCATTGATGCCATTGGTTATGCTTGCATCAGTTTACCCAATGAGCACGGTATTATATTCCCTGGAGGTTATTATTTACAAAGTGGTGAATCCAAAATATTTGACGAAGAGATAAGTGGCTTAAAATTTAAACGCCAATGGAATTCACCCAACGGCGAAGATGTTCTTTATGTGTTTTATGAGCAAAATGAAGGCAAGTTTGCTCTGTTTTCTTACAACATGATTCGTAAGGAACTCTCCAGTCCAATATTTGGTCATGGCTACTCACTATATGATGATGGCAAGATGATAATTTTTCGCAGTGAATCCAATGAACCAACTCGTATTCATCCCATGCAAATTTGGCAAACACCTTATACCAGCGAAGAATATTCCATAGCCAACAGCAGTGAAAAAACTTTTTTAGCGACTATCGGAAATGCTGAGTTGGTGCAAGGAATTTCAGAGCTTTACACCATCACCAAAATGATAAGCGAACAACAACCCAGTATCTTGGTGTATGAAGATTTAATCAAAAATATTCAACGTGTAGTCGATGGCTATTATTGGTTAGAAAACGATGATATAGGAGAGTTTTCCAGTCAGTTAAAAGAAATTGGCAATACATCCGAGCTGGTATTGGATGAATTTGAAAAAGTTCGTGCCATTAGCGAACAATCATCACTTGCCTTAAAAGAGGCGCAAAGTAAACTCAAAGTTTTACTCAAAGAAATAGCTATTTCTAACTGGGATACACCAGCTCCATTTGTCGATGGACTGTTAAAACTTAAGCGCCAGAAAGGCCATTTGCTTTCCCTCAAAGATTACCGGTATATCAATTTAGATAAGTTGGATACTATTTCAGCCAAAGTGGATAAAGAAATAGATGAATTGGGTAAACGGACTGTTGAGTTCTTGTCGCAAGAAAATTCGATGGGCTATTACAGTAATGTTGTGGATGAAGTTCACGAAAGTATAGAAAAAATTAAAACTGTTAAAGACCTAAAGCCTATTTTAGAACAACTTGATGAAATGAGCCATGGCTTAGATGCCTTGAGTGAAGTGATTAATGGTTTAGAAATTGATGACACAACGGTTAAAACGAAAATTTTACAATCCGTTTCAACAATTTACAGTCGTATTAACCAAACCAAAGCCCATGCCAAATTAACCAGCAAGGAATTGTCCGCTGGTGAGTCAGTTGCTGAGTTTGGTGCTCAACTTGCGGTTTTATCGCAAAGCATTTCTAACGGAGTGTCCAATGCCGACACACCCGATGCCTGTGACGAACAACTCGCGCGATTGCTAGTGCAACTGGAAGAATTGGAAAGTATCTTTAGTGAAAATGATGAGTTTTTAGATCAAATCTATGCCAAGCGAGATGAGATTCACGAAACCTTTGAAGCACGCAAGCAAACCCTGCTAGATCAAAGGCAACGCAAAGCCCAATCACTGCAAACAGCCGTAACACGAATATTAAAGAGCATAGAAAAACGCAGCCTAAAATTTAGTGAAAATGACGAGCTCAACACCTATTTTTCATCCGATCCAACGGTGATGAAAGTCGGCGATTTAGTTTTAAAGCTACGTGATATAAATGATAATGTCAAAGCCGATGATGTCGAAGCCAAACTCAAAGCCTTAAAAGAGCAAGCAATACGATCACTGCGTGATAAAAAAGACATCTTTGAAGATGGTGGTAATGCCATTAAGTTTGGTAAACACAAATTTAGTGTCAATACTCAAGCATTGGATTTAACCATCTTGCCCAAAGATGGCAAACTTGCCTTTCATTTATCGGGCACGGAATATTACGAGACTGTAGAAAATGATTTACTAAATAACTTGAGTGAATTTTGGCAACAAACCTTGGTTTCAGAAAATAGCGATATTTACCGAGCTGAATATCTGGCTTATTCCATCTTTACCGATGCCTTAGAAAATAACAATGATTTGAGTCTAGAGAAACTATTTGAAAGCGACAAAGCACTTACAAAAATCGTTAAGGACTATGCCTCACCTCGTTATCAGGAAGGTTATGAAAAAGGCGTGCACGATAACGATGCAACAATGATTTTGAGCAGTCTTTTAGACAAATACAAAACCCAGCCTTTATTGCGGTTTAGCCCATCAGCTCGAGGTATTGCCAGTTATTATTGGCTCAATGTTGGAGATGAAAAATTTAAAAAACTTACTAGCAAACAAGCCAAAACTGCTAACAAAATACAACAGGCTTTTGGTGGCGTACAGATGCTTAAAGATTTAAAAGCAGAATTGCAAATAAACATGCATAAATTTTATCAGCAATTTGAAATGGAATTTGATGAAGGTTTATTGTTTAACTCAGCAGATTATTTAATTAATTTCTTAAGCGTTGATAAGAAGCAATTCGATGTGTCGCACAAAGCGGCAGATTTAGTAGAACAACTGCATACCTTTTTCAAAACCAGCACTGAAAGCAATGATTTTAACGCGACATTAGTAGAACTTAAGGATTCACCCAAAGGCCAGTGGCAGTATATTGGCTATTGGTTATCAGGTTTGATTGAACAATCTCAACAACCACAAAACAAACGCTATTTGAATGAAGCTATCGTCAATATAGTGATGCAATCAAGCGATTCTTTTAGTAAAAACCCCAAGGACATGCACTGTGAAGCCAACAATTTATTAGGTGATCACAATAATATTAATGATAGAATCATTGCTTTTGAAGTGGATGAATTTATAGAAAGATTAAGCCATTACAGCAAGGATACTGTGCCAGCTTATAATGAATTCAAAAAAGTGAAAACCTCAATTATGGAATCACAAAAAGCTACGATGAATTTACAATCATTCAAAGCACGACCTTTGTCATCCTTTGTGCGAAATAAACTGATTAACGAATCTTACTTACCTATTATTGGTGACAATTTAGCCAAACAAATGGGTGCGTTAGGTGCAGAAAAACGCACTGATTTAATGGGGTTATTAATGTTAATTTCACCTCCAGGTTACGGTAAAACCACCTTGATGGAATACGTTTCTAATCGTTTGGGCTTGAACTTTATGAAGATTAACTGCCCGTCACTTGGACACGATGTTAAATCACTGGATCCAGCTGGTGCACCCAATGCTACGGCAAAACAAGAGCTTGAAAAACTTAATCTCGCTTTAGAAATGGGCAACAACGCCATGTTGTATTTGGATGATATTCAACACACTCACCCTGAATTTTTACAGAAATTCATCTCATTATGTGATGGTACACGCAGGATTGAAGGTGTTTGGCGAAATGAGCCTAAGACTTATGACCTTCGTGGCAAGAAATTCTGTGTCATTATGGCAGGAAACCCTTACACCGAATCAGGAGAAGTGTTCAAAATTCCTGACATGTTAGCCAATCGTGCCGATGTCTATAATTTGGGTGATGTGTTAAGTGGCCAACAAGAGATATTCTCCATGAGTTATATCGAGAACTCATTGACTTCAAACAAAGTCCTCGCACCTTTGGCATTGCGTGACATGAATGACTTGTATTTGCTGATGGATAAAGCCCAAGGCAAAGAAGTTGCTACTTCGGATTTATCTTACAGTTATTCTGGCAGTGAAATCAATGAAATAACCACCGTGCTAAAAGCCTTATTCAAAGTGCAAAAAGTGATACTGTCGGTCAATCAAGAGTATATTCGCTCTGCTGCCATGGATGATAAATACCGTGAAGAACCCTCGTTTAAATTACAAGGTTCCTACCGAAATATGAATAAGTTGGCAGAAAAAATTGTTGCCATTATGGATGAAAAAGAACTACAGCTATTGATTGATGATCATTATGTCGGTGAAGCCCAATTGTTAACCACAGGAGCAGAGGAAAACTTACTCAAACTAAAAGAACTTCGTGGAGTGTTAACCGAAAGTGAAGCCAAGCGATGGTCTCAGATAAAAACAGAATTCAAAATTCGTAATTCTGTAGCTGGTGATGAAGATGGGGCGACTAAAATTGCCTCACAAATCTCAGGCTTGAAAGAAAACCTAGATAATTTATCGTCATCTATTCGAGAGGACAAAGCTCAGTCGAAAACAGCGACAAGCTCACAAGTCAAAGCGATCACCTCTGCCATTGGCAAACTTAATCTTGATGTTGAAGTAATCAACAACCCACTACCAGCACTAGGTGATGCTCTCACATCACTTTCAGAAACCATGACAAACTCTTTTGTCCCCATTGTTGTAGCCATGAATAAAAAATTGGAAATCAACATGGAAGTCTTAGAAGAAGTCACTAAACTGAGTAAACAGCTCAATGATTTGAGCTCTACAAAATCTGTTCAAACTATTATTAAAAAAACAACGAAGAGTAAAAAACTATGAAAAATCTAATTATCATAGGAATACTTGGTGCAGCGGGTTATTACTATTTTGAATATAATCTATCTCCTCTTCTTCATCAATTTGTACAAATATAAGAGATATTAAATTGAAAGAGAAAGAAATTGAGAATTATATTATAAAAGCAGGAGCTATAAACAAAAATAGTAATAAATATAAACTAATTACTGTAATGCAGGAGCTCGATAATATGAAGAAAAATGGGTATCCTGATCCGCAAGCAGCATGTGATACATTAGATGTCTTTATTCAAGAACTATATTAAACGATTAACTAATTGTAAATTTAAGAGGAATTATGAATTGCCCTAAATGTGAAGGTTATTATTTAAAGCCCCAAAAACTAGACAATGGATTGATGGCATTGAGTTGTGACAATTGCCGCGGAACCTTGCTGTCAATTGTTCAATTCATTCAATGGCGAGCAACCCAGAAAATCTCTGATAATATCGTTAATGCCATTTGTGAGATTGATGAGACTAGTCAGTTATTGTACTGTCCAAAATGTTCTGGCTTTATGACAAAATACAGAATCTCAAACCATACGCACAATCGTCTGGACTTATGCTACAGATGTTATGAGGTATGGATTGACTCTGGAGAATGGCAATTATTGCGTCAATTGGATTTACAGCAACAATTGGATGATATATTTTCTGACCGCTGGCAAAATAATCTAGTGGTTAATATTATTGATGAGAAAATAGAAAAAAGAGTTAAAAATCTCTTTGGGGACGAATTTAGTAAGATAAGTGCATTCAAAGTGTGGTTGGATAGCTATGAAAAGAAGAATGTTGTTATTGAATACTTAAAGAAGAGGAAGTCGAAATGAATACTAATATATTGAATCTAGTAATGTCTTTGTTCTTGTTAATTACATTCTCTTTTGGAGTTGAAGCAAAGAAAAAAGTAATAGAGTTGATGGTTGGTGATACACCTCCACATTATTTAGGTAAAACTAGTGGCAGAGAAAAAATTGATTTAAACGATTTGAAAGGGAAGGTGGTTATAGTTTTCTTTTGGGCATCATGGTGCAAGCCTTGTCTTCGAGAGTTGCCTGTTTTAGATGGTATTCAAAAGAAACTTGGTAATAAAATACAGATTATAGCCGTTAATTACAAACAAGACAGAAAACTGTATCGACAAATTAGGCATAAGCTCAAAGATATCAGTCTTACCATGTTAAGTGATCCAATGGGGTCGTTGGGAAGAAAGTTTGGAGTAAAAACTATTCCCAATATGTTTATGATTGCAAAAGATGGAACAATTGCCTACCACGGAGTGGGTTATGGTGATAAAACTTTGGAAAATATTATTAATAAGTTAAATCAAGAGCTTTAATGGCTTAAGTTTTTTAAACTCATTTTTATTTTTTTCTCTGTACCATGAATATGTGACCAATCATACCCTAAAGAAGTTAATTCATTATTGTGATAGATGAAAGGAGTATTTAATTTATCCCATTGGTGAGTTCTATTTTCTTGAAATAGCTTTTTGACTGATTTAGTGTGGCGATTATGCAGTTTGAGTTTCTGCCCTTTTTGGTTAAATTTAATTTCTAAACACAGCTTTTCTGAACCAGAGTAAGTTAACACACCGCATCCATTTGGAAAGGTAAATGGAATGTCAGTGTCCCAAATAAAAGTTGTTCCTGAGTCTATAATATCAAAGTTGTCAATACAATATACCGCAGCTTGTGAACGAAATAATTGGTAAAACTCATTCTTGTAATGGGGGTTTTTATCCTGTGCAGCATGGATGAAATCATAAGTGATTTGCTTGAGAGTTTTTGTGTCAGGTAGTGGCATGCCCTTTTGATTTAACCATTGGTAGAATAAACTTGGTTGTAAATCAATTGGAAGCTCATGAAGTCTTATAAGCGGTAATTCTTTTGTTTGAAAGTCACACAAGTAATTGAGTAATGCCAATGATTGAGAGGCATTGTTAGCACTTCGCGCAATGTTGTTAATGGCATTTGGGAAGTGTGATTGCAAGGCTGAAAGGATTTCATTACGGATGTAATTCCTTCTGTACGAATTCTCTTTGTTTGAGGTATCTTCAATCCAAGAAATATTGTTTGTTTTTAGGTAATCTTTGAGTTGCTGTGGGCAATAGGCAAGCAAGGGGCGAGCTATAAAACCATTGAAAAACTTTCGCAGTTTATCCATGCCTGTTAAACCACCTATGCCTGTGCCACGTAGTAATTTCAGTAAAACTGTTTCCGCTTGGTCTTGTGTGTGATGAGCCGTGAGTAGAGTCTCGTTGGCTTTAAGGTGCTTTTTGAAAAACTCATAACGTGCTTTGCGGCAACTGTTTTCACTGGCATCAGCTAGGTTGGCTTGTTCCACAATTAATTCAATACCGAGTTTCTCACACGTTGTTTGGCAGTGACTTTGCCAATTATCAGCCTCATCTTGTAAACCATGATTGATGTGAATAGCTCGAACATTTTTCAATTGTGAAAAGAGGTGCAAAAGGGCAGTGGAATCAGCACCGCCGCTATAAGCAATCAAATAGCCTTCGCAGTCAGGAAGGTCTGCAATTAGAGTCTTAAGCTTGAGCTTCTTGATATACGCCATAACTCATGAGACGTTGGTAACGCCTTTTAACCATTTCATCAGTGTTCATTTGTTCAAGCTTGTCCAGTTCTTGAGCAATGGCAACAGCAAGTGAACCTGCTACTTTCTCGATATTTTTATGGGCAGAACCCAGTGGTTCTTCAATGATTCGGTCTATTAAGCCCAGTTTTTTTAATTTTTTAGAAGTAATAGATAAAGCCTCAGCAGCTACATGAGCCTTTTCAGCCGTACGCCAAAGAATTGAAGCACAACCCTCTGGTGAAATAACTGAATAGGTACTATATTCGAGCATCATGGTGACATCACCCACACCAATAGCCAAAGCACCGCCGGAACCACCTTCGCCAATAACAGTGCAGATGATTGGAACACGTAAGTCTGACATGGTGGCTAAATTGCGTGCAATAGCATCATTTTGACCGCGTTCTTCAGCACTAATACCTGGATGAGCACCTGGGGTGTCAATAAAGGTGAGAATAGGGATATTAAAACGCTCTGCCATTTTCATTAGACGCAAAGCTTTGCGATAGCCTTCAGGTCGTGGCATTCCAAAATTGCGCTTGATTTTTTCTTTAGTTGAACGTCCTTTTTGATGGCCAATAATCATCACTGCTTTGCCATTAAATTGAGCCAACCCACCAATAATAGCAGGATCATCAGCAAAGGCTCGATCACCATGTAACTCATCGAAGCTCTCAGTTAATAAATCAATATAGTCCTGAGTGTATGGACGCTTTGGGTGTCTTGCTAATTGGGCAATTTGCCAATCATTTAACTTGGCAAATATCTGTTTGGTTTTAATTTTTAATTTTTCTTCTAAACGATGAATTTCATCATCAATATTCATCGCATTGTCATCACTGACATTGCGTAGTTCAGAAATTTTGGCTTCTAATTCGGCTAAAGGTTGTTCAAATTCGAGATAATCGTTATTCATTGACAAATTTTGTAAATCAAAACTGATATTCTACGCAAATATTTGTTTCTCTGCTAGTTAATGGTTAATATTACCCCTATTTACTAAAATTACATACTAATGATAATTACACTTTCACCCTCAAAAGGACAAGATTTCGAACAAGCGGCACCAACGCAGACTTACACAATTCCGCAACAATTAAAAGATTCAGGAGAATTAATTGCTCAACTTAGAAACTATTCACAAGATGAAATAGCTAAGATGATGTCGATTAGTGAAAATCTATCAAAACTCAACCATCAGCGTTATCTGGATTTTACCACACCTTTTAATCCACAAAATGCTAAGCAAGCCTTCTTTGCTTTTAAAGGCGATGTGTATTCAGGCATTAACACTGCGAGCATGAACCAGGCTGATTTTGAATATGCACAAGAGCATGTGAGGATATTATCAGGTCTTTATGGTTGTCTGCGCCCACTGGATTTAATGCAACCCTACCGTTTAGAAATGAAAACGAAGTTACCATCCAATAGAGGTGATAACCTCTACCAATTTTGGGGTGATAGTATTACCGAATTATTAAACCAAGCACTAGCCAAACAAAAACAAAAAGTTCTGGTTAATTTGGCCTCAAACGAATACTACAAATCAATTAAACCAAAAGCCATCAATGGTACGATTGTTAATGTCGCTTTTAAAGAAAACAAAGAAGGCAAAAGCCGCATCATCGCCATCTACGCTAAAAAAGCCCGTGGCATGATGACGGATTTCATCATCCGTAATAGCATCGAAACAGTCGAAGAATTAAAAGGCTTTGATTATGCAGATTATAAGCTTGATGAAAGCGTTTCAAAAGAAGATTCACTGGTGTTTTCACGTAAACAACCAAAGCCTTTAAACAAAAAGAAATAGAAGATGAAAAAATTTATTAAAAAAATGCCAAAAGTTGAACTTCACATGCATGTTGAGGGTTCGATGGAAGCTGAAACCTTGTGGGAGTTGGCACATCATAATGATTATAAGATTGGATACAACAATATTGATGAACTCAAAGCAGCGTACAAATTTAATAATTTGACTGAATTTATTGATATGTACATGCTTGGCACACGTGTGATTAAGTCGGAGCAAGACTTATATGATGTGTGCATGACGTATTTTAAAAAATGTGTGGAACAAAATATCCAACACACAGAAATTCATTCTGATATTCGTACTTATGTGGATTATGGGTATCCACCAGAGTTTGTTATTAACGCTTTGCATAGTGCTTTTATCGATGCTAAAAGACTATACGGAATAACAGGTGGTTTTATGCCCTGTTTTATTCGTCATTTAGGCAATGATGTGGCACAACAAGATTTAGAACTGATGTTGCCTTTTAAAGATAAAATATTAGCGATTGGTCTTTCTGCTATCGAAGTCGGTTATCCGCCGTCTCTGTTTAAAGACACTTTTGCAAAGGTTCGTGATGCAGGCATTCATGTGATAGCCCATGCGGGTGAAGAGGCTCCTGCTGATTATATTTGGTCTGCAATCAAAGACATCAAAGTTGAGCGTATTGACCATGGTATACGTTGTCTGGATGATGAGAGGTTAGTGGAGTATTTGGTTGAGACACAATTGCCATTAACTGTTTGCCCACAATCAAATGTGGCATTAAAAATCTTTAAAGATATGTCGCAACACACTTTGCCTATAATGCTAGATAAAGGCTTAAATGTTAGTATTCACTCAGATGATCCCGCTCATTTTAATGCATATCTGACCGAAAATATGCTTAGTATTGTCGAAAACACTGCGGTAACCAAGGCAGGCATAATCCAAATGGCTAAAAATGCCATTAATGGCAGTTTTGCAAATAGTGAACGAAAAAAAGAGCTATTATTGAATTTAAATAATTACTGTAATAATTAACATGAGGTTGTTAATAGTTTTAACTTTATTTTGTTCAAGTGTGATTTATGCAAAAAAACTCGAAATACATCGCTGTATTTTGGCAAATGGTACGGTTTCATTTCAGGAGGAAAAATGCAGTGTTGATGTTTATAATCTCAAGCTTAAAAAAAATCATCAAGTCACAGTAAAGCCGAAGAAAAAAGCTGTGATCAAACAAAAAATTACAAAGAAAACGCAACAAAAAGTCATTAAAAGCCCAGGGAGAATTAAAAGCACCGAATACAAATCAACAAATAGCGCGGTTTTACACGCTACTGTCGGTCATTATCGTATGGTGATTAATCTACCTAAGCAATGGCAATATTTTAAAAAAGTTTACAGTAATAAGTTATACCACATTAAAATGAATAATCAGCAAGCAGGCTCAAAGGCTTCTTTGATGATTGATTTTGTCTTTCCAGACAATAAAAACTTTAGCCAAAAAGAGATAGATGATTTGGTTCAATTGCTAGGTAGTCGGTTTGTCAAAAAGTCAAAAGAGACACAGGTAAATATTCGAAATTTCAATGTAAATAATGGAAAAGGTGCAATAACAACGTTTACTAGTAATGAATATATGCCTAAGTACCGCTATACAACCAAAGGAGCAATATTTAAAAACAAATGGCTGATACAATTCACTTTGTTGAGTAATAACTTACAAAGCTCAAGTCACCATAATGCACTTTATGCTTTATCACAAACTATTAAAATCACATCAAGTTAATTGACTCTTTCTAGAATAATGTTAATACCCAAATCTCGACATAGAAACGCGAAATAGAGTGCAATCACTTGGTGCGTATAGCGAATAAAAAATACGTTGCCACCTTATTGGTGGTTAGTCATTTTTTAGATTTGCTAGGCGTGCTAAGGACTTGTGTTCTAACCGTGTTTTCTATGTCGGAATTTGGGTAATAAGTAAGAGTGGGTTATAAGGTTATAATGCACGTGGAAGGTCGAGGGAGTTATAAAATATTATTCTTTTCTATAAAAAATTTCATTGCTTTATTATTAACAACACTATTTTGGCTTTATACTGTACCTCTGTTTTTTTAACTAAAAACTAACAACCACAATGTTATAGTTCTTTTTTATTTTCTGGAGCCTTAATGTGAACAAACTGTTTATTCTATTAATTGTAATTTCAACTTCAGTTGTTGCAAAAGACAAATGGTATGTTTCTGATCCAAATGGTTTTAACTTCTATCTAACTACCGAGATAAAGAATAATGTCATAGAAGGATATACACGTAAAAATGCACTAAAAAATATTGTTGGATGGACAAAGTTCACACTTGTCAAACTGACTTCATCAATGAAATATCCAGAAATCATTCATCTCAATGGTGTAGTTGATGGAAACAGCCTAACAGGTGAAATCCAAAATCTTTTCAGCAAAGGACATTTTAAAGGAACGATTGAGAACGATTCCTTGATTTTAACGGTAGAACAAAAGAATGGTAAAACCTTTGATTTAAAGGGTCATAAAGTGAAAAAATTCACCGCAAAACGCGATTATAATAGTATTTATCAACATGTCTTTGAATTAACTGAAGACAATCTTTATAAACAAGATTTCTTAAAGACTAAAAAATGGATGAAATTTAAAAAGAGAATATTGAAATTAACACGTAATATTAAAGACGATCTTGAGATGCAAATTGCTTTTTTTGCTATTGTTCGAGAATTTCCCTTTTCACATTATCAACTCAATCCAATAGGTGATAAAAAAGAAACAACAACTCAAAATACGTTTGCCAAACTCACAGAAATCAACAAAAATACCGTTGTACTAGCCATTGATAGTTTTACTGGTACAAAACAACAAATGCAGGATTTATTGGAGCAAATTCAAACTAAAAACTATAGCAACCTTATTATTGACTTAAGAAATAACTATGGTGGAAATTTCTTATCTGCTTATCCTTTAGGGCAGTTTCTAATCAGTAAACCACTAATTGCTGGTATTTTTCCAAACCAAAAATGGTACAAACAACATAATCGCGCCCCCACACATGAAGAATACGCACAATTCAATGAATTTTCTGACGGCACAATGCAAGAGTGGATAACCAAAGCCAGTGAAAAATATGGAAGTTATTTGAAAATCTATCCATCAGAAAACCATTTTACAGGCAAGGTTTATGTGTTGACTAACCGCAATACCGCTAGTACGTGTGAACCATTAATCTATGCATTAAAGCAAGAAAAAATTGCCACTATAATAGGAGAAAACACTAGAGGGGCTATGCTGTCTATGAATACTTTTCCTGTCGATGATGGTATCTCTTTAGGAATTCCACTTAATGACTACATCACATACTCAGGCGATAGAATTGACAGGATTGGAATTAGCCCTCATGTAAAAGTTAAATCAGATAAGGCATTGAGTAAAGCCTTAGAAATTATTGCACAAGACTAAAAAATACTTTGCCATTTCACCCTTGTTAGAGTTTACTTTATTTGCAGCAACGGATTATATTTATGTGGATTCTTTTGAATAACTTAAACTTCGCTGTAATTATTTTTTAATTTAATATATTGTTGTGCTGAATAGTCTATTTGTCGAACCTGTTCATCAGTTAATTCTCTCACTTTTTTAGCAGGATTTCCAAGCCATAACTCTCTAGACTTGACGTGCTTATTTGGTGGTAACATCGTACCTGCTCCTATCATGGCATCATCTTCAATAATACAATTATCCATTATTGTCGCTCCCATGCCGATGAGGCAATTGTTGCCGATAGTGCAAGCGTGCAAAATGGCACCATGACCAACAGTAACATTATTACCAATTATCAAAGGAGCACCATCGCCGTATTCACCTTTATGGGTGACATGTAGTATACTGCCATCTTGAATATTGGTATTATGACCAATTCTAATAAAATTAACATCACCACGTATAACAGCCATTGGCCAGATTGATGAGTTTTTACCAATTTCTACATCGCCAATAACACAGGCTTGTGAATCGATATAAGCAGATTTATAAATTACTGGTGTCTTAGAACCAAATTTACGAATGTTTTGAATAGGGGAAATAAAATTATGCATGAACAAACTATACCATTAATCCAATCCGATGCTGTACTTTTTGGCGTACTTGCCGCAATTTTAGGTTTGGTTTTTTACACAGGGCAACTCAAAACCAAATTTTGGACAAAGTTTTATGGTGTTGTCCCTGCCTTATTACTCTGTTATTTTTTACCCTCTTTGTTAAACACCTTTGGTTTAATCGAAGATGCCGATGCTAAGAGCTTGTACTATGTTTCTTCACGTTATTTACTGCCAGCCTCACTGGTCTTACTAACACTTAGTGTTGACTTGAAAGGTATTTTTAGGCTGGGACCAAAAGCGGTAATAATGTTTCTCACAGGTACAGCGGGAATTATGATTGGCGGACCAGTTGCCTTTATGGTGGTACGAGCGGTATTTCCTGAAAGCTTTGCAGGTACCGCTGCAGATGAAATATGGAAAGGTATGACCACATTAGCAGGGTCGTGGATTGGTGGTGGGGCCAACCAAGCAGCCATGAAAGAAATTTACCAAGTCTCCGATGCGGCTTTTTCAAAAATGATAGCCGTAGATGTGATTTGGGCAAATATTTGGATGGGGACGCTATTATTTATGAGTAAACGCGCAAAAAGCATCGATGCCAAGACAGGAGCTGATGTATCTGCTATCGAACGTATAAAACTTAAAATGGAAACTTTTCAAACCGAAAATGCCCGTAAATTTAATCTCAATGATTTAATGTTAATTGTTGCTGTTGCTTTTTCTGCAACAGCTGTTGGACACGCATTTGCCAATTGGATTTCACCACTTATTAAAGAAAATTACCCAATTCTACATGAATATTATTCATTAGGCAGTCCATTCTTTTGGTTGATTGTGGTATCCACAATGATAGGGGTGTTCTTGTCATTCACAAAAGCACGAAACCTAGAAGGCGGTGGCGCATCAGCCGTTGGCTCTGTTTTTATCTATATTTTAGTTGCAACAATAGGCTTAAAAATGGACGTCATGAAAATATTTGATGACCCAGTGGTTTTCCTAATTGGTGGTATTTGGATCTCCATCCATGCCATATTGTTGTTAGTTGTCGGCAAACTTATCAAAGCACCATTATTTTTCCTTGCCGTAGGATCCCAAGCCAATGTCGGCGGAGCCGCATCGGCACCCGTTGTCGCCAGTGCTTTTCACCCATCACTCGCACCTGTTGGTGTACTTTTAGCCGTGTTTGGTTATGCCATCGGAACTTACGGTGCGTGGTTTACGGGAGTTTTGTTGCAAATGATTGCTCACTAAATTATGAAATTATTTGTAGGTGGTTATTATTTGGTAGAAATGACTCCTATTCGAGGAGGGATGAATCATGATATATTACCAAAAAATATTTTAAGCTTATCAGATTGTATTTGCAATTTGCATCCCTTAGAGTTTTGTTTGTCGTGGATTTCTAGTTCTAAAAATGACAAGGAAAAATATGCAAAGAAACTTGGAATTAATTTAGAAAAGTTTCATGAATTACAAGTTAAAACTGATAATGATTTTAATGCCAATAAGTATGGTTTTTCTGAAGTTTTTTCTGACTTGGAGTGTGCTAAAGAATACTATAATCAATATTTTAATAATATCCCAAATTTAAAACTTGTTGCAATTGCTACTACAGAAAAACACAGAAACCTTTTTATAGAATCATCTGAATCCATGAATATTGCTGATGATTTTCATGGCATCTATAAGACTTTTAAGAATAAGAATAAGAACATAATTGATCCAACTATGAAATTCCTTGGTCATGATATTCTTGGTTTTGAATATGGTAGTTTTCATTCATATTTGTGCAGTTCCTTAGAAAATGACTTTTCTGAAAAACTGGATATTAAGTTTAATCCAGTTGGATTAATTGATGAGCTGGCACTAGCAGAAAAGGCATCAGATTATGCTAATAATCCTGAAAATCACGTCGAACCAGCTCTTTGGCAACCATGGGCTGTTTATGAGATTTTAGTCTAATTTCTTAAATACAATCAAGCAAGGTGGGCTTGCCCACCGAAATAGCCAAAAAAATTATTTTCTGACGACTCACTCGGCCGACTTGAAAATATATTAGAGGTTGGTAGTGGTTCTGGTCAGGCAACTCACAAACTAAGTACATTAGCACAATCGCTGGATTGTATTGAGTCAGGAATAAACTTTGTCAAAATACTCAATACACTATTCAAAGACAATGATGCGATTAAAATGCATCTCTGCACATTTGAAGAGTTTAAATCCGATAAGAAATTTGACTTAATGTTTTCAGGCTGTGCCTTGCATTGGATCCCCAAAGCAATAGTGTTTACAAAATCAGATGATTTGCTTAAAAGCGGTGGGTGGTTAGCTGGTGTGCGGAATATGCCAAGGTTTGAGACACCAATTTATAATATTATCGAAACAGTCGTCTTGCCTTTATACCCTGATTTTGAAATCCCTAGAGGCACTAAAGAGCAAATTGAATATTTTGATGAAGGGCTATAATGCTTTGATAAGCCAAGATTGGGTTAAAGATAGTTACAAGAAAATCTACTATGATACAAGAAGCCTTACTAATGAAATGGTGTTGAAACTAATCTGGAGTTATATGGATTTGGATGCTCTTGGAGCTGGAAATGTTGATTCAGCCTATCAACAACTGGCTGAAGAAATTAAATTACTAGGTTTAGAAACCCACACTGTAGAAAACTGCTATCCTTTTGCAATGGCACAAAAAAGGTGAGTCATTAGCTGGGTTTAGTAAATTAATGATTTTTGTAAAATGTTAAATGGTGGGCCCGCCCCGACTTGAACGGGGGACCTGCCGATTATGAGTCGGATGCTCTAACCAACTGAGCTACGGGCCCTTTTTTATGCTTTACATAAATGAGGATGCGTAGTATAACGCTTTGTTTTGTAAAATGCATAATATTTTTTGCGTTTTATAAGGATTTGTATAGTAGATGTAATCTTTCGATATGTTGGTAAAGTTGTTTCAAGTCTTTTTCATTATTGAGTACATCATCGGCAATAGCTAATCGTTGTTCTCGTGAACATTGGCTGTCTAACATTTTGTTGGCAAGTTCAATAGTAATAGCATCGCGTTTTAATAATCGCTTGGTTTGAGTTTCTTTGCTGACATCTATAACAAGCACTCTATCCAGCCAATCATATCGTGTGCTTTCGCACAGTAGTGGAATGACAACAATACAATAATGTTGTTTGATTACATTAACTTGTTTACGTATTTCATGACCAATTAGTGGATGCAATATGGCATTTATCTGTTTGAGTTTTTCTGAATCATTAAAAACAATAGCACGTAATTTTGAACGATCAAGTTTTTCTCCATCTAGAATAGATTGCCCAAAGGCATTAACGAGTTGTTGCAAACCTTTGCTTTTAGGTTCTACTACTTCACGCGCAATGATGTCAGCATCAATGACAGGTATTCCCATGTCTGCAAACTTATTACTAGCAGCTGATTTGCCACTGGCTATGCCGCCTGTTAGTCCAATGGCAATGCAGGGTTGGGTTTTCACTAGATTGAGTTGAGTCCAGAAAAGTTAAGATACCAATTGATGATTTGGTTGCCATAAAGCATGGCTATCCATGTGCCAAGGGCTAAATAAGGACCAAAAGGTATGGGCTTGTCCTTGCTGTTTTTGCTTAACACAATATATAAGGTGCCAATTACTGCACCAGCCGAAGCAGATAAAATCACTACAACCATGACTATTTTCATGCCAAACCATGCACCGGCTGCTGCAAGTAGCTTAAAGTCACCATAGCCCATCCCGTCTTTACCAGTGAGTAACTTGAATAGGTGGAAAATCGTCCACAACAATAGGTAGCCTAACAACGCTCCTTTGATGGCACTTGGTGTGTCAACAAAAATACCAAACAGGCTTAAAAATAAACCTATCCACATCAAGGTTAAACTAAACTGATCTGGAATAACCATGGTATCAAAGTCAATCATTGAGATAGCAACGAGAAAATAGGTTAAGACAATGCCAGCTAGTGATTGATACGACCAACCAAAATGATAAACAACCATTGTCGCTAGAATGGCAGTGAGTAATTCTATAATCCAATAACGGTGCGAAATTTTGGTTTTGCAACCTGAACATTTGCCTCTTAAGAATAAAAAACCAAGAACAGGAATATTTTCCCAGGCTTTAATCTGGTGATTACAGTTTTGGCAGTGTGAGCGCACCCAAATAATACTGTCAGGTTTTTTAATTTCACTGTATTTTTTTAAAGGCTCTTTTAATTCATCAAAAGTATCACTAAGATGAGCGACACTGTCAACAGTCCATTCATATTGCATGGATTTTGGAAATCTATAAATAACAACATTAAGAAAACTACCAACCAATAAAGAAAAAACAAAAGTGGCACTTATTAATAGTACTTGAGATTGCTCTAATAAATCAAATATTTCCATTATTACATAACTGCAGCAAGTTTGAATATTGGTAGATACATGGCAACAATCATAACACCAACAAGTCCACCAATAACAACCATAACCAATGGCTCAATTAAGGAACTCATTGCATCTACATCATTGGCTACTTCGGTTTCGTAATAATCAGCAACTTTGGCTAACATGGAGTCAAGGTTTCCCGACTCTTCACCAATGGAAGCCATTGAGACAACCATGTGTGGAAAGATATTTACTTGTTGCATGGCTAATTGCAGTTGATGTCCTGTTGAAACATCTGATTTTATTTTGTGCACAGCATCAGAATATACGATGTTGCCAACAGCCCCTGCTACAGTATCAAGCCCTTCAACCAAAGGAACACCCGCAGCAAATGTGGTGGAGAGTGTACGTGCAAATCTAGCAATGGCTGCATTGTTTAAGATATTCCCGACAATTGGTAACTTCAAAGAGATCCTATCTAAAGCATGAGCAAATTTTAATGAACGTTTTTTGAGCATAATAAACCCCGCAATAAAACCAACAACGACCAATAAATAAAAGAAAAAATGCTCTTGAAGAGCTTCAGATGCACGAACCACTACTTGGGTCAACGCGGGTAAGTCAGCACCAAAGCTTTTAAACATATCTTCAAACTGCGGAACAACTTTTAGTAGTAACAAGGCACTTACACCAAACGCAACCACAAGGACAGCTGCAGGGTAATACATGGCTTTTTTGATTTTGCCTTTGATTTCTTCGGTCCTTTCCTTATAGGTGGCAATGGTGTTAAGCAGTTCATCTAAAACACCGGCTTTTTCACCTGCGGCAACCAAGTTGCAGTACAACTCATCGAAGTGAACAGGGTGTTTGGCAAGCGATTCACTTAAGCTTAAACCTGATTGAATATCTGTTTTAACCTTGCTAACAAGCTTTGCCATGTTGGGGTTTTTTTGCCCGCCCTCGATTATTTCAAAAGATTGAACCATAGGTACGCCAGATTCCATCATTGTTGCTAGCTGTCTGGAGAACAAAGAAATATCTTGAGCAGATATTCTCTTGCCTTGAGAAAAAAGCGGTTTGGTTTTTTTGCCAATTCTACTAACAGTAATGCTTTGTCTTCTTAGCTCTGATTTGGCTATCGTTTGCGACTTTGCCTTGATTTCGCCTTTTAGCTTTTTGCCTGTTTTGTCTTTGCCACTCCAAGAATAAGTGACGTATTCTGCAATTTGATTTGATTTAGTTACCATATTTTTTTAATCCACCGTTATTCTGTTGGCTTCAGCTAAGCTGGTAATGCCATTTTTTACTTTTAATAATGCTGATTGTCTTAAATCAGGTATTTTATCTTTTAATGCTTGGTCAGCTATCTCTAGTGCATTGCCGCCAGCAAGTACAATGCGCCTTATGTTGTCAGACATTGGCATGACTTGGTAGATGCCAACGCGACCTTTAAAGCCTGAAGAACATTTGCGGCAACCAATGGCATCGTAAATCTGAATGTCTTTGATATCATCTTCAGTAAAGCCTTCTTTTAATAAGGCCTCTGCTGGATATTCTCCAACTTGTTTGCAATCGTGCAAACGCCGTCCTAGTCTTTGGGCAATAACGATTGACACTGCTGAAACAATATTGAAAGGAGCTATGCCCATATTCATTAGTCTACTGATTGTCTCTGGTGCGCTATTGGTGTGCAATGTTGATAAAACCATATGCCCTGTTTGTGCTGCTTTGATAGCAATTTCTGCTGTTTCTAAATCACGAATTTCACCAACCATGATGATGTCTGGATCTTGACGTAAGAAAGAACGAAGTGCGGCAGCAAAGGTCATGCCTTGACGTTCATTTTGCTGTACTTGGTTGATACCGTTAACACGTATTTCTACAGGATCTTCAACCGTTGAAATATTAGTGCCATCGACATTAAGTATATTTAAAGCCGTATAAAGTGATACAGTTTTACCACTTCCTGTAGGACCTGTTACAAGTACCATTCCGTAAGGTTTGTGAATGGCATTAATAAACAACTCTTTTTGATCAGGCTCATAGCCCAACATATCAATACCCATTCTTGCCGCAGAGGCATCCAAAATACGCATAACAATCTTTTCACCAAACAGTGTTGGACAAGTACTGACACGAAAGTCAATAGACTTCTTTTTTGATAAGTTTAATTTTATTCGTCCATCTTGAGGAATGCGCCTCTCAGCAATATCTAGTCGGGACATCACCTTGATGCGTGAAGAGATTTTCATGGTCATGCTTTGAGGTGGGCGAGCCATTGTTTTGAGCATGCCATCAATTCTGTATCGGACTCTATAGTTTTTTTCATAAGGTTCAAAATGAATATCAGATGCTCCGCGTTTTATAGCATCTAATAAGACCTTGTTGACAAATTTAACAATCGGGGTGTCATCTGCATCACTTGAGTTGTCGGCTGTGTCTTCTTGAACATCTGTAGTGTCTTCAAAGTCTAGGTCCTCCAACCCTTCGTCATCTTCATCCTCGTCCATCATTGAATCAGCTTCTCTTAAAGCTTCATCAATTATGGAAACTAAAGTATCGTGTGGAACAACGATGGGTTCAACAGCCATATTGGTGTGAAATTTTACCTCTTCAATGGCTGTCACATTAACAGGGTCTGCAATAGCAATAAATAATTTTGTTCCTCTTTGATACAAAGGTAAAACATTATGCTTATGAATAAGTTTTTCTTCGATAAGTTTTAATGGCAGTGTTTTTAGATCCATTACAGAAATATCGAATAAAGGAACACCGTATTCTTGGGATGAAATATAAGCCAATTCACTTGCAGGGGCGATGTTGTTTTCAACCAAATAGGTAAATAAAGGAATACGCCGTTTTTTAGATGTTTGAACTGCATCTATTGCCGCTTCTTCTGTTAGTACTGAAGAAGCAATAAGCTTCTTCAGGGTTCCATTTAACATAATTTTTGGTGGTGTTTGAGTCATTTTTTTTAAAGTTTGGGTGAATATTTAAATAAATTTCTTATATATATCTGTACTTTACACGATTTTCTTAAATTAATGAACAACTATCTTATCAATTTATCATTCCTTTTTTGTGACGAAGGTTTTACTTTTTGTGATGGCTGTTAAAATCTAAAAAATAATTACACTTGAGTAATCTTATTTATTAACTATTATCTTGTAATAAATCCATAAAAAATAGAGTATAATGACAAGCTTCATTCAATCAAGAAAAATTAGGGGTATCTAATGAATTTTCATGAATATCAATCCAAAGAGATATTTGAAGCCTATGGCATTCCAGTTCCTCGCGGAATCGTTGCAAGAACAGTAGAAGAGGCAGTGGTCGCTGCTGAAAAATTAAATTGTGAAGCGTGGATAGTAAAAGCTCAAGTTCATGCAGGTGGTCGCGGTAAAGCAGGTGGCGTTAAGTTTTGCAAAACATTAGCCGATGTTAAAGAAAACGCAAACAATATGCTTGGCATGACAATTACGACTTACCAAACAGGTGGTATGGCTTTGCCTGTTAATGAAGTCTTAATTACCGAAGCGGCAGATATTAAAAAGGAACTTTACATGAGTTTATTGGTTGATAGAGCCAATAAAAGCCTCTCTTTTGTAGTGTCAGCCGAGGGCGGTGTTGACATTGAAGAGGTGGCACGCACAACTCCAGAGCTTATTCATACTATTGTTGTTGAAAATGTTGAAGGTTTGTTTCCTTATGAGTGCCGCAAAGTTGGCTTCAATATGGGTTTAAGCTCCAAACAAACACGCCAACTAACAGGTATTATGATGGCATTGCACAAAATGTTCCATGAAAATGATTTGTCACTTGTAGAGGTTAATCCATTAATTATTGATGGCAATGATGATGTTGTGGCATTGGATGCCAAGGTTGCTATTGATGACAATGCATTATTCAGGCATAAAAAATTAGCCGCTATGCGTGATGTAACCCAAGAAGACCCAGCAGAGGCAGAAGCTCACGAGCACGAATTAAATTATATCAAATTAGATGGCAATATTGCTTGTATGGTCAACGGAGCTGGTCTTGCTATGGCAACAATGGATGTGATTAAACTTAAAGGTGGCGATCCAGCTAACTTCTTAGATGTGGGTGGTGGAGCAACAGCAGAACGTGTTGCCATTGCTTTTAAAATTATTTTAAAAGACCCAAATGTTAAATCAATTCTGGTTAATATTTTTGGTGGTATCGTGCGTTGCGATTTAATTGCACAAGGCATTATCGATGCGATTAAAGAAGTGGGTGTTAAGCAGCCAATCATTGTACGTTTAGAAGGAACAAATGTAGAAAAAGGTAAGGAATTAATCCAACAAAGTGGTTTAGCTGTTATTGCAGCTGAAGATTTAGATGATGCTGCCAATAAAGCTGTCGCAGCTGTAGCATAGGAGAAAACAATGAGCGTATTAATTAATAAAGACACAAAGGTTGTAGTTCAAGGTTTTACTGGATCTCAAGGCACATTTCATTCAGAGCAAGCTATTGATTATGGCACACAGATTGTAGGTGGTGTTACTCCCGGAAAAGGCGGAACAACGCATTTGGATCGTCCAGTTTTCAATACAGTAGTTGATGCTGTTAAAGAAACAGGTGCCAATGCAAGTATGATTTTAGTGCCACCTCCATTTGCAGCTGATGCAATTATGGAAGCTGTTGATGCCGGTATTAAAGTGATTATTTGTATCACCGAAGGTATTCCTGTATTAGACATGATGAAAGTTAAGTCGGTTTTAGATACCAAACCTGAGATTAATTTAATCGGACCAAACTGCCCAGGTGTTATCACTCCTGGCGAATGTAAAATTGGCATTATGCCAGGGGCAATTCACCGTGTGGGTAACATCGGCATTGTTTCACGTTCTGGAACATTAACTTATGAAGCGGTTCATCAAACAACCAAAGTCGGACTAGGTCAAACAACTTGTATTGGTATCGGTGGTGACCCTATTCAAGGTATGAACTTTGTTGATTGTTTAAAATTGTTTCAAGCAGATCCAGAAACCCACGGCATTATTATGGTGGGTGAAATTGGTGGTTCGGCAGAAGAAGATGCGGCAGAATACATAAAACAACATGTAACCAAGCCAGTTGTTTCTTATATAGCAGGTGTTACCGCTCCTGAAGGCAAGCGCATGGGACATGCTGGTGCAATTGTCGCAGGTGGCAAAGGCACAGCACAAGCAAAGTACGAAGCATTAGAGGCAGCGGGTGTTACAACAGTAAGGTCGCCAACTTTGCTTGGTGAAGCAATCAAGAAATTAGTTTCTTAATGTTGTAAAGCTAAAAAATAAAAGAGATACAGGTCTAGTACGGGAAATATGATGACCGTATCTCTCTTATTCCATTTAAGAGGCCTTTGCCTTAAGGAAAAGGTTTTCTTAAATATATTGTTACTAATGTAACACGAAGGCGGCATATGTTTAGATGACTTGAAGTGCTTCAAAAAGATAAAGCCATAACAAAATTATTATTTCTACAGTGCGATTAATTTGAGTTGCAGTCATTTGAGAGTAGTTAACTGTATCAGCTTCAGAATCTATATCTAACGTCTGTTGATACCTGTGCGAATAGCAATAGTGACGATGCTAGTATTGGGGCCTTTTTTTGTTTCTAAAACTAACTACTCATCTAGTGAATTGAATATTCATGATTTTACTTATTCTATTGTGTAATCTTACACAGTTTAAACAATTGTTTTTTCCTATAATGGAAGCTCGTGGGTAAATGCTACGATGCGAGTTTGGTCAAATCTCCGACTGTAGCAATTTTAGTGGGATTGCACAACTCCACGGTTGTGCTTAAGCCAGTAGCGAGAACAGGCGCTACTGGCTTTTTTATGCACTAAATATTGACACTTACGAGTCGAAATTCCTCTCCTTACGTCTTTTGTTACTTATTAAACCTACAAAATCTTACCATAAACATATAGGCTACAACGCTCATATAGATTGATTTCATCTAGGTATTGTAATTTTTGCTTTCTATTATTCAGCTTTCATTCATTGTTATTGCGATAAAGTGGGCGCAAGATTTTAAAAACCAAATGGTGATAACATGAAAAACATTAGAAATATATTAGCAGGAATGACTTTGATGATGGCTGCAACTTTCGCAAGTGCGGGTCGTTATGATGAATACACTTATGCTCCTGTAGTTGATGTGCAACCAATTTATGAAACAATTCGTGTACCACAAAACAGAAGAGTCTGTGAAGACAGAAACAGAGGTCCTCGTGGAAGATCTTATGGAGAGCGCCGAACTAGTAGCGGAGGTGGAGCTGTACTCGGTGGAATAATCGGTGGTTTGTTAGGTAACCGATTTGGTGATGGTCGCGGTCGAGATGCTGCAACAGCTGTAGGGATTATTGCTGGAGCTGCTATCGGATCTGGTACAGATAGAAATAATAGACGTTACAACTCTAGGTATTCAAATTCTAGACACAATAATCGTAATAGCCGTAGACAATGTTATACACAGCGTGATTATTATGAAGAACAACGCATCACTGGATACGATGTAGCCTATGAATACATTGGTAGAACTTACCATACTAGAATGCAGAATCATCCTGGTGACAGGGTTAGAATTCAGGTTAATGTTCAAGTAGCTGAATTTTAAAAAGTTTTAGACTTCTCTCTCTTGCCAGTTGAAATACTGGCAGCCCCTGGCTTTAGCTGGGGGTTTTTTAATTTGTTAATTGTTTATCAAATACAGATAGGCTAAAATCTCCTCACCAACTTTATCATGTTTATTTTCAATGACAGCATTATTTCACCAAACTTTTACATTCCTTGATTGGCATTTGGACACATCAAACCATAAGCTATTGTTGAATTATGAGATTGAAACTATTGGAAAAGTGACGGAAATTCTGTCTTTTCCTCCATTTTCAACTAGTCGTATAAATAAAGACAAAATTGACGCTGCTTGTAATTTGGTTCACTGGATGTGTGGCGTAAGCTACTATAAGTCAGGCTTAGCAAAAGAAATAAATTTTCAATTCAAGCACCCCTCAGAACTCATGCTAAATTTTATTAAGAAAACGTGGTTTCATGGGCTGGCTGAATTAGCGTTTGAGAATAAAATTTCCTTGCGAGAATGTTTTAAAGGGGTCAGCACCCTTTTACTAGACAAAGTCGAACATAAAAGGGTACTGACCCCTTTAAAACACTCGCTTGTTGCTCTAGGTGGTGGCAAAGATTCTTTAGTTACTGTTGAAGAGCTAAAACAACAGAATAAAAGCATCTCTTTGTTTATGGTTGGAAACTCATCATTGATTAAAGATGTGGCAAAATTTATTGATTTACCCTTAATCCAAATTAAACGCAAAATAGACGATAAACTAATTGCTTATAATAAAGCTGGCGCAATTAATGGGCATGTACCGATTACATCAATCATTTCATCTATTGCTGTTTTGACTGCTTTATTGTTTGATTGCCAAGAGGTGGTTTTTTCCAATGAAAAATCGGCAGATTCAGAAAACACCATAAATGCTGATGGTGATAAGGTTAACCACCAATATTCTAAAAGTTTTGAGTTTGAAAAGGACTTTTCTGCTGTAGTTTATAATGAGATCACTCAAGATGTGCATTATTATTCACAACAAAGGCAATTTTCTGAATTAGATATTTTAGAAAAATTTGCCAAGTATTCTCAGTATTTCCCTGTGTTTTCAAGTTGTAATCGTAACTTTCATATTGATGGTTCGTATAATAACAATTCGTTGTGGTGCTGTGATTGTCCCAAGTGTCGATTTGTTTTTCTAGGCTTGGCTCCCTATGTCGAAAAACCTGAGTTATTAAAAATCTTTGGTCACAACCTATTAGATGATGACAGTCAAAAGCAAGGATTTGCAGAGTTGTTAGGTTATGAAGGGTTTAAACCATTTGAATGCGTGGGTGAAATACAGGAAAGCAGACTGGCATTTGATTTGATTAAACATAAGAGTAATTGGCAAACAGATAAGTTGGTGCAATTTTTTAAGCAAAAAACAAGTGTAAAGTTGGTAAATATACGCAATAAAAAAATAGCCGTTTGGGGCTTTGGAGTTGAGGGTAGGGCAGTTGCAGATTATTTGTACAAACATGGGATTGATTTTACAGTTTTGTGTTCGGAAAAAGAAAAAGATGAAAGGTACAACTGTGAAACTAAGAAAGTTGATGTTGCATTACTTGATTTGTATGGTATTGTCGTTAAATCACCTGGAATTAGCCCCTATTCAGAGTTAGTAAAAAGTTCACAGGCACAATTTACTTCAGCTACCGCATTGTGGTTTGCCAATGAAAAAAACACCAAAGTTATTGCCATTACTGGAACTAAGGGTAAAAGTACCATCGTTAGTTTATTGAATCATGTTTTGGAGTCTTTGGGTTGTAAAGTCAACTTAGTTGGCAACATTGGCACACCTTTGATTTCGGCATCAAGTGATTGTAATTATATCGTTTTAGAAGCTTCAAGCTTTCAGATATATGATGGAGAAATTCAAGCAGATATTGCCTTAATTAATAATTTATACCCTGAGCATGTGGATTGGCATGAGGGTGCCGATAATTATTTTACAGATAAGCTTAAACTACTAAATAAAGCAACGACAAAAATAATCAATGCAAAAAATGAAGAATTAGTTAAAAGAACCAGCAAGATGGATTGTGTGTTATTTAATGTTAAAAATGCTTTTCATGTTGTAGCAAAATCACTCTATTTAAATAATGTCGAAGTATTACAAATAGATGATATACAGCTAATTGGCCAACACAATTTGGAAAATATAGGTGCTGTTCTCACCATTTGTAATGAGCTAAAACTTGATGTTACAACGTGTTTAAAGGCAATCAAGGCATTTGAGCCACTAGAACACCGTTTGCAAAATTTAGGTAAAATAGGTTGTCACTTCGCTATCAATGACAGTATTGCAACAACGCCAATTGCTACCTTGGCGGCATTAAAAACACAGAATTGCTCAACAACGACTTTGTTCGTTGGTGGTTTTGATCGAGGCAATGAGTGGAGTGAGTTTACTCAGGCGTTAGATAATTCCCCTCCAGCTTTATTGTTGTTAACAGGGCAGAGTGGAAAAATCATTTATGATTATTTAAATGGGATTAATTCATCTATAGCCTATAACTATTTTGAAAAATTAGTTGATGCAATTGAATTTGCTGTTGAAAATACGCCAAAAAATCATACACTGTTATTGTCTCCTGGCGCTCCAAGCTTTGATGAGTTTGATAACTATAAACAAAGAGGTCATTATTTTGAAAAGGAATTGCGCAGTGAATAAACTCCTTATTCTACTCTTGTCTTTTAGTGTCTATGCTAAAGATGAGTTTACTATTCCTCAAACTTTAGTTGATCAGGTCGACAGTGGAAATGCAGAGGTTGCCTATTTTATTGCCTCGACTTTTTTTGAAGGTTCAGAAAAATTTGCATCCAACTATGATAAGGGGCTTAAGTGGCTAAAAAAAGCAGCTCAGATGGGTTATGCTCATGCGATGGAAAAGTTGGCTATTGAATTTGAAAACGAATCAAAGTTCGAAGAAGCTTTGAGTTGGTACATGAAAGCTGCAAACTTAGGTATGGGTTCGGTTTTAGATCAAATTGCATTGTATCATTATTTTGGGAGAGCGGGGCTTAAGAAAGATTGCCATGTTGCTTATGATTGGTTTGAAAAAGCAGAGCAAAAAGAGGTGGAAGTCGCTTATAATAACCATGCTTGGTTTTTAGCTACATCTAAGAGTGAAAGATGTAGGAATCCAGAAAAAGCCTTGAAAGTCATATCAAATTTAATGGCTATTTTTAACGATGACGATTTAATACCGTGGCATATTTGGGACACTAAAGCTGCAGTTTTAGCATCGGTTTCAGACTTTGGAGCTGCCATCACACTACAACAGTGGTTAATTGATGAAATGAAAAAAGTTGATGAAGATGCCAAACCAAGCTACTATGAGCGTCTCAACTTATACAAACAAAGAAAACCTTGGATTGAATGATTAAGATATAGATACTACTATTTATAAAACACGGACTATAATCTTTTGGTACACTTTCTCAAGATTAATTATGTCTTTGGTTAAAACACACTCATTAATTTGATGAATGGTTTTGTTAATGACGCCCAGTTCCACCACATCAACACCATACTGTGCAATAAATCGACCATCTGAAGTACCGCCAGCTGTATTGAATTGCGGTTTTATGTGACATATTTCATCAATGCTTTTAGAAATAGCTTGATGTAAATAAGTAGACTGGCTATAAAATGGAAGCCCAGATAAGTTCCATGCAAGTGAGTAATCAAGAGAGTGTTTATTAAGCAAATGCTTTATTTGTTGCTCAAGTGATTGCTTTGATGATTCTGGCGAGTAGCGATAGTTAGCATTAATAACCATATCAGCAGGTATAATATTAGATGTGTTGCTAGAGGTTGTAACTGATGAAATTTGAAAACTGGTGGGTGGAAAGTCATCATTGCCATCATCCCAGCTAAATTGCGATAGTTCCTGAATAAATGGTGCAGCTAGGAATACTGGGTTTTTAGCATTTTGCGGATAAGCTACATGTCCTTGTTTGCCATGAATAGTAATCTCAACATGTAAAGAGCCACGTCTACCAATTCGAACCACATCACCTAGTTTTTCTGAACTTGAAGGCTCACCAACTAAACAAAAGTCAAATTTATGCTTTTTAGCAATATAAGGCATCATCTTTTTAATGCCTTCTGTAGCAGGACCTTCCTCATCACTAGTCACTAGTAAAGCAATCTTGCCTTGGTGTCTTGGGTTTTTTTTAACAAAATCAATCATTGCAAGAGTAAAAGCAGCAACAGCAGACTTCATATCCGCAGAACCTCGCCCATAGAGATAATCGTCATCAACAATAGCAGAAAAGGGTGGGTGTTTCCATGCAAATTTATCGCCTGTTGGTACAACATCGGTGTGCCCTGCAAATAAGAAGCTCTTGGAGTTCTCGCTGTCTTGTCCGTGCCAAGCAAACAAATTGTCGACCTCGCCAAAGCGTTTGTGCTCAATTTGGAAACCTGCATCACTTAAAAGTTGTGCCAGTAGTTGTTGGCAACTTGCATCATTTGGGGTGATTGATTGTCTTTTAATTAATTCTTGGCTTAATGTTATAACATCATATTTAGACATGCTACTAACCAGTCGTAAGGCGGGCTTGCCCACCAATAAAAATGTTTTGTGTAATTAGGCCCATTTTTCCGGAAAATACCCTATATGAAACTGACCACTAATAGAAACAATCGGGCGTTTCAACAAGGTAGGATTGGCAATAATTAAATCACTATTTAGATTGGATTTTTCTTCATTTGTCAAATTACGCCATGTCGTACTGCGTTTATTAACTAACTCTTGCATTGAATGTTGAGATAAAAAAGATTCAACTAATTTTGTATCAATACCATCTACACGGTAATCATGGAACTCACACATACGCCCATTACTAGCACACCACAGAATGGTTTTTTTAATTTTATCGCAGTTTTTAATTCCAAATATCTTCATCAGATGTACTCAAATAGTCAGCGATATGTTGATTTAGGTCATTTAGCCCAGTTCGTGCAATAGATGAAATAATAAAAACAGGGTTTTTCCATTTCAGTTCTTTGACGTACTCTTTGACCTTTTCTTTAACAGTGTCTTTTGTCATTAAATCAGATTTTGTAAAGACCAACCACCGTTCTTTTCCTTGGAGCTCATTAGAGAATTTTTCAAGCTCAATCTCTAGCGCCTTAAATTGTTCCACCGGATCTGCCATGCCTTCATAAGCGGGTAATTCAACCATATGTAACAACAAGCCTGTGCGTTGTAAGTGTTTTAAAAATTGAATTCCAAGACCGGCACCTTCTGCCGCTCCCTCAATAATTCCTGGAATATCGGCTACCACAAAAGAAGTTTCAGAGTCGATACTAACAACACCAAGAGCAGGGTAAAGTGTGGTAAATGGATAATCGGCTATTTTTGGTTTAGCGTGAGATACGGCATCAACATAAGTGGACTTTCCCGCATTGGGAAAACCAAGCAAGCCCACATCAGCCAAAACTTTAAGCTCTAAACGTAATTGTCTAATTTGTCCCTCTTCACCTGGAGTGAATTGCTGTGGTGCACGGTTACGTGAACTCTTGAAGTGCATATTGCCTAAGCCACCTTTGCCACCGGCTGCGGCTATTAAGGTTTGGTTATGTTCGGTAATATCACCCACTTTGATATCCATTTCTAAATCATAAACTTCGGTTCCTACAGGGACTTTGATAATTAAATCATCGCCTTGCTTACCATACATTTGACGACCACGACCACTGACACCACGCTGGGCTTCAAAATTTTTCTTATGGCGAAAGTCGATGAGAGTATTTAATCCTTCGTTTCCGACTAAGATAACATCACCACCTTTACCACCATCGCCACCATCCGGTCCACCTTTGGGTTCAAATTTTTCGCGACGGAAACTTGATGAGCCACTGCCACCATGTCCTGCGCGAACCACTATTCTTGCTTCATCTACAAATTTCATTGGCACATTTTAGCATTGAGAATAAAACAATGGTTAGTTTAAAGTGTTATGGCATAAAAAAAGGCATAACAAAGTATGCCTTTTTAACTTGTTTTATAGTTTGGCAGTATCTTTCTAAAATTTACTTGTTACCATAAACCATACTTTAGAAGTATCCGTTGCATGAGTTTCTGCATTGTAAAACGCACCTTTTAATAACAGGGAAACATGTTTATTTACTTTATGCGCAATAGTAAAATCAAACTCTGTTCCTAAATCACGTGATGAATCCTCGGCAGAAAAGGTGTGATAAAGTGCATTCCATTTAAAGCCATTTATATCACCTTTTGCTCCAATAAAAAAATCCTCAAGACCATCTGCTGGAGTTCCCAAAAACTTATCTGCCCAGCCATTAAAGGCGTGCAATGTCGCTAAAGGTGTTCTAAAAGCAGACCCTGCATTGTTTCTATCACCTCCAAGAACTTCATAGCCTGCATAAATTGTTGCAGGTTCTAGCTTGAAACCACCATCAAGACGGTAATAGTTAGCACTGTAGTCTACGGAATTATTATGTGCATCACTCTGTGTTGCATATTCAACACCATAATTAAATTGATTAACTTTACCTGCAAATTTCGCACCAAATGTTGTTGTTGAAAAGGCGGCAGCATCTTTATTGTTAATATCATAATAATAAACAGATAAATTGCCAATATCATCAAACTTATTAGACCAATGTGCTAAAACAGTTGAGTTGTCATGATTTCCTGCAGCAACATCATCACCAAATATACGGTTAACTTTATCAATATAAGAAACAAACAATTTAGACCCTGACACATCAAAAGAGCCAGAAATTGCATCATAGGTTTGTTCGTTTTGACGCCAGCCAACACCACCAATAAAACGTTGGTTATCAAAGTTTATTCTTTGGCGACCAACTTTCACATCATTTCCTTCACTAAAAGCATAGTTGAACCAAGCTTGATTAATTTCTGTCCCTTGTGGGTCTGCAACAACGGGATAATGTGTGTTACCTGGGGAGTTTCCTGCACCAGAATTATAGTTGTCACCAAATGCTTCGGTTACATTGTCTGCTTCCAAAAAGAATGTAAAGCCATTATAAGCTTTAGTTTTGTAGTTAAGTCGAGTTAACAATGTTGAAGCATTGGCATTTTTGGCAAACCCGTCTTGATCAACAAATTCATACCTGTATCTGAGCATTAAATTTGAGTCACCATCACTTATGGCATCAAAAAAACTATTACTTTCATCAGCAGATGCACCTGCGGTTTGTAATAAGCCACAAACGGCTAAGGCTAATATACTTTTTTTCATTTTATTTATTCTCTTTAAAAATAATTATTGTTTTTCCATCTGGCTTGTTAAAATAAGAGTCAGATGTAGTTAAGTTATCTATGTGTGCATTATAGTTTTAGGCCTTGTTATGACCTTGATTTAAGTCAATTTAAGAAATTGTTTGAGGTCATTATCTATAAATTGCTCATTTTCATGGGTTTTCATCAAAAAAGACTTGTTTTGAAAAAAATTGATTGTTAGACTTCACTCAACAATTTAAAAATTAACAAATGAAAACAACACAACAACAATCTGATTTTTCAATTTTCACAAGTATTTGTGGAAGTGTGTCTGTTGTTGCTCGACGCTTACGCCGACGTATCCATACGCCAGGTTGTGAGGTCTTGTGATTTAATTTTTAATTAAAACAAATTCTTTAAAAACCTGGTGAAAAGCCAGGTTTTTTTGTTTCTGGCTTTGTCACTTAAATAACTAAAACGTGGAGCGAGAAATGCATAAACATTTTATAAATACTGAAAACTGGAGTAAGTCTGAACTAGAGGATTTGCTGACTGTTGCTGGTGACTTAAAAAACAATCCTTTTCATCAAAACTTGAAAAACAAATCTTTTGCTTTATTATTTCTTAATCCTTCTATGCGCACACGCACATCTTTTGAAATAGGAATACAGCAACTCGGTGGAATAGCCGTGGTTTTACAACCTGGTAAAGATTCTTGGGGCATTGAGTTTAACAATAATGTGGTTATGGATGGCGATGCTGAGGAACACATCAAAGAAGTGGCTGCTGTTTTGTCGACTTATGTGGATGCCATAGCCATACGTGCTTTTCCAAAATTTATCTCTTGGGAAGATGATAAACAAGATAAAGTTATTAATGCTTTTAAAAAATACGCAAGCGTGCCGATTATCAATATGGAAACCATTACCCACCCATGTCAAGAGCTTGCTTTAATGATGACAGTGAAAAAACATTTAGGTGTGGTGCAAAATAAAAAATTCTTAATGACGTGGACTTATCATCCCAAGCCATTAAATACCGCAGTTGCCAATTCAGGCATTTCAATTTCTTCAAAATTTGGTATGGATGTGACTTTGCTTTGTCCGAATGAAGATTATATTTTGGATGAAAAGTATGTTGAACTCGCCAAACAAAATTGTGCGGATAATGGTTCCACATTCACCATTAGCCATGATATTGAAGAAGCTTACAAAAATGCTGATTTCGTTTATGCTAAATCATGGGGAGCACTGCCTTTTTATGGTAATCCAGAAGAAGAATGGAAACAACGGCGTAAGTTTCAGCATTTTATGGTTGATGAACACAAAATGGCTATGACGAATCAAGCCAAATTTTCTCATTGTTTACCGCTACGAAGAAATATAAAAGCCACCGATGCGGTGATGGATGCCGATTATTGTGTTGCCATCGAAGAAGCCGAAAACAGATTACACGTACAAAAAGCCATGATGCTATCATTATTTGGAGAAAAAATATGAGCACTAAAAACAACAATAAACTTGTCCTCGCCTTTTCAGGCGGGCTAGACACCACTTACTGTTTGCATGACCTTGTCAAAAAAGGTTATGAAGTACACTCGGTTTTTGTTAATGCCGGTGGTATTTCTGCTGATGAAATAGCATCGATCCAAGAGAGAGCATTAAAACTCGGTGCAGCAAAACACCACAGTTTTGATATTAAAAAAGATGTGTGGAAGGAATTTGTTACACCATTGGTTTGGTCACATGCCCGCATGAATAATGAATACCCGCTGCTTTGCTCTGATAGATACATGATTGTAAAAAAATGCTTACAGTTGTGTGATGAACTTGACACTACAATCTTTGCACACGGCTGCACGGCAATGGGTAACGATCAATTTCGTTTTGACCAAACGGTTAAATCACTTGGCGATTATGAAATTATTGCACCGATTCGTGACTTACAAGCCCATGTTAATTCCGTACGTGATTATGAAATCGAACAATTATCCAAAGCAGGTATCGAAGTCGCAGGACAGCACAAAGCTTATTCAATTAATGAAAATATGTTGGGTGTGACTATTTCTGGAGGCAAAATTGATGAATTTCAACAACCCGATGACAGCTCCTACTTATGGGTTAAACAAAGAAAAGACTGGCCACAAAAACCCATGTCTTTAACCATTGGTTTTGAACAAGGCGAAGCAGTTAGTTTAAATGGAGAAAAACTCGATGGTGTTTGCATCATCGAAAAACTCAATCAAGAACTCGGACAATACGGCATAGGCAGGCATATCTATACAGGTGATGTCAGCATTGGACTAAAGGGCAGAATTGTTTTTGAATGTCCTGCGATTGATGGATTATTAACCGCACATCAGGCCTTGCAAGACACGGTTAATTCAAAGTTTCAAAACCAATTCAACCATATTATTGCCAATCGTTGGGGCGAGTTGGTTTACAACGGATATTTTCATGACCCACATAAAACTGATTTAGAAGCCTACCTCAAAAGTTCACAATCACACGTAACAGGCACGGTAACATTGTACAGTGAAGGTGGTAATTTATTGGCAACAGCGATAGATTCCGATTATATTGTTCAAGATAAGGATTCAGTATACGCTCAATCCTGTGCTTGGTCACCTGCTGATGCAGTAGGTTTTATCAAACTCGCAGGACAAGCCTCAACATTGGTAAATAAGGTTAGAAGATGAATCGTAAAAAAATCAATTCTTATATGTTTTCATCAATTATAATGCAATCATGAAAAATAGAACTAAGCAAATAGAAATATACCAAAGTAGTGATGGACAGACGCGAGTTGAGCTGAATTTGAAACACGATTCATTTTGGCTTTCACAAAAACAGATGTCTATATTGTTTGAGAAAGATAGTGATACCATCGGGCTACACTTGAAAAATATTTATCAAGAAGAAGAACTGAATAAAAAAGCAACTACCGAGGATTCCTCGGTAGTTCAGCTAGAAGGAAAGCGTAAGGTAAAGCGTCAAATAAAACTTTATAACCTCGATGCAATAATTTCTGTTGGCTATCGTGTGAATTCAAGAAAAGGAACACAATTCCGCATATGGGCAACGCAACGCTTAAAAGAAATACTTGTTCAAGGTTATTCGCTTAACCAACAACGGTTTGAAAAAAATGCCAAAGCACTGCAACAAGCATTGAAACTGATAGAAAAAACAGCAAAATCACCAGAATTAACCTTAGAAGCAGGAAGAGGTTTAACCGAAATAGTCAGTCGTTATACCCAAACTTTTTTATGGTTGCAACGCTATGACGAAGGTTTGTTGGATGAACCAAGTGGTGAATCTGGTGGTAATTTAATATCAAGTACTAATGCCATGCGACTATTAAGTGAATTAAAAAAATCCTTAATCAAGCGAGGTGAAGCCACAGCATTGTTCGCTCAACCTCGTGCAGAAGGATTAGATGGAATTTTTGGCAACTTAGAACAAACTGTTTTTGGCGAACCTGCCTATCCAACCATTGAAAGTAAGGCGGCTCATTTATTGTATTTTGTAGTTAAAAATCACCCTTTTTCTGATGGTAATAAACGCAGCGGTGCATTTTTGTTTGTTGACTTTTTAAGTCGCAATAATCGTTTATTAAATTCAAAAAATGAACCCATTGTTAATGATACTGGGTTAGCAGCTTTGACATTATTGGTGGCAGAATCTGACCCAAAACAAAAAGAAACCCTTATTAGGTTAATAATGCATATGTTGGATAATAAATTATGAAAAGAGCAACAAAAAAAATACTAAACAATTTGGATTTCCTTATCCAGCAAGACACGCAAAATCCACCACGGAAGATTTATAAAGAGGATAAGTTGTACGTACAACTGAAAAAGCACTTTAAAAATTATGGTTTTAAGGTGGAAATAACCGATTTAGGTGATGGGCATGTGATTTTTTATGCAAAAAAAGGTCAACCCACCGAACTATTTAATGTACATCTCGATACTGTGCCAGTGACAGCAAGCACTATTAAGCAATGGAATCATGACCCGTTTAAGTTGACAATTGATAATGATAAGGCTTATGGACGTGGCAGTTGTGATATTAAAGGAGCTGCTGCCATATTAATGGTATTAGCAGAATCAGTCGATGATATGGCTGTGGTTTTTACCTCGGATGAAGAGGGCGCAAATGGTTGTTGTGTGCAGAGTTTTATTGATAACAATGATTTGTCGCAATACAAACAAATTATTATTGCGGAACCCACCAATGCCAAAGCGGTGGTTTCTCATCGAGGTTACCTCTCGACATATATTGAGTTTAGTGGTGTATGCGGACATTCCTCGATGGCGATAGCTTTGAAAGAAAATGCCATCCACAAAGCCAATAAATGGTTGAGCCAAGCATTGAATTATGCAAATGGTTTTGTCAGCGAAGACAACCCAGCAGGTATTTGCTTTAATGTTGGTGTTATCAAAGGTGGTGAGAAAAACAATATGATTGCCGAAAAGGTCAATCTTGATTTTAGTGCACGTGTTCCATCAGGTATTTCATCAAAGGAAATTTTTGAAAACATGCAAGTCTTTGATAAAAAGGCTAAATTTAGAGCAGGCATGATAGCCCCACCTTTGCCTGCTGATGGGCAAAATGATAAAGCCAGTCTTGAATTTTGTTCAAAACATGCAGTTGAAGTCGCCAATCCTGTTGATTTTTGGACCGAAGCAGCCTTATTTTCACAAGCGGGCTTTGCTGCCATTGTTTTAGGTCCCGGTGATATCAAACAAGCACACACCATTGATGAATGGGTTGAGGTTTCTCAACTTGAAAAAATCTACACCATCTACCAAGGAATTATTCATGCAAGCTAAACAAAATTTAATCAAACAAGTGCTGTTGCAACTAGGTCATTCCACCGAAGCACAGTATTATTTGGATCAATACAAAGACGACAAACAAGTCAAATTTGCCGTGGTCAAAGTTGGTGGCAATGTTATTGCAACCCAACTGGAAGAATTGGCACAATCTTTGTCATTAATCACGCATTTGGGCTTAATTCCCATCGTTTTGCACGGTGCAGGCACACAAATTGATGCCGAAACCAGTAAACAAAACGTGCCTGTGCAAAAGCTTGATGGCTTGCGCGTTACCGATGATCAAACCATCGAGTTAATTCAACCTGTTATCAAAGATGTGCATCAGCAATTATTGGATGCTTTGGCTCAACACGATATAAAAACCAAAAGCATATTCAATAATATATTCTCCTGTGATTATTTGGATAAAGAAAAATACGGTCATGTGGGTAAAATCAAACAAGTGAAACTGGATGAAATAAATCAGGCCATCAAGGACAAACAAGTGCCTGTTTTGAGTTGTCTTGGTACCGATGATGCTGGCAATGTACTCAATATCAATGCCGATATTGCTATTCGTAAATTGGTGTGGGAATCTAAACCAGCCAAAGTGATATTTGTAACGCCTACGGGTGGCATGTTGGATGAGAATGACCAATTGATTTCTGCTATTCAATTACATAACCAATACGATAACCTCATGCAACAACCGTGGTTGCATTCGGGCATGAAGTTAAAAATCCAACAGATTTACCAATTACTCAAACCCATGCCTCGAAAACTGAGTGTCTCAATCACTGCTGCCAGTGAATTGGGCAAAGAGTTATTTACCCACAAAGGCAAAGGCACGTTTATTTGCATGGGCGAAAACATCAACCACCACCAACTCATTGGTTCGGCGGTTAAACTTAAACTCATTAGCTTGCTGGAAAACACCTTCGGCAAAAAGTTAAAGCAAGACTTCTTTGATGAAATAGAACTGAAATCCATCTTTATATCCGAATCAGGACAAGCGGTTGCACTGGTTACCCAAGGACATGATGGCAAGGCTTATTTAAATAAATTCGCCGTTACTCCACAAGCCCAAGGGCAAGGTTTGGGCAAAGCGATTTGGCAACAAATGCTAAGTGTTTACCCTCAAATCTATTGGCGTTCGCGCAACACAAATAAAATAAACATGTGGTATTACAAACAAGCCCAATGCAGTTATAAAAAGGATAATTGGATAGTTTACAGTTGTGGAATGCCTTTAGATAAGGCGATAGAATGTATGCAAGTCGGTGCTAATTATGCCGATAGTTGGCAGGAGAATAATTTATGAAAACTAAAGACATGATAAAAGTCGCTTTAGTTGGAGCCAGAGGTTATGTTGGGTTTGAATTAATAAAACTTATCGATAAACACGTACAAACAGAATTAGTAGCAGCTTATTCTCGTGAATACAATGGCAAAAAAGTATCTGAGATTGTCACGGGTTTTTCTGATGAAAGCTTGTGCTATTGTGCGGATGAACTGGGCGGCTTAGCCGATAAAGATTTAGATGTCTTATTTCTAGCCTTGCCAAATAATATTGCTGCTAAAAATTACGATTTATGGCTTAAAATCAGTAAAAAGTGTGCGATAATCGATTTAAGTTCGGACTTTCGATTTGACAACACATGGACTTATGGGCAACCTGAAACGCGCCAAAAACAAATAATCGGCAAAAAACTCATTGCTAATCCAGGCTGCTACGCAACTGCATCACAACTCGGCATAATGCCTATTGTTGACATGCTTGATGGTGCACCACATATATTTGGTGTCTCAGGGTATTCTGGTGCAGGCAGTAAATCCAGCGATAAAAACAATCCAGAATTACTCAAAGACAACCTCATGCCCTATAAATTGGTTGATCATATCCACGAAAATGAAGTCAGCAGAGTATTAAACCATCCAGTCAACCTCATGCCACATGTTGCTGAATTCTTCAGAGGCATTCATTTAACGATTTCCATAAACCTAAAACAAGAAAAAAACGAATCTGAAATAGAACAAATATACCAAAATTTTTATAAACAATTTGAATTCATAAAAGTCACAAAAGAAATCCCTGAAGTCACCCAAGTACAAAACACCCACAACGTATTAATTGGCGGATTCACCATCAAAGGCAAACACCTAGTGGTTTGTGCTTGCATAGACAACCTCCTCAAAGGCGCAGCCACACAAGCCATACAAAATATGAATTTGGCGTTGGGCTTGGAGATGAATTTGGGGATTGTCTAACCAAACCACTATCATACCGAAAAAACACCGTCATTCCTGCGAAGGCAGGAACCTCATTGGGTATCGAGGTTTTGTTTGAAACTGCTAAGGAACACAGAGGTTCACAGAGGAGGCACGGAGTTACACGGAGATTCTTAAAAGCGTAACGCGAAAGATCGCAAAGAAGGCGCCAAGTTACGCAAAGTTTAAAAATACTATCACTTCAAAAACAAAAAAAATCGTCATGCCTGCGAATGTAGGTTTCTCAGTAGGTATCGTGGTTTTTTCAAAGTGATAAATATCATAGATAGATATTTTTTATTTTATAATTATCCTAGGCTTAAATTTTTGTAATATATTTAGTTTAGAGAAGTTAAGTGCTACTATATAAAAAAAATTATTTACTCATAAAATAAATCACTTTATATATGGAATATCATATGGAAAACATTAAATTTGAAAATAGTATAGTTGAGTACATAGCCAATCCAAACGGTGTTGAGTTACTATCTGAAATTGGTGAACATATACTTGATAGCACCTTAACTGATGATTCTTTAAAAGATATACCTATTGTTGGTTGGATTAGTAAATATTTATCAATACATAAATCTTTTAGCGATAAATTGTTTCTTAAAAAACTTTTGTCTTTTATGCAAAATTTACAGTCTATAACTAAACCTGAAATCCAAAGTTTTCAATACAAAATTAACAATGATGAAGAATTCAAATCAACTGATACTAATATTGGATAAAGTAGATAGTTTTGATAAAACTAAGATTATTGCCAACTGCTTTGATTATTTTCTATTAATGCAAATTTCTTTTGATGAATTTTGTGAATTATCACATATTGTAAATCAATCTTTTATCACTGATTTGAAAGCTTTATCGGAATCTTATAAAGAACTAAATAATGATATTAGAAAGAGGTTAGTTGGAAGCGGTGCAACAGAATATAAGTTAGATAAAACATATGATGAAAATACACCTTTTGATATTGTTATCAATGTTTCCAAACAAGGAAGAAGGTTATTTTTTATTATGAATAAGACTTATGAAAAAAACTTAGAAAATGAAAATGAAGAATTTATAAAAGAATTAATGAATAAATTAACTGTTTATTAAGTTAATTAGTTTAAAATCCATTCTGCAAATTCTGTCCATAGAATTTTCATAGCATTACCAGTGAGTTGAATCGCTTTCTAGTTGTTCTTGTGTTTTGATTTTACCCATTTGGTAATCTAAATTGGATTGTTTGGCTCTTGAAATTAGCTCTGTTTGTGAAAATGGTATGCTTTTTGATTGATCTAATAAACGTTCAATCTGATTAATGACTTTTTCATCATTAATTTGAATCAAATATTCAATTAAATCTAATTTTCTAGCTTGGAGGTTCATGAGTTTTTATACTTAATGATGTATATACGCATTCATTATAACATCAATAACATTAAACTTACAATTGTTCTGGCAAGACAGGTTTTACCTAATGGTAATGTAATAAGGTGTTCCAATAATCAACCAGTTCTAAATATGATGGGCAGAGCCCATCTTACGCAGGAATCGAGTAATTAATTAGTTAATTTGTGGTGCTTAGTATTTGTTGTTTATGCTTTAGTAGTGGTATTTTTCTTTGATAAAGATAAATATTTCTTAAATATTATTGATTAATGTAGTAACATATCTACATTAATCAATAAAGCAAATAATGACTATCAAAAAAGTAACAAGTAGAGAGTTTAATCAAGACATTAGTAAGATAAAAAAGGTCTGTGAAGACAGCCCTGTTTATATAACTAATCGTGGAGAGACGACGCATGTATTGATGACTTTTGAGGAATACCAGAAATTAACAGGTGATACTGAAAATATTATGGATTTACTGGCGATGGATGATTGCGATGTTGATTTTGAAGCGCCTAAGTTGAAAGGGGATTTGTTTCATCCTGCTGATTTATCTGATTAATGTATATTCTTGATACCAATGTTATTTCTGAATTAAGAAAAGCAAAATCTCAAAAAGTTGATGCTAATGTTGTTGAGTGGGCATTAACCGTTCCTGTTTCACACTTGTTTTTATCGGTTATTACGGTGATGGAATTGCAAACTGGTGTTTTGTTAATCGAACGCAAAGATAAAAAACAAGGCAAAATGTTAAGGCACTGGCTTGATAATCATGTGCTTAAGACATTTTCTCAAAGAATTTTGCCAATTGATACAGTGGTAGCCCATTGTTGTGCTGGATTGCATGTACCTGACCCGCGCTCAGACAGAGATGCTTTGATTGCAGCAACAGCTATAGTTCATAACATGACGATTGTGACTCGAAATATTAATGACTTTAAATATACGGGTGTTAATTTGATAAACCCTTGGGAATAGTAAGCTTGGCACTCAATTATATACAAAGCCCAACTATCCATATGAGCATATTTGGAATTTTGATAAAGTAGTGGAGTCCCTTGTGGGCTCCTTTTCAAGCAATAGCATGGGAGTCAAACCAAACAAGGCTCCCACAAGGGGAAGCCACTACAAAAGTAAGAAAATTTTGTCACGCTTAGTTCGCAAACAAGGTGTAACGGCATGCAAAATGATATGAGCATTAGGCACAAATAAAAAAACCTCAGCTTTGCTAAACTGAGGTTTTTTTATTTTTAGAGGCTTAAGCCTGAGGCGGTAATCCGTCTTCTGCATCGGGACTGTCTTTGTCTTTTTCACCAAATTTAGATGAAACCCATGAGGTTGCTTTGTCTTTCATTTCGCGGAATTTCTTTGAGCCTTTTTCAAGCTTTGCTTCCCATTCAGGATCGGCTTCTTGGCCTTCTGTGACTTTGAAAAACACCTGCATTAAGGCGGTCATGGCAAAAGGATCTATCAAAGCAGCTTTAATGCTGATGGATGCCACAACAGCAATTACAAATGGCATGTAACCTAAATCAAAATTGCCCATTTTCAACATAGCTGCGATGGGTCCAAAGGTTAAAGCAACAACCAACAGAGTTAATATCCAACTAATCGCGGTAACAAATACCGCATTTTTGAGGAATTTCTTGTAATTTTGTGCATACAAAACAATGGCTGTTTTTGAGCCTTCCCATGGATTGTCTATTTCATTTTTGATGTTATAGGCTAATATGATTTCATCCACATAAGTCACTGAATTTCTGACCACTCCATTGATAAAACTAACAATAGGCTTTGGGATGAAGGGTAGAAAGGTCATTATTCCTGAAAATAATCGAGTAATGAACTTTACTACGCCTTTGATTATTTGATCAACAGCAAATAACACTGATGCTTCTTTAAATCGTTCTTTGACAATGCTTTGTGCATAGGCAATTTGACCTTTTCCTGATGGAATTTCTTCGCCATCAAGGTGTTTCATAATGACTGCAATATGACCTGCTTTGACCATGTACAACAAATATTCACGAACATAATAAAGTATTCCTGAGACAATACCAAACCCACCTATCATGCCATAAAATAAGCCTGTTGCTGAGCCATCATTACCACCTGCGACACTACCAATAGACCAACCTATGCCAGCACCTGTTCCTGTACCCAATATATAACCAATGGTAATTCCGAAATATATCAAAAATCGAAAGAGCATAAACTCTTTGGTTTTCCATAATGCTCTAAATACATCTTTTAAGTTAAAATCTATCATAATTCTCCTAAAAGGGGTCAGTACCCTTTAGCTCCTCTTTTATCCGTAACCTGCGCATGCTGGCGTTAAAGGGTACTGACCCCTTTTAAATATTATGCAATAGGGCGAATCCCCACCGCATTTTTTAATTTTTTCAAAAAAGGCACTGAAAACTCTCGTGCTTTTTGTGCACCTTTTAATAATTCTTGTTCAATGAGTTCTGGTTGTTCCATGAGTTCATTGTAACGCTCTCTTGGTTCGGCTAGTTCATTGTTGATGAGTTCAAATAACTCTTGTTTGGCAGCTCCCCATGCGATGCCTTCGGCAAATTTTTGAGCAAATACTTTAGTTTGTTCTTTTGTAGCAAAGGCTTTATAAATATCAAACACAAATGAGTCATTGGGGTCTTTTGGTTGACCTGGTTCGAGTATGTTGGTTTTGATTTTCATGATATGCTTGCGTAATTTCTTTTCAGGCAACCATAAAGGAATGGTGTTATTATAGCTTTTGCTCATTTTCCGACCATCAAGCCCGGGTAAAACTGCTTGGTCTTTGGCAACAATGGTTTGTGGCATTACAAAATGTTCGCCAAAGTGGTGGTTATAGCGAGCGGCAATATCGCGTGCCATTTCCAGATGTTGGGTTTGGTCTTTGCCAACGGGCACTTCATCGGCATTAAACATTAAGATATCGGCTGTCATTAATACAGGATAGGAAAACAAGCCCATAGTGATGCCTTTGTCAGGGTCGTTTGTGCCCGTATCTAAATTTTCTTGCACTAAGGCTTTGTAAGCATGAGAACGGTTCATTAAACCTTTTGAACACATGCATGTCAGTAACCATGTGAGTTCTGGAATTTCAGGAATATCCGATTGGCGATAAAACATCGCTTTGTCCGTGTCTAAACCTAATGCTAACCATGTGGCTGCGATTTCTTTGGTGGATTGTGCAATTCTATCGGGCTCCCAACACTTAATTAAGGCATGTAAATCAGCTAAGAAAAAATAGCTGTCATAATTTTCTGATTGACTTTTTTGAATGGCTGGCTTTATCGCACCCACGTAATTTCCAAGGTGGGGTGTGCCAGTTGTAGTAATCCCCGTAAGAACAGTTGTCATTAATGTTTCCAATTGTATAAAAAGTTAATCATAAACATTGTGCGTTAATTAATCAAATGCCATGGTTAATATGTGCATTTTAGAAGCCAATGAATTTATCCTACATGAATGTTTCAAATGCTTTTTTGAGACTTGCATCAAAAAAACATTAATTAGAAAGCGTCTTAGCCACTTATTAATCATTAATGCTACTACTATATACGTTATTTAAGATGAAAAGATGCCACAATTTAAAAAAATAAATCATTGTCATCGATAAAAACTACAACACTATTAAAAATGACTTGGTATAATCTCACGGTATATTTACATTTTTAGGAGAATACTTATGAGCTTTGAATTACCAGCTCTTCCATACGCAAAAGATGCGTTGGAACCACATATTTCGGCAGAAACTTTAGACTATCATCACGGCAAGCACCACAATGCTTATGTGACTAATTTAAACAACATGATTAAAGACACTGATTTTGAGGGAAAATCTTTAGAAGAAATCATTATGGCATCAGATGGTGGTGTTTTTAATAATGCCGCACAAGTGTGGAACCACACTTTTTACTTTACTGGTTTATCACCAAACGGTGGCGGTGAACCATCTGGCGACTTAGCCGAAAAAATTAATGCAAAATTTGGTTCATTTGCTGAATTTCAGGAAAAATTTGCAGCACTTGGGCTAGCAACTTTTGGTTCTGGTTGGGTTTGGCTTGTGCAAGATAAAGACGGTGAGTTACAATTAGTTAATACTTTTAATGCTGGCACACCAATGACTGATGGTTATCACGCGATTATGACCTGTGATGTGTGGGAACACGCTTATTATGTAGATACACGCAATGACCGTGGTGGATATTTGAAAAACTACTGGAACCTTATTGATTGGGATCGTGTTGCTTCGTTGATGAAGTAAGTCTAAATCAGTAATCTAAGTGAAAAAGCGGACTTTTGTTCGCTTTTTTTATAAAAAAATTTCAGAGCGTTTAATTATTAATTTTTTATTTGGATTTATATAAGTAACTGGTTTATCAAGAGATTGAGGATAGCAAATTATTATCTTGTAGCCATACCTCATCACTAGATTTGGATCAAATATATAATCTGGAGCTTTGTTAATCACCTCTTCATTTGCTGTGGTTAAATAACTGCGACCCATTAACGTATTATCGCTAAACATACCCTTATTTTTAGTGTGTTGTGGTATTTCTATAATTGCTTGCATCATTACAAACAAACTCAATGAAACAATCGCACTCATTATCATTAGGATACTGAATTTTTTAATCATGTGATTAATCCTCTGCCAGTTTAAAGTTGATTCTCTGTATGATGGTCTTAGCAACGGCTTTGCCATTGATTATTTCGGGTAAAAATTTGGCTTTTTTATAAGCACGAATCGCTGTTCTATCAAAAACGCGTGGAGGATTAGCTGCTATAACATGAATGTCACCTACTGTACCTTGTGCATTAACTTGGATTTCAAGTTTTACCCAGCCTTCTAGTACTCTTGTATGAAGTGGATATTGTATGGGAGGTAACCAAGCGAGGGTTAATTTTTGATTATAAGGAAGTTTAGGTTTGTTGTTTTCAAAAGCACTAAACGGGTCTTTTGGGATAAGTTCATTTAAAATGGTACGGCTTACATCCTGTACGCTAGAATAATTGGAAACAGGTGATACATATTCAGGGCAGGATATGACACTGTTATTAGATAAAATGTTCTTTGTTTTTTGCCATAATTCAGTTTTTGTTAGAGCCGACTGATGTACTCCCACTCCACAGGAAAAGGTTCCATAAATATGCTGTATTTCAGAGACTTGATAATCATCAAAAGAAAACTCACTTTCATTTCCCCTAAACTCAATCGTTTGCTGTTGATTCAACAAACCATGCATACCCAAATAAAGCACCATTACCACAAGCAAGCTTAATGGTGCAATGATTAAATAGCGTGACATTAGTCTTGCAGTTTAAATTCTATAATCTGCACCGCTTTTTGAGCGCGTGCCTTGCCATCAACCATTAAGGGCTTGAATTTTGATTTTTTTAACGCGCGTAATGTTGCTGTATCAAAGACGCGACGAGGTTTGGAGTTGATGACTTTAGCATTGGTAACTGTGCCAAACTCAGTTACAGTAAACTCCACTTCTACCCAGCCTTCAATTTTATTTCGAGCAGCTTGTTGTGGATACATCGGTTTTATCATGAATTTTTGTTGCAAATCACCGTCAGTGTATAGATCATCACTCGCTCCATTATGAGGTAAGTTCGGTATGCCTATTTTGGGTAGTCCAACAACTTTTCCTTTAATTTGAGTAGGTATAAACAAGTCATGAGGGCGATTAGGGTCTTGAGCAATATCAAGAGGTTTAACCGCAGGTGGTTGAGTAATCTTTTCTCTTTTGGGTGGTTCCTTTTTTATGTCTTGTTTGACAACAGGTGGCTTCATATCAGCTACTTTAGAAAAATTAATCATTTCTAAATCTGTTGATTTGGTGTATTTGGGTGTATTAACTAAAAATGCCATGCCTAAAAATGTAATAAAGCAAATGCCAATAGCAACCATCATTGATGCGGAATATCTCATGTCTCTCTCCTGATTCATTAATTATGTATTATTTATGTATTATTCACTTGTACTAATTGTGACTGCATTTATTCAATAAAAGTTCAAAACAATTTTAAATCATACGATTGTTTGATAAAATAGATGGTATTACAAAAACAGACAAGAGAAATAAAATGCCGATAATTCAAGCGCCATTAAAAGACATGCAATTTTTAGCTGAACAGCTATTAAATCTAGAAGAGCATTACCAAAAACTGCCGCAATTCAGTGATATTGATGCAGCTACATTTGAAACGGTAGTGGATGAAGCTTCCAAATTTTTATTGGAGTATGCCGCTCCTTTAAATCGCAATGCCGATGAACAAGGTTGTTCTATTAAAGATGGGCATGTGACAACCCCAGATGGCTTTGTTGAACTTTATAAAAATTATTGTGAAAGTGGTTGGGGTTCTTTAGATGGCAACCCTGATTATGATGGTCAAGGTTTACCGTATTGGATGCAAGTTATTTTAGGTGAGCTTAATTCATATTACTGCCCTGGTTGGTCAAACTATCCAGGCTTGACTCATGGAGTGCGTGAATTGTTGGATCACCATGCACGACAAGAACTTAAAGATATGTTTTTACCAAAACTGACCACGGGTGAATGGACTGGAACCATGTGTTTAACCGAGCCACATTGTGGCACAGACTTAGGGTTGTTAACAACAAGTGCTACACCAAATGGAGATGATACCTATCAAGTGACAGGAACTAAAATATTTATTACCTCAGGTGATCATGGTTTGACAGATAATATCATTCACCTTGTTTTAGCTCGCCTTCCTGATGCTCCCAAAGGCACTAAGGGTATTTCATTATTTGTTGTTCCAAAAATACTTGATGGGCAGCGCAACAATGCTTGGCCTGCTAGTATTGAACATAAAATGGGTTTAAATGGTTCTGCCACTTGTGTGATGAACTTTGATGATGCCAAAGGTTGGTTAGTGGGCGAAGCAAATCGTGGTTTGAATATTATGTTTTCCATGATGAATGGTGCGCGGTTAAATACTGGTATTCAAGGTATGGCAGTTTCTGCGGCTTCCTATGCTGGCGCATTAGAATATGCTAATGATCGTTTACAAATGCGTTCATTAACTGGGGCAAAATATCCTGACAAAGCCGCTGATCCAATTATTGTTCACCCTGATGTGCGCAAGATGTTGTTAACTCAAAAGGCATTGACTGAAGGTAACCGTGCGTTGACTTATTTTACCACGCAACTAATCGAGCTTTCACAGCACGCTCAGGATGAAGAAGCAAGAAAGAAAGCAGATGAGATGGTAGCTATATTGACTCCAATTGTTAAAGCATTTATGACAGAAACAGCTTTGGAAGTTACCAATATTGGCATTCAAGTTTTTGGTGGACATGGTTATATTAGTGAACACGGAATGGAACAATTGTACCGTGATGCGAAAATCTTCACTTTATATGAAGGCACAACAGGAATTCAGGCTTTGGATTTGTTGGGTCGTAAAATCATGCAATTCAATCACGGTAAGTTGGGACCTATCGCCGATGAAATGAATGAGTACATCAATAACTCTGACAATCCTTACACCCAAGAACTAAAAGACTTGATGGTTCAATGGCAGGAGTTGATTGTTAAAATTTCTACAAAATCCATGAAGAATATGGATGAAATGGGAGCGGCATCCGTTGACTTCCTTATGTATTCTGGCTATGTTATGTTGGCATACTTTTGGGCACAGATGCACGATGAAGCAGAAAAAGGTGGCAGATTTGGACAATCTTTCTATAATGGTAAGAAGAAAACCTGTGAGTTTTATTATAAACGCATCTTACCTCGCGCACAAATGCATGTGAAAACCATGTTGAGTGGCAGTGATAATTTGATGCAAATGGAATTAGACGAATTTTAATGAGAAAACTGCTTATATTATTAGTTATTGTTGTGTTGTCTTCGTGTTCGCAAGAACCCGAAGACAACTCTGTAGACCAGTGGCCAAGGCAAAATGGGGTGCTTGGTGAGAGCCAACAAGATACAACAACAGTTAAGAAAAAGTCATCTAACCATGTATTAAAAGGCTATCAAGACAATATACAGCGAGCCAAAGACATGGAAAAAGAAGTGCTAAAAGCAGCCCAAAAGCAAAGAAAGGCAATTGATGGTTAACGCAAAAGAAAAGTTCTACTCTTTATTTAATTGGCTCATGATTGGGCTAATTGTGTTTTTGTGGTTACAGTTTTTCTTGTCACCTAATGATGACATCGACATTCAAACTTCTAAAACGACAACTTCATACAACTCTCCACAATTCTCAAATACGTTGATTGAGCAGTATCATATCTTTGGTTCGCAAGGTCAATTGATAGATATTCCTTTAAACCAAGGAAATACCAGTTTAGACTTGGTGTTGAATGGAACAATGAGCAATCTTGATGCCAAAACAGGAATGGCATATATTAGTAATGTCCAAGGCAAGCAAAAAGTCTTTAAAGTTGGAGACAAGATATTTAACGTAGCAACCCTAAAAGAAATCTATAAAGACTATATTGTTTTAGATCACAATGGGCGCAATGAGCGATTGTCATTGTCTGAAAAAATTCAAGGCATGGATGTTGTTTCGAATAAAAGCCAAGCTAAAAATAAAAGCACGCCTTCTGGCTACTTAAAACATTTACAAGGCAACCAGACTCGCAATTGGCAACAGTTAATGGATCAACAAAAATACGATGCCAATAAAATTTCAAAAATTGTTAGTAATATTAATATTGTCACTGATCAAGTCGGTAAAGTTCAAGGTTTACGCGTATCCAATTTAACCAGTGGTGACTTGCTTTCAAAAAATGGATTAAAATCAAACGACATCATCACAGCAATAAATGGTCAAAAAGTATCAACAGCCAACATGATGACTATCCAACAAACATTGAAACAAAATCCTAATGCAACTATTACTATTAAACGCAATGGTCAATTAAAAAATATACAAGTCAATTTGAATCAATGATAAAAAAAGGACTCGCCCTTTTGATTGTTCTGGTTTTACTAATGCTGATAACTGTGCCGTTATTTTACACTGATGAACAGCATGAGTTAGATGCACATAGTCGAACAGGAACTCAAGGTGAATATATTGAACTATCACAAGGAGTGACACATTACCAACAAGCCAACACAGGCGCGCAAGAAGTAGTGTTATTAGTACATGGCTTTTCTGTTCCTTACTATATTTGGGACCCGACTTATGATTTTTTAACCAAGCAAGGTTTTCGAGTTATTCGTTTTGATTTATATGGACGTGGTTATTCTGATCGCCCTGATGTTGATTACACTCAAGAAATTTTTGATAGACAAATTTTAGACTTGCTTGATGGGTTGAAGATTAAGCAACCGATTAACCTTGTTGGCTTATCAATGGGAGGGGCGATTGTGGCAAAGTTTGTAGCAGATCATCCAGAAAAAGTCGATAAAACCATTTTTGTTGACCCTTCGCATCGTTCTTTTTATAAAAGAAAGCTGGGTATTCCATTGTTTGGTGACTTTTTTGCGGCAGTTTTCATGATGCCTAATGCAGCCGAAGGTCAACTAAGTGATTTTTATTACCCAGAAAATTTCCCTGATTGGGTGGAAAAGTACAAAACTCAAATGCAATATAAAGGTTTTCGTCGGGCGATAGTCTCAACCTTGGTACATTTTGCTAAACCCGATAAACTGCCGTGGTATCAAAGGATAGGAGAATTAAATAAAGAGGTATTACTCATTTGGGGCAGAGAAGATAAGACGCTCCCATTAGCTGATAGCCACAGAGTGGCTGAAGCGTTAAAAACCACCACTTTTGTGGTAGACAAATCAGGACATTTACCGCATTTAGAACATCCTAAAATTGTAAATGCGAAGATATTAAGCTTTTTAAGGAATCTCTGACAAATAGAGATGACTCAGCTTGCCTTTAAGCGTGTAGCTGCGAGATAAAATTTAAAATGAATAGTTATTCATATTCTTTTAAATTTTACCGAAGCAGATGCACGCTTAAAGGCAAGCCCTACGGGGCTTTTAGCGATTTCCAATCTCTGCATCAGATTATTTTGAGATAGAATGACTAACCCTGCAATAATCTTTTTTGATATTAAAAATCGCTAAAAGCCTGAGATTTTTCTATTTATCAGAGGTTCCTTAAAGAAAACTAGCGCATTTTAGGTTAAAATTAAGATTACTAAAAAAACCAACTCAAAAAGCCAAACAATGAAATTAACCAAAATTATTCTTGCTTCTGTACTTTTCTTAAGTAGTTTTAACCTATTTGCTGCCGATGACGAGCTACGTAGTTTGAATCTTCAAGATGCTGATATTCGATTATTGATTGAAACAGTATCGGACATTACCAAGAAAAACTTTATTATCGACCCACAAATTCAAGCCAAAGTCACTGTAATTTCTGGAAGACCAGTGCATAAAGATGAAATCTATGATATCTTTTTAACCGTTTTAAATGTACATGGATTGGCTGCAATCAATGATGGTAATAGCATTAAGATTATACCAGAAAGTGATATCGGCGGTGTTATTGGCGAATTAAACCAGACCAATGGCAGTGATTTTGTGACGCGTATTGTGCCATTAAAATATGTGCCAGCTCAAGATTTGTTGACCATGTTGAAGAGCATTAATAAGAAAGCCAATGTTATTGCCCATAAAGAAAGCAATCTCTTAATTATTTCTGATCGCGCCAAAAATGTTGAGCGTATGCTTGCCATTATTCATCGCATTGATAAAAAGTCAGATTCTTCCATTGATATGATTTCCCTGCAGCATGCCAATGCAACAGAGGTAGCACAAACAATAGAGTCATTGCTTGATACAGGAACAGCGGCATTGGGAAGCAAGACTAAGATTGTTGCCGATGAACGAACCAATTCCGTTATTATCAATGCGCCACCTGCGTTAAAAATACGTATCCATACCTTGATAGCACAGCTGGATTCCCCTCTTGAAACCAATACACAATCACAAGTGATTAAGCTTAAATATTCTGAAGCTGAATCATTGGTTTCAATACTTGAAACATTAGCCAATAAATCACAAGTTAATTCCAGTGGTGAAAAATCTAGTGAACAAAATGCCACCATTCAAGCACATAAAGAAACAAATTCTTTAGTGATTAATGCCTCACCGACAGTGTTTAGAAATCTACAAAGTGCCATCACTCAATTAGATGTGCCAAGACCACAAGTTTTGGTTGAGGCCATTATTGCTGAAATTACTGTTGATCATTCCAAAGAAGCGGGATTTCAGTGGCAAGGTTTGTTGAATCAACTTAATGGTGGTGAGGGACTTGTTGGTGGAACAAACTATGGTATTATTGGAAACATTCTCTCTCCTAATACAGCAGGCGGTTTGGTCAACAATGGTGTTAATGTCGGTTACGTTCATTTAGATGGGGATGGCAACCCTCAAATTGGTGCTTTATTGTCAGCCTTAGCACAAAATACCAATAACAATATTTTATCAACACCATCAATAGTGACTTTAAATAACAAGGAAGCCAGTCTATCTGTTGGGCAAGAAGTGCCTTTTTTAACAGGGCAGTTTACTAATACTGGAGCCAATAATGGTTCAACCAATCCGTTTTCAACCATTCAGCGCAAAGACATCGGGATTTCATTAACCGTGACACCACATATTTATGAAGGCAATCAAATTGTATTGGACATTTCCCAAGAGGTGTCTTCTTTAGCACAATCGGCAACTGCAGTAGATGTAATCACCAACAAAAGAACATTGACTACTTCAGTTATGGTACCTAATGATGGAGTCATCGTGTTAGGTGGATTGATTGATGACACTATTGAAGAAAGTATCAAGAAAGTCCCTATACTGGGAGATATTCCTGTAATTAGAAATTTATTTAGGCACAAAAAGAAAACTCGGGTTAAGCGTAATTTAATGATTTTCATCCACCCAAAAATTCTAGACAGCAGTAACCAAGCAGAGGTAACCAATAAGTTGTATAACGAGATACGTGGACAACAGTTAGAGAAAATCAACCAAGCCGAGTTTATCAAAGGAGGGATTGTTCTTCCGCAACAAATAGGCAATGATGAATAGGGGTAAATTTCCATCGTATGGTTTTGCGCGTAAACGTGGTGGAACGATAGAATCATGGGACGACGATGCTGTCACATTAGCGCTGAGTTCCTCGGCGAACAATGCAACTATTGATGAATTGCAACGATTTGCTGGGACTATAGCAAAGGCTAACTTCTACAGCGATGAAGAGTACAAAGCGGTCATACAAAAACTGTACCAACAACATAATGCTTTATCTGATGATGTTATAGATTTTGATAACCAACCAGGACTTGCAGAAATAGCCGATGACTTGGGAGAGCCTGAGGACTTACTCGAAAGCAATGATGATGCGCCGATTATTCGCTTAATTAATGCGATGCTCTCTGATGCGGTTAAAGTTAATGCCTCTGATATTCATATCGAACCTTTTGAGGACAAAGTATCGGTTCGTTACCGTGTTGATGGAACCTTGCAAGAGGTTATTGCTCCACCTAAAGCGATTGCTCCGTTGATTTCATCTCGTATTAAAATTATGTCCAAACTGGATATTTCTGAAAAACGCTTACCGCAAGATGGTCGTATCTCCATCAAAATTGCAGGGCGTTCTGTGGATGTGCGTGTCTCCACAATCCCGGGGGCATTCGGGGAGCGCATCGTTATGCGATTATTGGATAAACAAGCGGGGAAATTAGATTTAACTCGCCTAGGCATGAAACATGACGACTTAGCTACGATGGAAAAAATGGTCAATCTACCACATGGAATAATATTGGTCACTGGTCCTACAGGCTCTGGTAAAACCACCACTTTATATGCGGGTATTGAAACAATAAATGACCGCACGCGTAATATCATGACGGTTGAAGATCCTATTGAGTATTATTTAGGGGGAATATCACAAACACAAATAAATTCAAAAATTGATATGACCTTTGCTAAGGGATTGCGGGCAATATTACGTCAAGATCCTGATGTTATTATGGTCGGAGAAATCCGTGATTTAGAAACGGCAGAAATTGCTGTGCAAGCCAGTTTGACTGGTCATTTGGTCATGTCAACCTTACACACCAATACAGCAGTGGGAGCCATTACGCGTTTAATTGACATGGGTGTTGCCCCATTTTTACTAGCCTCTAGTGTAAAGGCAGTTTTAGCCCAACGATTGGTTCGAGTGCTTAACCCCAAAACACGCATTGCCTACCAACCCGATGAAAAAGAATGTGAGTTATTTGGAATCAAGCCACAAACACTGTATCGGGCTGATGATAGCTTGCCGATTCAGGAAGCTTATTCAGGACGAACGGGTATTTATGAATTGGTTACTATTGATGAAAAAATGAAAACCTTGATTCACCAAGGAGCATCTGAACAACAACTTGAAGCCCATGCACGTGAATCATCAACCTCAATTCGTACCGATGGCGTACTAAAAATGTGCCAAGGAATCACCACGGCTGATGAAATTCTGCGTGTAACCTAAGAGTATGGATGCTTACGAATACAAATCACTAGATGAGTTAGGTAAAACAAAGTCAGGCGTATTGCAAGCTGATACAGAAAAACATGTCAGACAAATACTGCGAGAGCAAGGCTTAATTCCTGTCGAAATCAAGAAAGTTAATGCTCAAGAAATAAGCGGGCACACCGATAAAAAATTCAGCACAACATTTCGTGCAGGCGAATTGCCCATTATTATTCGACAACTATCAACTCTGATGAAAGCTGGTCTGCCACTGGATGAAGCATTAAGTACCACAATAGAGCAGAGCGATCATAAAAGCTCCAAAAAAATTCTGATGACTTGCCGAGGCAAGCTCATGGAAGGTAATACACTGGCTTATGCGATGGGATTATTTCCTAAAGCTTTTGATGAGCTCATCACTACCAGTGTTGAAGCAGGCGAACAATCAGGACATTTGGATGAAGTCTTATTGCGTTTAGCTGAATACCTCGAGGCACGCCAAGACATGAGCAAACAATCGTGGATGGCATTATTGTATCCTTTAATTTTGATTGTGACCTCGATAGCCGTTGTTTCTGGTTTAATGGTCTATATTGTTCCCAAAGTCATTCAAGTGTTTGAAAATAATAATGCAGAGCTCCCCGTTATAACTCGTGCATTAGTGACCTTAAGTGATTGGTTGCGTCATTATGGAATTTACTTCTTAATTGTACTGTTGATTCTAATAGTTGCCTTTATTGTGGCTTTACAGAATAAACAATTTAAGTACAAATGGCACCAGTTTTTACTAAAACTTCCTTTAGCGGGCAGTTTTATTAAAGTCTCCCAGTCTGCTAAATTTACCAGAACTTTGGGGATTTTGACTAAATCAACGGTGCCAATCGTACAAGCCTTATCACTTTCATCCAAAGTGGTCAAAAATTTAGCCATTAAAGATGCTATAGAAAACACCGCCGCACAAGTGCGTGAGGGCTCTAGTTTAAGTCAATCGTTAAAAACAAACGGCTATTTTCCACCCATGACAATCCGTCTTATTCACTCAGGCGAACAATCAGGCATTTTGTCGGAAATGCTCGAACGTGCAGCCGACACCCAAGAGCGTGATGTCAACCACCGATTGAGTTCAATTATTAGTATCATGCAACCAGTAGCCATCCTTATTGTTGGTATGATGATTTTGCTTATTGTCTTAGCAATGTTGTTACCAATATTCCAGATGAATACCATAATTAATTGATAAAAATGGAGAATGAATTTTTTAAAGTTTCAAGTCTTTTTGAATCTGTTTTTTAGTAACTAAAAAAATAGTTTTGAGTTGGTTGAAGTTTTCAGGCAAATTTGTGTATGCTTTTTGTTTTAGGTTGTTTTCTACAATAATAGTTGCCGCATTTAAGCGCATGCAGCCAATTGTTACAGAAGCCCCTTTAAGCGAATGAGCTAGTTTTTGGGCTGCAGGGAAATCTTTATTTTTAATTGACGCATGTAAGTCAACTAAGGTTTCTGCCATTGAAACAAGAGAATGTTTGCATACCTTAACGACCATTTCATGACTGTCAGAAACTCTATCATAAATAGCATTATAATCGAAAACAAGGGCACTTCTTTTTTTCTCTCCTCGAGGGAGTGATTGTGCTGTTTGAGGTGGTTTTTGTTCTTCAAGTGACGCATCTATTTCCTCATTTCTGTCTTTGTGTAACCAATATTGTAATTTTTGTTGGATAAGGTCTATTTCAATTGGCTTGGTCATATAATCATCCATTCCACATGATAAGCACTTTTCCCTATCACCAACCATGGCACTGGCTGTCATTGCGATAATGGCAATATTATAATTTCTATCTTGGGGTCGTAATCGTCTAATTTGTCTAGTAGCCTCGTAACCATCCATTTCAGGCATGTGACAATCCATGAAAATTAAATCAAAGTTTTTATCTGAAATGGCTTTGACTGCTTCTAAACCATTTTTTGCACTCGTTACTTTTGCTCCTATGACTTCAAGCATGTCTTGAGCAACCATTATGTTGGTATCATTATCATCAACAATAAGAATATTAGCATCATTATGATAAATATGTTTTTTTGCTTGATGGGTTTGTTTTGGGGTTTCAACTTTCTTCAACTTCACAGTAAAAGAGATATGGGTTCCTTTGTTAGTTGTATCCTTTATAGAGATGTCTCCACCTAACAATGAGGTTAGTTGTTTGCAAATACTTAAACCTAAGCCTGTGCCACCGTATTTTCTCGTTGTGGAATTATCGGCTTGGGTAAATCGTTCAAAAATTGTATTTTTTTGCTCTGGACTAATACCTATCCCCGTATCAATAACCTCAAACTCTAAGATGGTAAATAGATCATTGCTATAGCTTGGTTTGCAATTTACTGTTATTGAACCAGTTTCAGTAAATTTTAATGAATTATTAATCAGGTTGTTGAGAATTTGTTTAATTCGTTCTGAATCGCCTTTAAACCATCTATTTAATTCTGGTGAGTAATGACAGCGAAAGTTCAATCCCTTGGCCCTGATAGTGCTGCTGACAATAGAAGAAAACTCATTAATAAAACGAGCAAAATCAAAATCATGCAAATCAACACTCAACATTCCAGCTTCGATCTTTGAAAAGTCAAGAATGTCATTAATAATAGCAAGCATGGAATTAGCACTGCTTTGTATTGATAGAGTTCTTTTTTGTTGTTCTTCAGAAAGTTCATTCATCAATAATAAGCTTAGGTTTCCTAAAACACCATTCATTGGGGTGCGAATTTCATGGCTCATATTGGCAAGAAAATCTGATTTAGCCTTATTTGATATTTCTGACTGTTCATAGAGTTTTTTAAATTTCAAATCATTTTCATGCGATTGCATTTCTGTTTTCTTTGAATTTAGTTTGAGTTTGAGTTTTTCTTTTAAGTTTTTATTGAACTTCTTGGCAATAAGTAAAGAAAAAATCAGTATCAATAAAAAATAAAGTGCTAAAACAATACTGTTCTCTTGGTTTTTATATAAAATATGTACAATCAATGGAAATAATGTGATGGAAGTAAAAATCAGTACAGACTTTAAACTAGCAGAAATTGTTCCTACTGTCGCAGCAACAACTCCTGTAATGGTTAAATACAAAAAAGTTTGTTCAGTTAAAGAGTTTTCTGGGTATAAAATTATTCCAGCAGTTCCCCAGGACAGAGCTACTAACAATGAAGCAAGTAGGAATTTACGTTCCCAAAATTGCATATTAATACTAGGAGAATTCTTTTTTAAATTGTATCGATTTTTTATATATAACCCAAAAGAGACTGATAAAAACAACATCGAAAACCATGTAGTTTTATTTTCAAAAGGTATGCGGTCTTTTAAAGTAAAAATTAATACTACTGCTGCAAATAAGTAGCCTAAACTAGTAAAAACTAATGTGTCGTATAAAATACCGAGCCTTTCACGGCTCATACCATTATGTTTTTTCACTTTTATCTGCCGCTCCAAGGTTGTGCAAAGATCTTTACAGGTATTTATAGTTTACATCTGTCTTAATTGTGATGCAATTATCGTTGGTTTTTTTCATGGATTTATTCCTGTTTAAGAAAGTAGACAATTTTATAGATTTTATATCAAATCTAAAATTGAGTTGTTGTTCCATTGTACTTGGGTTCTATTGGCATTCAATTATTGTTTCTTTTCAACTTCTTAGAAATGAATATTCGATGAAAAAGTTCTGTTAAGATTGACTTAACAAAGGTAAACTAACGTACAGAATTAACTTGGCTTTATATCTATGAAAAAACTGCTTATTTTTATACTTTTATTTATACATCAAGCATGGGCGATTGACTCGGAAGTTATTAGTGTATTTTCGACAGATGTTCAAAATAAGATTGTACGTGCCTATTATACTGATATTTCCAGCATTCACGCATTGAGTGAAATAACAGTGCCTCAGATACTCCTGTAGTTAAAAGCTGTGATAAGTTTTAAACGCATTTCAAAAAGTTACGGCAAAGACAACAAAGCATTACGTGATGTGAGTTTTGAAGTTGAAGCCGGTGAAATGCTGTTTTTAACGGGTCATTCAGGAGCAGGTAAGACGACTATTCTTAGGTTGCTTATGATGATGCAATCAGCGAGTTATGGGCAATTATGTGTTAATGGAAAAGAGATCAATACAATCAAAGCAAGAGATATTCACAAGTATAGACTTGATATAGGTATGATTTTTCAAGACCATCGTTTATTAGATAACAAAACAGTGCTTGAAAATGTCGCATTACCCTTACAGATACGAGGTTATTCTGATTCCTATAGCTTTAAAAGTGCGAGGTCAGCATTACAGCAAGTCAGTATAGGTGAGAAAGCCAACTTTTATCCTCAAGAATTATCCAGTGGACAACAACAACGTGTTGGCATTGCCCGTGCATTTGTGGCGAAGCCTTCATTGATATTGGCTGATGAGCCTACAGGAAATCTTGACCCTGATTTGTCATTAGAGCTCATGCAAATATTTGAAGAATTGAATAAACAAGGCATGACTATTATTATTGCATCACATGATCTTTTTTTAATCAAACGTCTGCAAAAAAGAGTATTAGTTTTGGATAAGGGCGAATTGATTGATGACTTTAATCCACAACCCAATCCGTACTCCCCATGATAAAAAAAGCACCACAGCCAAATGGATTAATTAAATACCTGCGTGGGCACAAACACGCCATAGGCGAGGGTATTTCTATGCCATGGAAACAGCCAATAAAATCTGGAATGACGATTTTGACATTGGCGATTTGTTTTTTTATTCCTTTATTCTTATGGACTATTTGGCTTAATTACGATGAGCTTAAAGAATCCTGGCAGCAACAAGGCAGTATTGCAGTTTTTCTCGATGGTAAAATGGATTTAAAAGAAGCCGATATCTTTTTGCAAGAGATTAAAGAAATGCCAATAGTTGATACAGTTGTATTAACCGATTCGAATCAAGTTAAAAAAACATTGTTTGAAGATGCACAGTTTTCCCAAGTCGTTGATTTAATTCAAGCAGAGGATTTCCCCAAACAAATATCGGTAAAGATTAAGCCTGATGTTGTAGTTGAGGAAGTGGATGACTTTGTCAACAACCTAAGCCTAAACCCACAAGTAGAATACGTTAGTTACGATAAACAGTGGTTGACTCAACTAGAAGCCATAACGCAAACTCTTTTACAAATGGCTAGAATCAGTGCCTTAATGTTTCTATTAATTGTGATGGTTATACTTGGGAATACAATTGCCAATGAAATAACTGATCACAAGAGTGAATTAAGACTACTTGAACTCATCGGAGCTAGTGATGCACAAACGCGCCGTAGTTTTCTGTATATGGGTGTGGTTTTGGGGGCAATAGCTGCTTTGTTGTCCCTCATCTTCTTGAGTGTTAGTTTTTATTGGCTGGAAGATACCGTTGCATCCTTAGTGCAAAATTTTGGCATTAATATTACCTTACATGGGCTAAGTGTCACGCAAATTTTAAGTGTATTGTTCGCAGCTATTTTGGTGACTTGGCTAGCTGCCCGTTTGAGCTTATCTTCTGCGCAATTAAATCAAGTCATCTAAACGTATGCTTACAACTTGTTTTGGCTTTCCTCTATCGGGATTAGGGTGCTATTTAAAGTGATGAAATATCAGCACACTCCACTTGCGGTGAAAAGCACCCTTGGAAATAAACCCTGCAATAAACCCCAAAACATGGGCTTGTTTTAGCGATTGCCATGATGTTGTATTGTTTATTTTATGTGAATCATCAGCAAAAACAAACACATAAATAAGCAATCCAAAACATAATAAAATAGCTTGCTTACCTTTTCCTATCTCAATCAAATGATAACAGCCTAAACCAATCATTGCATAATTAATGCCAGAAAAACCTGCATAAAAGCGTACATCGAATAATATTAAATAAATATCGATAAAAACAACCGATGACAGACTTACCGTGATTCGTTCTTTGTTGCTTGATGGAATTAAATATAACAAAAAAATAAATGCTAATAGGTTTAAACTTAGATGCTGCCAATCATAATGATAAAAATGCGCTGTGATTAGTTGTAAATAGTGAAAATTATTCGCTTCGTACATAAGAAGTTCTTTTGAGCGTAAGTTTAAATATTGATAGAAATAATAGTGTTAACAATAAGAACAAAGAGACTGAGCCTCCCGAATAACCATCGCGGTAATTAACTTTAATTTTTTCGTTGGCTTCTTTGTTTCGCAGTCTTTGTTCAAATTTATCTAAAGCTAGTACCAAGTTTCTTTGCATCTGACCCATGGCAATTTCAAATTCTTGGTTTTGTTTGTCTCTAAAGGCTTGTTTATGTTTGGCAAACGAGACTCGTTTGTTTTTAGATGCGCTTGTACCTGCGGCTCGAAATAATATGCTCTGTGAATCTACATCAACTACAGCTAAATCCATCAGTGTATTGACGTTGTAATCGGTTCCATGAAAAATATATGCACCAACAATTGTCAAATAAGTGAGACTTAATATGTTTTCTTGACTGTTAAGTAACTGGTCGTAAGAAACCAAGGCAATAACATCCAGGTTATAGAGTGTTTTGATTTGTTGTAAAGTTGAGTAGCCTTGACTGCTCTGTAGGTAGAGTTGTGGAATTATTGTAATTTTATCGACATATTCTTTTGTCTCAAATGCTGTTTTAACGTTTTCTAACAATTGATTTTTAGTGATAGGTGAAATTACGGTTGTTGTTCGTTTATCGGGTATAAATGCCAAACCAACGTGTAATGGAAGGTTTAAAACAGGGTGCCTTTTGTCTGTTAAGGGTAACTTTCCATCTGGGTAAAGAAACTGAACTAAGGAAGTTGAGCGGCTATGTCGTTGTCGGTATTCACCCATAAGGCAGCCGCTGAGTGAAAAAAGTAATAGGAATAAAGTAATTTGTCGCATGGTGTTTTCCTTTTGTTAGGGAGCATCCATGATGATTTATTCGATTGATTGTTTCAACTATTAATATTTTTAACGCGTATAAGTAACCTTGAGTATTAGATTATAATACCGTATCGCATTTATTTGATTTCATTCAATTTCTTTTGGGTTTGGTTGTGCTTCTTCGTCGATAACCTCAATAACCGATTCACCAACCGCTTGATGGGTGATAGGAGTTGAAAGAGACAGATTAAATTCTTCTTGTAAATCAAAGGCAACGCGATTAATGGCGTACTTTGCTGACTTGAGATGATAAATATTATCAAGTGGGTAATGTAAACGCCAAAGAATAGCGTGATCTCCTGCTTCTATGAGGGCGAGTTTTGGTTTTTTCTCGATGTTCAAAGCACTGTTTTTTTCACAGGCAGCTTCCCATACTTTTTCGAAATAATCACTGACCGTTTTTGCTGAAGTCGCATAGCCTATTTTGTATTCGATATAATCATTCCAGTTGGTGCTTCCAGAACGGTTGAGTACTTCGATTTTAGTGTTGCGCAGTTTGGAATTTGGGATAACAATTTTGTGTTTTTGCACCAAATCTCTAAAGGTGGTTTGAGTTAAAGAAACTTTACGTAATATTGCTAAAATATTATATTCTGGAATTCGACAAACCACACCGGGCTCCAAGTCATTATTGTAAAGGAGGATTAATCCATGAGCGCTATCAACAGCCCAAGCATCTTTGGTGGCAAATAATATAACCAATAAACCGCCCAATACACCTGTGGCTTGCAACCAGTTAGTGACATTCCAAATATTTACTAACAGTAAAATCGCAGCAATAATGCTGATGGCAATTATAATAATATGCATCATTTCAGATTTATAAGTACTGCTACTGACCTCTTCTCCATCTACTGTTTTATCTTTGCCATAATGTTGCAATGCCCAGGCATGAGAGAATTGTATAAAGAGATAAGAAATTAAAAAAACCAGACCTGTTTGTGAAGCCTTTAATAGCCATTCATTGTCGTTAGTTGTACCATTGAGAAAAGCATCGACAACATATATCATCAGCAATAAAAAATTTAAAAAACGCAGCCAAAATATACGTTTTGTGTTTTTGTCTTCATCATCAGTTGGCTTAACAATGTATTTGAATATAACGCCAGAAAGAACAAAGAAAAGAATGTTCAAAATAATGGCAGCTTTACCAAAACTTGATATGTGTTGAAAGTATTCTTGTATAAAATTCATTGTGGCTCCATTTGACGGATAAAGTATTGGTCATTGTTGTGGTCAATTGTGAGTTCATTACTCGTTTTAATTGCTTCAGTAAAAATTTGAAGAGCTTGTTGATCGACAAAGTTTTTCCAATAGGTTAATCCCATTTTTTGATTGATTTTATGCAAGGAAATATAACCCGCATAAACCGCTTGGTTTGAATGATCAATAGATACAGCCTGTTGCCATAAATGCAGCGCGATTAGGTTGTTATTGACTGATTTGGTTAAAATCATTGATTCTATCTTGCCATTGTTTGTGCTAGGAATAATGGCTATTTCTTCACTGTTTTCATCGCTTGTTAAGGCTTTCCATACATCTTTCCATGCACTTGGTTTGATAGCTTTCCAATTTTGTGTGGCTAATTCTTCGCTTAAGTCTTTTAAGTTACCTAAGTAGTGAATTGAAAAAGCTTGTTTTGGACGATTTAGCCAATCATTGCGTTCGAGTAGCTCACAACTTAACCATTGTTGTTCGGTGAGTGTATTGGCAACTAAAGTGTTGCTTTGTTTAAATTGTCCCGCAAAGAATATCAATACAAAGACGATGGTAATAGCTTGGAAGCCAAAAAATATGGCAGAAATTGGCCAGCCAAGCATCTGTTTGCGAGCACGCATGCGGTATGCAATAGCAACCACTGAGGCCCAAAGAACTGAGCTAAAGATTGAAATCAATACAACGCCAAGACTCATTTGATGAAAGAAGAGTTGAGCAAAAGAGACAACAGCAACGAGTAATGTGGCTAATGTATACGGCCAAGAACGCATTTTATGTGGTAATGCACCAGAGATTAAAGCAGACCAAAAGGCAATAACAGTAATAAACCATGTTAGGTGATTGTAGCTAAACCATCCTTCATTGTTTTCATGTGAAAAATAATTTATTAACAAAGACAGAATATAACCCGTAATAACAATAAAGCCCCAATGACCTGCTGCAACCTCGCGCTTTCGACGTATCAACCATAAAAACACTAAAGTTGAAGGAACTATAATTGCCAAATCATGGGTGACGGATAAAATAAACAACATTACAGGTTCTGTCCAGTCAGTATGAAAAGCCCGCATGAAATTATCAACTTGCAAAGACCATGAGCCAACTGTTTCGCTATTTAGGCTAAAGAGAAGTGCCGCAACTGTTATGGCAATGATAAAACTTGCCATCAAGGCCAAAGAGCCTTTTTCAGGCTTACGAGGGTCAATTAGTCCTGATGTTAATCTGCCAAGGAGTGGATGCTTTTGTGTCCATATGAGTACATGGCTTAAAATTCTATGAGTTCTTGGTAATAAAAAGTCGTACAACAAATGCATAACCCAATAAACCAAAGCAACAGTCGCCACAAAAATCAAAACTAATATAGCCAGTTTACCAGCCACTTTCGACATCACACCCATGGCATTACCAAATAACATGCCAGGTAGTAAATAAAAGGGTGACCATAAAATAGCGGCAATGGTACTAATGGCAATGTATTTTTTGATAGGCATTTGCATCATCCCAGCAATGGCAGGGATAATAGGTCGAACCAAGCCAACAAAACGACCAATAAAAACACTGAGCAACCCCCATTTTTTGAAAAAGCTTTGCCCTTGATCAGTTAGTTTTGGAAACTTGTTTATTGGCCATATGAGTAGTAAGCGTTTTTTGTAGTGGTGACCTATCCAAAAGCTAATACCATCACCAACAAATGCACCAATTGATGCAGTAATCCATGCTAGTTTAAAATCAACAACACCTAAACCTATAAGTGTACCTAATCCAATTAATATGGCAGCACCTGGTAACAAAATCCCAACAAGTAACAGTGATTCGCCCAATGCCACTAAAAAAATCATCCAACCAGTGGCATGTGGGTGCAACTGCACCCAATCCAAAACTGCTTGTAACCAAGATGATTCTTCCATTTTAGTTTCCTAAGTGTTTAACTCTGAAAAGGCAAAGGTTGCTGCTTTTAATGTTTTGCTTAAAGTCACTTCATCATGGGTTGAGGATACAAAACCAGCCTCAAAAGCCGAAGGAGCAAGATAAACACCTTGTTCCAACATGCTGTGGAAAAACTTTTTGAAACGATTTTCATCACACTTGGTTAAATCATCAAAATTATGAATGTTAACATCGTCACTAAAATACATACCAAACATGCCACCAACATTGACCGTTCTAAAGGCAATGTTGTTTTTATCTGCAATACTTTGCAAACCATCAACTAAGTTTTGTGTTTTTACTGCCAAATCATCATAAAAACCATCAACAGAAATGATGTCCAGCATAACCGAACCAGCGGTCATGGCAACTGGATTACCTGATAAAGTCCCTGCTTGATAAACGGGACCAAGTGGAGCAATATATGACATGATGTCTTTGCGCCCACCAAAGGCTCCGACTGGCAACCCACCACCAATGACTTTACCAAAGGTAGTTAAACCAGGGGTAATGCCATAAACTGCTTGTGCACCGCCTAGGGCGACACGAAAGCCGGTCATGACTTCATCAAAAATTAAGACCGCTCCGTATTTGTCACACAAATCACGCATGCCTTGCAAATAACCCGCTTGTGGTAAAATCATATTCATATTGCCAGCAATTGGCTCAACAATAATGGCAGCGACATCATCGCCATGAGTTTTCATCATGCTCTCTAAAGCATCTAAATCATTATAGGGAACGGTTAATGTTAAATCTGCTACAGCTGATGGGACACCTGGTGAGCCAGGAATGCCAAGTGTTAATACGCCACTGCCTGCTTTGACTAAAAAGGAGTCGGCATGTCCGTGGTAGCAGCCTTCAAATTTAATAATTTTGTCACGATTGGTAAAACCACGAGCTAAACGTATAGCACTCATTGTGGCTTCAGTTCCTGAGTTCACCATCCTAACCATATCCATTGAAGGAATGAGATTACACATTTTTTCAGCAACTGTGACTTCTTGCTGGGTGGGAGTACCAAAGCTCATGCCATTATCGACGGCTTTGTGCACTGCTTTTAATACTTTTTTATTGCAATGCCCTGCAATCATCGGACCCCAAGAGCCAATATAGTCGATATACTCTTTGTCATCGACATCATAGATGTATGGACCTTTGGCTTTTTTTATGAATAATGGATCGCCACCAACTCCTTTAAATGCTCTAACGGGTGAATTAACACCGCCTGGGATAAATTTTTGTGCTTGTGTAAATAAATCGTGGTTATTCATAGTTGTTTTTTATTAAAAAAGGTTATTATAGGTGCAATTGAAAATTTTGTGAAAACATAACAGATTATTAATGAAAAATTCAAAAAATAAAGCACGTATCCTAATTGATTGCACTGATGCTAAAGGCTTAGTCTATCTTGTATCAAAAGTATTTTTTCAGCGTGGATTGAATATTGATAGCAACCAAGAGTTTGTGGATAAAGGTTCGGGCAAATTTTTTATGCGCAGTGTTGTCAGTGGTCATTTCAATGCAAAAGATTTAGAGTCTGAGTTGCTCAGTGTTTTACCTACTCATGCCAATTTGCAACTTGTCACACCCGAAAAGAAAAAAATTGTTCTGCTAGTGACCAAAGAATCTCATGCATTGGGAGATATTTTAATTCGCCATTCCGCAGGTGAACTTGATGCAGACATACAGGCTGTGATTGGTAATCATAAAACATTAGAACAGTTAGTGGCACGTTTTGATATTCCGTTTCATTATGTTTCTGCACTGGGAGTTAATCGCATGGAACACGAATATGAGGTCATGGGAAAAATAAATAGCTACGATTTTGATTATATTGTTTTAGCCAAATACATGAGAATCCTAACTGAAAATTTCGTCAACACTTATAAACAAAAAATTATCAATATTCACCACTCCTTTTTACCAGCATTTATCGGTGCAAACCCTTACAAACAGGCTTTTGAACGCGGTGTTAAAATCATTGGAGCGACAGCACACTTCGTCACCCGTGATTTAGATGAAGGTCCGATTATCGCACAAAATATAATCCCTGTTAATCATCGTTTTGATTGGAGAGATATGCAAAGAGCAGGGCGTGATGTGGAAAAAGTAGTGTTATCTCGCGCTTTGTCATTGGTACTTAATGACCGAGTTTTTATTCACGGAAATAAAACAGTTGTTTTTTAAAAAAGCGCACCATCCTTGGTGCAAAAGTCATCCTGATTTTTTGGAAAAACAAATATAATAAAAAGTAATTTACTTTGTATTAATTTGTGTAATATATTATATACGAAAAAAGTAGTACGTGTAAAGAGGTATCGCAAAAAAAAGCTAATTGCTCGAAAGTAATTAGCTTTTAGTTATGAATATATATAGATTGTTTCTATATTAACTTTGAAATGTAGTACTGGAATTCAGAGTTAATACTAAGGTATTAAAAGTCATATTTAAAATTCAAGTAATAATTTCTACCGCGAATATCATATAGAGCTTGATCAAACCACGGCCAGCCTCCTGCAGCAACCTCTGAAAAAGGAGGTTCTTGATCGAGTAGGTTTCTTACTCCAAAGGTTAATTTTGACTTTGTAAAGTTATAACTAACAGATGTACCAAACTCAATATAATCATCTACATCTTGAGCTGGTCTGGTAGGATTGACATCACAAGAGTTATTGACCGTATCTCTTCCCGCTGGTAAGTCTCTTGTACTTCCAATATAACGGAAATTAAGCGTAGCATTCCACGCATCATTACTCCAATTGCCTTGACCATTCCACCTCCATTCTGGCTCACTCGTTGTTCCTTTACCATCACATAACGGTTGCAATATCGAAATTTGACGTTCATGACTGATAAGATAAGCTGCCCTTAAATCAAACCCAAAGCGTCCAAAATCAGTATTGATAGCATACTTACTCGTAAAATCAATACCCTCACCATTTTCTTGATTAAGGTTCTGCAAATTTGACCGTACTTCAGCACCTGGCGAGGTCAATGTTCCATTAACACGAGTAATCAAGTGTGGGAACAAAGCTTCATTATCAATGATTTCTTGCACTCCTAATGAGCCAATTTTGTTTTCAACTTCAATATTGTAATAATCCAATGAAAAACTTAAATTTTCAATAGGTTCAAATACCATTCCTAAGCTATAAGATGTAGAGTCTTCTGTTTCAAGAGCTGAGTTCCCACCTCCTACCGATCTAATCTCAAGTAATCGACAAGCATTATCTATGTCTTGTTGAGTAGAAGTTGGGTTTGCACTTACTTGATTGCAAATTGTAGTATCAACAGCTCTTGTTACACCAAATGAACGCCCTAGAAATAAATTACCCAAGGTTGGTGCTCTAAATCCTGTACCATAAGAACCACGAACCATAAAATTATCTGTGGGCTTCCATGATGCTGAAAGGCGGTATGTAGATTGGCTATCACCACCTGATGTGAGATTATTGTTCCAGTCATAATCATCAAATCTTCCTGCCAATCCTAACTCAACACCTTTGACCGGAGAGAATGACAGCTCGGCATACATAGCTTGAACTTGTGCTTCACCTGAACCGTTAGAACTTGCACCACCTGCTACATCACCTGTAGATGAGGCAACATCTGCCCGGTCAAAAAATGATTGGTCTTTACTTTCAAAACCTACTGCATAACCTAAGTCACTATTGCCAAAACCAACGTTAAAATAACCATCTAAATCTGCCCTAAAAACATCTTCATTACCAATTGCTTGGCGCTGGGTAGATATAGTTAGACCATTAACAGCATAAAAATTAGGGTCATAAACTTGAGATGGATCAAAAACACCGCTTTGAACTGCGGCTTCTAAAGCAGATTTTGAAATTTGCCCACCAACACCAACTCGGTTTTGCTCAGAGTCAACTGCTTGATAGCTTACGTCCAAAGTATGCACTCCAAAAGAGTGGGCATAACCAACAACTGCAGAAAGTGCAGTATTGGTATTATCTGTTGCTCGTGGTCCTGCATCAACTGAACGCCGTAAGATAAAAACCGAAGGTGAATTAAACAAATCAGTTCCAAGTTGTTGGTCAATATCAAGTAACGATTGAGCACCTGTTATATTAAAAAAAGCAGGAGCTGCACCATTACGTACTTCAGTAACATTACGACTAAGGCGAAACTCACCATAAGCCATACCATTTTCAGAGGTTTGATAATCCCCAGTTGCTAAAATTGACTGTCTTGTTTGTGCAGGAATTGCATCATATAAAGGAGCAAAATCAAAAGCACAGTCAGAGCCTAAACTTGTAAAAGTTGCAGGCCTGATACTTGATTGTGGGCAACTTGGATCAGGGAATGAAATTCCTGAACCGAAATCAATAAATGTTCCTGGCAAGCCCGTTGGACTACGACCGTCTGTTCCGTCAGGAGCAACCCCTGATCTAATTAGTGGTCTAGTTGCTGCATCAATGTCATCCTGCTGTGACCAGTTAAAGCCAATGAACATGCTGCCTTTATCAAAGGTAGAGCCAATTGCTACAGAAATATCACTAAATTCACCATCACTCTTAGAGGTTTCAGCTAAACGTATATTTACATTGGCTCCATCAAAATCCTTTTTTGTGATGATATTAATAACACCTGAAATTGCATCCGCACCATAAATTGCAGATGCTCCATCAGAAAGATACTCAATTCTATCAATAGCCCCAAGAGGTATTAAGTTAATATTTGTAGCTGAGCCTCCACCTAGCGGGTCTCCTGGCAGTCTTCGACCATTAAGCAATACAACAACATAATTGGCTCCAAAACCTCTGGTATCAAAGTTTGCCGTTCCAGCAGTTTGTGATAATGTAGAGTTTTCATTGAACAGTCCAGGGCCTGCAATATTGGATTGAAATAAGAAATCTTGTACAGTAGAAGCCCCTGTTGCTTCGATAAAGTCAGCATCAAATACTTGTACTGGGACACTTGTTTCTAAGTCAAGTCTCTTAATACGAGAGCCTGTAACAACAATTCTATCTAAACTTTCTTTTTTGATCTCTTCTTGTTTTTCTTCTTTAGTCTGAGCAGATGCAACGCCACCTGCGGCTATTGATACAACCAATGTTGTATAGAGTATACTTTTAATTGCATATGCAATTGGATTAAGTTTTATTTTCATTTTCTTCTCCAGTTTATTAAATGGTTAAATAATAGCTGCTTAGTACTAAAGCAGTCGTATTACTAACTACATACTACTAAATTAGTCGTACGTGTCAACAATTAATTGCTTGTCTTAACAAAAATTTAACAACGGAGCTTCTTATAATTGCTTATATTGATATGAGAATCTAGTTTGCCCGATAAATTTAAACTGTTCAAAACACAGCTTTATTGTACCAACACGCTAGTTATCAACCCTGCGGTATAATGCCGCAGGGTTGATAACTAGCAATGGCACTCTAAAGTGAGTTTCTATATCGGATATTTTAGATTTTATTTTTGATGCTAGTGGTTAGGCGGTCGGTAAATTGCATGACAGCTTCGGTTGCTTCATCTGTCGCATTTAATGAGGTATAACTTAGTTTTGCACCATAACCAGAACCAATACTATCACCGGATTTGATTTCGTAGGCATCAACATCTAACTGCGCATTGATTAGTTCACTGCTGCGGCCTGCATAGTTGAGTTGTTGAGAGCCAACATAATTAATATTGGCAATAACCATGGCTTGACCACCATGTTTTTGGATAAGGTTTTTTAATTCAGCTAGATCCAAGTCATTATCAAGCAATTTCTTCATACCAGGGATGAATTGCTCGTTCATGACTTTTATGCCTTGCGCTTTTAATTGGTTTTCAAGAATTTTTTCAATGGGGTTAGCTACAGCTGGATCACCAAAAGCAATAACTACAACTCCTTTATTAAGAGGAACAGCTTTGGGAATGTATCGCTTAGGTTTTTGTTGTACACTTTGAGCAACAAGTGAACTTGACTCTACAGTTATTGGAGGAATTGATGTTTTACTTTCGGCTATAATATTCTTTTGTGTTGGCGTATTGACCGCTAGAGTTTGTAGCTCACTTTGTTTAGGTAAAGTAATGGCTTTAACATCAGAGACCTGAATGGTTGGTGTTTGAGTTGAACCAGACTGCTGTGTTGGTTTTGAATCATCACTAGATTGTGTTATTAAGTTTTCACCAGTGCTGTTATTACTATTTATTGCATGGTTTTCATTTGGATCGGATATCGAGAGGCTTGATGTGCTGTCGGTTTCGATATTAAAATCAGCTGCTAGAGGTTGCTCAACTTCTGAAGAGAGCTCAGTTGATGCAAGTGATTCTTCAGGAAAATTAATTTGACTTGATTCATCAACACTGACTTCATCTTTTTCATTTGATTCTCCAAACATACTAGATAAACCAACCATAATGCCTTGGCCTTTAATCTTAGATTTTGAGTTGGGTCCTAGTACTTGAGATGTGGATGGGTTCGAGGAGTTAGTTGATTCTTTTGGATTTGTGTCAACAGAATCTGTCAGTGTGACGATTTGTTGATTGGATGATGATTGTGGAACAGGGAGGTAGCCATTGTAATAACCAAAGGCACCGGCACCAAGAACAGCAAAGACCGTGGCAGCCATTAACCATTTTTTACCGTTCCCAGATTTTTTTTCAGTTACTGGAGTTAAGTTCTGTTCTGTGATAGCATCAATAGTAGGTAAAGTAATTTGCTCAGATATTTTTGGTTTAACCGTTTTAGCAACAACAGTTGCATTGGATTGTATATTGACTATGGTTTCATTATCGATAATATTACCTAAGTCACGAATGACTTCGTTACAGTTTTGGTAACGATCATCAGGTGATTTGGCAATCATTTTATTGAGGATAAAAGACGTTTTTTTATCCACTTTTTTATTTAAAGCGCGAATGTCAGGAATATCAGACTGAACCACTTCTAACATTAAACCTAAAGGACTATCATTTTCAAAAGGAACTTTTCCAGCAAGCATTTCATAAAATACGATGCCAAGAGAAAAAATATCAGAGCGTAAATCCACTTCTTTGCCGATACAAACTTCGGGAGATAAATACCCAGGTGTACCAACAAATTCTCCGGTATTGGTGAGTTTGTCACCATATTCACGTGTGCGAGCAATGCCAAAATCAACAATTTTGAGCGTACCATCTTTTGTTAACATTAGGTTGGCAGGTTTTATGTCGCGATGAACTAAGTCTTTTTCATGAGCTGCTGACAACCCTAGACAAGCTTGCTTTAACAAGTTTTTTGCATGTTTAACTGATAGAGAATTGCCGCCTTTTAATATATCATCAAGTGACTGTCCTTCTATGTACTCCATAGCAAAAAATGGTTGTCCTTTTTCTTCGCCAATGAAATAAATTTGTATCACGTTTGGGTTGTTTAAGGCAGCAGTTGCCTTGGCTTCACGAGTAAAGCGCTCAACCAAGTCTTTGTCGTTCAACAAATGTTCGCCTAAACATTTGATGGCAACTTGACGATTAAGCGAAGGCTCCCATCCTTTATAAACAACACCCATTCCTCCACGGCCTAGTTCTGCTGTTACTTCATAATGTCCAAATTTTTTCATAAATTTCCCCAAAAAGTCTCTCATACAATTTCAAGCATCCATCATATAATAACATAATTGAATGCATACTTAACTTTTTGGGCATTGATTTGTGATGAACGTCACATATTGGTATTATTGTTTTGTTGTGAGATTAAAAATGATAAAACTGATGAGAAAAGCTTAAAAAAAATGAAGTTTCACTTATAATTGCATTTTAAATCCTTATATATGGGATAAATTTATTAGGAATAGATCCATTGTTAGATAAAACAAAGCCAATTTTTTGCACTCTTCCAGATGTAGCCGCTGATGTTAAAGCAAAAGTGGCAGGAACATTGGAATGGGTTGGGATGTCAGAAATTGAGATGCCAATTAACGTCAATGCTGATGCCACTATACCACCAGCAGTAGCACGAGTTCGCGCTGAGGTTTCTCTTGATCATGAAAGTAAACGAGGCATACATATGTCACGACTTTACCTTGCCTGTGATGAGGTTTTTTCACATCAGGAGATTGATTTTGCTAGTTTGTCACAACTCACTAATGATTTTCTACAATCTCATGCTGACTTAAGTAACAACGCATTAATTGAAGTTGATTTTGATGCTTTAATCCGTCGAAAAGCACTTATCAGTGATAATTCTGGTTGGCGTAGTTATCCCGTGTCCATGTTAGTTGTGAGAGAAAAAGAAAAAATAACGCATATTGAACTTGATTTCAGTGTAACTTATTCAAGTACCTGCCCGTGCTCTGCAGCATTGGCTCGAAGTCTTATTCAGGAAAATTTTAATCAAACTTTTGATAAAGACAATTTAGATTTTGATAAGGTGCTGTCATGGCTTGGTAGCGAAGAAGGGATTAATGCAACACCACACTCACAACGTTCGACGGCTCATATACGCACCTTTCTCAAGCTAGATACAAAACAAATTCCATTAAAAAAATATATTGATTTAGTTGAAGAGTCATTACAAACAGCAGTCCAAGCAGCTGTTAAACGAGAAGATGAGCAGGAATTTGCCCGTATCAATGGTAAAAATTTCCTGTATTGTGAAGATGCCGCTCGACGAATAAAGCACGTTCTGTGTCAGCAAAAAGATATTGATGGATTTTGGTTACGTGTGCGCCACCATGAGTCATTACACCCACATGATGCAACTGCAGAGGCGAGTAGTGACTAATATTATTGTTGAAGTGGCACGATTAGAGGAAATAGTTGATGTGCGTCATCAAGTACTTCGTCAAGGGCAACCACGCAGCAATTGTTATTATCCAGAAGACACCTATAAATACACCGTACATTTTGCCGCTAAACTAAAAGATGAAATTGTAGGTTGTGCATCAATTTATAAAGAGTCTCACCCTGATTTTTCATTAAAGCAATCTTGGCGGATTCGTGGTATGGCAGTGTATGAGGCTTTTCAAGGTCAAAATATTGGAACACAATTATTAGAAACCTGTATAAACCACGTTATTAAGCAAAAGGGTGGTGTTATTTGGTGTAATGCACGAATGAACGCGGTTAAATTTTATAAAAACAGTGGTTTTAAAATTATTGGAGATGAATTTGATTTGCCAGATATTGGTCCACATTATTTAATGGCAAAAAATTTAGGCATTCATATCGGCCAAACTCACTTTGTTGAAATTGCAAAAAAGCTATTTGCCCGAAAAAATCCAATTCCAGCCCCTCAAGCAAAAATAAACATTGAAAAACACTAAAGTATCCCAATTAACCAAATTCTAAACAAACAATACAATTACAATGAGTGAAAATTTTAAACAATATATCTGCGTAGTCTGCGGGCTAATTTATGACGAAGCTGAAGGCTGGGAAGACGATGGCATAGCGCCAGGCACCAAATGGGAAGACGTGCCTGATACATGGATGTGTCCAGACTGTGGTGTAACAAAGGAAGATTTTGAATTGTTAGACGATTAATCAAATTTATCTTAGTGAACTCCTCATTCCCTGCAGGGATTAATGTGCTTAAAATGGGGCATCGACTTTAGTCGATGAATGTTGCAGATAACTTCATAGAATTGAGTCAATATTAATAATGTGGACTAAAGTCCACACCCCAGTGATACAGAATTCCTCATGCTCTGCAGGGATTAATGTGCTTAAAATGGGGCATCAACTTTAGTCGATGAATGTTGCAGATAACTTCATAGAATTGAGTCAATATTTTAATAATGTGGACTAAAGTCCACACCCCAGTGATACAGAATTCCTCATGCTCTGCAGGAATTAATGTGCTTAAAATGAGACATCGACTTTCACAGTCTCTTTAGTCGATGAATGATGCGAGAGGTTAAATCATATAGCTAATAAGGGTTTTTTCGACCGTTTTGTGTCGTTTTAAAACGTTTGTGCACCCATAAGTACTCCGTAGGATTCTTTTTTACCATTTTCTCAATTTCCTGGTTGACACTTTTCGTGTCATCGACGGGGTCTTTGGTTGGGAAATTATCCATTTTTGGCGATAAAGTTAAGGTGTAATAGGGTGGTTTTTCATTGCGTTGAACATGGAAATACAAAACCGCACATTTTGAAAGGCGTGCCATTTGGTGAGTTGCAGTAATGGTTGAAGCAGGATGGTTAAAGAATGGTACGAATACGGATTGTCCACGGCGGTAATCTTGGTCAGGGGCATACCACAAAATGCCACCAGTTTTTAAGTGTTTGATTATGGGGCGTAATTCATCGCGCTTAAACATCTTGGTGGCGTATTTCAAGCGTGATTTTGTGACAATGTATTCTGTTAAGGGGTGTTTGTGCTCACGGTACATTCCAGCTATTGGGAATTTTTTACAAAGAATCTTTCCTCCCATGTCTAAAGAAGTGAAGTGTCCAGCTACTAGGAGCACTCCTTGATTGTTGTCAATGCAGGCTTGAATATGTTCAGACCCATTTATAATGCTGTTTTTTTCGATGACTTGGGTGTTGCTCAAAAAAGCCTTAAGAGTTTGTGTCACCATTAAGCCTAGTTCTTGGTAATGTCTCTTAATTAGTTGTAATCGACTTGTCTCGTCTAGCTTGGGAAAACAAATTTTTAAATTTGTAGCGACTACTTTTTTTCGTAGGGAAATAAAATATAACAACCTTCCAAATCCTTTGCCAATAAAAATTAGAACTTTATAAGGCAGTTGTGAAAACAACCAAACAAAAGAATAGACAATCCAGCTTGGAGCAAACTTAAAATATGAAGGTTTTGATAACATTGCGCAATTATAACTATATAGCGTACGGTTGTGCTTAACTTTTGTTGACAAATTGTTGTAAAATAGTTTTTTTATAAATTTTAGGAGTAATTGTGGATATTGTATTAAAACAATTTCTAGGCAACAGCCCAAAGTGGTTTAAGTTAGTTATCTTGGCATTTTTGGTGATTTGTTATCCTGCTACATTGTTGCTAGGAAAGACAGTAATGGGTTGGGCATTTATTGTTATGTTCATCTTTACGCTTGCAATGGCATTAAAATGCTATCCATTGCAATCAGGTGGATTACTAGGTTTAGCTATCCTTGCTCTTGGGCTAACAAGCCCGGAAACCGCATGGCATGAAATTCAAAACAACCTATCAGTTATTATGCTATTGGTGTTTATGGTCAGTTTTATTTACTTTATGCAACCTTTACTTATTTTTCTTTTTGGTAAAATATTGGTTAAAGTAAAAAATAAGATTGTACTCTCCTTGATGTTTTCAATTGCGGCAGCCTTCTTGTCCGCCTTTTTAGATGCTTTAACCGTTACAGCCGTGTTGATTACCGTATTTATTTCACTCTATGGTGTTTATGAAAAGGTTCACTCCAATGCTAAGAACACTGATTTTGATGACAACGAAATTGATGACTCTAAACAGATGGGTGGTGATACTTTAGCTGATTTTAGGGCTTTTATTCGCTCTTTAGTTATGCATGGGGCAGTTGGTACTGCATTGGGTGGTGTAACTACAATGGTTGGAGAACCTCAAAATTTACTCATTGCTGAAAAAATGGGTTGGAACTTTATCGAATTTGCTGCCAATATGTCGCATGTGACGGTTCCTGCTGTTTTTGCTGGCTTAATTACCTTAGTTATCGTTGAAAAATTTAAAATCTTTGGATTTGGCGGGCAGTTAGATCCTAATGTTAGAAAAATATTGAAAGGTTACTTAGCCAAACAAGATGAAAAGAGAACTCGAAAAGAAAAGTATGCACTAATTGTTCAAGGTATTTGTGCGGTTTTACTTATTTATGGGCTTTACGCCCACATAATGCAGCCTGGTCTAATTGGGCTGGCTCTAATGGTAGTGGTTACCTCTTTTACTGGTATTATTCACGAACATCGGATTGGCAAGGCCTTTGAAGAATCCTTGCCATTTGTTTCATTACTTGTTATCTTTTTTATTGTTGTTGGCATGATTCATGATCAACATTTATTTCAACCCGTTATTCATTGGGTTCTTACTTTACCTGTTGAAGTGCAGCCAAAAGCTTTCTTTTTAGCTAATGGTATATTGTCAGCCATTAGTGATAATGTCTTTGTTGCTACGGTTTATATCAACGAAGTTAAGGCCGCATACGATGCCGGTCAGTTTGACCAACAACATTTTGATGCACTGGCAGTAGCTATTAACACAGGAACAAATCTACCTTCTGTGGCAACACCAAATGGTCAAGCAGCCTTTCTATTCTTATTGACATCAGCATTAGCACCAGCTATTCGATTGGGTTACATGAGAATGGTTTTTATGGCTCTGCCTTATACAATTGTGTTAACGATTGTTGGGTATTTTTTCCAATACCATAGATAATTACTTTTGGAGTATTTTTGTTAAAGCACTCTTATTAGGTGCTTTTTTTTGCCAGAATTTTGAACAAAAAAAACCCAGTAACAAAAGTTACTGGGTAAATATAAAAAAATTGATTGGGGAAAACCAATTTTTACGATTCACTCACTAAAAAGAGAGTGAATCTCATGGGTAGCAAGGGATGCTACTCATGAGCGCTATGGAAGCATTTTTCATTTTAAATTGCAAGCGTTAATTTAGCATTTGCTAATATATGAGATGCATATAACAGTTTTTAACAATTTTTTAACTACAAAATGAACTAAACACTTTAATTTTTTATCCAATTGTGATTGATTGATTGATTGATTGATTGATTGTATACTTAAGTCAAATTAAAGTATTGACTACTATTAGATACCTGTCATAAGACTGTTTAAATATCTAAAAAAATAGTTACTAATACTTGCTTGAGAGCTTCTTTCAAAAAACCGTGTGCGACGTGTTTATCAATGAAAGCGAAGACCTAAAAGGACTTACTTTTCATCACTCCTATGCATCAAAGATTCTCTTAACTTTAAAATCCACTAAAAAAGAGGAACCCATGGAAAAGATTGTATTCATAATAGTGTTTTTATTTGTATCAGCAACATCACAAGCTGAAATTCCAGAAAATATGCCACAAAGCATATACGACCAAATTATACAACAAGTCATTCAAGACAAAGGCTATCTTGATATGAGCGCATTGCAAGAATCAATTGCACAATGGCAACTGCAACAACCATTACCAATAACAGATGGACAGTTGCTGGAGACTGGTAACTGTTCGAACTGTTTAGCCGATAATCAAGGAACAGACAACCAGTTCAAAAAGCCACGCAAAGTTAAAGTTAAAGCCAAAAAACGTAGCAATGGCAAATACCCAAGTGTATTAAAGATAAAGTGGAAAAAGCCAAAAAAATTAAAGCAATCAATTATAGATAAATATCAAGTATCTCATTACCTTATTTATATATCCAAAGACGGTCAATCCTATGAGGTTCTTAGAAAAGAAGCTAAATACAAGAAAAATGGTAAGCTAAAAAACAAACAAAAAATAAAATTCAAAGACCGCACGACTGGCTCATATAGCGTACAAGTACAAGCTGTTTACCAACAAAAAACCACCAACAAAAATGCTAAAAAACCAGCAAACAAAACCAGTTCAATTGAATCATTTAGTCCTTGGAGTCCCAAAAATTTATTTGAAACAGAAAATAAATACACAAAAGTACAGGACCTAACAGGAGCAATCAATAGCTGCCTAAATGCCAATGGTTTTGTAGATGCAAACTTGCTTACCGCCGTTGATCCAAGTATTGATTGCACAGGCTACAATTTACAAAATGCCGATATAAACTTAATGGCAAACTTGACCAATATTCGCTCCATAATTATTGCAAACAACCCCGCAGTTACAAATATATCCGCCTTATCCAATCTCAACTACTTAGAATATCTGGACTTATCCAACAACCCAAATATAACTTTACCTGATTTTTCACAATTCGAAGAACTAGCCACCTTAAAGTTAGCTAATATGGGTCTAACAACCGTCCCAAATTTATCAAACAATGATTTATTAACAGCATTAGATTTAAACGACAATGCCATAACAAGTGGCTTTGATTTATTGCCTAGTGAGTTAGATTTGTTAAAAGCAAAGGGTAGCTCATATTGTCAAGTAAATAGTACGCCTGTAGAATCCATAGTAGTTGATGCTAACAACTTAAATTTAGCAGATTGTGCAGGAATAGCAGGGCTAAAATTCATCGGAGTAGATGGAGGAAACTTCCCAAATACCACACAAGACATTAGTGCTTTTACAGGCGATATAGGAGCAAATAAATTATGTGGACTCAATATAACCAATACAAATTTAGAACAACTAAACTCCACAGTGCCTGTAGAGGTCAGCTTTCATTTAAACAACAATAGCCTAAAATATGTCCAACCATTATTAGATGCTGCCAACAATGTTATCCCAATGGCAAGATTTGCATCAATTGAAACCGACTCACTACTCTGTAGCAATAGATATAAATTGGCAGAGTTCAGTTATGGTCAAAGCACACAAACTTCAGCCCCAATAAATAAATCAGGTACTAGTGCATGTGGTTCAATTCCTGCAATAGTAAGTTATTACCAAATTCCATCTACATGCAAACCAGACCCACTGCCATCAGTTGCGGTTTATCAAGATTTAGAAACACAAAGGCGTTATATTACCTGGGAAAAAGATCCCGCACTAGACTATGATCTGATGGGCATAACCGAATACGAGATTAAAGGTTATGATAGCAATGGCAATGTCACCTTACAAAGAAGAGTAGCAACAAATTTAGCACAAGTTTATGTGTCATACTTTATGGCACCGGTAAAATACAGCGTTAGTGCCTGCAATGAAAACATCTGTGGCTATGAAATTGAAGACAGTCAGTTCTCACAAGGACTTTCACGAGTAAGAAATTTATTAACTATTTGGAGTTCTAATGCAGCAGGTCCTCAATTCAAGTTTGAATTTAACTATTCTAAGTTTTCTTCTGAAACAGATGAAAGCTTAGCAATAAGTGAACCAGATGAATTTAAAATAGTGTCAAATTTTCCACAATCAAATGCAAATGACTCAACACTATTAGCGACAATATCTGTTCCCCCTAATTCAACAGGTGCTGCAATCACATGGCAATCACCAGACTTCAATTATCTAGATATAATTGGCAATAGCTTCAAAATATATGCCTGCAATGCATCACTTGGATGTGGTGCGGCTACTGATATTACCATATCATTGCCAGTTAGCTCAACAAACCTCCCTACACCAAACTGGGTTAATGTAAGTAAGAACGCAGGAAAACAAACACAAATCAAACTTGAATGGAGTTTGCCAGGAGCAAGTGATAACGAATGTAACTCAGCAACAACAGCCGATTTAGACTGTGTTGACTATATCGAAATAAATGAATGGCAACCGAAAATAAGAGCCGATAGCCTATACCATCAAGTAAGTGGTACTTATGATAAATACCACCGTATTTATTATATTGATAAAGTTGATGCACCCCTAGTACTATCTCGATTGACATATTCAGGTTATGATTTTGACTTGCGTTCATGTCACAGAGACAGACAAAATGGTGATATATGTTCTGCTTTTTCAGGTGGTTTCCAACAACTAGACTCACAAGACCCCAACTGCACAACAACCAAGACTTGTAACTTGGGAGTGTCAGATATTGTTCTTAACAGAGCCGATATCAGTATATCATCGCTTGATACAGCAAAGCCAATTAATGTTAACTGGTATTTTCCGCAGTCAAGTAACTTTAATTTTTCTCAAATAGTGTGGGAAATCCCAGAAGGTATAAAACCAGATTATTTTCATCTAAAATCATCAAGTTTTTCAGGAGGTCATTGTAGCAAAAGCTTAACTGTTGACTACGCAGATAAAATTATCACTAATCAAGGAGATAAATGGGTAACAGAAAGAGATTGTTTTCGGTTGAAGCGTCATGTTACATGGACGGTTCAATCTTGTTTTAACGGAGTGGGTTGCTCCTCAACTGTTGCAATAGAATTGAATGGTACTACACCAGAGATACCAGACCCAGTTATTCGAAGTTCACAAAATATAGATTCACCAACTCCAACAAACCCAGCACAAGCAGGTCCAGGAGGACTAAACCCTGGTATGTGGTGGAATGAAGACTTAGCAGGAAGCGGCTGGCATTTTTTCTTTGCCAATGAGTTAGGAAACGCAATGGAAAGCTCTTATGATTTAATTGGATACTGGTATACCTACAGGGAAATGAATGGAGTCTGGACGCCGACATGGATAGAAGCAAAGATGATACAAAAAACGGAAGTTAATGGCGATATATTCTATGATGGCAGTCTAAAATATTACAATGACAGCCCAAGTTTTACTGAGATGGAGGCAGGAGAAATACAACTAGTCCTGAAAGCAAATAAACAACATGCTACACTAAAAATAAAACCAAATATTGGCAATGGACTTTTTTCACAACCTGATGTCGCAGATTTAGGTCCATATACACAAGAAGGCGATGAATTTACCCTAGAGATAAATAATATTGCCGAAAACTTTATAGAAATAAATAATAGTGCCCCCAACAATGACGATCACCACAGTGGAGTTTGGCATTATAAAAACCCAACAACCCAAGAGTTAGAAGTATCAGTTAATACATGGATAGAAAATGGTTTTGAATACACTGTATTTGCCACTTTTGACACCGATGGAGTGCCCATATGGTTAACAGCGGTAAATATTTGTACTGAACCAAATGGCAGCTGTAATTCTCACGGCGGTTACTTTGTTGGCTTTGATAGTGGCACAATATATGGACAAAATGGAGCTTCATCGGGAACAGGAAACTTAGGAATGGTCAGCTATGGTTTTAATCCACTAGCAGGAAAACCACTTAATCATGATTTTGGCTCAATAGATGATATAACCACAAATTATCATGGCAACGCAGGACGATGTCTCAATCTAGGCACAGCCCAAGAGAAAAACAAAAAAGGCTCATTTTGGATGAACCTAATCGAACAACTCAATTATCCGGCCTCAGGTGATGACCCTGCCTTTACCCGAACAGTCAGTAATTATGGCAACCATGCACAACAATGCAATAGCCCTGCTGATTTAGACAAAGTCGCATCACTGCATAATATAGATTTTAAGATAGAAGGATTGCTAGATACTGATACTACATGTAGCCCAACGGCACCTGGTGATTGTGTCATAGATTTTACTTGGTATACCGATGATGATTTTCCATCTATTCAACCTTATTACAGCATTAATAATGGAGTAACTTACTCTTTGTTAAGTGAAATATGTCCAAGTGCCATACCATCTAGTCATTATGTTATGCCATTATATGTTTGTGACTTAACTAACTTACCAAAGTCTTACACTTTTCAACTAAGAAAGAAGAAATATGGTACATCAGGAGGAACACAAGAAAGCACTGTAGTTCTAGCAGAATCTAAAAGTCTCACAATAGATAATAGCTGTACCCCTCCCACTTGTTTGCCAAGTATAGAAATAATCGTTGATCAAGCAACTGAAGATGTTAATCAAGAAGTAACCAATCAACCAGGCGCAGGACCAATTCCAGGCTCAGGTGGTGTCTCAGGAGGAGCTGCTACCTATAGTTTACCTTTGGTTGTGCCACCAGGTCGTAATGGTATGACTCCAAGTTTATCAGTTAATTATTCATCTAAAGGCGGAAATGGTATCTTAGGGGTGGGTTGGTCGCTATCAGTCGGCTCAAGCATCTACCGCTGTCCGCAAACTTTAGCACAAGATACAAAAAATCATGCAGTAGATTTTAGCAATAATGATAGATTGTGCTTAGATGGACAAAGGTTAATGAAAGTGTCAGCAGGAACTTATTGGGCAACAAATGCCGAATACCGCACAGAGCAAGATTCATTTGCGAAAATTACCAAAACATCAGCCAGTACATTTATCGTACAAACTAAGTCAGGGCGTAAAAACACATATGTACAACAAGGAACACAAAAAATCACGTGGCAATTAATAAAAGAAGAAGATAGCTTTAGTAATAATATTAAGTATAACTATACAGAATATGGAGAAAATGAAATTCTTTTAACAAGTATTTTTTATACAGGCAACAATACAGTTGATGGTAATAGGTCAATTAATTTTGAATATGATGATATTATAACTGGATACCAAATTAGTTATTTGTATGGAGAAAATTCAGTTATAAGTAAGCAATTGAAAAATATAAATACAAAAATAGATTCTAATCTTGCTAGACAGTATGATTTTACTTATAAGTTATCAACCCATAATAGCAATTTATTGCTTGATGGTATTATTGAATTTACTCAACAAGATCAGACGATTGGTAGAGACTTAGTTAATATTAGTTGGTCAGATGATAATGCTTTAGATAGTGCTTACCTTTATAAAAACATTACAAATCAGGTAACAACTGCAGACGGAACTCCATTGATGAACTTAAAAAGACTGAAGTATCTAGCAGGTGCAAATGATTATAACGGTGATGGTATTAAGGATTTAGAAATGAATTTAAACTCAATACCAACACCATTTAATTACACGTTTTCTGAGTTTTTGTTCTTTGACAGCAAAGGTGGGTTACAAACTATAATGCAAGAAGCGATAGCCACGGCATCTGAATTAGCTGATGTCAACTATGATGGAATTAATGATATTGTCTATGTTGTATCATCAGATGTATGTCCTGGAGATAAAAAAGGAATAAAAATTAAAAGCTGGAATCATAATAAAGCGGTACCAAATACAACACTTAGTCAGGCAGATAATTATTTTGACAATATAGCAATAATTTGCAATATTGATTTAGAGAATTATAATCATAATGGTACAAATATAATTCTTGAAACAAATAAAATGAGACTGTTTCTAAAAGATGTAAATAATGATGGTGCAGTTGATTTGATTTTAACTAGAGAGCCTTCAAAGATTATATATGATACTTCCGAATACCAAACAACTAAACTAGTCGTATATTACAACACAAGCACCTGCAGTAGTGGCTCGTGCCCTATTTCATTTAACCCAGAAGCACATTTAATAACAAACCTATTAAGAAAGGTTGATAATGAAGGAGAGCCTGATGTATTTTCCTTTATATGGGATCAAATAATTGGTTTTAATGATTATAATGGCGATGGCTATTTGGATGTTGAAATAAGAACTTTGGTGCAAAACTACGTAGCAGCTAATCCTGCGATTCACCCTGTTTATATTGCAGGAAATACTATATACTTTAGGGATACCAATGGCTACATTAAAAAAGATTTTGACGAGATTGGTCTAGGAAATTTTTCGTGTGATTACTATGACAACCTAGGGGATATAGTTCACGAAAGTTGTGCCTTAGCTCAAGGTTCTACAAATGCAGCGGTAAATTATAAATTTGTTGATGTTAATAGGGATGGCTTACAGGACTTTTTATACTACGATAGTGACCCACAGGCAATAAAAAGTTGGAAACTGCGTTTAAATAAAGGAGGCAGTTACAGCAATGGGTTTTTTACGGAAACAATTGCATCTGATATTGACAGTGTTAGCAACCAAGATACTTTATTTCAAGGCGATGTATGCCCTGCGCCAGATAATGGTAGTGCCAATGAAGATGATTATAGAATGTGTAATCCATATTTTATGGGGAGGAAAAGCTTTGTAGATTTAAATGGAGATGGCATAATTGAAATGGTTTATCCAGACCCAAGGTTAAATATACCAAGCTCTGATGACATACCAGATAACATGATTTTTAATTCCTGCCACTTTGTAGGAAATAGTCGACTAAATAGTGAGTTTCAAGAAGAATCTAGCTTAGTGTTTTTATACGATACACTATCATTCCAAGGTGTTTACAGTCAACCAACGGAGCAAAATCCTTTATCTGGCACAGAAGGAGTTGATGGTTTTATATTTTGTTCCTATATTTCAAGAAGCAATAGCGATGGGCGTATGGACATATACAGGAAAGCAAGAGGGCATTCTTTAGCTACGATTGATGAGGGAGCTTATCGATTCAATGCTTTATCATTTAATTTGAAAAAAGTAGGTGGGAAGCTTAAACTTGACTTACAAAATAATCAAGATACAGGCATTTACAAATCATTAGGATATGGTGAAATAAATGACTTGAATGGCAATGGATTAGCTGATCAACTAATAAGTATAGGCTGCCAACTATGGTCTAGAGGTGTGTGTAAGACATTTGGTCAATTTTACACTCAGAATATTTCGGCAACAAATTGGGATATTTCGTTTCCTGACTTTAGTAGCATAGGTGATAATGAACCATTAAGTGTTTTTATAACTGCCCATAATCAAACCCCTATTACTGCACAAATTTCCAGTATAACCAAGCCTACAACAGGGCAAACCGTGGCATGGAACTACCACCCGATATCAGCTAAACTACCTGAGCGGGAAGATTTTCCTCTATATACATTGTTAGAAAGAAAAGCCTGTCAAAATGACTGTCCAGATGGGTATATAGATGAAATAGGAGCAATAGGTACACATTTTTACTTCAACTCCTCCATGTACGTAGTTTCTGACATGCGCCAAACCAACAACTACGGCAGCAACTCGCTTTCCGAATACGCCTACCAAGAAGCAGTCTACAACAATCAAGGCAGAGGGTTCCAAGGCTTTAGAAAAATATCAGTTAGGACAAATCCGGACGAACACAGTGGAGGTATTACCTATGAGACCATATCAGAATCCACCTTCCATCAAGTTTTTCCTTATGCTGGAAAACTCGAAAAAATAGAAACGTGGCAATTCGATAGTACAGGTGTACTAACAAAGACACAACAACAGGACTATGAGTATGTAGCAAGAGATAGTAACCAAAGTAATTGGGCAGTATCTGGAGTTCACTACCATCCACTCATAAATACCATAAGTCAAAATTTCGAACTCAATAATGGTAATTTAGCCACAAAATCAGAGACAACCTTAACCAATGATGTTTATGGAAACATAACGGCTCAAACAAAAACAATAGAAACCTATGATGCTACCTATGCTTCAATCACGCCAACAAGGTTTGAGACTGTACAAACGACAAATGAATACAATACTGCAAACACAAACAACTGGTGGATAGATAAACTAGCCAAAACAACAGTCACCAAATTAGCAACTGGCAATAGTAATAATAACCACACAAGCTACAGTGAATTCTACTGGAAAACTGGTATCAAGCGCGAATTGGACTGTCAATTTACCTATATTGGTACTGATAATGTAGATAATTGCACATCGGCAATAACCAACAACAACATCAGCAAAAATACATTTAACTACGATACCAAAGGCAATATAACAAAAGTCACCACAACAGCCACTAACAGCAGTAATACAGCAATAGATAGAACCGTAGATACCGTATATTCAACAGATGGCTATTTTCCTGAACTGATTACCAAAGACATAAGTGGAGCAAACCTAACAACAAGTTTTACCTATGACCCAGCCACAGGACAAGTCACTAAAGCAATAGCGCCAGATGGTAACTACGTTGACTCAGATTACGATGCCTATGGATTCAAAATAACAGATGAAGCAAAATTTTGGAACCCAGAAGGCAACACAATACCAATAGCACACACTAGCCTAAGAAACTGCAATGGAAGTTGTCCAGAACAATCCATAGTCAATACAATAAGTGGCAATGCTTTAACTGGAATGATAGCAGGATCACCACAACTAAGCTACTCCACAGAACAACGCCAAAATGGACAACCACGAGTTATCACATGGTACGACAACGCCAACAACCCCGTGCTTACCAAAACCTATCACTCCGATAATGCAGGTTTCGATAAATACAGCTATGTGGCATCCATTACCACCCCAGCAGGAAGCACCATAACAACCCAACCATTTATACAGACAAGTAGTGCCTATCCAACAGTCTCACAAGTCGATCCACAAGGGCGAGTCAAACAAAAGCAAACCAAAATAGGAGACTTATCAAGCAATTCTGCAGGAGACTGCACCTTAATCACCGATTATAGTCATCAAGGTGGCTACACAGAAATTGACGTGTCTCAAGTTTCATCAAGCAATAATAATTGTTCCCCAACAGACATCAGCACCCTATCCATGTCACGCACATACGATGCCACAGGAAAGCTGTTATCTACAAAAGACGACCAAGACAATATCGTCAAATATAAATACGACGCATCAGGCAACCCCAAAGAACTCATCGATGCAGATAACAACCCAATCTACACCAACTTTGATGCACTAGGTCGCAAACAAAGCGTAAACGACCCCAATATGGGCATCAAAACATTCCAATACAACGGTTTTGGAGAAGTGATACAGCAACAAGTCGCAGGTGAAAGTTACAGCACCTATTACCGTTATGACAAACTAGGTCGAATTACCGACCAGTACAGCAATGTGTATCCAAATTTAGATCCAGTAGCCGATGTTCGCTCCTATATAGATCATTATGTATACAATGATGACAGAGGAGGAGTACTAGAAAGCGTTAACCGCCAAAGCAATAAGTTCATTCAAAATGGGCAAGTTAATCGCTTTTCACAAGTATTTAACAAAGAACTAGAGTACGACAACCAAAACCGCATGCAAGCAGAAATAACAACTTTACCTGCAGCACTAACAGTTGGCTTAGTCGATCCAACAGCCAATGACATCAAACAATACAAAACACAATACTATTACGATGGCAACTACAATAGACTAAAACAAGTCATTTATGACTACCGCTATTCAATTGCCAACACCTACACCCGACACGGCACGCTAAAAGCACAAATTGATGTTTTATTAGACCAAACAATAATGGAAGTCACAGACTGGAACTTCAAAGGGCAAGAAGCCAATCGAGTATTTAATAAAATATTCTCAAGTACAACACAATACTACCCATCAACAGGGCAAGTGGCAAAAATTACCCATGGCTCAGCATCAGATAATGAGATTTTGGATTATCAATACGATTCATGGGGTAATATAGCACAGCAAGAGCTCGCAAGAGGAACAACCCAAGCAACAGAAACCTTTACTTACGATAGTTTGCACCGCTTAAAATCAGCAAGTGTCAATGGTGACACAGAAAAGACATACAGCTACAATGGCATCGGTAACATCACCTCTAAAAGTGATTTTTCCGACAACGGATACAACTATGCCCAAACAGGCAATGCAGGCCCCAACGCAGTAACCTCAGCGTCACTCATCAATGGCAGCACAATTAATTACGACTACGACAAAAAAGGCAATCGCATAAGTGACAGCATAAATGGCTCAGACACAGCCACTTACCAATACGATTACAACAACCTCCTAGTAGAGTCTACAAGTGAAATAACAGGAACAAACCAAATCCTAGAGTTCAACTACGGAGCAGACAACCAACGCTACCGTAAATATGATTTAATCAATAACGAGATAACCCTTTATGCCAATAAAGATTACGAAGCAATCTACAAAAATGGTGCATATTTCCCTACAGAAACCAAATATTACCTCACCAGTTACCTCACCGTAACACGCAAGCCAAGTGGAGAAGTAAAACGCAATTTCATGCAAAAGGACAGACTGGGCTCAACCACACAAATCCTTGACGAAACAGGTATAGTGTTGCATACTAAGAGCTATGATGCCTTTGGCAAGCCTCGAAATGGGGATTGGTCAGATATGGCTGGTGGCTTATTTAAAGCAAAATTGGATTTTGATGATGCAAATGGTACGATCGACCTAACCAAAAGAGGTTTTACTGATCACGAGCATTTGGATGAAATGCAGTTGATTCATATGAATGGCCGAATGTATGATTATAATAATGGCAGGTTTCTTAGTGTTGATCCGTTTATCGCTAGACCAACAAGTACTCAGGCACTTAATCCCTACACATATATTAACAATAACCCATTGTCAGGAGTCGATCCTACTGGTTATTTGCCAGTTATAATTCCAATTATTGGCAAAGTAATTGGATGGGCATCTGCAGCATGGGGGTCTTATGAAACAGGTCACGCAATTGGAAGTGCGGCTAATGATGTACGGACAGGAGAAAAAACATTAGGCGAAGCTGCTACAGATGGTGCCAAAAATGTTGCTATTAATGCCGGAATTGCAGCGACTGGTGGATTAGCTGCAAAATTGGCTAATAAATTTATTCCAGATTCTGTTAAGGATGCTGTTAAGGATAAATTCAAAGCTTTGACCAATGGTAATAAAAATAACAAGCAAACTTCAACAACGACAAGGCCTGCGGATAATTCTAGTTTAGAAGCCAATACTGATCAGAATATGGTTGACAACCTAGTTAATAAACGTAAGGATACACCAGGTGCAACTGGAGATGATACGTTTGCCCAAGCAAGAGGTAAAGATGGTGAGCTTACTGAGACGTTCAAAGATATTAAAGATCCTGGTGGGGACGCAACAAAAAATATACATGCCGAAACACAGGCTTTAGGTGCGCTTAAAGACACTCGTGGAGCTACTGTTGCAGTTGATCAGAATCCATGTCCTACTTGCACAACAGACCTTAAAAAGGCTAATGTTGACAAGGTAATTGTTCCAACAAAAGGTGGTAATAAGCTTAATAACTCTCCTAAGACAGCTGCTGTTGATGCTGCTACAAAAGGAAAAAAAGTTACAGTCAGAGAGGTTGATTTAGATGAAAAAAAATAATACTACCAGTAAATATGTTTTTGATTTAGATAGATTTTCTTTTGATAAATATAAATTAGGCTATTCACCCCCTAAAAAAAGCGGAGGAGAAGGTATTATCAATTATGAGAGTGGTTACAATGTTTGTGTTGATAAAAAACGAGTCTCTTCTGTATCCATATACTTCAGTAAAGATTATGGGTGCTATGATGAATATAAGGGAGTTGTAGTTTTCAATAAAAAAAGGCATCAATTCAATATGGATACTTCATTTGAAGACATTGTTACTATATTTGGTAAACCGCAAGAGCATTGGAATGATGGTGTAGAAATGTGTGCAATATACTCTTATAGTGATGAATTTATAGAAATTATATGGCGTGTTGACGGAGTTCAAAAATTTGGTTATATTTCAATGGAAATTAACTAGGACTTATTGGGGTGTGCGGCTGAGCCAGGTCGTTCATTCAAGTGGGTGCAAATCCCATCTCGGCAAGGTTGGTCAGCCACCGAGTAGCAACCATCGGGCAGGCGGGAGTAATCCCAAATGTTAAGCACAAGCAATAACATAGACAGGCACTTCTAAAGAAGCCAATATTTAGAAAAACTTAGATTGTTGGCGTTATTAAATATTAAATACAAGGACACCCATGTTAAATATACATTAAATATACAAGGACACCCATGTTGTTTATATGAAATCACTTTTGTAGTTATAGGGGTCAGTACCCTTTAAGGTAAAACCCGTCATTTTTAAGCCGCTAAATTTAGCGGCTTTTGTTTTTTATTCGGTTGGCTTTAGTACATTGCTCAACTCAATAAAGTCTCCATCAGTAAATGAAACGATACCGTTTTGTGTTTGAATTTCGAGTAATTTAATTCCTGTAGCTTTACTACTTATATTTTCAAATACAAATTGTGCTGAGATACCAATGTCCGCAGGTAAAGTGACATATACATCCCATTGACTATTTTTAGAACCTAACTTCATTTTTTTAGGAAGGTAGACATTCCCAAAATTATCAACTAGTCTTGTTTTGTTTTTTATAGTTATTTTTTTAGAAGTTTCTTGGCTTGTTATGAGGACATCAATGGTAATTGATCTTTCTATAAAGGTTAAATCAACAAGCTTAAATACAACATTATTTAATAACTTTGGGTTTTGCCCGGGTATCTTTAAATACGTAATAGTTTTTTCATAATTTTGAAATTTTTTATTGTCAAAAGTCCTGGTTCCAACAATGCCTATAATTAAACTTACTGCTCCTGTTAAAGCCATTATCCAAGTAGGGAATACAAGAGAGTTCTCTTTGTTCTTTGCCATATAGTGGGTTTCCTATTTAAGTTTTTAGTGAGTTATTGGGGTCAGTACCCTTTTAGGTAAAACCCTCCAATTCCAAGCCGTTAAATCGTTAACGGCTTTTGTTTTTTTGTTGCTTATCCTGTAGCAGAACCCACCATCATTTGATTAAATTTAGCTTTTTTCATTAAGCCATCCATCACCTGAATTAATGCCTGTTGGTCAACATCTGGAAGGTTATCAGCTTGTTGACAAAGTTGATGTAACTCAAAGTTACGTATTTTGATTTCAACTGTTGGCGTTACACGTCCAACTAGTTCATCAAGAGATATTTGTAAAATGTCTGCAAGTTTAATCATTCCCTCAAATTTAGGCGTTGCAAAGCCGCGTTCCCAACGATTACAATAACATAGACAGGCACTTCTAAAGAAGCCAATATTTAGAAAAACTTAGATTGTTGGCGTTATTTTTTTGGAATTAGTTCTAAAATTAAGCGAAATTTAAACAAAAAGCCCAATTTTTGACCAA
>JAMOMK010000103.1 GCA_027067055.1 Lysobacterales bacterium | reverse complement strand
TTCGCCCCCAAACTTGCTCCATCAACTGTTGTTTTGAAGTGATTTTATGTAGATTTTGGACAAAAAATAGTAATAATTTATTTTGTGTTTTTGTTAATTCCCAAATCCCGATATAGAAATGCGTTTGAGAGTGCAAGTAACTGATGTGCATAGGAAATCAAGAAAAACTAAAGTCACCTAGGCCGAATATTTCTTACAAGAATAGTTTTATAAAAACGAATGGTTTCTATTCTTGTATGAAATAATCGGCCCTATTGGTGATGAAGCTTTTTCTGGGTTTTCTAGGTGCATCAAGGACTTGTGCTATCATCGTACTCTCTATATCGGGATTTGGGTAATTTAAACTCTTCACTTTCCTTTTGAACAATACTTTTTTCACTGTCAAAAGTAAAGCCTTCAAACCGATAAATCATTCCCAAACACAACCACAAATTAATACTGAGAACAAATAATACAACAAGCACATAAAAATTACCAAGTACTCTTACACAAAGTCGGTACTATTGACCCAATCTATGACTAAAGAATAAAGCCACCTCTAATAACAATAAGAGAGGTTTTTTAGAGGCAGCTTATCCGTTTCCCCAAACAATTTTATATCATTTTACCAACTAATCATTGTCATATTGGCATTATCTATAGATTGCCATTGTCCCAATGTCCATTGAATATTTTCACTATCTTGCACATCAAATTTATCAAGACGAATTTGTAATTGCCCCACATCATTGCGAAGGTAAATGTGAATCACTGGTTTGTGTTGTTCATTAATACCTTGAGCAATTAATAGTGGTTGTTCATCCATATCGTTAATTGAAACTTCTGAAAAATCATAGTTTAACTGACTTTGAGCAGCTTTAAATATAATCACATCTTCAAAACCGTTACTGAATATGTCTTCAACTACTGGGCAATTGGCATCTAAACCACCATCGGTAATTGTCCAACCATGGTTGTTGATTAAACCATCACGTGCTGCAACATTACAATACTTAGAGTTGCCACCGTCAAAAATGATGCCATTTGCCGTAATTTGCGAATTAAAATTAGCAAGGGTTGCATCATATAACGAGGTAGGTAACGATACGCCACTAAACATATTTTCCATTGAAAATGGTGTGGTAATAGAAGATATATCCCATTGGCTGATATTGGGTGTGGCAGAAGTTGCTCCATTAAACATATCACTCATCGCTGTTACACTGGCAGTGTTCCAACTACTCACATTTGGATTTGCAGTGATAGCTCCCGCAAACATAGAGTTCATAAAACTAACATGTGATGTATTCCACTGGCTTACATCAGGATTAGCTAAGTTTGCTCCTTCAAACATACTGTTCAAACCAAATACATTAGATAAATCAGGAATATCAGTAGCTGTAACCACCATATTTGAGGCGCCATTAAATGCATTAGTCATACTCTCCCAAATCCCTGTTCCCCACTGCTTTAAGTTAATTATTTTTTTAGCATCCATATGATTTTTTGATCTAAATTCTGGAAATCCACTTTTAGACCCAGAGTTATCAGTTATTCGAATAATATAAATTCCAGGAGCAGCATAGTTACATATAAAATTACTAGATTGAGCAAAAGCCGTATTTATTCCTGCATTGGCATTATCACAATCAACATTGTAATTATAATCATCAGACCCATTTGTATTTATCTCAAATTGAGTATTGCTGGTTGAACCAGTAATTGTCGTATCCACTTCAATAACAAAATCATCTGCGGCCGTTGGGCAACTTGGGTCTAACCCTCCATCGGTAATCGTCCAACCTTTATTAACCAAACTATCACGAGCAGCTATATTGCAGTATTTTGAGTTGCCTCCATCGAAGACTATCCCATTAGCAGTTACTTGTGAATCAAAATTAGCCAGTGTGGTATCATACAACGCTGTTGGTAGTGATACTCCACTGAGCATAAAATCCATTGATGACGGAACGGTAACACCTGAAATATCCCAAGCACTAATATCAGGCATTGCAGAGGTGGAATTCTGAAATATCCCCACCATATTGCTCACATTTGCTGTATTCCAACTACCCACGTTTGGGTTTGCCGAAGTTGCCCCTTTAAACATTAAAAACATACTCGTGACATTTGAAACATTCCAATTTGTCGTATCAGGATTGGCAGTGGTTGCATCTCTAAACATTGACTGCATAAATTGAATATTTGACACATTCCAATTTGTAGTATTTGGGTTGGCTAAGCTTGCCCCAAAAAACATACTAACAGCATTAATAACCTGTGATAAATCAGGCACATCTGTTGCCGTAATAGTCATATTGGAAGCACCACTAAAAGCAGCACCCATAGAACTCCAAAACCCTGTTCCCCATTGTTTTAAATCAACCACCTTTATTATGTCATCATTTGAGAGGGCATAAATCCTAGGAAATCCCGTCTTATCACCAATATTATCCGAAATACGGATTGTGTAAGTTCCTGCAACAGCATAATTACAGATATAGTCACCTGTTTGAGCTGTGGCTGTATTTGTCCCGGGGTTATCATCATTACAATCGACATTGTAATTATAACCTGTGCCAGAAGTTGGAATAGTGAACTGCAAAGGGTTTGTGGCTCCAGCAATATCAGTTTGCACCGATATAACAAAATCATCAGCAGGAGTTGCTGTGCAACTTGGGTCTAAACCACCATCGGTGATTGTCCACCCATGACCCGTTGCCACATTGGTTAGATTGTCATGTGCTGCGACATTGCAGTAAGTTGAGTTTCCACCTGAGAAGGTGATGCCTGAGACAACTGCTTGTGAATTGAAGTGATTTAATAATGCATCGAAGCTTGACAAAGGCATGGTCACACCTTCAAACATTAAACCCATGTTTGTTACATTGGTTACATCCCAACTTTGTACATTTGGATTGGCAGTAGTTGCACCATTAAACATAGAAAATGTACTGGTAAGACTGCTAGTATCCCACAGACTCGTATCAGGATTGGCACTAGTTGCATCTCTAAACATTGATTGCATCATTTGAATATTTGACACATTCCAATTTGTAGTATTTGGGTTGGCTAAACCTGCCCCAGAAAACATACTAATAGCATTAATAACTTGTGATAAATTAGGAGAATCAGTTGCAGAAACAATCATATTGCTCGTATTAGAGAATGCAGATGCCATATTTGTCCAAATTCCTGAACCCCATTGTTTGAGGTCAATGATTTTTCTATAATCGCGTTCTGAATTGAAATAGATGCGTGGAAATCCAGTCTTATCCCCAACATTGTCTGAAATACGAACTGTGTAAGTACCAGCGGCGACATAGCCACAGATGTAATTTCCAGTTTGAGCACTGGCTATATTAATTCCTGGATTATCATCATCACAATCAACATTGTAATTGTAACCAGTACCAAGAGTTGGAATAGTAAATTGGGTATCACTTGAAGTTCCTTGGTTATCTGTTTTAACCATAATTACAAAATCATCAACTGGGTCAGGACAAGTTGGATCTAGCCCTCCATCGGCAATAGTCCAGTTATGGTTTTGTTCAAGCCCATCATGAGCAGTTATGTCACAATATTTTGAGTTACCCCCATGAAAAGTCACTCCTGATTGTAGAATTTGACTATTAAACCCATTTAACATCGAATCGTAATCACTTGTTGGTAGTGTTACATCAAAAAACATTACATCCATTGCCGTAACTTGTTCTATATTCCATCCGCTGGTATCTGGGTTGGCAGCGTAAGCTTGAAAAAACATTCCTGGCATAAATTTGACATTGGCAGTGTTCCAATTGCTTGTATCAGGTTGAGCCGAATTGGCTCCATAAAACATGGAAGTCATGTTTGTTACATTGCTTGTATCCCAACTGCCTGTTTGCGGTTGCGCAAGTACTGCAAAATAGAGCATTTGCATCATATTGGTAATGTTTGAGGTATCCCAATTACTACCAACAGTAGTTAATGCTGTTGACAAATAAAACATGTTTTCCAAGCTTGTCACCTGTGATAAGTCAGGTGCATCACCCGCTGAAACCTGTAAATGACTGGTTTGTGTAAATGCACCCTCCATTGTTGTCCATATACCCGTACCCCATTGGACAATGTCTATTATTTCATTGCCTTCTGTGCTGGAAGTAAAGTCTATGCGATGAAAACCTGTTTTATCTCCCATTGCATCTTGAATCCTAATGGTATACGTTCCAGCTCCTGACGCGCTGTAATCACAAGTGTAATCACCTGTTACACCAGATGCCTCATAAATCCCATCATCATTGCAATCGACATTGTATTTATAACCTGTACCTGTTGTAGGAATAGTAAATCCAGTTGGATCAGTTGGCGTATAATTGGTAAGAACAGTAAAAACAAAATCATTTAGCGGGTCATTGTTAAGGCATTGATTACCGTCAGTAATTGTCCAACTTTTATTAGCGATTAAACTTGCTCTGGCATTTTGTGCAGGAATAGAACAATATTGGCTATTGCCTCCATCAAACACGACTGCATTGGTAATATTTTGATTAGAGAAGTTAAGCAACATAGCATCATAATCAACTGTAGGCAAGGCTACATTAGCGAACATTAAACTCATGTCGGTAACTTGGGTTATATCCCATCCCGAAACATCTGGGTTTGCCAATACAGCATTTCTAAACATATGGGTCATGATTGTGACATTAGCAGTATTCCAGTTGCTGGTATCAGGAATTGCGGCACTGGCACTTCGGAACATGCTGTGCATAGTGGTGACACTAGACACATCCCAATTACTTGTATCAGGATCTGCCAGAGATGCAAAACGAAACATACTCGCTAAGTTTGTGACATTAGATAAATCAGGCACATCCATTGCTGTTACTTTCATATTTATTGCCCCTCGAAATGCTGCCCCCATACTTGTCCATTTGCCTGTTCCCCACTGAGCAATATCTGTTAGCTTTCTGTGGTCACCAGTATTATCATAAAATATACGTGGAAATCCAGTACCACTACCTGTATTGTCTTCTATGCGTATGAACTTTATTCCGGGGCTGCCGTAACTACAGATCACGTTACCACTCTGAGCTGTTATTTCAAATACACCATCAAAATCACAATCCACATTGTAATCATAGCCAGCTCCAAAAGTTTGTATGGTAAATTCATTATTAGCAGAAGTGCCAGGGAAGTCTGTTTTGACTTGAATAACAAAATCATCGGTTCCTGCTGCCAAACTGTTTTGGCATAAAATAATGAGCAATAGAACAAGTCCAAGCTTAAATAAATAGTTCATTGTGTGTTTTCCTATAATTAACTTAAAATAATTTTTGTAGTAGAGTCCTTTGCATAACTCGTGGAACAAGTAAAAAAGTTGCAAAAAACTCCACTCAGCGTTAAAAAATTCGCAAATAGCGAGCTATTCGACTCATTTTTTGCCTTGATTGGAGTTTTTTTCATTCTTTTTTCCACCGTCCCAGAGTTATGCAAAGACCTCTAGTATAGTAAAAATTGAATTTTTAGATTCTGATTTAAACCTGATTTAATTCTGATTTGGAAAAAAAGTTGTTATTTCAAGACATCCATTTGCTTTCTTGTATAATTATCGAACTTATGAAATATTTATTTTTAAAATTCACATTAGACACTGAAACAAAGGATCTATACGCCAACCATCACCCTTTAGTTATCACTAAACTCCAGTATGATTTACTATTGTTCCTGTTACAAAACCCCAACAAGATGTTTACCAAAGATGATATTTTAAAAACTCTTTGGGCTGGCAAACACGTCACTGAAAACTCAATTGATCAAATAATTTCTAAACTACGCAAAATTTTAAACGCGGTCGAAAAAAACACCTACATCAAAACCGTCTACGGAAAAGGTGTAATGTTTGTTCCTGAGGTTAAAGTAAATAAAAGTACAGCAAAAATTGCAACAAAAACAGAACGATCAATCACTTTGCCTAAGATACTATTGGTTGCAGGTATAATCGTGGCTGTTATTACTCTAACTTTCTCTAACTTTTCTTCTACTCCAGAACCGCAAGAAAAATCATTGCTACTTATATTGTCATCAAATAATGATGCTTCTACAGATACCGTAAATAAGGAGTGGCTAAACCAAGCCCCCAGCTCTTTTGTTCATCAGCTCTTTAACTACGCCAATATTGCTCAATTAAAAGACTATAAAAACAAACCCAAACACTTGAATAAACAACAATACATTGACAGTCAATGGCGCATATCTCCACAACTAAAAGTCGTCAACATACATGTTTTTCAAGAGGGCAACTTAAATTCAGTCGAGTTACAAATACTTGATAAAAATAACCTTAATTTAAAACAAACATTTACAGAAAAAAATTTAGCGGATGCCATGTTATCAGCCAGTCAATGGCTAGCACAGACTATCGACAATACTAACGATATAAAACAACTAGAGTCATTAATCCCACAAAACTCTCATATCATTGAGCTGTACCTACGGGGAGTAACCAGCCTAAATAAAGGGGAAATTGACAAAGCAGAACACTACCTGCAATTGTGCCTGACAGAAGATACTGAATTTCTAATGGCTCGATTACAAATGGCTCAGGTTAAAAGTGCACAAGGTAAACAAGACAAAGCCTTGGCAATCCTTGATACCTTGTCAAAAACCAATCCAACGCCCGCAATAAAAGTGGCTATTGAGACATTACGTGGAGACATTTATGACACCCAAGGAAAGTATGAAGAAACGCGAGATCTATACTTGAGTGTGTTAGCCACATACAAAAATCAAGATATGCCCCAACTTAATGAAATCCGTTATAATTTAAGCATTACATACACAATGTTAACTCAGTATAAAGAGGCTTTGAAAGAACTGAGCATCCTTGAAAATCTTAAACCAAGTAAAAACCCAGAGCTTTTAGCCCATGTTTACCAAAAGAAAGCCAGCATATTGCAGAAACTAGGACATATGCAGCAAGCCCAAGAATATGCTAATAAATCCTTAGCTCTCTTTTCTAAACTGGATGACTTACTGGGTGAAGCAAAACTTTATGTCACACTAGCACGCATAAGCACCCATAAATCTGATTATAAGAAATCTGTACAATTTCTTGAAAAAGCCTTAATTATCAATAAATCCCTTAATTATAAACTGGGCGTTGGCGCGACAATTAATGAATTAATTTACGTGCTCATGGTACAAGGAAATTTTGATAAAGCTTGGGAGCTCAATCAAGAAATGCAGAATATAGCACTGGATATTGATTACACTGCCATGTTACAAATAGCTAAACAATACAATATAGACATTAGTCGCGCACTGAAAAAATGGAAACGAGCCGAATTGTATTTACAAGAACACCTAGAACTCGCCCAAGCATCAGGCAATAAGCGCGCCATGTTAAAAAATAAATTATTGGCTCTAGATTTATATCTGGCTCAGAAAAAACCTCAACCAATTGAACAACTTATTAAGGATGTTCAAAAGCACATTGATGCAACTGACGAAATCAGACTGCAACCTCGCTTGAATAAAAAACGTGCTGAATATTACTTGTTGACAGGCAAGGAGCAACAAGCCATCGCCCTACTTTTATCGACCAAAGAACTGGCAAAAAAATCTGAAGATGGCGAAACAATAATTGAAATCAATAATATACTGGCCCAATACTACATCGACACTAAACAAGCCAAAAAAGCACTGGCAGTACTGGAAGAATCCAGCGAATTTAATCCATTACCTTATCCATTTTTACTCTTAAAAGCAAAAGCCTATAGTGCCTTAAGAAAACCGTTGTTAGCACTAGAATTCGGTAATGAATGCAAAACTACAGCCAATCAATGGTGGTCACTTGAAGATGAGAGATTCTTACAGCTGTTGCAAAAAAATGTCTAATCATTCAGCGTTTATATGGATTAAATGAGCAAATAGCACGCTTTACCCTAACAAGCAATAAAGAATAAAACCACCTCTTGTAAATAATATAAAAAGAGAGTTAAGAGGTGGTTTATCCTTTTCCCCTAACAATTACCAGCTAATGCTTGTGAGTTTTGTGTTGCCAATAGATTGCCATTGCCCTAATGTCCACTCAACATTATCACCATCTTGCGTATCAAGTTTATCTAGTCGAATTTGCAATTGCCCCACATCATTGCGCAGGTAAATGTGGATCACTGGTTTGTGTTGTGCATCAATGCCTTGAGCAATTAATAGTGGTTGTTCATCTAAATCATTAACCGATACTTCAGAAAAGTCATAATTAAACTGACTTTGTGCTGCTTTAAATATAATTACATCTTCAAAACCATTGCTAAATATAACATCAACAGAACAGTTACTATCTAGCCCACCATCAGTTATTGTCCATCCATGAGTATTGATTAAGCTATCATGCGCAGCAACATTGCAGTATTTGGAATTGCCACCACCAAAAACTATACCGTTAGCCGTAATTTGTGCGTTGAAATTAGCCAATGTAGCATCGTACAAAGTGGTTGGCAAAGTGATCCCATTGAGCATATTTTCCATTGAACCAAAGGAGGTAGTCACTCCTGTAACATTCCAATTGCTGATATCAGGAATAGCAGAAGTCGCCCCATCAAACATATTTCTCATGTTCGTAACATTAGCTGTATTCCAGTTACTCACATCAGGATTAGCAGAGGTTGCTCCTTTAAACATTAGTCCCATATTTATAACATTGGTTGTATTCCAGTTGCTCACATCAGGATTTGCTGAGGTTGCTCCACGAAACATACCACTCATATGGGTTACATTTATCGTATTCCAGCTAGTCACATTAGGATTTGCTGAGGTTGCTCCATTAAACATAGAACTCATATCCACAACATTGACTGTATTCCAACTAGTAACATTAGGGTTAGCAGAGGTTGCTCCTTCAAACATAAAACCCATAAACGAAACATTGGCTGTATTCCAATTACTCACATCAGGATTAGCGGAGGTTGCTCCACGAAACATACCAAACATATTCGTTACATTTAGTGTATTCCATAGACTAACATCAGGATTTGCTGAGATTGCTCCACGAAACATAGTACCCATACCCGTAACATTGGCTGTGTTCCAATTACTCACATCAGGGTTAGCAGAGGTTGCTCCA
>JAMOMK010000102.1 GCA_027067055.1 Lysobacterales bacterium | reverse complement strand
TACATTTAGTGTATTCCATAGACTAACATCAGGATTTGCTGAGATTGCTCCACGAAACATAGTACCCATACCCGTAACATTGGCTGTGTTCCAATTACTCACATCAGGGTTAGCAGAGGTTGCTCCATTAAACATAGAACCCATACCCATAACATTGGCTGTATTCCAGTTACTGACATCAGGGTTAGCAGAGGTTGCTCCATTAAACATAGAATCCATACTCGTAACATTGGCTGTATTCCAGTTACTGACATCAGGATTAGCAAAGGTTGCAGCTCTGAACATTGACAGCATATATTGAATATTTGATACATTCCAATTTGTAGTATTTGGGTTGGCTAAACTGGCCCCAGAAAACATTCTATCAGTAGTAGTCACCTGCGATAAATCAGGTACATCTAGTGCAGATACAATCATATTAGAAGCACCCGAGAATGCCGATGCCATATTCGACCAAATTCCTGTTCCCCATTGTTTGAGATTAATTATTTTTTCTTTATCACCAGTGTCGTTGAAATATATAAATGGAAACCCTGTTTTATCTCCCACATTGTCAGAGATGCGAATCGTGTATATTCCTGCCGTGGCATAAAGGCAAGTGTAGTCCCCAGTTTGAGCAGTTGCCGTATTGGTTCCTAGGTTATTGTCATCGCAATCAACGTTGTAGTTGTAGTTGTAACCAGATCCAATTGTAGGAATAGTAAATTGCAAAGGATTTATTGATCCTGCAATATTAGTATTCACTTCAATCACAAAATCATCGGCAGGAGTTCCTGAACAACTTGGGTCAAGACCACCATCAGTTATTGTCCAACCATGAGTGTTGATTAAGCTATCACGAGCAGACACATTGCAGTATTTGGAATTGCCGCCATCAAAAACTATACCGTTAGCGGTAATTTGTGCGTTGAAATTAGCCAATGTAGCATCGTACAAAGTGGTTGGCAAGGTGATTCCATTGAGCATGTTTTCCATTGTATTTGGAATAGTTAGCCCCGTAACATCCCAGTTGCTCACATCTGGATTGGCAGAGATTGCTTGATCAAACATATTACTCATAGTAATTACATTTGCCGTGTTCCAACTACTAACATCAGGATTGGCAGAGGTTGCTCCCCTAAACAGCTCTGCCATACCTATCACATTGTCCGTGTTCCAAGCACTCACATCAGGGTTAGCAGTAGTTGCATCTTTAAACATATTATTCATAAAAAGTACATTGGATAAATCTGGTATATCTGTTGCTGATACAATCATATTGCTAGCACCTCTAAATGTATCATTCATATTTGACCAAATACCAGTTCCCCATTGTTTAAGGTCAACAATTTTCTTAACATCTCCATAATAAAATGGAAAGCTTGGGAAAAATGAAGAAAACCTAGGAAACCCTGTTTTATCACCATTATTATCAGTAATTCGGATGGTATAAATGCTAGGAGCAGCGTAATTACAGGTATAATTACCTGTTTGTGCCGTGGTTGTGTTTGTGCCTGGATTAGCCCCATCGCAATCGACATTGTAGTTGTAACCTCCTCCACTTGTATTAATCTCAAATTGGGTATTGCTGGTTGATCCTGCAATATTAGTATTCACTTCAATCACAAAATCATCCGTAAGAACAGGACAGCTGGCCGCTAAACCTCCATCAGTAATCATCCACCCTTTAACAATATCTAAATTGTTATGAGCAATTTGTGCTGCGGCACTACAATATTGGCTATTGCCTCCATCAAAGGGAATGTTTGATTGAATCATCTGACTGTTAAAATGTATCAACAAAGCATCGTAATCGTTTGTGGGTAAACTCACACCATTAAACATATTGCTCATATCTGATACACTTGTTATGTCCCAGTTTTGCACATTTGGATTAGCTGCTATTGCACCAGTAAACATTCCCGACATGTCTGTTATATTGGAAGTATCCCAGTTGCTTGTATTGGGGTCAGCAACAAAGGCATCAGCAAACATACCTTGTACTGATGTCAGGTTGGATAAGTTCGGTGCATCAAGTGCTTGCACAATCATATTCTCGGCACCTGCAAAGGCATTCTCCATGCTTACCCATGGATTAATTCCCCAATTTAAGATATTAACAAGCTTCAACCTATCACCCGCATAATTCATTTTGAATTGTGGGAAATCACCTCTGATTCTAATGGGATAGGTGCCTGCCACTCCAAAATCATGGGTGATAGTTCCTGTAATACCTGCCTCATCAAAAATACCATCACTATTCCAGTCAACCGCATAGTCATATCCACCGCCAAAGGTTGGGATTTTTATTGAGGAACTATTGGTGATTCCTGCATTACTGGTTATCCAAACTGTAACAAAATCATCATCGCCTGTTGGTGTTGGACAACCTGCATCAACACCGCCATCAGTTATAACAGCCCAACCATGAACATTCTCTAAGTTATCATGTGAACCTGTAGCACAGTATTTTGAATTACCTGCATTAAAGGGCACTCCTGCCATTACGTTTTGTGCATTAAACGTAATTAATAATTTGTCATAATCATCACTTGGCAAGGTAACACCTGCAAACATTCGGGTCATATCACTCACTCCTGTGACATCCCAACTAAGTACATTGGGATTAGCTGAGGTGGCATTTCTAAACATATCAACCATAGTGGTTACATTGGCGGTATTCCAATTACTGGTATCTGGGTTGGCAGATGATGCACTGCGAAACATGCTGTGCATAGAGCTTATATTGGAAACATCCCAGTTTGTTGTATTTGGATTAGCATTAAAGGCAAAACGAAACATATTGGATAAATCAGCGACCCCTGAGAGGTTTGGTGTATCAATGGCATTAATAACCAAATTAGTACAACCCCAAAAAGCACCCGATAAATACTTCCACGAAAAAGTTCCCCATTGTTCAATAGTCATTAACTTAGGATTATCTCCACCATTATTAAAGGCTAAACCCGTAAAACCTGTGCCATCACCTATTTTGTCTTCTATGCGAATAGTGTATGTACCAGGGCTTCCATAAACACAAGTGTAAGACCCGCCAAAGTCATTGACTTCAAAAGTGCCATCATCTTCACAATCAACATTGTAATGAAAAGCAAGAGCACCACCATTATTGTTTATGGGAATTTGGAATTCATTATTAGCAGTTGCCCCTGCATTATCAGTTTTAACCGTAATAATAAAATCATCAACTCCTGCTGCATAAACTTGTTGGCAAAAAACAGTAATCAGTAGTATAAATAATACCTTTCTAAATAATTTATTGTGTTGCATTTTCTTTTCTCATAAATCCAGTATTTTAATGAGTTAATTATAGATAACCCCTGCATTTGAAATCTTAGGAAGTTATTAAGAAGTTATTAGATTTTGTCTTTAGACGTCCAAATAGCGTTATTTTAAGGAGGAACGACGTGGTAATCTCCTTGACAACGGTGTGTAGCCAAGGAAATTATCGCGCTTCGTTTGTAATAACAGGTTTACAATTGATTTACCATTCTACCAACTAATCGTCGTTAACTCTTTATTATCAATTGATTGCCATTGCCCTAATGTCCAGTGAACATTCTCACCATCTTGTGTAAGAATTTTATCCAATCGAATTTGCAATTGTCCCACATCATTGCGCAAGTAAATGTGTATCACGGGTTTGTGCTGTTCATCAACACCTTGAGCAATTAATAAAGGCTCTTCATCCATCTCAGTAATTGAGACTTCCGAGAAATCATAAGAAAATTGACTTTGCGCTGCTTTAAAGATTATTACATCTTCAAAGCCATTGCTGAATATATCTTCGCTTTGAGGTGTGCAGTTCACAAGGGTATCTTGACCACCATCATTAAGTGTCCAACCATGAGTAATGTCTAAACCATCGTGGGCTGCAACAGCGCAGTATTTGGAGTTGCCTCCATGAAAGCTTAAACCTGCCTGCACACTTTGGGCATTAAAGTTAATCAAAATTGCATCGTAAAGGGCTGTCGGCAAAGTTACACCTAAAAACATATTGGCAAAACTGTTCACACCCGACACATCCCAACTACTTGTATTGGGTTGAGCGGAGGTCGCATTTAAAAACATGCTACTCATGTCGGTCACATTGGCAGTATTCCATGTGCTAGTATCGGGATTAGCAGCACTGGCACTAGCAAACATCGAGCTCATGTTATCCACATTAGAGGTGTTCCAGCCATTGGTATTGGGATTAGCAAGTGTGGCACCAGTAAACATAAGACTCATATCCGTAACACCCGATAACTCAGGCGTGTCTGTTGCCTTAATCAACAAATTACTTGCGCCGTAAAAAGCGCCATTCATGCTTGACCAAATACCACTTCCCCATTGATTGACGGCAATGATTTTGTCTTTATCTCCGCTGTTATTAAAATAGATCCGTGGAAAACCCGTCAACAAACCGGTATTGTCTTCAATACGAATGGTGTAAATGCCAGCAGATGCATAATTGCAGGTGAAATTGCCATTTTGCGCTGTAGCTACCACAGCCGTGGCATCATCAATATCGCAATAGATATTGTAGTTATAACCCGAACCCGTTGTTGGCAAGGTAAATTGTGTTGCCGTCGAGGCACCTGCTATACTGGTATCAACAGTGATCACAAAGTCAGTGGCTGTATAACAAAAAGCAGCCTCCAATCCATCAGTGATTGTCCAACTATGATTATTGCTTAGATTATCGTGTGCAGCAATGGCACAAAATTTGGAGTTACCTCCACCTAGCGGGACATTATTCATAACCAGCTGTGAACTAAAGTGCTTTAATATATTGTCGTAATCAACTGTTGCTAAAGTCAACCCTGAAAACATAAATTCCATAGTTGTTACATTCGTTACATCCCAACCACTCACATCAGGGTTAGCCGAAGTGGCTTGGTAAAACATATAACCCATATTTGTCACACTGGAAGTATTCCAATTACTCACATTGGGATCGGAGGAAGTCGCTCCTTTAAATATAAAATTCATATGCGTCACACTAGAAGTATTCCAATTACTCACATCAGGGTTAGCCGAAGTGGCACCTGAAAACATCCAAATCATATTCGTTACACTAGAAGTATTCCAATTACTCACATCAGGGTTAGCCGAAGTGGCACCTGAAAACATATAACTCATATTCGTTACACTGGAAGTATTCCAATTACTGGTATTGGGATTGACTAAGGTTGCATTATAAAACATCCAAATCATATTCGTCACACTAGAAGTATTCCAATTACTCACATCAGGGTTAGCCGAATTGGCTTCAGAAAACATCCAACTCATATTCGTCACACTAGAAGTATTCCAATTACTCACATCAGGGTTAGCCGAAGTGGCACCTGAAAACATCCTACTCATATTTGTTACACTGGAAGTATTCCAATTACTGGTATAGGGATTGGCTAAGGTTGCATTATAAAACATAGAATTCATATTAACCACACTAGAAGTGTTCCAACTACTCACATCAGGGTTAGCCGAATCGGCTCTATAAAACATCCCTACCATATTTGTCACACTGGAAGTATTCCAATTACTGGTATTGGGATTGGCTAAGGTTGCATTATAAAACATAGAACTCATATTAGTCACACTAGAAGTGTTCCAACTACTCACATCAGGGTTAGTCGAAGCAGCTCCAAAAAACATAGCCTGCATTTGCGTTACACTGGAAGTATTCCAATTACTGGTATTGGGATTGGCTAAGATTGCATTATAAAACATACTACTCATATCCGTTACATTAGACAAATCAGGGACATCAGTCGCAGAGACAATCATATTGCTAGTATTATGAAACGCTGAACCCATACTTGACCAAACACCTGTTCCCCACTGTTTAAGATCAGTTATTTTTTCCCCATCATCATGAGATGCTAAATAAAATCGAGGAAAACCCGTTTTATCACCAACATTATCAGAGATACGAATAGTATAAAACCCCGGTGTGGCATAATTACAGGTATAATTACCTGTTTGTCCTGTGGCTGTATTTATACCAGCATTGGCTCCATCACAATCGACATTATAATTGTAACCTGTTCCTGTAGTATTTATTTCAAACTGAGTATTAGTGGTTGAACCTGCTATAGTGGTGTCTACTTCGATAACAAAATCATCGGATGATGGGCAATTGGAGGTAGGTCCACCATCTGTTATGGTCCAACCATGAGTACTGATCAAACTATCACGCGCAGTGGCATTACAATATTTGGAATTGCCACCGTTAAAAACAATACCGTTAGCCGTGATTTGTGCGTTAAAATTAGCCAAAGTTGCATCATATAAAGCTATGGGCAATGTCACGCCTTGCAGTATGTTTTCCATTGAAAAGGGCGTTGTTATCCCTGTAATATTCCAGTTGCTCATATCAGGAATAGCTGAAGTTGCTCCACGAAACATAATTCTCATATTCATTACATTAGATGTATTCCAGTTACTCACATCAGGATTAGCTGAGGTTGCAAATCTGAACATTAAACCCATACTCTTTACATTTATCGTATTCCAACCACTGACATCTGGATTAGCTGAGCTTGCTGAACTAAACATTGAATCCATATTGGCAACATTGCTGGTATTCCAACCACTGACATCTGGATCAGCTAAGGTTGCTCCTTCAAACATTGCAAACATATTATTAACACTTGAGGTATTCCAGCCATTGACACCTGGATTAGCGGAGGTTGCTCCACTAAACATCTTACTCATATTGGTAACCAATGTTAAATCAGGAACATCTGCTGCTGAAACACCCATTTCATCAGAGCCATGAAAAGCATGTGCCATACTAATCCATTTACCCGTTCCCCATTGAATTATGTCAGTAATCTTTCGCGTATCACCTGCATTATTATAATATATTTGCGGGAATCCCGTTCCATCTCCCACATTATCTTCAATTCGAATAATGTACTCATCAGGACCTTGGTAAACACAGGTGAAATCTCCTGTTTTGTTTATGGATTCAAATACACCATCGTTATTGCAATCAACATTGTAGTTGTATGTTACACCTGGTTTTGTTCGAATGGTGAAACTGCTATCATCTGAAGTACTTGGTACATTGACATGTAAATCTGTTTGCACCTGAATAACAAAGTTATCAACAGCTGCTGCCAAACTATTTTGACTCATTGCAGTTATAAATAATGTTAAAAGAAGTTTATTAAGCATTGAATAGCATTTCATAATTTTTCCCGTAAATTTAATGAGTTAATTATAAGTAACCCATGCATTTGAAATCTTAGGAAGTTATTAAGAAGTTATTAGATTTTGTCTTTGGACGTCCAAATAGCGTTATTTTAAGGAGGCAAGTCCCTGTATTAATAATGACAGAAAGAATTGGTATGTAATTCATTTCTAAAAAATAATTTGTCATTACGAGGAAGAATGACGTGATAATCTCCTAGACAACGGTGTGTAACCAAAGAGATTATCACGCTTCGTTTGTAATAACAGGTTTACAATGATTATTACCAACTAATCACCGTCAACTCAGTATTATCAATTGATTGCCACTGCCCTTGGATCCATTGAATATTTTCGATATCATTTGCATTAAGCTTATCCAGTTTATCCAGTCGAATTTGCAATTGCCCCACATCATTGCGCAGGTAAACCTGTATCACCAATTTGTGCTGAGCATCAACACCTTGAGCAATTAATAAAGGCTCTTCATCCATCTCAGTAATTGAGACTTCCGAGAAATCATAAGAAAATTGACTTTGTGCGGCTTTGAATATAATCACATCTTCAAAACCATTGATAAATATATCATCAGATGGACAATTACTATCAAGTCCTCCATCAGTAATAGTCCAACCCTGAACATTTATCAAACTGTCGCGAACAGCGACATCGCAGTATTTGGAATTTCCACCATCAAAACCAATACCAGTAACCGTAATTTGGGCATTGAAATTAGCAAGAGTAGCATCATATAAAGTCGTTGGCAGGGTAATACCTGATAACAACCTAAACATTGGAAATGGTGCACTCAACCCTGTAATGTTCCAGTTGCTCATATCAGGAATGGCTGAAGTTGCTCCTTTAAACATAGAACCCATGTTAAATACCTTAGCAGTATTCCAACTGCTAACATCAGGATTTGCCGAGATTGCTCCTAAGAACATAGAACTCATATCTCTCGTATTAGCAGTGTTCCAGCCACTTACATCTGGATTAGCAGAGGTTGCTGCAGCAAATAGACCAAGCATATCCGTCACATTAGATGTATCCCATCCACTTACATCAGGATTAGCTGAGGTTGCTCCAGAAAATAGACCAAGCATATTCGTCACATTAGATGTATCCCATCCACTAACATCAGGGTTAGCCAAGGTCGCTCTCGCAAACATAGAGTTCAAATTCGTAACATTAACTGTATTCCAATTACTTACATCAGGGTTAGCGAAAGTTGCTCCATCAAACATAGAACTCATATTTGTAACATTGGCAATTTTCCAATTACTAACATCAGGATTTACTGAAGTTGCATCTTTAAACATTTTGTACATAGTCGTTACGTTTGATAAATCTGGTACATCGATTGCAGTAACAATCATATTAGAAGCACCATTAAAAGCATGCCTCATTGACTTCCAAATTCCCGTACCCCATTGTTTGAAGTTAATTATTTTTTTTACATCATTATTAGAAACTGAATAAAATCGTGAAAAACCAGTTTTATCTCCTGCATTATCCGAAATACGGATGATGTATATTCCAGGTATTGTGTAATTACAGACGTAATTACCTGTTTGTCCTGTGGCAGTATTTATTCCAGCATTGGCATCATCACAATCGACATTGTAGTTGTAGCCTGAGCCTAGTGTGTTTATTTCAAATTGTAAATTGGTAGTAGAACCTACTATAGTTGTATCCACTTCAAAAACAATATCATGAGCAGAATCATTGGCATTACATAATCCCAGATCATTTAGTGTCCATGTGTGGTCCGCGATTAAATTAGCATGAGCATTTTGTGCCGCTATTGAACAAAATTTGCTGTTACCACCATCAAGTACCACATTGTTTTGCACTAGTTGACTTTCAAAAGTGACTAGTATCGAATCATAGGTCACAGTAGGTAGGGTAACATTACCAAACATCAAGGTCATTTCTGTTACTCCTGTTACATCCCATGAGCGCACATCTGGATTGACAGACATCGCATTCCAAAACATATGGGTCATAATTTGTGCACTTGAAGTATCCCAATTAGACGTATCGGGATTAGCAGCAATTGCACTGCGAAACATACTATGAAACGTTGTCACATGCGAAACATCCCATCCACTGGTATCGGGATTTGCCAAAGAAGCAAAACGAAACATACTTGACATATCAGTAACCAATGTTAAATTAGGAACATCTACAGCTGAAACACCCAACTCATCTGAGCCTCGAAAAGCACCTTCCATACTAATCCATTTGCCTGTTCCCCATTGAATTATGTCAGTAATTTTACGCTTATCACCTGCATTATTATAATAAATTTGCGGAAAACCTGTGCCATCACCGATATTATCTTCAATTCGAATAATGTACTCATTAGGACCTTGGTAAACACAGGTGAAATCACCTGTTTGGTTCATGGCTTCATATACACCATCGTTTTTACAATCAACATTGTAGTTATAGGTGATGCCTGGTTTTGTACGAATAGTAAAACTTTTATTATCCGAAGTTACTGGCACATTGACATGTAAATCTGTTTGCACTTGAATAACAAAATCATCAGCTCCTGCAGCATAAACCTGTTGGCTGAAAACAGTAACCAGTAGCATAAATAATACCTTTCTATATAATTGATTGTGTTGCATTTTCTTTTCCCATAAATCTAGTAATTCAATGAGTTAATTATAGGTAATCCATGTATTTGAATTCTTAGGAAGTTATTAAGAAGTTATTAGGTTTTGTTAGAAAGACTGTAAAAACCGTTGGTTTTAGAGAAAATAGTTGGTGCTTAGATACTCAAGTGTACATTTAACTATTGTTTTATAGAAAATTTATTTGAGTATTTCTTTTAATGAATCCATGAAGTTTTGCTGTTCAATTTCCCAGTTATCATGGAAAGCTAACTTAGCTTGATTCATTAAATTCAAGGCTTCAATTTTATTGCCTAATTTAGCTAGTGCTTGGGCTTTTATGTATAAATAGGGATTGGGTTGTGGGTTGTATTGCTCGAGATTGTTTAATATTTCCAAGGCTTTTTTGGCATCTGTTTTTAAATATATCTCAGCCAAATAATTATGGGCTTCAACCAAAAAATTATAATCCTTTGACGCTTTTGTTAATTCGGTCACCTTATTTAGTTGTGTGATTGCCTTACCGTCATTATTTGTTTGTTTATAATAACGTGCTAAATATAAATCCATATAAACCTGAAATCGCTCAAATCCTTTTTCTTTTATCAACAAACCTCTTTTATCCCATTCTTGTTTAAAGTTAGTCAGATCATTTTCGGTTAAACGCAGTTCAAACTCCAAAAAGGCATTGTCTAATACCATGGCATAATTTTTTGTCTCTGTTGCCAGTCTCAGGTGCTGATTTATCGTTTCACGGGCTTTATCAAATTCTACTCTATCCATTTGCACTTCACTGATAAAATGCAAATAATGAAGTCTAATTAAATCAGAATTAAGGTCTTCACCGATTCTTCCAAATTTTTCAATTTTTTCAAAGGCATCCTTTTTATAGCCTTGCTGTTGCAATATAGGTATCAATGTTGACAATAAAATTGCCGCAGAACGCTGATCCTTTTCAAGTTCCAGCAAAGCCAGCGCCTGCTTTTGCAGTTCAATTGCTTTGTCCCATTCAAGGCGGTAATGCAATATTTTTGCCATTTTATTTAATGACAGTACTTGTTGGTGCACATCATTTGCTGCCTTTGCATCTTCAAAAGATTTTTCAAACAATTGATAGACTTCATCACCGTTAGATTGCGTAATCTCGAGCATACCTTGACCGTAATAACTCTGAGCAAAAATCTTGGGATTCAAATGCTCGTCAATTCTTACCAATGCATTTTTATAAAATGTCAACGCTGTAGGGGCATCGCCAATGGCATGGTAGGCATGTGCTATGATGATTTTGATTCGTGCTTTTTTTACTTCACTTATATCAGGATGAGATAACTGAAATTCCTTTAGACCATCAATTATCTGATTGTAATTACTTTTCACAAGATTTATATCTGCAATGGCCAGCTCAATTTCTGTGCCGATTGAGTCATAGGCTTCAGTTGCTTTTAACGTCTCTAATTGCGACAAACTTTTATCGTATTGCTTTTGTTTTAATAAAATTGTTGCCAAACTAAATCGTGCATTATAATTATCTTCTTGTTGACTCAACACCTCTTCAAATAATTCTTTTGCTTTACTCATATCACCATTGGCAAAAAGCCCCAAAGCCTCGATGTATTTCTCATCAGGGGTTTTATTAATTATGGGCAAATAGTGATGGGTTGATATTTTATTTTGATAATTGGCGATTAATTCGATTTGACTATTAATCAAATCATTAAGATTGTTGGCGGATAACTTCGTTCTTTTGATAACTCTTTTACCATTATTCATCTCAACATAGGAGTTATAAATATTACCAACCTTTTCTACTTGAGACTGTATCACGACAAGGCTTTTTTCTAGCTGCTTATGCTTCTTAATCGCTTGTTGTGTGTTTTGAATTGTTTCTTCAAACAGTATTAGGCCTTCATCATCAAGGTTTTGAAATGAAGTAATTAACAGCTTACTCATGCCTTGTTGCTGTGTTGTTGCAATGGCTTTGTCTGTAAATGTCATTGGCATAACCAATAACTGCTGAGGTTTATCATCAACAGTAACAGGCTGTTTTTTTGAGAAATACTGATAAGAAAAAATAGAAACTGCCAAAAACACTAATGCTAACAGCGTTAATTTAGAAAAATTGTTTTGAGTTGATGTCTGCTTACTTATTTTTGCAACTTGATCCGTTTTTTCAGCATTTTCCTTTTCAACACTTTCCTTTTCTTCAGCTTCTTTTTCTTCAGCTTCAAAACTAATACCTTGTCCATAGCGTGTAACTAAAACTGTCGGCTTTGATGGGTTGGTCTCAATATAATTTCTTAAGATGTAAATAACCTGATCAACAGAATTGTCAGTAACAATTCTTTTCCAAACATTCTCCATTAGTTCCTGTTTTGAGAATATTCTATGCGGGTTATCAATAAAAAAATTGAGCAGCTTTTTTTGAATTTTTGTTAATTCAATAGTTTCGGAATCTTTCTTAAGAAGACCCTTATCGTAAACATAAGAAAAATTTTCAAATTGAAGAATCATTAAAACTATTATATTACCGTAATTTGTAGTGATAAATAATACATTAAGTTAGCAAATAAATCACCCAAAAACCCCATCATTAATCCATAAAAGAATTTTTTTCTATTATTGCGGTTAAACGCAAATCAAAACTTTAGTGAGGTGTATGCATAACTATGGGCGAATGGGATAGAGATGCACATTGAGCTAGTTTTTTCTCTAAAAATTGAACCTACAGTCATTCTATAGTTTGGTTTTTAGAGGAAAAAATAGCCAATGTGGGCTACATTCCCACCGTTTTTAGTTATGCATATACCTCATAGTATGTTTAAATTTGATGGGCGGAGCCCATCCAGTTTAGTCAATCATTTAAACAACAAGCAGTGAAGAAAGCAATAATGCGAGCAGAAGGAAAGTATTCAACTAGTAACGATTATGTGCGAGGCCTTATTCGTCATGATCAAGATCGCAAACAGAAGATAGAGCCGATGCAATAGGCGATCACTCAAGGCTTAAAAAGCGAAGATGTTAAAGACTTTGATATCAATGTTTTCACCAAACATAGGTTAAAAGAAAGCCAAGTTGATGGCTATAACAACTCCAACCACTTTGTTGCCAGTTCATATTTACGGGATTTATTGGCTTGTCCATGTTGGATAATGAATCCACCCTCGTACCATTTATTACATAAATTCAATGCCGTTCTTTTATGCACACCCAACAATTCAGAGATTTCCAGAGTGGTTATATATTTGTTTTTACTAAAAAGTGACAATACTTGCTTCTGTCGTTGATCAAGTTCACGCAATAAATGACTATGGTCTATTTTCTCACTTTTAGAAGACTCTGAGGCTTTGAGTCGAATAGTGGCAAATGAATCTGCCATGCCTCCACAGAAATAAGTTACCCAATCAGTGATATCACCCTCTACTCGTCCAAAATAATAGTTATGAGATTCACCGACACTCAAAGCTTGATAATAGGCTTGTAGGTTTCTGGCATAATATTCTTCCAATGAATAAATGCCTTTCAAGCCATAGCCTGATTTGTGTAAAACCAGATTGGTTAATAATCGAGCGGTACGTCCATTGCCATCATAATATGGATGAATTGTTGCAAACTGATAATGAGCAATAGCAGCAATCATAGGCACTGGCAAATCACCATCGTTTAACTGTTCATTGATCCATGTAATTAGTTCACTCATTAAATTTGACACATCTTTAGCTTCTGGTGGCATATAGATAATTACGCCACTGCCACTGTCTCGGATAACATTTTGCCCATCACGGTATGGCGTTGGTTTTTTCCTGCTATCCATCACCAAGCCATGTAGAGTCTGAATATCTTGCTCTTTTATTGATGGTGTTTTCTTCTTGATCAATGTATCGAGAAAATCCAATGCTTTATAATAATCTTTAACCTCTCGTTCATCCCTCTCTCGATTGGGAAAAGTACCTCCTTGAATAACATCTTCGACTTGTTCTTGGGTTAAGCGATTGCCTTCAATCTGTGTAGAATAATGTGTAGAGATCAACCGAGCGGATTCACGCAAAGATGTTAATACCGAAACAGTAATCGGCAACCCCGATACCGCTTGACGAGAAGCCTCAATATCCATCAACATTTTACTAAGCGCAGGAGTGATTTTAAAATTAGGTTTAAACATGTATTAAATCTTTCATTCGATAAGAATTGTACAAATATAATTCTAGCATAATTCTAATAAACTTCTAATAAACTTCCACGTCAAATTGATTGTAATTGCCGATTTGTACTCTAAAGAGAGTTTTTAGGGAGAAAAATTTCTTCCTGAATGGTGAATGTAAACAGCCAAATGTTTGCCCGAGATTATCGAGCAAACATTAAATGGGTGTAATTGGGTGTGTTATTGGTTTAATGACTCCAAAAGATATGCACTTCATCATGAGCGGTTGTAATGGTGTAAATATCTCCTCTTAGTTCCATGTCTCTTCCCGTTTTTTCATAGTCGAAATTTTCTGTGAGTTCTCCAGCGTAATCTGCCATGTTTAAAAAAAACCATTATGATTTTTCTATGGCAATTATTGCCAATATCTGTCATACTTAGTATTTAGTAGATATATTATCATGGCAACATTAAACATTTCACTCCCTGATCCAATGCGGACTTGGATACAAGAACGTATTGACGAGGGAAAGTATTCGACCAGTAGCGATTACGTGCGAGATCTTATTCGCCGAGATCAAGATCGTAAGCAGAAGATTGAAGCGATGCAACAGGCAATTACTCAAGGATTAGAAAGCAAAGATGTTAAAGACTTTGATATCAATGCTTTTACTAAGAGAATGTTAAAAGAAAGCCAAATTGATGGCTGAATATACGCTTAAAAAATCTGCTGAAAATGACCTTGAATATATTTGGCACTACACTGCTAAAAACTGGGGAAATACTCAGGCTATTGACTACACCCACAAACTAGAACAAGTCTTTTCAGTATTAGCAAATAATCCGCTCATGTGCCGTGAGCGTTTCTAGTTTGATCCCACTACTAGAATTCATCATCATGCATCACACCTTATTGTTTATTTGGTGACAAGTAATGACCACATTAAAATTATCCGAATTTGACATGAAAATATGGATATTGACTTACATTTACAGCAATAAACGCACCGTCAAAAATTTACGTTTCCGATAAACTTCCAATAAACTTCTAATAAATATTCACACTCAAAGAGGGTATTTAGGGAGAAAAAATTCTTCCTGAATGGTGAATGCAAACAGCAAAATGTTTGCCTGATTATCAAGCAAATATTTAATGGGTGTAATTGGGTGTGTTATTGGTTAAATAACTCGAAAAGATATGCTATGGATTATTTCTAAATCATATTCCAAATGCCATGTATTTGCAGTTAGTGCAATGCGGAAGATTGGCATAATAAAGAAAAACTAACTTTGTTGAGGTGTATCCGGGGCAACATTAAAAGCATTTTTTATTAGCTCTTAACAAAGTTTTTTTAAGGGGCGTTGCGGGGTTTCTCTGCTAGAAAGGGTTGTTGGGAATAGGCAGGATTTTTTTGGTATATGGGGAAGGTTTTTCGCTTCAATTGGTGATTTATTTATTAGTTATTTTTGAAAGAGTTTCTAGAATCGGTGCGTTAGTAACATCTGATGGGATTATTGGCTGATCATCAGGAAGTATTGCTGCCATATCTGGATCATTCATTCCTACGTCCCATGCATGCCTAATATATAATTCTTTTTTCAAAATAGATAACTCATTTAAAACTTTTGGTTGGCTCTTCTCTTTTGGTAAAATTGCTGGAATTAAATAATATGCCTTATATTGATTATAAAAACTTAGAAACGTATCAATATTTTTAGTGTCTTTTGGTTCCATAATTTGGAAACGAGATACTAATAGCAATTGTTTATCATTCGAACTTGGCTGAAAAGCACCTAAGTTTGATCCTATGTGAACCCTATAATGAAGTGGGTTGGTTTTATCTACCCCTTTGAGAATACAGACCCTTATTTCTTCATTACTGTCTTCACTACCAATTTCATTTCGCCAACTTGTAAAAATATCTCTTGCTGCTTGTTCATTTTTAAATAGAAGAGCTAGATAAGGGGGTCTTTTATATGGGTATATAAATGCAACACCTCCCCATTTTGCTAAGTTCCATTTTGGTATATCAATAACTGATAATATTTTTCTATTTTGATGACTTAATTTATCATCATTAAATTCCTCTTTAGATAAACTTGAATCTCCAAATTTTAACGTCTCATCCTTTTTTTCTAACTCTTCAGTTGCCATCCACTGTTTTTTTCTCTCTACAGAAAACTTATTCTCTTGAACTGAATCAAACCACTTAGATAAATTTGTCCAATCTAAATCACCAAAAACATTCTGACTTACAGTAAAAGCATCTGAAAATAGTAAAGAACGACCAAATACATTTTCGTTATCCATTAACTGTTTAAAGTAAGATTCTATATTATTGATCACAGCCATTCTAGGTAACATTTGTGCAATAAACTGTATAGAAGACTCCTTTAAGTCACTCATCTGATCAGGGCAATCAGGATCGAAGTTTTCCTTATGGTTTATCTCGATTCTTGTATTGTTTTCACCTGTTTTTATATCAATGCCGAGCTTACTATCGATTATGTTAGATTTTTTAACTATTATTTTCATTTCTTTCGCATATGGAAAAACTTTTTTGTCTAAGCTTAGACTTGTTGCAAGAAAAGACTCTAAAGCACCTAACATGGTTTCTGTTATCAAAATTGAAATCGAATGATTTTCAACTTCAAAAATTAGATTACAACCTATTACATTACTTCTCAGAACAACCTTTTCAGATGCTCCAATCTCTAAATATTTAGAAATATGATCACTATCATATTTTGACATGAGAGATTTGTAAAAATTTTCTATCTTTTCATCACTCATACTATCATCAAGCCAGATATTTTGTTTCAGCTTTTTGATGTTTCCAAGTGCAAATAGCATACATCCTTCTGAACAGATTAAGCCCATCTCTTTCAATACATAGGGAAGCTTTTTAGCTGTATTCAATTGTTCTAAGTTAAATTTGAGGATTAGCACAGATAAACAGATATCAAAATATTGTATAAAATCTGAATATGTTTTCTGTTCACTATCAGAAAATTTAAGGTTTGATGAAATAACACTTACTACTTTAATGCTAAATAAAATGTGAGGGACTCTTCCAAGGCTGATTTCAACCATTGCTAATTCTTGTGCTGAAATTAATCCCAATGGGTGCATGTACCCTGTAGTATTGAATTCATACAACGTTATGGACAATACGGCTAGGAAATTTGATCGAGCTGCCCAAAATAGACCAGCTTGTTTGTATGCAGAACCACATGCTGCTAAAGACTTTATCAATTCATCCTTATACTCATCCTTAATTAACTTTTGTTGAGCTTTACCAAAAAGGATTATTGCGTCATAAATTTTCTTCGCCTGTAATTTTTGAAGACCTCTATGTGATATCAATATACCAGACTCTCCATCATTACTTCTTTTCCCAACAAGAACAGTTAATGAATCACAGAGCTCATCATACGCATTACTATCAATAAAAACAAAACCTAACTCAATAACCATTTGTTTGTATGTATCAAATGGGTACTGGCCTAAATTTTGAGACCGTTCAAATATTTCTTTTAAATCATAAAGTATTTTATCTATCTCTGATTGACTTGCTCTATTAAACATTAACATTGTCAGATTCTTAAAATACAATAATGTTTTCGCACTTGCCGCATTATTAGGTCTTACTTTTTCATCGGATAAAATATGTAATTTCTTTAATAGTTTTTTTGACCTCTCTTCTAATTTTACTTTTTCTGGTGAAATTTTTTCGTGAAGTATGTAGCCAACCAATACACTAAACATATTGCATAATTTCATGGCATCATCGGAATAAGGGCTTTCGAGGACATTTTTTTCAACTTTGTCATAAAGGCTGAAAAATGTTTTTTCATCGTCATAAGAAAAATAAGCTATCCATGCTTGTTTATAAATTATTCTTAATATTTGTCTTTCATCACCAATTTCTTCTGCTACTCTTAAAGATGCCGTAAAGCGTCCATCTACTTCATATCTATCTTTCTCAAGATAGCTTGCTAATATCGCCCCTCTTAAACAATCTTCAGACAGTTGATAACTTATACCGCTATATCGATCAGTATCTTTAATTTGGGAATCTAAAATTTCAAGTTCAGAAATTCTTTTTGAATCTCTTGAGCCTATAATTTTTATTGGATTAAACTTCAGCCCTTCTATTGATAGTGTTTCTATCGCTATATTTATATGATCATGATGAATTATTTGATCAATGATCCAGCTTCTATCACGGATTTTAACTTTTGTTTTGAATTCTTTAGTTAGAGCATCCTCCACTTCTGCTCTTTTTTTATCTGAAACAAATTGATTTGTGAAAAAATAGATTAATGAATAACCTCTTTTAGTATCGACAATTTTCTTTACATCACTTTTGACTTTAGGCCGCCAAACTTTTTTAGCACTCATAGCAAAAGCCCATTGTTCTTTCCCTCCAGCATCTCCTTGATACCACCTGATTGAAATACTATCTGCTACTGGAAATGTTTCAGAATCGACTTTACTATCACCACCGCCTGTTGGTCCAGTTTGAGGAATTAAATTTGGACATATCGTCTTCTCTGCTAATCTTCTTGAAAAATATTCAAATTCTTTTTCCTGACTACGACTTGTTAAGGTTTCAAGGTGATACTCTAACAAGTCAGTAGTTAGTTGAGGTTGATTTGATTTTATCGAATCAGAATAACGGTCAGGATGACGTTTCCTTAAATAAGTTGATGGTTTGAACTTTTTTTCATTTTTCATTTTATTGCAAGCTTGATAGGTATTAAATTAATATGAGATTAGTGAACTACATATTACATGAGCAGTGCCAATATGTCGATAATTCATCATAACTACATATATCATGCGACTTTTGTAAAAAATATAACGAAATATAACAGAAAAATCAAGGGGTCAAGTCAGTTTACTTATTATACTTTTGGTCAGAAGAATATTTGATAATAAATATCAGCATGGGGCAAAATAACGGGCACCCAATGTAATGACACATTGAATTATTCCCAATATGCACCTTGCAGAATTAAATGTAGATGCGTGATTTATCGCATGAATTCTTCAATGAACGCGATAAATCACATTGCTGCGGTTGAGTTGTATGGGTTTGTTTCATGAGATACCTGCCTACGCAGGTATGACGGTTTTTTTATGTATTTTTGTTTTAGGGGTTTTGGTTAACAGTTATGTTCTAAATGCGATGGGCAGAGCCCATCCTACCCGAAGCTTCTAGTTATTCTTAATAATTTTAAACTCGGTTTTTCATGGTTTAGATTGCGTTAGAAATCATTCAGGTCAATTCAAAATAAATATGAGCTTATGTATTATAAATGAGTAATTTTTTTGAATCGAAATTGTATTAAGTGTAAAACCCGACTTTTGTTGAGTTAGATTGCTTTAGAAGTGCTCAAGGTCGATTCAAGTAAAATACGAGTTAATGTATTATTAGTGAGTAAACTTTTAGTTTTGAGATCAGCTTTAGAAAAAACGTGTTTTTTGTGCTCTAGATTGTGGTAGATGTTTTATATATGATACTCGGCTTTTGTTGAGTTAGATTGCGTTAGAAGTTTTCAAGGTCAGTGCTTATAAAAAATGAGTTTGTACATTATAAATGATTATTTTTTAAGTACTGAGATTGGAAACTTATAGCGTGATATAACCAACAAAAGAATGGTGGGCCGTGAAGGATTCGAACCTTCGACCAATGGATTAAAAGTCCACTGCTCTACCAACTGAGCTAACGGCCCCTAGATACTTACTAGAGTGTTCTTTGAGAAAGAACTTTCTTGAGTCATTTAAGTGACTATCTCAAGAGGGTGCGAATTTTAGGGTATGTTTTTGTTTATGACAAGTATTTTTTTATAATTTTATCAATTATTTTAAATTAATTGTATCTCCTACTCTAATGTATTGATTATTAACTTTTGACAAGTCTTTGTATAGTATATTTACCCCAAATTTTATCTTTTTGTCAAACTTTCGGTATTTATTTAAAACCGACAATAATTTAACATTATCTTGAATACCATTTGCTTGGTTTATACTTGGCATAATGCAACGAGAGCATGGTTTTGCCATATGGTATTCGATTTCATTAATAGTAAAATCACTCCATAAGTCTTCTGCAAATGCTGCAATGCCATCTACCACGATGTT
>JAMOMK010000101.1 GCA_027067055.1 Lysobacterales bacterium | reverse complement strand
TGTACAAATTAAAGGAGAAAGCTATCGATTAAAAGAAAAAAGAAAAGCTGGTTTGATTAATCAAACCAACAACTAGTGGCGCACTTTTCGACTGTTGGAGTGGCTCACTTTTCGATTGTTGTTGACACTTAAAAATTCTCTTAATTTTCTCCCTGCCTTTGTTTTGTCGAATGTGTTTGATATAAATCCAAAAACACCATTTGGCTTCTTTAAAATAGTAAATGATTTTTCATAGAAGTATGTAAATAAATCACTTGTACCTTCAAATGTTGAATATTTTTTTTCAAAATATGGTTTGAAGTCAGCTAATAACTCTTGCCTAACATAAGGCGGATTCCCAATAACCACATCAAATCCACCATTATCCATTATCTCCTTAAACTCGACATTCCAATCAAAGGCTTTATCGCCTGCGACTTCTACATCATCAATCAATGAATTACCACATTTGATATTGTTATTGAGGCTGGATAGTTTACGGCCTTTTTTGGCGGTTCTTAGCCAAAGAGATAATTGTGCGATTTCTACGCTTTCTTCGTTGATGTCCACACCAAAAAGGTTGTTTTCTAGGATGGACTTGTCGGTGTCGAAGATGGGTAGGCTGTGGCCAGTGAGTTCTTCGATGATGTCGTCTATGTTTTTGTGTTCGGCGATTAAAAAGTTGAGGGCTTGGTTGAGAAAGGCACCACTTCCGCAAGCGGGATCGAGGATTTTTAGGGTTAATAACCAGTCTTTGTAATCATTGAGGGTTTTATAGAGTTTTTTGCCTTCTTGTTTAAGCCCTCCTTTTTTGGTTCGATAAGTACCATCAAATTCGATTTCTTCGATACCCTGTTCAATGCGTTTTTCATTGCAGAGTGTGCCAACGGTGTTATCGACAATGTATTGAGTGATGTATTTGGGTGTGTAGAATACGCCGTCCTTCTTGCGTTTGGATTTACTCTTATCGGCTACTGTGCCTTCGATTTGCGCGGTTATTTCTTCTATTTCGCTGAGTGAGTGTTCAAATATATGACCAAGAATATTGACATCGACTTCGGTGTTGAAGTCGTAGATGGATAGTTTCATCAAGTCATTGATAAGGACACTGTCATCAATGATTAGGTTGTCTAATAATGCATCAGCTTTAAACAGCCCACCGTTATATTCTGATATGTTTTCTTTGGCATCACCGTTGTTGATGTAACCAAAGTATTGTTTGAAGATGTCATAGAGTGGTTGGTAGTAGTCCAGTTCTTCTAGTTTGCGGTATTTGGTAATGACAGTGGTGATTAAATTGGGTGGTAATAATCCGCTGTCCTCAGAAAATAATATGAATAAAAACCTATCCAGTAGTTTTTGCGATTTTTTGAATAGTTCTAGTTGGTCAATGTCTGGTTGGTTTTTAACCAGATTTTCAAATAATTTTCTTTTGAAACTTGAGTAATCTTTGTAGAGCTTGCTTGATACTTCTTGCTCATGAAACTTGGTTTCTTTTTTTATCTGCAAAGGCACATCTGCTAATAAATTGTCTTTGTGCAAGATTAGATACAGCAGCTTAAACTCATCTTTTTGTAGGTTAAACAGATTAAACTCTTCGTATTCGTGCGCGTAGTCGATGTAAAAACGTAGCTTTTGAAAGTTGGAGGTGATTACGTATTTACATTCGGGCTGGTTGTTTTTGTAGTTGAAAGCTTGATTGGTGACTTTGGTCAGGTCTTTGGTGTTGGTGGATTTGAGTTCGATAATTGCTAAGGCTTTATCGTCTTTGAGTATCGCGCCATCGGCTTTTTTGCCATCGTTTTGGTTTTTAAACTCACGTTGTAGGTTGTAGTTTTCTTCAGGTCTTAGCGTATAGCCAAACACTTCGACAAAGATGTCACGTAAAAAACCGTCTTGGTATTCCTCTTCCTTGAGTTGTTTGATTTGGTCTATTTTCTGTGGGTTGTAGTTTTCTTGGTATTTGACATAAGCTGTTGCGACTTTGCTTTCATCCAAGTGGTTGAGGTGTTTATTAAGAACTGATTTTTGAAATAATGCCATTTTTGTCAAATTTTGGGTGTGTGTGGTTAGTTTAGCATTTAATTTGCATTTTTTAAATCAATTTAATGAACACCCTTATCGACAAAACCATGCCTTGTCTATGGTTGAGATTTCGAATTTTTTAAATCTTATTAAATTGCATCATCATTTAACTCACCTGTCCTGATGCGAATGACTTTTTCTAAATCATAGATAAAAATCTTGCCATCTCCGACTTTATTGTTGTTAGCGCTGGTCATGATTGCTTCAATAACTTTATCGGACATTTCATTAGTTACCGCTATTTCGAGTTTGAGCTTGGGTAAAAAATCGACTACGTATTCTGCTCCACGGTACAGTTCTGAATGCCCTTTTTGTCGCCCAAATCCTTTTACTTCGGTCACTGTTATTCCTGCTATGCCAATTTCTTCTAGTGCTTCGCGAACCACATCGAGTTTGAATGGTTTTATGATAGCGTTTATCATTTTCATGGTTTGTCTCGCATTTGTGTGTTTTCAAAACATGATTATAGGCAATTTCCTACAAATTGATAGTCACTTTCTGATTCTTAAATTTTGTGGTTGTGTTAAAATGGCGATATTATTTAATTCAATTATGACGATTATGATTAAACCACAAGCTGTAGAAGATGTTGTTAGTAAAATTGGCGAGCTAATTCCGCAAGATTTAAAAACGATTCGCGATGAGTTTCACACCAATGCCAAGGCGGTTTTAGTTGCAGGTCTAAAAAAGATGGATTTAGTGACGCGTGAAGAGTTTGACGTGCAAAAGGCTGTTTTGGCAAAAACTCGTGAAAAACTCAAAATGCTTGAAACTGAATTAAAGAATTTACAAAAAACTTAACTACATTTTCTTATTAGAAATCAAAGGATGAAATACAAGGATGTCAAAATTAGCTATAGTCTATTCTCGCGCGCAAGATGGTATTAAAGCGCCATTGGTACGTGTCGAGGTGCATTTGTCAAAAGGTTTACCCGGCCTGAATATTGTAGGTCTACCCGAGACTGCCGTCAAAGAAAGCAAAGACCGTGTTCGTGCTGCCATCATTAATAGCAATCTTGATTTTCCACAACAACGAATCACTATTAATCTCTCTCCTGCTGATTTACCCAAAGAAGGTGGACGTTTTGATTTGCCAATTGCTATTGGGATTTTGGCAGCATCTGGGCAAGTTTCAGGTGATAGATTAACCGAATCGGAGTTTGTTGGCGAATTATCTTTGGGTGGTGAACTTCGATCGATTAAGGGAGTACTTCCTATTGCCATCGAAACTTTTCAATCTAATCGAGTTCTGGTTGTGCCTTTTGACAATGGTTGTGAAGCTGCTTTGATTAGCACTGGCATTTGCAAAACAGCCTTAAATTTAATCGAAGTGTGTGCTTGGTTGAATCAATTATCTGATTTGCTGCCAGCCAAAACTATCTACAAAAACTATAAAATCAACTGTGCTGATTTGTCTGAGGTTAAGGGGCAGTTTCAAGCCAAAAGAGCTTTGGAAATTGCGGCTGCTGGTTCGCACAATTTATTGTTTATCGGGCCTCCTGGCACAGGTAAAACCATGTTAGCCAGTCGTTTATCTGGAATCATGCCTGCACTATCTGAAAGCCAAGCCATAGAATCTGCTGCAATTGCTTCTATTTCAGGGCAAGGCTTTGATGTTAACCATTGGTTTGTTCCACCATTTAGATCTCCTCACCATACCGCTTCTGCTGTGGCCTTGGTGGGCGGTGGTTCGAATCCAAAACCTGGGGAAATTTCTCTTTCCCATCAAGGGATTTTATTTTTAGATGAGTTGCCAGAATTTTCTCGCCATGTTTTGGAGGTTTTGCGTGAACCGATGGAGTCTGGCAAAATTACCATCTCCCGAGCAGCTCGACAAGCAGAATTTCCTGCTAAGTTTCAATTAATTGCTGCCATGAATCCCTGCCCTTGTGGTTTTTTAGGAGATAAAGAACGAGAGTGCAGTTGTTCCCAAGCTCAGATTGAACGCTACCGTGCTAAGGTTTCCGGTCCTTTGTTGGACAGGATTGATATGCATGTGGAAGTGTCTCGAATTGCGTATAAAGAACTACGTACAAAAAGCTCTGATGGTGAATCAAGTCAATGTGTTAAAAAACGTGTAGAACTAGCAAGAAACATTCAAATAAGACGTAATCAAGGGAAAACAAATGCTGATTTGTCCAACCTCGAAATGGAAGAATTTTTGAATATACCAGAAGAAAATTTAGTTATGTTGGAATCAATTGTTGAAAAGCTCAAACTTTCTGCTCGTGCTTATCACCGCATTCTTAAAGTCGCTCGAACTATTGCGGATCTTGGTGCTTGCACCACAATAGAGAAAAAACATTTACTCGAGGCAATTTCCTACCGGTGCTTGGATCGCATTTTATAAAATAATTAATTTTTAATTTCTTTTGATTGGGAAATAATTCGATCCAAGATGTTTTGATCGTCATCCGATATGTCAATTATGGAAAAACCACACAGGCATAAGTTTGTGTATTGAACCTCTGCCCATAAACACTCTAAGCCAATGTTAATATTTTTTAATCCTCGTGCTGAGATCTTCCACTCTGTTTGAAACATCTCTCCCGCCTCTATTTTTGACTTGCATGCCACAAGCAGTCCATCAGATGAAATATTCAAAATACCCCCTAATTCAGTACCTATTATTAAATCAACAATTTCTATATCGACATTTGGCTTGACTCTTTTTGATTTTCTATATTCTTTACTCATTAGTATTTTTCTTATAGTGGATTAGGGTGTTGAGGGTGTTGTTATTGTTTTTAATTTCTTAAAAATAGTTTTCAAAACGGAGTCAAAATATTTTTTCTTCTCTTTTTTAACAACAATAATATTTTTTCTCGCAATATCAATAGCAATCGCATTCAAAGATTTTTCATATGGCTTACTTCCCAGTAATGTAACAAATAACGCCTTGTTACTAACCGGGCTAAACCAACTCAATTTTCGTCTAATTTTTTGTCTTTGCTGGTTAATAATAAAATCAAATAGTGTTCCATAAGGCATTAAACGAACTTTTGTCAATTCTGTCTTTTCAATTTCAGTAAGCTCCCTTAACTCTTCTAATTTGGCAGAACCTACTTTTTTAACATTGGTTTTATTTTTATTAATAGTCGATACTTCTGCTAGTTTTATGTCTTCAGTTAATGTGCCTGCAGTAGCCGCATTGGCACATTCCTTAATATTATTTAAAGTTCTTGATCTATCGTTTTCTGAAAAACCCAATTCATCCATTGTTTGATCTAAGTGATGTAATGACTCAATTTTTTGCTTTGGTGTTAAGTCTTTAATCATTTCAGGGTTTGCCATTTTGGCTATAGTCGTTGATGCGTTAATGTTTTTATGCCACTGTTCCGAATCTTCTCCATGTCTTAACAAGGACAAAGTTAGGGAATCCTGAATAACATATTTAATCACATTTTGTACAAATTCAGGAACAGCATTTTTTGCTACATTTTCAATGACCTCTTCAACTTTATGGCGCGAAACATTTAATTTTTCTTTACCCTTGGCTGCATTTACCCATTTTTCTTCTGCTTTTTTTGCTCGTCTTTCTGTTAACCGCAGGTAACTTTCTAAATCATCATTCGCCATATCAAAAGATTGCGGTGTTCCATCAAACTCACTGGCTACATTAGAACTAAATTGATGTAATTTTTTAACTACAGATGTCCCATGCCATTTTTGTGCTGCAAGAATTAATTTCTCTAAATATTGTCGAGCGGGGTGGCTTGGGTTATCAAAAAATTGTTCGTCCTTAATCGAGGTGCGAATTAAAGGAATATTAATTGCGTTAAGTGATGATAAAATATTACCATCTATTGAGTTATCTGCTTTAACTTGTTCATAAAACATGCCCATCACATCAAATGAATTTTGTTGTTGAGGCGTTAAGGTTGGATAATAAATACCCGTTTCGTTTTTAACATCATCTAAAATCATCTCTTTTAGTTTATCTATTTCGGTTCCACCGGCTGCAACACTTGTCACTTTTGATAAATTATTAAGGGTTTGGTCCATCACTTCATTATCAATATTGGATGCTTGACTCCCTTGGCTGCTTTGCATTCTGCTTTGATTCATTAAATCAAATATGGACCTAACCAGTTCTGAAGAATTGGCCTTATTTTCTAATCCACCACTTCCCTGAAAAGCATTACTATTACCTATTGGTGGTACTTGGCCTTGCTGTGCAGTTGACTGATTTTGCTCTTGTGCTAATGCATTGGAATTGTCACGTGATTGTTTGGCTTGTTTTTGCTTATTCGATGTAGGGATAGAAACTTTCTTTTTTATGTTAGGCAATATTCCTGCATCAACAAATTTTTTATCTATAATGTTATACAGCGTATGTAAATTTTTACTCAACTCCGTTTTTAAAATTTCTATAATACATACTTTAGTTAATATGTTTGCTTCTAGTACTTCAAGAGTTTGGCTGTATATCCAGCAAATCGAGGCTACACCAAAAGGCATATTTGCTTTGGACATATTACGAGAGGCAAAAAGGATTTTCAATCTCTTTTCAAGCGCATAGAGATAGCTTGAAAATCGGATGTCTAAGACAGACTCTAACTGGGTAAATGCCAAACTAATTTCCAGCTCTTCATCTTCTACTAAAGATAAACTAATTTCATCATTCGATAAACTAATTTGTTCGGTGATGCTATCAGGCATACTTTTAGTAATATCACCTAACACTTTCACAATGTAATGCTGATTCTTTTTTAATCCATTATATTGCTCAAATAGCTGCGTTTCTTGCTGATTAGAAGATGCATTTTCTGCTTGTATAAACAAATCTTCCAGAGTCTTTTCACAAGCTATTGATAACGATTTTTCCAAACAACTTTGAAATGGAACTAAACTACTGGTTATTAAGTTGTTATGTCCGATGCGAGATGATGTTCTCATATATTACCCTATTTTTTATTTCCCATAATAACTATGAGGTAGCAAAATTTATACCTAAGAGAACGTGCCAAATCCCTCCTAGGTATAATTTTACTGTTTATTTTAGTCTCTTAATTTTCATCATACCCAAGATATAGCGTTCAAACAAAGAGTCAGTTGACCCTGTTTTTACTTTTCGCATGAAGTATTTTTCAAAAGCAATTTTAGCCAAATGCACCCATTTGCCTTTTTTCGCCCATGTTGTATTCCGAGGAGGAATCTGAGGTAGTGCAACAAAAGCCACGCCCGTATCACCCAAGTCAGCTAAGCATATTGCATTCCATGTTGCTTTAGCATTGGGTTCTTTTCCATCGAGCTCTGCTTTAATGTTTTTAGCAACCGCTGTGACCATTGACTCAATCATATAACCTGTCTTTGGCGCACCAGTTGGAATCGGTGTTACCTCAACTGGCGGAATCGCAACACAAACACCTGCTGAATAAATATTTTTAAATTTTGGGTTTCTTTGATGCTCATCAATTAAGACAAATCCACGAGGGTTGTTTAAACCCTCCACACCCATCACTGCATCCACACCTAAAAAGGCTGGTAACATCATGGAAAAATCAAAATCAAGCTCATGCTTTTTATAGTCCTCACCTTTACCATCAACTTCAGTCACAAACATTTTGCCTTTCTCAATTTTATCTACCTTTGCATTAGTAACCCATTTAATGTGTCTATCGCGCATAACTGACTCCATTAAACCTTTTGAATCGCCAACGCCACCTAACCCTAAATGTCCAATATAAGGCTCTGCTGTAACAAAAGTCATCGGTACTTGATCACGAATGCCACGTTTGCGTAAATCTGTGTCAACTATCATAGCGAACTCATAAGCTGGGCCATAACAACTAGCCCCTTGAACTGCTCCGATTACAATTGGACCTGGCTTTTCTAAAAACTTTTGGTACTCTTCCCAAGCTTTCTCTGAATGTGGCAGTGTACAAATGGATTGTGTATGTCCATCAATTGGACCTAATCCTTCAACTTCATGGAAAGCAAGTTTAGGGCCTGTAGTGATAACCAAATAATCGTATTCAACTACCTCTCCATCTTCCAGTACCAGCTTATTACCTTCAGCATCAATTGTTTTTGCACCACTCGTTTTGAAACCAATTTTCTTCTTCTTCATGTATTTTGTCAAATCAACCGAGATTTTTTCTGGCTTTGACCAACCCACTGCTGCCCAAGGGTTTGAAGGAGTGAAACAAAATTTTTCACCTTTATTGACTAATGTTACTTGATGTTCTTTACTTAATTCTTTGCGCAAATCATAAGCGGCTGGAACGCCACCAATACCTGCACCTAATACGACGATATGACTCATGTTTTTCCTCTATTATATTTATATGATTGTTTTAAACTAAATTTATGTTTGTTCCCCAATGCTCAAACATGCCTTTAAGTAACTTTCTAGTTTTTATTAATTAGGAGCTTTTTAAAAATCTTTTCACAAATGTAAAATTTTTTTATTATTATAATTGGCCTCCTTAACCAATAGTGCAAGTGATTGTATCACAGCAAATGTGTTTGTTAAATAGTAATTTTAAACGTCTAACAGATGTTTAATGCGCCTTTCCAATAACATTCAAGGGGGTTTTTAAGTATATTTTGCCGTTTGACTCTGATTTTGGCAAATTCCCTGCCCTAATATTTATCTGAATTGAGGGGATGATTAACTTTGGTTGATTCAATTGAGCATCTCTTTGTTCTCTCATTTGAACAAAATCTTCTTTTTTAATCGATTGGTTTAAGTGAATATTTTCAGACTGCTGAACAGAAGACAAAAACCAAGATTGTTCCTTACGTGTAATTGGTGGATAATCATGGCATAAGTATAATTTTTTATTTTCACCTAAAGCATATAATTTTTGCACTGAATCAAAAAGCTTCCCAGCATCGCCTCCAGGAAAATCACAACGAGCAGAACCATAGTCTGGAGAAAAAAGCGTATCACCAATAAAAACACAATCGCCACACACAAAACACATACTATCGTTAGTATGTCCGGGTGTATGAATAACTTTTATGCCCAACTCTCCAACTTGAATTTCATCACCATCCTTAAGTAATTGATTAAACTGTGATCCATCTGTTTTAAATGAATCATCCAAATTAAAAATTTCTTTGAATGTTTTTTGCACACTTTGAATCTGTATACCAATGGCCACTTTAACTTTTAAGCGTTGAACAATATAAGCAGCTGAGGTTATATGATCCGCATGAGCATGAGTTTCTAATATACAATGTAAAGACAAACCCTTTTGATTAAGATAATCCAATATTCCATCTATGGATTCAGTGGAAGTATTAGCATTATTAGGATTATAGTCCAAAACAGGGTCAATAATTACAGCTTTTTTTGTTTCCAAGCAGCTCACAACATGTGTCCAGGTAAAGGTATCGTGGTGGTAAAAACTTTTAACTTTTGGGTTCAATTGGACATTCCTATATAAAACATCATAACATTATATTAGAATATGCTAATTTAAGCAAATGAGAGAAATTTAATGGTTTTGGGTTGGATAGGCGCACTGTTTATAGGAATCTCTTTGGGTCTTATGGGTTCTGGCGGTTCAATTCTCACCGTCCCTGTACTAGTCTATCTCTTTGGGCAAGAAGAAAAAGTTGCCATTGCTGGCTCTCTTGCCATAGTTGGAACCATAGCTTTAGCAGGAGGACTGGCCTATTTGAAAAATAATTTAGTTAATTGGAAAACTGTTGCCTTACTTGGACTTCCAAGCATGTTTGCCACTTATCTTGGAGCCTTGCTTGCTGCTACTATTCCTGGCATCATTCAACTAGTTATTTTCGCTTTTATCATGTTAACAGCTGCCTTAAGTATGTTTAATAAACAAACTATTTCTAATACACCACACGCACCTCAATCGCAGAAAGTTATATTGAGTGGGCTTTTTGTTGGAGTTATTACTGGAGTGGTTGGCGTTGGTGGCGGTTTCTTAATCGTACCTGCATTAGTGATAATGGCGGGACTGACTATGCGAAAGGCCATAGCCACCAGTTTATTTGTAATTGCTATTAACTCATATACTGGGTTTATCAAATATTATTTTGTGCTAAAGCAAAGCAATACTACGCTAGATTGGAGTGTCATACTATCTGTTGCAGGAATTGGTGTTGTTGGAACTTTTGTGGGTAAGTTTATCTGTCATAAAATTTCACAAAAAGAATTGAAACGATATTTTGCTTATTTTTTATTATTAATGGCAGGATTCATTCTTTATAAAGAAGTGCCCAAAGTTTTTTTGTTACTGAATTTCTCTAGTTAGTGCATACTTTGTTGCAAACCAATGAGATAAAAAGGTGACCGATAGCCAAACCCATAGAGAGCCAATGGGTAAAATTTTTATCCAGTAAAGTGGCCAAGTAAAAGCCACAACCAAATTCATAATAGCCTCAATAAAAAAATTAAGCAGCATTTTAAATCCAATACTATCTATAAAATCTGCAAAACTGGTAAAGTTCTTCAAAAAATCAACCACCTGAATAAATTCAACATGCAAATAGGTCATCAAAGCTAAAATTCCATAAAATCCACCGCCAAATTTAATGAATTTTTTTCGCAAGATTCTGACAAAATAACTTTCCTCTTCTTTATGCTCAAGCGTAATTTCTTTAAGCTCTTTTTTAAGCTCTGTGGCATTGTTGGATTTTAAGATTGTTTTACCACGCGTCAGCTTCACTAAATAATAGGAAAAAAGGGCAACGGGAAAACCCGCAAAGACAAGGGCTTTTAAAATATCAATAAACATAAACATGTGGATTTTTTAGTTATTTTAGCACACTCCTGAAATTACTTATCATACCCTATGGCAGGATAGACATAGTTTTGAATATTCTTCATCGTTTTTAAAAATAATTTGGAAAACTATGATTTAAAACCTCAATCATTGCCCTGCGGTTTTTATAGGTTTGTTTAAAATAGGCTAGGAGTTCTTCTATCTTGCTTTCACTATTGGATATTTTTGACAATGTCTTCATATGTTTGACTACTTGATTATAAAAAGAACGTCCAGTTTGTTTGGCATATTTTGTGATGCCTTTTCCGTATAGTTCAATGAGTTCATCAGGATACAGTTTAATCAAATAGTCGCTGTATGCATCAGTTAAATCAATTGTATCGGCATTAATTTGCATCAATTTTAACAATCGTTCAAAATATTCTTCTTCGACAAATATATCTGCAATTTCTTGAGCTGCCCCATAGCCTCCAAATTTATTCTTATCCTTAATCTCATCTAAAATAGACTCACACTTATCAACCCATTGTTTTTTTGTGTAGGTTGATTTTAATTTTCTATAATAATCCATATCACGGTAATTGTTATTAAACAGCACCTCTGTCCATTGACGAATGTCGGCTTTGTTTTTTTCAAGTTTAGCCACTTCTAATAACTTTTTATGCCAATAGTTAGTTGTGCCGGGATGTCTTTTTTGATTGGCTATAACGATGCCCTCTTCACACAATTCTTTAACAAACGAATAATCTTGTGTACTCATTACTTGTTCAACAAGAATTTTGCGAATTTCCGAGTATTTTAAATTTTCTTGAATGAGTATTTGGGCTTCTTTGTTTTGGCTGCTGTTAAGATAATAATTAATTTTTTCAACCAAATACTGTGTAAGACCATAACTAAATTTGCTTAGTTTGGCTTTTTCAATTTGCTTATCCAATGATTTTAAATACTGATTTTCTTGTCTCTTAGTTGTAATCAATGCAGGCAAAACACCTAAAAAATTATCGTCAAAACTAAAATCACTGTATTTTTCTTTGGGTAACTCCTTTAGACAGTACTTGAAAAGCTCATCTTTAAGTTCAGGATGTGCTTTTTCACAAATTTCAGTAAACAAGCTAAAGGCATCACTAAATAGCCCTCCTGCTGAACCATCAGAGTCATCCATATGGTGAATAAAATTAGGTATGTTTTCAATAATGCTTTTACTGATGGCTAATGCTTCGGTAATCTTATTGCGATTGGCCAAATCATAAGCTTTATTGATTAACTTCATCAATGGGCGCTCAAGCTTATAAGTGGAACGGTAATCTATAAAACCATAACTGCCCTTTGCTGATTTATAAACATTGCGAACAATGGTTTGGTATTTTTTATTGATGTCTTCATCAAGGTATTCTGCAAAATAAGCAATAAAAGAATTTTTTATACCACGATAGAGGGGAAACTGTTGAAGAATAAAGTCTTGAAGTTCTTGTTTATCTACCTTACTAAATATCTCATCCACTTTATTTTTATTAATGGATTTTTTCTTTGGTTTCGTTTTCTTTGTTGTTTTTGGAAGGATTTCTTGCCCATCACCTAAGGCATACAATGTGGCAACCACATGTTTACAAATAGGGCCGTGATCATAAAGGCAATTACAATCCCATTCAATGATTTCATGTTCATCAAGTTTAATCACTACTGAATAATCCTGAGTGGCCTCAACCAAAGAAGCCCATGTACCAAACTTCATGTCTTGTAAATGCGTCACAGCATTATCAAGAAAATACTCGTATCCTCGATTAAGGATAGTAGAGTCTATTTTGTCATCAAAGTTGTTTAAGTTCATTTTACATCTGTCTAATCAATTCTTTGGCTTTGGTTAAAGTAATGGCATAAGGAACATCTTTGGTCTCAAACACCATAAAATAATGAAAGTTTTTACCAGCTAACTCTGCCCATCTTTTTCCTAAACGTGCTTTTGCCATGCTATCTGAGTTATCAAGATGATCGCCTTTGGTTTCTATAATGATGGTATTACCTTTATCTGTTTTAACAATAAAATCAGGGTAATGGTTGGACATAAATCCATTGATTTTAAAACCTTTACCTTTTTCCTGATTTCTATGCCAAAAATCAACCGAGTCTAGTGCACTCAACTCCATAATAGCTTTTTCTTCCAAAGTATTCATAGAGTCTTCTACTTCATAAAGTGACTTCCCTATCGGTTTAGAGCATTTTTTTACTATAATTTGGCTGGGCAAATACCAACTCGCTTGAGTGATAACTTTGCCTGTCGTGATATAATCATTAAAAACATCTTCAGCATATTTATCTGACAATAAGCGGATTTTTTCTTTAATGGCTTTTTTGTATTTTTGCGGGTAATGAATGACGTCACTTCTTTGTTCCTCTGTCATGCTAGCAATAATCCGTTGCACATAGGATTTAATATCCTGTTCAGCTATGGGGTTAATAGACCCAAGAATATTAGTAATTTGATGAGCAACTTCTCGAACTTGTCCATCTTGGCTCATGCTAAAAATATCTTTGCCTAACTGAGTTAACAAACTCGACTCTTCAATTTTAAACACACTTGCTCGTGCATCTCCTTGCGTTGTCATTTCCATATCTGCTTTATAAATTTCTGACATACGTTTTTCAAAATTAATTTTAATATCCTCAACGGCAAGATTAAATCCACCAAGCAAAGACCCGCGGTTCAATAATAGATATTCATTGGCAGAAAATAAACTATTTTCAACCTTAAGAAAAAATTGAGGGAATGATAAACTTTTATCCTTGCCTTCAACGTACTTTTCATTGACTTCCTTTACTTTAAAGTTATTTACCTTTGTATCCATATCACTCAACATAGCCTCCTGTGGAGATTGGTCATCTTGTTGTTGTATTTGCTGTTCTAATTCTTGGTTTTGTACTTGAGCCAAGGTTTCAATCTGATTTAAGATTGAATTATCTTGTGGTTCAGCCAACAATTCTTTAGGTTCAGGCTCGTTGGGAGTAAAAGAAACACGCGAAATATCAAAAGAAGCTTCATTTTCATCTGTATTTTTTTGTTCTTGTTGTTCAGGGAACAGCAACTGTTCAACGCTTTGATTTTCTACTTGCGTTTTTTCTTCTTCACTCATGCTATCAATTTTACGGTGGTCTTTTGAACTAAATCCCGAAGCTTGCAAGCCCTTAACAATGCTATCTAAGGTTTCACTAAATTTAGCCGAAGCGGTCAAAACATAAGACAGGTTTAATTGATAGGTCTGGTGTTTAAACACATACGGTTGGCGTAAGACACGCCCCAAGATTTGTTCTACATCCACGGCACTGGATTTGTTGGCAAGTGATGCCAAAACATAAGCAAAAGGACAATCCCATCCTTCTTTAAGGGCGTTAATGGTAATGATATAACGCACTTCGCAGTCTTTACTCATTAAGTCAATGCCTTTGAGCTCATCTATATTTGCGGTCTTAATCTTGATTTGATTTTCAGGAATACCCAATTCCAGCAATTGTTTTTTTAATTTCTCAAAGGTGGTATTGTCTTTGGCAGTTTTCGGCTGAGCCTGAAACAACACTATCGGTCTGATGTATGGACCGCCTTGTTTTTGTTCTTCAATTGCCAGTGCCTCAAGACGTTTACGTAGATGCAAAGCATTATCTACTACTTCTGACTTATCATGGGCGTTGTGGATTATCACAGGCAACTTAACCATGTGCTCTTTTTTTAACTCAATGGCAGGCACAAGACTGACAATATTGCTGTTGTTTTTTGGTGTCGCACTTAAATCAAGGATAAAAGAAGGATTCAAGTTTTTTAACATATCTACACTTAAATCACTTTCAGCATTGTGTGATTCATCCACTACTAAGACAGGATTAAGACTTCGTATGACATTGATCAAAGCGGTTTCATCCACACCTTCGAGTAAATGATCTTTATTTGGGTACTGTGCTACAAAAGCTTCGAGTTGCCCATTTTCTTCATTGACCTTGCGGTCTTCTTTTTTTCTGGCACGCAATGAAGCAAAATTCATAACAAAGATACTCAACTGCTCCTGTACCACCGTTGGGTTAAAGTTTGAGCCTTGAAGCAAACCTTGCTTTTCATAGACCTCAACACGGTGGTTAAATAAAGCATTGAGCTTTTGCCGATAAGGATGATCTGGGTTGGATAAATTTCCAACTGTTTGCTGCAAAAGATTGCTCCAAGGCACCAGCCAAACCACCGCTTTGGGTTTGCCATTAGCAATAGCAGAAAAGATAGAGTGCAAAGCATTCACAGCTATAAAAGTTTTGCCACCAGCGGTTGGTACTTTTATACACACATGAGCAGCATTGGGGATGGTGTTTTTGTACGGTTGCATTCCTTTGCCCTCAAGTGGATTGTATGCACCGACTTTGTCTGCCCAATATTCATTAAATGCCGTATCGACATAGTCGTATTCCTGAACGTATTCAAGAAAATCTTCTAAGTCATCAATGACCTGTTTTTGGTATTTTTTTAGTTCCACGGTTTTTTCTCTTCGTTTTATTCCCTTGTGCACGTTATTTTTTCATGCACAAGAAAAGCTATTTTGTTGTGCACGTTATTTTTTCATGCACAAGAAAAGTCGATTTCTTGTGCACGTTGTTTTTACGTGCACAGATTATCTTTTTCTTAAAATCTCTAGCAAACCATCGTTAATATAATAGTTACTTTTACCAATTTTGATTTTAGTTAATAAGCCATGCTCGCTTAAAGTATTGAGATACAAAGCTGCGGTATTGCGGTGTATTTTTAATTCTCTTTCTAAAAAATCTATTTTTGTATAAGGGTGTTTAAACAAGATATTAATTAAATCATGGCTGTAAAAACTAAAATCATGACGGATTTTAACTTTGTATTTATCCATCATTTGTTTGATTTTATTCACCACCACCACAGTTTCTTTGGCGGTTTGCTCTACACCTTTAAGCATCCACACAATCCATTGTTCCCATGTACCTTTTGTTCTGACTTCTTGTAACAAGCGATAATAATCACTCTTGTTTTTAATAATATAACTGCTCAAATACAAAACAGGAATATCCAATAAACCCTGTTGCACCAAAAATAAAATATTCAATAAACGTCCCGTGCGACCATTGCCATCATAAAAGGGATGGATGCTCTCAAATTGGTAATGAATAATTGGCATCTTAATCAAACTATCAATCGAGTGAAAGTCCTTATCATTGATATAAACTTCAAGGTTTCGCAATAACTCAACAATATCAAGGTGGTTTTGTGGTGGCGTATAAACCACTTCTTCGGTGCTGGCATTTTTCAACACCGTACCGGGTAATTTTCGGATTGGGTGGTTGGGCGATATAATGGCTTGAATCTCAATAATATCATTGGTAGTTAATAAACCTTTGGATTTGATGATGCCAAGCCCTTGCCTTAATGCACGGGCATAGTTTAATGCCTCTTTTGCCTCACCCGATGAAATGGTGGCATTGACATGGGCATCCACCGATGCACGATACAACTCATCATCGGTGGTGATGATATTTTCAATTTCATTACTGTCTTTGGCTTCTTGCAATGCCAAGGTGTCAATTAATATTTGTGAATTGGGTATTTTTGAAACCTCACCCTTAAGCTCGCCCAAGGCACGACTGGCTTTGTTCAAAACTTTTAAAATGGACACGCTTTCGCAATCAATCGGCGGTGGCAAAGGCTGTAAATCAAATCCACTCATATCAAAACCGCGTTATGTCTCTAGGAATTTTTTTGAAGACAATATTGTTGTCTTTCATAAAATCTTTGGGCAACAAACAATTATCGGCATAGATTATATAATGTTCGCCCTTGGTTTTTATCTGACTAAGGCTATCAAAGTTTAGGGTAGTGAGCTTTTTTTGCTGGTAGATAAAATAATAAACAGACTGGTTTTTTTTGCCTAAAAAATAATGCCAATCTTTACTGCCTTTTGGCTCAATAAAGGCACTTCGTGTTTCTGAATACCAAATGTATTCACGGATTTTGGCAATGCCCACCGCCTCATTGAGGTTGTGCTCCATATCAAATAAAGGCAATCCCAACTGGAAATAATCAAAAGCACCGTCCGTGCCGTCCACCGCCTTTTTGCCTTCGCCATAACCATGTGCCACCCGTTTGACTCGTTCGGCAGTGATAGAATCGGCATAATCCTCCATCTCAATCAAAATAAACTTGCGGTTACCACCGTCTTGTTTGTTGAGGTTTAATACCGCATGAGCCGTAGTACCAGAGCCTGCGAAAGAGTCGAGGGTGATGAAGTCTTTATAGTTAAAAATTGAGATAATGTATTTAATAAGTGTTGTAGGCTTAGGGAATGAAAACTGAATGTCCATACCTTTAAGTTCATTACTCATGTTTTGTGTACTTCCCATATTCATCAAAGAACTTATTACATGACTTTGTTTATCTCTTGTCTTTATACTTTCAATTGCTCCATTTTGAGTGAGATAGAACTCTGTAAGTTGATTTTTAGTATCAATTACGGGAGATAAACCATTATTTAGATATAACTCAAATATTCTTTTTGAACTCCATCCACTTTCAATAACAACATTATTTTGAAGTTCATAGTTTTCAACAATAGCATCATTATGAAAATATGGAAAAGCATTGTCACGGGCTTTAATTATTCCTTTTTCAAAAACAGCTTTAAATCCAACAGGTAGTGTAATTTTACTAATTGGATTCTTTATTCCATTTTTGACTATTGTGTTGACTATTTTGTTTTTAAAAATTTTACTACTTTCTTCAACATTAAGATCAACAAGTTCTGGAAATTCAAATAGTTCAATATTTTTACAATAGCATTTTATATACTCATGATTAATCTTTATTTTAGCTTGATTATCAAAGTTTCCATCAGTTCTCCATGTGAAATTAGTTAAGAAACTTTTTTTTCCAAAAACCTCATCACATAATAATTTCAAATAGGCTTGTTCATTGTCATCAATCGAAATAAATATTGCCCCATCATCGGCAAGTAGTTGATGCAGTAGTTTTAAACGCGGATACATCATGCACAACCATTTATCGTGGCGGCTTAGGTCTTCGCCGTCTTTGCCAACCACTTCGCCTAGCCATTTTTTTATCTTGGGGTGATTGACGTTGTCGTTGTAAACCCACTTTTCATTGCCGGTGTTATACGGTGGGTCGATGTAGATGCATTTGATTTTGCCCTCATATTCGGGCAATAGACTTTTTAAGGCTTCTAGATTGTCGCCTTGGATGATTTTGTTGCCACTGTTTGTTTGCTCTGTGCTTTGTCCTTTGTCGGCATCAAATCCGTATTGGTGTTCTAAGACTTTATAGGGAACATCGCGGTGGTGGTTGACGACTTTTTCTTTTCCTATCCAATGTAGCGTTGGCATTATACTTGTGGTCTTTGTAAATGAAGTGATTTAATAATTTAACATTTAGGTGTTTTTAATTCAATCATAATAAGTGATTAGTCATAAATAGCGGTTTTTTGATAAAAAATTAAACGGAGGTAAATTAAAGTATATTCTCCCATCATTTATCTCGGTATCTGAAAAACTGTCGGTGGGCAGAGCCCACCCTACGGCAGATGTGTTTTTAATTGGGTCTAGTTAGGCTGTTACTTCGGCTTTCTTAATTTTATAAAATCCTACGTCTTCTAAAATACCGTAAACTGAGGGCAATACTAGCATTACGAGCATGGTAGAGGTGAGCATACCGAAGACGATACTTGTGACCAATGGTACAAGAATTAAGGCTTGGGTACTGGTTTCAAATAGTAGTGGCACCATGCCTGCTACGGTTGTGGCGGAGGTTAAAAATATTGCACGAAATCTATCACGGACGGCTTGGCCTGCGGCTTCATGGAAGCTCATACCATCTTCGACGTGGTTTTTGACGAAGATAACCAGTAGGATAGAATCATTGACCACTATTCCTGCTAATGACACAAAGCCAATCATACTGGGCAGTGTGAAATCCAAGCCCATGATAAGGTGCCCCCAGATGGCGCCGATAAGCGCGAGGGGAATATTGAGCATAACTATGGCGGGTTCTCGGTAATTTCTAAAGATCAGTGATAACAGTAAAAACACACCGATGGCTCCGAGTCCAAAACCTGTGAGTATGGATAGTTTGGTTTCTGTGCCGTTTTCAACCTCGCCCTTAAAAGTAACTTTTACATCAGGGAATTGTTGTTTGAGTTTTGGCAGTATGTTTTGAATTGTGCCGTTAACCACTTCGGAAGTATTGGCAATCTCGGCATCCACATCGCCAAAGATGGTAACCGTGCGTTGGTGATTAATGCGACCGATTCGTGCAGGTTCTCTTTTTTCAACTATAGTTGCAATACTTGTTAACGGAATGGGATTGCCTGTGCGGGTAAAGATGGACAAATTATCAAAGTCTCTCAGTTCCTTGCCTTTTTCACTTTCGAGTTTGGTAATGATTTCATAGGATTCACCTTTGTGGTAAATTTCATCCACTTTAACGCCTTGATAAGCCGCACGTAATTGTGTAGCGATACTACGTGCATCTATGCCAGATGCCAAAGCTCCATGCTTCAGCTCGACGGTAAATTGCGGTTTGCCTGGGCGCATATCATCAATGAGATTATTAACACCATCATAACCACGAAGCCAATTTTGCAAGGCCCATGAGGCTTGAGACACACGATCCAAATCTTCACCGCTTAAGCGAATTTCGATGGCTCGTCCTGCGGGTCCGACTTTGGGTTCACGAAATAATATACTCAATACACTGGGAATATCACCACTGTTTTCTTTCCATGTACGGGTAAGCTCAGCAATTGTGGTGTTACGCTTCTCAGTATTGAGCAAATCTAAAGAGATGGTAGCTAAATGTGTTCCATTTTCAGGCACTTGTCCGTGAACACCGTAACTTAGCTGTACATTTTTTACTAAAGGCTCTTTTTCATTTTTATTAAATTCTTTAACTGTTTTATCCAAAGATACCAATAATTTTGCCATGACCTTTTCAGTTTCTTCCAATGGCGTGCCTTGTGGCAACAGTATTTGGGCATCAACTGTATTGCCTTCCATATCAGGAAAAGCTTTAAATTTAACCGTACCTGTGGCAATTAACCCAACTGAAAAAACCAACATGGCAATTGCTAAACCCACGGTAACATAACGATAAGATATGGCAAAATCAGCGGCTTTGCCCATTTTTTCACGCCATCTTTCAAACATGGCTTCAAATTTTACACGTAACCGATGTGGTTGTTTCTCATGCGAATGTTGCAAAGAATGCATCAAATGGTGTGGCAATACTAAAAAGGCTTCAATCAAACTAACAGTTAAAACCGATAATAACACAACGGGCAACACGCCTAGAATTTGTCCCATGTCACCTTTCATCATTAATAACGAACCAAACAAAAAAGCCGAAGTTAAAAAGGATGCAAATACGCCAGCTAAAACACGCTGGGTTCCTGCAATTGCCGCTTCCATTGGCGACAAACCTTTTTTGTATTCGTGAGCAATACTTTCCGAGAGCACAATAGCATCATCCATCAATATACCAATCGCCATCAATAAGGCAATCATGGAAATCATGTTAATAGTCACACCAAAAAACACCATCATAGCAAGCCCACCCAAAAATGAAACTGGCAATCCCACTGCCACCCAGAAGGTGTAACGCCAAGTAAAGAACATAAACAGCACCAATGATGCCAATATTAGACCTTGCCAACCATTGGTGATTAATAGTTTTAACCTGTCTTTAACTAGAGCCGCACCATCTTGGGTAATGGTGAGTTGCGTTGATTGTGGCAGAATATTGTTTTCTATTTTTACAAATTCTTCAATGGCAGCATAGACTTTTAAAATATCATCAGTGGTATTCTTGCTCACCTTTAACAAGCCTGCACGCTTGCCATTCAACTCAATTCGATCTTCCTTGTTTTCAAAAGTATCTTTTATTGTAGCAATATCGCCTACAGTAATTTCAGCACCACCTTTTGTGTTCATAATAACTAAGTCAGATAGTTCTTGTGCAGTTTTACGGATATTGTCAAAACGAATTTGATAAGATTTTTCATCAGCTTCTAACAAGCCAGCAGGTAAATCAACGCCTTGTGCTGCTATAAGATTAGCAATATCTTGTACACTTAATTTGTATTTCAATAGCACATTTGGATCAATTAACACATGCAATTGGTGGGTAGAAAATCCACCGACAGTAACGATGGGTATTTTCGAATTAGACAGTAACTTATCGCGGTATTCTTCGGTTAAGGCTTTGAGTTCTGCGTTAGTTAACCCTCGTGAAGTAATGGCGACATTGGCAACAGGGCTGACACGACCCAGTTCAACTATGGTTGGGTCTTCAGTTTCATCAGGAAAATCTTGTACGCCATCAACTGCGGCTTTGATGTCGTTATAAAAGTCTTCTATGTTGCCAGCTTCTTGCATTTCCAATGTAAATATTGCGATATTATCACGTGCATCACAGGTTTGCTCCTTAAGAAAACTGATGCCATCGGTGGCATCTTCTAAGCGATTACAAATGGCATCTTCGACATCATTTGGGTTCGCACCAGGATAAATCATTTTGACTTGGACTTTGCTGGGTTTGAGTAAAGGAAACGATTCTTTATTCAAGCTTGCCAATGAAGCAATTCCAATGGCAACAATTGCCATCATCAGTATATTGCCCGCTGTTGGATGTTTTATGAAATAACGAATCATTATTACTCTCCAGCAGCTTGTTTTATCAATTCATTGGCATAATCTTCAACTATCATTTGCTTTACTGGTAAACCTTGCATAACAGGAATAACATCGCTAACAATTAGCTGCTCACCTTCGTTTAATCCATTTTTAATGACCACTAAATCACCTTGAGAATAGGCAATTTCAATGGGACGAATATCCAAGGTATTATCCGACATTGCTACATACACACGCCCTTGATGCACGGCTTTTCGTGGGATAACCAAAGTGGGTTTGCTTGGTGCAAAAAACTCAACCGAAGTGTACATGCCCTTGAGTAAAGGAGGACGAATACCGGGAATCACTTTTTCATAAGGGTTGTTCACCACCACAACCAAACCCAGAGTATCGCGACTGGGATCAACCGATTCACTTAAACGAATCAACTCACCTTGCCACTGCGACTGATCACTGGCATTGCTAACCAAACGCACACGGGCTTCTAAATTCATATTTTTAATCGCCAATTGCATTACCTCAGGATTTTGCAAACTTAATGAGGTATTTTCCCCATCAAACAAATCCGAAACTAAGGCTCTAAACTGCCTGAGTGGCAATTGCGCATTAATCTCAACCGCCTGAACTCCTAAAGCTTCAAATAAAACACCACCAATGGCTGTAAATTCACCATTTTCAACAAACACTTGACCAATACGCGCATCAAATGGCAGAGTCACTTCGGTGCGACCCAAAGAATCTTTGCCTTTGTTGACTAAAGACTTGGACTGGTTTATTTTGGCAACAACCGCTGCTTTGCGACTGGCAAAGGCTGATAACTTGCCTTCGATATCTTGAACTTGCTGTTCAAGTGATAAAACATTTTTTTCTTCTTTATCTAAAGTCGTGCGAGCGATGAGTTTTTTATCCCACATAGATTGCATTCGAGCCAATTCCTGACGTTCAAACTCTAATTTTTCATTGGCAATTTTCAACGCACCTTTGGCACTGTTTTCTTCGGCAACCAATTGCGCCAAAGAAGATTTACTGCCAGCTAAGCCTGCCTTACTTTGATTCAGTGAGATTTCATAAGTGGTGGGTTCAACCCGCAAAACCACAGTACCTTTTTTAAGACTTGCCCCTTGTTTTAAATCTGGGTGAATATAGACTATTTTACCACTGACTTCTGCTTTTGCTTTCATTAACACAGAGGGCTCAACATTACCAAACGCCATCACACGTGCGCGAAATGGAATCTTTTCTGTGGTAATCACCTCAACTGCTTTTTGCGGATAACCTAATTCCTCGTGTTCTATCGGGGCTTTTGTTTTTACGGCTATCACAACAATGGCAACCGCCACTGCTATGATAATAGGTAAAATCGGAAGTTTTTTAAGTATTTTTTTCATGTTCTTAGCCATTGAATGATTTTTAACTTTTTTCATTAAATCACTTGCAAAGATTAAAATCAAGGATTATAGTGAAGTTTGTGAACATTCACTAACTTTTAAAGAGGAAATAATTATGAACGGCAAAAACAACATTGCAATTGGTTTTTTAACCATGGGCTTTTTTATGGCATATGGGTTCTTTTTGATCTATTTACGAGACTTTGCTCCAGGAAAAGAAGAGTGGGCCAATGCCTATTCAATAGGAAAACATTTTGAAACTCGACTGGCACATGTGCACGGTAATTTATTTGCTTTTCTAAACCTTTTGATTGGCTATTTCTTATTAAGATTCCATGACAAACTCAAGCATGTAAAAGCCATATCATGGTTAGCTTTAACTGGCCTATTAATGCCTATTGGTATATTGGCTGAAGTTTACCTTGGCTTTCCACCTATTTTGGTCTTAATTGGCGCTATTTGCATGACAATTTCCGTTGTGTGGTTAGGATTGTCTTTTTTAAAGATGAAAAATTTACAGGATTAATCAATGCAAGAATTTAAAATAAGTAAACGACAGCAAGAAATTGTCGATTGTGCGGGTAAGATTCTTTCCAAGTCAGGTATTAGTGGGCTTACCACTAAAAACCTCGCTTTAGAAATGAAGTTTTCGGAAAGTGCCTTGTACCGACATTTCAAAAGCAAAGGGAAAATTGTTGAAGCCATGTTGGCCTATATGGAACATGATATGGATAATAGACTAGGTGAAGCTATTAAATCTAAAAACACACCTATTGAACAATTTGTTGCCATGTTCAGCTCACAGTTTGATTTCTTTTCAAGTCACTCACACTTCGTGGTTGCTGCCTTTTCAGATGGTCTAATGGAAGAATCGAAAGAAATTAACATAGCAATTAAAAAAATCATGGCAGTTAAGTACAAACACTTAATGCCCATTATTAAAGCAGGACAAAAACAAGGAGATTTTACTGACAAAGTTAATACCAAACAATTAATTCATATTGTTATGGGAACCTTTCGGTTGATGATGTTTAAGTGGCGTATGGATGAATTTCAATTTAATCTAAAAAAAGAAGGCGATAAACACATACAAACCCTTTTAACCCTAATGAGCTAACTATGAAAAAATACCTCCCTTACCTATTTGCACTACCTCTACTTGCCTTTGCGTCCTTAACTTTTTTTTTAAGTACCTCGGTAATTTTTGATCTATTTGATGTCCGCGCTTCTCAAGGCAACTATGTTCTGTTTATAGTGGTCACCAACCTGATATGCAGTTTGGTTTACTTTGTTGCCGTTTATGGTTTTATCAAACAAAAGGGTTGGACATCATTATTATTAGGGCTGGCACTTTCATTATTGATACTTGTTTTTGCCTATTTTACCATTTACATTGATAACGGTGGTATCTATGAAGTCAAAACTTATGGCGCTATGATGTTTAGAATGGCAGTTACTGCAGTATTTACTTTACTGGCTTATTTTGTTATTCCTAAAAAGGCAACTTTATTGTGAAGAATTCTTTATTATTAATAATTCTGTTTGCCAGCAGCATTAACTCGCAAGATTTAAATTATACATTAACAGTGCAAGTTGAAGATTTACGTAATTCTACAGGAGTTGTCCAATTTTCTTTGTACAATAAAGATGGCAGCATACCAGATGAACACTTTACTCATTATCTTTTGCAACAGAAAAGCACTATTGAAAATAAAACAGCCAGTGTGATTTTTAACAACTTACCCAAGGGAAATTATGCGGTCAATATACTCCATGATGAAAACAAAGATGGCAAAATTGATAAAGGCTTTGTCCTACCCAAAGAAGGCATTGGTTTTAGTAATTTCGAATCAATCGGATTCAGACATAAACCCAACTTTAAAAAAGCACAATTTTTACTTGAAACTAATAAATTTGTTAAAGTAAAAGTAATCTATTTTTAAAATCAACCTTCTACAATTTTAATTTCAGCTTGATTTCAGCTCGGTGATTTAAACTGCCCTTATTTAATAATTGAGGTAGTTTATGACACAAGATACAGTTAAAGTCTGGGATGTCTTAGTGCGTGTTTTTCATTGGAGCTTAGTGACTTCGTTTGCTATTGCTTATTTAACGGAAGATGATTATCAGGACGTACACGTGATTGCGGGGTATGTCATCTTAGGCTTAATTATTTTTCGCTTAATCTGGGGATTTATCGGGAGTCGATACGCTCGATTCAATAGTTTCGTGGTGAAACCATCCACTGCCCTTTCTTATATCAAAGACATTAAAAACCACTCAGCCAAACGTTATATTGGGCACAACCCAGCTGGAGCGATGATGGTTTTGGCTTTAATTTTTAGTTTACTCATGACAACTTTATTTGGTCTAATGCTTTATGGAGTTGGGGAATTTTCAGGGCCGTTGGCTGGTGTGATGATGGAAGTGAGTAAATCCACAGCCCATGATATTGAAGAAATCCATGAATTTTTTGCCAACTTTACCTTGTTTTTAATTGTTCTACATATTTTGGGAGTCATTTCTGCCAGTTACCAACACAAAGAAAATTTAGTGGTCAGCATGCTTAACGGTAAGAAAAGAGCGAATGCCACATCTAAAGAGGATGCCTCATGAAAGTTTCAATAATAACATTATTTGCTTTGCTATCCATAAATAATATACAAGCCAATCCAATAGATGAAATGTTTGATGCCTATCAACAAGCAGGTGTGGCTTCAATAGACCCTCAACAAGGCAAAGCCTTGTGGAATAAACCCTTCATTACAGAAAAATCCAAAGGCAAGCAACGCAGTTGTGCCAGTTGCCATGGTTTGGATGTGACACAAAGTGGCGAGCATCTTCGCACAGGTAAAGTCATTGAAGCAATGGCAAAAAGTGTAAATGATAAACGTTTTACCGATAGCAAGAAAATTAAGAAATGGTTCAAACGCAATTGCAAATGGACGCTTGGTCGCGAGTGCAGTGCCCAAGAACAAGCCGATATTTTAAAATTTTTAATCACTCAATAGGAGATAGAACATGAAGATAATCATAACAACCGTTGCCGTTTTTGCCCTGTTACTGACAACAAGTATTATAATGGGTGGTAATCGATTCAACCATAAAGAAGAAAATGAACACGAAGAACACGAGTACAAATCCTATTCTTCACGCAATTTGGACGTGGCTGCCGTGAACAATGCCAATTATACAGAAGAATGTGGCAGTTGCCATTTTGCTTATCAACCTGGCTTGTTGCCAGAAAAGTCCTGGTTGAAAATCATGGGAGACTTAGAAAATCATTTCGATGAAAATGCCGAGCTTGAGGTAGACTTACAAAATGAACTGACTCAGTACTTGGTTCAAAATTCTGCAGATAAATCAAATTATAAACGCTCCAAGCGCATTATGCGCTCCTTAGGTAGGAGTGATGCACCATTGCGTATTACTAAGACCTTGTATTTTGTCCGTAAGCATGATGAAATCCCTTATCGTATTGTTAAAAACACAAAAGAAATTGGTTCTTTTAGTAATTGTACTGCCTGCCATACCAATGCAGAAAAAGGGTCGTTTAATGAACATGATGTCAAAATCCCTGGTTATGGGCGATGGGAAGACTAGGTTTATTTGTTATTTTATACATCTCAGCTTGTTCAATAGTTCAAGCTGATGAACATGATATTGCCTATAATCTTTTGCAAAAAGGAGAAATCTTACCCCTAGAGAAAATCCTGCATATCAACCATAAAACCATGCCAGGCAAAGTCTTGGAAGTGGAACTGGAGCGTGAAAATAAGCAAATCATCTATGAGATTGAAATTTTGAATGAACAAGGTGTAGTTTGGGAATACAAGATCAATGCCAAAACGGGTAAAATAATCAAAAAGGAACTGGATTGATGCGTATATTGCTCGCTGAAGACGATAAAGAATTGGCTAAAAACATCAAAGCATTTTTACGGCAAGCAAATTATTTGGTTGAGACTGTCACTAACGGTATTGATGCAGAATTTCAAGGCGATGAAATTGAATACGCTTTAGTCATATTAGATATTGGTTTGCCCAAACGCTCAGGATTACAGGTATTAGAAAACTGGCGTGCTAAAGGCAACAAAACTCCTGTTTTAATGTTAACCGCTCGCAACGATTGGAGTGATAGAGTTGACGGCTTAAAGCTTGGTGCAGATGATTATATGGGCAAACCCTTTCATGCACAGGAATTGCTGGCACGCGTTGAAGCTTTAATTCGCCGCAGTGTTGGCAATGCTTCAACTGGCATCTCATTAGCTGGACTATTTCTGGATGAAAACAAACAAGAAGTGACAAACAAAAATAATAAAACTCACGCCCTAACCCACATTGAATACCGATTGTTGTGGTATTTCATGACCCATGCAGGTGTGGTTTTATCCAAAAACAGACTCATCGAATACGTCTATGAAGGCGATAACGAACGTGATGCCAATGTGATAGAAGTCTATGTTAAGCGATTGCGGAATAAAATTGGTCAAGAAATGATTCAAACCAAACGTTTTCAGGGTTATGTTTTTAAGGTAAATACTCAATGAAATCCTTACGTAACCAGTTGAATTTTAGCTTGACGGGTAGTCTTGTCGTTTTGGTAGTCGTTTTGTGGTGGATTGCCAACAATTACATCACCACGATTAATAAGAACATGATGGTGAGCCGCTTGCAACACGATGCAGAGGCTGTTTTAGCAAGCTTGGAAGTAAAAAACAACGCTGAAATCGCCCTGAAAAATTTACAAGTTGGGCATATTTATCAACGCATTTTTTCGGGGCATTATTTTATTATAAAAACTAAAACTCAATTGCTTCGTTCTCATTCATTATGGGACGAAAGCTTAACCCAAACACCGTTGGAAACGGGGCAGCGATTGGTTCAAGATTTTATCGGGCCCAACAAACAACCACTGGTGCAGTTAAGCATGGCGTTTGAACGATTTGGTCAAAAAATCACACTCACTGTCGCTGAAGACAGCAGCGAATTGTTAATCGCCATTCGTCAATTCAACCTTTATTTTACTATCACCGCGCTTATAGTATTACTCCTGTCATTGCTTTTACAAAGGTTAATGATAAAACGCGCCTTACTGCCCTTATCCCAAATTAAAACTGAATTGCAACAATTGGCTGAAGGTAAGATTTCTCAACTTTCCACTCAAGCACCGTTAGAACTCAACCCATTAATCAAGGAAATTAATCATCTACTGCAACTACTAAGCAAACAATTGCAACGGTCGCGAAAAGCCACAGGCAACTTAGCCCACAGCTTAAAACACCCGTTAACATTGTTGGTGAATCTTGCTGAGTCCGAACAGCTAAAGGCCTTGCCCAAAGTTAAAAAAGAGCTAATCTCCCAAGTGAACAAAATTTACCTATTAAGCGAAAGTGAGCTCAAAAGAGCCAAAATGATGGGAGCAGGTATTCATGGCCATGTGTTTAAAGTACAGGAAGAAATCTCTTTATTGGTTGATGTATTAAAACGGGTTTACCCTCAAAAGCACCGTGATGTGCAACTAATCATTGATGCAAACTGCGAAATACAAGCTGATAGAAATGACATGCTTGAAGTATTTGGCAACCTTTTGGACAATGCCTTTAAATGGTCAAAATCACAAATTATTTGTCAGGTTAATTCAAAGGATGGTATAACAATCAGTATTGAAGATGATGGTGAAGGCTGTGATAAAAACCAACTTGATTTTCTGACTCAAAGAGGGACACGAGTCGACAGCCATAGTGATGGAACGGGTTTGGGGCTTGCAATTGTTAAGGATATCATTGAGCTATACAATGGTAAAATTACATTCCAAAAATCACAATTAGGAGGTTTACAAGTAGTAATTAGGCTCAATTAGTGTTTGTTTCATTACTTAAAAAATCCTCAATAAACCAAGCTGATAACTCATGCCTGCCTTGTAAACCACTTTTGGCATAAATTGATGAAGCTTGTTGTCGAGCTGTTTTTTCTTTGGTATTTCTGATAGTGGCGATTTCATGGAAATTCATGCCTTTTAACATTAGCATAGCTACCTCTTGCTCACTTTGTGATAAGCTCCAATCATTGAATTGCTGATGGATGACTTCAGAATACTGATGGCGAATTTCTTTAAATTGTTTGGTAATTTTTTTTACATGGGCTTCTGCCTCACTTAAAGAACTGGACAATGAATTTAACTCTTTGGTTGTTCGACGCGTATCCCAGATTAAATAACCAGCCAATGACCCTGAAAAAATCACTATCATGGCCTCTTCTATAATATGCCACAAGGGTACTTTTAAAGAAATATCAGTAATCACATCTAATGTATTAAGTACCATTATCAGCAATAGGCAGGCAGCAACTATTTTATCTTTCATTTTCCAATTTTATATTATTTTTGCCTCATTTTACTGCTTTTGGTACAAATGCCCTATGGAAACTTTGGTTTAATTTACCAAATAAGACAATTGCCTGATTCTTTGAATATTAGAAACAACTAATATAGTCGCTCTAATTATTTAAAAAGTATAGTCTCATGAAAAAAGTTATTCTATTTAGTTTAGTTTTGAGCTCTTTTGTTAATGCTGGAGAAACTTTTTCTTCGCAACAATTGTTAGCTGAAAGCTTAAATCGACTTAAAGCCAGTCAATTTGATTCAACCCAAGAAATTAATGAGGTTTCAAATTGGTTAGTTGGTTTGCCAACAACGGGGTTTTCTTTATTGCAAAGTGACAATAAGTTAGGTGCTGATGAATATGAATTAAGTCTTAACTTACCTTTCAAATCTCGCGCACGTAAAAATTTGGATAAGCAATTATTTACTCAAACACAAACATTGGTTTCTATTGCCAAACAAAATAAAGCCCTGTTTGTATCAGGACTTATTCGTGAAACCATTTGGCAATACAAAATTGCTCAAAAGAAAGGTGAAATTGAACAAAGTAAACTGGATTGGCTTAACAAACAAAAAGCACGATTAACTCAACTGGTTCAATCAGGCGGTTCAAACTTAGATTTATTGTTTGTTGAAAAGCAACTATTGGATGCACAACTACTCATGTTGGAACTTAATCAACAAGCACAACTGCGACTCACACAATTTTATGACATCACTGGTGTTTCTGAAATACCTGACAATTTTTATGAGAATGGTATTGAGGATGAACAATTAATCTTTGCTAAACACCCGATGGTTCAACAGTTGCAGGTGTCCCTGCAACAAGCAGACTTGCAGTATCAACTGACTGGAAAAGCCAACAATCCGATTAATGTTTCTTTGACAGCTTTAGACATTAAAGCAATAGGTGCGAATGACAGACAATATGGTGTGGGAATCGAAATGCCTATCGGCTTATCAAAAAACAAAACTCAAGCCGATAGTTCTAGCTGGTTACAGCAGCAAAACATCTTATCCAACCAGTTGATTACTTTTGAGAGGTCTTTTAAAACTCAGTTTTCTCAACTGCGTGGCGAACATCAATTCCTGAGCAAGAAACAAGGATTGCTTGAACAACAAGCACAAAAAACCAAACAAATTTTTAATAAATTAGAACAACTGCGCAAAAATAACGAACTCAATCAAGGCTTATTTTTTCAACGCATGATTGAACTTATCGCTTCAATTCACCAAGGCGAACTGAACCAACTTTATATCAACCAAAACCAATCAAGGCAAAACCAGCTGGTCGGAGCAACGCTATGAACTTCCAAAACATATTTTTTTCAGCATTAACCGCATTAAGTTTATCTCTTAACGCACAAGAAACATTAAAAATAGAAGATTTAGGTCAGTTAAACCTCAAATATTCATCCATCGTGCAAGTGGATTCTTTGGCATTACGCCCAATCAAAGCACTGGTTACACACAAAACAGGTGAAGCTTTTCAATTGGTTGCGCCTTTTGAACCACAACGCCACGAGTTTTTGGTCAAAAATGGTGAGCAAGTCAAGCAAGGAACAGCAGTAATGTCTTTATCAGGCAGCGAAGTGCATCATTTTATGGAGCAATTCGAATCAGCAAAAGCTTTGTATGATTTAGCCAAAAGCCGTTACGATTTAAACAAAAAACTATTCAAGCAAAAAAGCATCAGCAATGACAAGTGGCTCACTATTTCACAAAACTATTTTGAAAATAAAATTGAATACGGTCACTATCGTCACTTTAATGAGCTGATTCATTCGATTAAATCTGAAGATGAAATCATTATTAAATCCCCGCTTGATGGTTATTTTTTCTATCCAGATTCAGAAAGCATCAGTGCAGGTGAGTTAAAATTAGGGCAAGTGTTACCGATAAATTCTTTGCGTGTTCAAGCATACATCGGTGTGGATGATGCCAAAAAGCTTAAATCTTTCGAAACCCAAAACTGTAAAATCGAAATTGATGAAGTCAGTCAAGTTTCCGAAGGATATTTTCTAAAAGCCTGGAGTAAGCCTATCTCTAGACAATGCAAATTATCTTTTGGGCAAACCATTCGAGTCATTCCACATTTAGCTACCAGTGCTTTTAGGGTACCTAAATCCAGTGTTTTCACTATTGATAGAGCGACTTATATTTTATTAAAACAAGGACTTAATTTACAGCCTGTCGCTGTTGATATAATGGACTCCAATGACAAAGTTTATTTTGTTGATTCCGCAACTGATCTACACAATAAAGAAGTGCTTTCCACTTCCGTTGCTGCTGTCCAAGGTGTTCTGATGGGACTTGGGGGCGAATAATGTTAGATAAAATCATTCGCTTTTCACTCACCCAACGGGTCTTTGTACTGGTTGTGTTTGGGGTACTTATTACTTTGGGTATTAATGCTTGGAAGAATATTCCCATTGATGCTTTTCCCGATATTTCTACCACACAGGTCAATATCATAATCAAAGCACCCGGGATGACGGCTGAAGAAATTGAGTCACAAATCACCACTTTGGTTGAAACCGAACTCTTAGGCATTCCAAAAAAAGACATCTTGCGTTCAACCACAAAATACGCAATTACTTCAATCACGCTTGATTTTCAAGCAGGTACAGATATTTATTGGGCAAGACAACAAGTGAATGAACGTTTGCTCAGTATCTGGGATCAACTGCCTGCTAATGTTGAGGGTGGGCTTGCTCCCATGAGCACGCCTTTGAGCGAAATGTTTATGTTCACCATTGAAAATCCATCGCTTTCAATTACCGAGCGTAAATATATTTTGGATTGGCAGATTCGCCCCCTTTTGCGAACGGTTGAAGGCGTAGCCGATGTTAATGTCTTGGGTGGTGAAACTAAAACTATCCAGTTTTCGCCCGATGCTATCGCATTGTCCAATGCCAATATCAGCATTGATGATATACAAAATCATTTGGATTCTGCTAATATTAATGGCAGTGTTGGACGCATTAATGTGGGCACTGAATCTCTTATTATTCGAACCCAAGGGCGTTTTCAAAACATCAATGATGTTTCTAATTTGGTGGTGAAAAACGACAATGGCAAGCTGTATCACTTAAAAGATGTTGGAGAAATTTCATACAGCTCATTAGTCCGCTATGGAGCCGTAACAAAAGACGGGCACGAAACTACCGAGGCTTTGGTCGTTGCTTTAAAAAATGCCAACACAGCTCAAGTGGTTGATGGTGTTGTCGAAAAACTCAACCAAATTGAAAAAACTTTACCAGAAGGCACGCATCTCAATATTTTCTATAACCGCAAAAATCTAATCGAAACTGCCGTTGACACCATTACCTCAGCCTTAATTCAGGCAATTATATTGGTAATTGTGTTATTGGCAGTATTTTTGGGCAATATCCGTGCTTCAATGGTGGTTGCCACCTCTATTCCCATTGCCGTGATTATCACCTTCTTTTTAATGTATCAATTTGGCTTGTCAGCTAATTTAATGAGTTTAGGCGGCTTAGTGATTGCCATTGGCATGATTGTGGATTCTTCGGTCGTAGTGGTTGAAAACATCATCTCCCAACTCAGCAAAAACACAAACTTACCACGTATGCATCTGATGTACCGTGCCAGCAAAGCCATTGCTGCTCCCGTTTTTTCAGGAACAGTTATCGTAATTATGGTGTTTGTACCACTATTAAGTCTAACAGGACTCGAAGGCAAATTATTTTCACCAGTGGCTTTAACCATTGTCTTTGCCATGTGTTCAGCCTTGGTGATTTCATTAACCGTTATTCCAGTACTGGCTTCCTTTTTTATTAGTAACAAAAATTTAGATACACCGGGTTATTTGGTTAAATTACAACAGGCTTACACCAACACTCTGGACAAGGTACTCAAAGCGCCTTCATTAACCATGATTGTTTTTGTTATTGTCTTAATCGTCAGTGGTGTTTTGTACACCTTTTTAGGCAAAACATTTATGCCTGTTTTGGATGAAGGCGATATTATTGTGCAACTAGAAAAATCACCAACCATTTCACTCAAAGAGTCACTTGATTTGGATAAACAAATTGAAAAGGCTTTATTGGCGAATGTTCCTGAGATTAAACAAATCGTTGCCCGTGTCGGTTCTGATGAGTTGGGCCTTGATCCCATGAGCCTCAATGAAACCGATGTTTTTATGGAACTTCAACCGCGTGACACGTGGGAAGTGGCAACAAAATCAGAAATTGAAGGTAAGATTCGTCAAATTTTAGTTGAGTTTCCTGGCATCAACTTTGGCTTTACCCAACCAATTCAGATGCGAGTATCCGAAATGTTAACAGGCTCTACAGGTGCGGTTACTGCCAAAGTCTTTGGTGCTGATATCACACAGTTGTCCGAAATTGCCCATGATATTTCATTGATTGTTAAGAAAACCCAAGGGAGTGTCGATGTACAAACTACCATAATCGAAGGTGGAGATTACCTCAATGTTGTATTAAAACCTGAATTGGCTAGTCAATTTGGCATGAGTGTTGCCGAGTTGTCGCATTTTTTAAATATTCAAGTTGATGGTTTTAAAGCGGCAGAAATAATTAAAGGCAAAATCAAAACTCCAATTATGTTTGCCAATAAATCTAATTCGGGAGAAATTTCATCTATCAAAGAGTTAGAAAAATTGATGGTTATCATGCCTGATGGTACAACTTTACGTTTAAAAGACATCGCTGATGTTACTTTAAAGGTTGGTCCTGCTCTTGTCGAACGTGAAAATGCGGAACGTTTTGCCGTTGTTGCCACCAATGTAACAGGACGAGATATGGTCGGCTTTGTCGAAGAGCTACAACAAAATGTCAATGCCGAGTTGAAATTACCCAGTGGATATTATGTGGTCTATGGTGGTGAATTTGAAAATCAAATCAGAGCCACAAACAATCTGCTAACCGTTATTCCGTTAGTTTTATTTTTGATTGTGATTATTCTCTTTTCAACGTTCAACTCATTAGCCAAGGCAGGGTTGATTCTCGCCAATATTCCTTTTGCCTTAATGGGTGGCATCTTGGGCTTGTTTGTCAGTGGACAATATGTTTCAGTACCTGCTTCTATCGGCTTTATTGCCTTGTTGGGTGTTGCCGTACTAAATGGCGTGGTCATGTTATCGCACATCGAATCGGTCAAATACAAAAGCAAAGACTTGTTTAAATTAGTATCAAATGCAGCAGGTGATCGTTTGCGTCCTATTTTAATGACTGCAACCACTGCCATGTTTGGCTTAATGCCATTAGTCGTTGCCACAGGACCAGGTGCTGAAATTCAAAAACCACTGGCGATTGTGGTTATCGGAGGTTTATTTACCTCAACTATCGCAACATTGTATTTGTTGCCTATCTTTTACTACAAACTTGAGGGCAAAAGCCGTGTGTAATCAACAACTCATAACAATAATGATCAATAAATCCATCAAAGATGATGCCGTTGATGTGGTTTTAAACTTAGAAAATATTACTGGATTCACTTTGTATAATGCCTATGGATTCAGTCGAAAACATGCACAATATGACATTAAAGAACAGGTAGAAGGGTATAAAGACTTCTACCGTTTGGATATTGTTCATGATTCTAATGATCTTGGCGATTTACTTGAGGCTTTTAGTCATTTAGGAGGACGATTCAAACTCAAGTATTGGGTGCTACCATTGATTGATTGTGGCGAAATATGATCCATACATTAGCAAACACTAATATATTAAGTTTTTTTCATATTTTACCTTGCAATACCAAATTTATTGAGTATATTAGAAGTAAGTGAACATTCACTTACAAAATAAAAAATAAATATAGAGAAACTAACAAATTATTAACACGGCATTTGTTATATTAGAAAACACTAAATTAGAACTTACTTATATTAAGGTGATTATTATGAAAACAGTTATACAAACAGTATTATTAACGAGCTTATTATTGGCATTTTCAGCAAATGCTAATATCCAACTACAACCCGGTGTCAGCGGTGCTTGGATTGCAGGTGCCTCAGGGCAAGGGATTTTTGTTAACATTGCCCGAGTTAATGATCAGCCCAACTTTGTTGTTACGTGGTATGGGTACTTAAATGGAGAACAAATGTGGTTGGTTGGATCACAGCCTTTTGACTATGGCATAGAAACATTAACCATTCCTATGCAAATTACATCTGGAGCAGGTTGGGATACTAATTTTGTTGAGTCTGATGTCATTAGAACCGACTGGGGTACAGTTACCATTGATTTTACCGACTGCAACATTGGCACTATGCAATACTCATCTAATGATAGCAACTATGGAACAGGTTCTGTACAACTAACCCGTTTGACATTTACTGACGGACTAAGCTGCCATGAAGATACTGGAGCACAAGATTCAGTTGCTAAGCAAAGCCTTGCCTTTATGCGTGAAGAAGAAAAACTAGCACGTGATGTTTACTTGAAATTCAACAGAGACTACGGTCAAAATATATTTTCAAGCATCGCAAGTAGTGAACAACAGCACATGGATTCCGTGTTAAACCTAATGAATATCTACAATGTTCCTGACTCATCAACAGGAGTTGAGGGAACATTTAACAACTCTGATCTACAAGCTTTGTATGATGCATTAATTGATATGGGTTCTACTTCACTAAGTGATGCTTATCTTGCAGCCGCTTTGGTTGAGGAGACAGACATAGTGGACTTGATGGCATTTGAGGATGATGAGACTATGCCTGCTGATATTTTGGCAACTTATGATAAATTGTTATGCGGTTCAAGAAATCACTTGCGCTCTTTTGTACCAGCATACGAGCAATTAACAGGAACAACTTATCAAGTACAGATTTCAGAAATAGCAACCGTTGTTGCAGAAATACTTTCTTCTGCTAATGAACAATGTGGTAGATGATAAAAATTTTGTAAAATATAACACTATGCTTTATAAGGTATAGTGTTATATAAATTTGGAGAAGAATATGACTATTAAAAAAATACTAATTACTGGGCTGCTAGGTCTTTCTGCATTATCTAATGCACAAGAACCCATTGAGCCAATTAAGCCAGCAGAAAATATTAATATGGCACTAATGGAGTTAGGAAAAAAACTCTATTTTGATCCTCGGCTTTCAAAGTCAGGTTTTATTTCCTGTAACTCTTGCCATAACTTAAGTATGGGAGGCACTGACAATCTACCAACATCCATTGGGCATAAGTGGAATCAAGGACCAATTAATGCTCCTACTGTATTAAATTCCAGTTTTAATATAGCTCAATTTTGGGATGGTCGTGCTAAAGACTTAAAAGAACAGGCAGGTGGTCCAATTGCTAACCCTGGTGAAATGGCATCAACTCATGAGCTTGCAATCAGCGTGATTAAATCAATACCAGGTTATGTGCAAGAGTTCAAACTAGTCTTTGGTAAGAATCAAATTAATGTCGATAGCATGACCTCTGCTATTGCCGAATTTGAAAAAACTTTGGTTACACCTCATTCTCCTTTTGACCAATGGTTACTTGGCGATAAAGATGCCATTTCTGCCAAAGAATTGTCTGGTTATGAACTGTTTAAAAACAGCGGCTGTGTCGGTTGTCACAATGGTGCAGCTGTAGGTGGTTCATCTTATCAAAAAATGGGTGTAATAAAGAAATTCCAAACTAGTAATAAAGCCATAGGACTTGCTGGAGTGACTCAAAAAGACAGCGATAAGTTTATGTTTAAAGTACCAACGCTAAGAAATATTGAACTAACCTATCCATACTTTCATGATGGCTCAACTACTTCACTAAATGAAGCGGTTAATATCATGGGAGAAATTCAATTGGGGCGTAAATTTACAACCGATGAAAGCAATATGATTGTAGCCTTCTTAAAAACTCTTACAGGAGACGCACCGTCATTTGATTTACCGCAATTACCACCGTCAGTTGCAGAAACCCCAAAACCAGAACCTTTCAAATAAGGAGAAACGCATGAAAAACCTAACCCTAATAACATTGATATTAGCGTTTAACTCAATGGCATTAACGCTAGAGGCCGAAAAAGGCAAAACAGCAATTAATGCTTGTTTAGCTTGCCATAATGCAGAGTTAACACCGTCACTTGCTCCACCTTTTTATGGAGTACAAAATAGATATAAACGCAATTATGCGGACAAACAAAGCTTCATCACAGCCGTTAGCGACTGGGCAAAAAATCCAACCCAAGAAAAGGCTTTAATGAAACGCCCTGTTAAAAAGTTTGGATTAATGCCAGCGATGCCTTTACCTGATGAAATGCTAGCCCAAATTGGTGCTTATTTGTATGAAGAAACTTTTGAGGCTCCTTGCACCCATTGGGCTAATGATTTAAAAAACTCTAGTGGCTCTCAACCTCAAGGAAATGGTCAAGGTATGGGTCGAGGTGGTAATCATGATGCCATGATTCGCATGAAATACAACCAATTATGTAAGTAATTAGGTTCTCCCCAGAGCTACATCGTCCAGTTTAGTTAAAGACTTTGTAGCTCACTTTAATCAATAGAGATACTTTTAAACCACTTATCTAATGTGGCTGGGAGATACTCGTCTTTAAAAAAGGTAAAAACACATGAATAATAAACTTATTATAAGTCTAACAATTGCTACATTAAGCATAACTGCTTGTAGTTCAAACTCGCCCAAAAGACATGGTGGCAAGCCCTCTGAGGTTTTTGTCACTCATATTAAACCTGATGGCAGCAAAGTCTTCAATTATAGTCTCATAAAAAAAATGCCAAATCAAGGTCAAATGGGCAAAGGTATGGGTAAAGGTGGCGGTATGCATGGTGGCATGAAAGGTGGTAAAAAGCCCGACATGAGTAAAATGAAAGCCAAGATGGAAGAAAAAGCCAATAAAAAGCTCAACCTTAAGCTAGTCGAAACAGGATATTGCCGTGAAGGTTATATGGAATTAGATAGCTTCTTTGAACGAGGACATGTCACCATCAAAGGCGAATGCAACGAAACAGCAACAGCTGAGGATAAAAAGACCTTTCCTAATAGTGAGGATTAACAATAACTGATACAAATAACACTATCGGTGGGTACGGCCCACCGATAGTGGCACCACTTAATTATTAATTCACTTCCTCAATCCAAGTCATAAGAAATATTAACCGCACCAAATAAACTATCATCTATTTGCCCATAAAATTCTTTGCTACGAAGTACTTGACTGTAGCTTATCCGTACTTTACCACGTTGATAAGCAATACCATATTGCAAATCAAATACCATTGTTTTTTTATCAACACTGTGACTGTCTTTGAATGTATTGCCATCAAGAAAAATATTACGTGCCATTGCACGCCCTTCAACACCTGCAAATAGATACCAACTGCTGCCTTCTTTGGTGGGATTAAAAAAAGCATTGCCAGGAAAGCCAGGGCTGATATTGGGCGGTCCAATATCGTTGCGTAGGTTTTTACCAAATCGCACCATCATGCCTCCACCCGCATAAGTATAAACATTCCCCAAAGCCAAAACCTTATGAGGTGACCATGAATACTCAAGACCACTTTTCAAGTATCTAAAATGCTCACTCTTTCGCACATAAGTCACCACCAGCCCCAATTCATCTCCCAATTGATTATCCCAACCATTGGCATGTGGAACACCAATCAAATCATGAAAACCATTTTGAGCTTGTTCACCAAGTGATGAAGGGCCGACAATGCCCAAAGTAAATTCAACTGCATTTATTTTGCGGTAATCAGCAGTATTTTTCATCAAGGATGCCACTGATGCACTGCCATATAACCAGCCTGCATAGGGACGATCATTTTCTATTAGTTCAGTGGTTTGGGTATCTTCAGGAGTAAACATTTTTTGTCCGAAAGCATAACCACGCCCTTTGCTATCGGTGCGTACAAATAAAGGCAGTTTGTCTACCAATTTTTCCAACCAAGTGATGGTTTTATCGCGTTGAATATAGTTGAGTTGCACACCGTTGGTATAAAACCGGTCAGTACTGGTGCCAAACACATCGTTTTCGATCTGCACACTCCAATAACCTGATTGATCAGAATCGTGTAATTCAATTTGTGCCTGGGTCGATAATGACATAACTAAAAAAATAATTGATATTAATTTCATAACTCTCTCCTAATACATTCGATGTCGAAACAACCAACCCGCAAAAACCAAACACACCACACCAATAATAGCCATTGGCCAAAATTGTGAAAACAACAAGGTAAAGCCATTACCCTCTAAAAACACACCACGTAATATAATCAAGAAATAACGCAAAGGGTTTATATAGGTTAATAATTGCACACTATCGGGCATGTTGGCTATGGGTGTAGTAAAGCCCGAAAGCACAACAGCTGGTACGATAAACAAAAACGCTCCCAAGACTGCCTGTTGTTGGGTTAAGGAAATTGCAGAAATCACCAAGCCAATACCAGTAGCAGCAATAAGAAATAAAAACAAGCCAAGATACAAAGCGGCAATATCACCTTGAATCGGTATTTGGAATAGTTTAACAATGATAATTAAGATCAAGGTAGATTCAAGCAAGCCGATAACAATACCAGGAATGGCTTTGCCAATTAAGATTTGGGTAGGGTTCATCGGCGTGACCAATAATTGATCAAAAGTACCTGCCTCACGCTCACGGGCAACCGATAAGGCGGTAACCAACAAAATCACCACCAAAATAAGTGAGCCTAAAATCCCGGGCAAAATAAACCAGCGTGATTGCAAGTTTTCGTTATACCAATTGCGTACCTCCAAAGCCACTTTGGGTCCTGTTGCGCCATGTTGGGCACTCCATTTTTGGTTAAAATCCAGATTCATACTGGCAATATAATTCATCGCTGTCATGGCGGTATTGGAGTTTCTACCATCCAAAATAACTTGCACTTTGGCACTCTTTCCTTGTTGTAATTTATCAGAAAATTGAGGTTCGATATTTAACACCAACAGCACGTCTTTGTTATCAATTAAAGGTGCAATGTCTCTGTCTTTTTTGATGTATTCTATAACTTCAAAAGTTTCTGAGCCTTCGAATTGGCTTATAAATTCACGCGAAACCAGACCTTGGTCTTGGTTGTAAATAGCAATAGGTACATTGTCCAAATCATAGGTTGCAGCAAAGCCAAAAATCAATATTTGCAAAAGTGGTGGAAAAACCAAAATCAAACGACTGCGTTTGTCCCGAAACAACGCCAAAAACTCTTTTAAAGCCAAAGCAAAAATTTGTGAAAAGTACTGATTATTCATCTGCATCACTCCAAAGTTTTACGTGATTTACTGGAAACCCAGTAGGCCAAAACCACTAACATTACCATCAAAGCAAAAGCATTGCTAAGAATGACTGGCCAAACATTGCCTGCTAAAAACAAGGTTTGCAGTTGTGCGACAAAATAGCGGGCAGGAATCAAATAAGTGATGCCTTGAATAATTGTGGGCATGGAATTAATGTCAAATAAGAATCCCGATAATAAAAAGGCTGGTAAAAATGAAGCGGCAATAGCGGTTTGTCCTGCGACAAATTGGTTTTTTGAAATGATTGAAATCAATAGACCAATAAGCAAAGACACCATCATAAAAAGGGACGAAACCAAAACCATCACCCAAAACGAGCCACGCAAAGGAACACCAAACCACCAAACCGCCAAGGCAACGCTAATAAACATACTGCCCATACCCAATATAAAATAAGGGATTAACTTACCTGCCAACATTTCTTTCATGGATAATGGTGTCACCATTAAGGCTTCCATGGTGCCACGTTCCCACTCTCGCGCCACAACCATAGCAGTGAGCAAAGAACCAATCATGGTCATAATTACCGCAATTACTCCTGGCACCAAAAACAACCGGCTGTTTAATGCCGAATTAAACCACACACGCTGTTCTAAATTAACGGGTAAATTTAAGGCGATACCACGAGAACTTGAAAACTGAATCAACCACGATTGCCACACCCCTTGAATGTATCCCATGGTGATATTGGCTTGATTGGAATCGACTCCGTTGATAATAATTTCAATTGGAGCTTGTTTTCCTGCTTGTAAGTTTTGTGAAAAATTACTGCGTAGCCAGACGATACCATCAATTTTTCTTTCCTCTAAGGCTTGTTGGGCTTGTTGAATAGAGTGGTAATACGATGGCTTGAAAAATTCGGATTGTTCAAAAGAATCGCTCAATGATTGGGTAACAATATCGGCCTGTTCAACGGCGATTCCCACTGGAATATCTTTGGCATCCAGCGATACACCATAACCAAACATAAACAACAAAACCACTGGCATAACAAAAGCGATGGCGATACTAGAAGGATCACGAATGATTTGCCACATTTCTTTGCGTAGCATACCCATTAAGCGCATATTTCGAGCGGAAGTTTTATTCTCTGCCATCAGGCTGCTCCTTTTCTTGAATGAGGTAAATAAAAGCATCTTCCATGGATGGATCAGGCTGTGATTCGGTTCGAGCCAGATTTTTCATGTCTAATGGTGTTCCTGATGCCAATATTTTACCTTTTGACATGATCACCAAACGGTCACAATAATTGGCTTCATCCATAAAATGCGTTGTCACCAAAATAGTCACGCCCATTTCTGCCAAAGCATTGGTTCTCTGCCAAAATTCACGCCTAGCCAAAGGATCAACCCCAGAGGTAGGTTCATCCAAAAACAAAATTTCAGGTTCGTGCATCAAGGCTGCGGCAAACGATAAGCGTTGTTTATAACCCAAAGGCAAATTGCCTGCATTGGTGTCTTGGTATTCTTGTAATTCAAAAGTTTCTAATGCCCAATCAATCCGATCTTGCTGGGCTTTTTTTCGTAAACCATAAGCACTGGAAAAGAATTTCAAGTTTTGTTTCACCGATAAGTCGGTATAAAGCGAGAATTTCTGTGCCATGTAGCCAATTTTCCGTCGCGCACTTGCCGTTGCCACACGTAAATCCATACCAGCAACAGCCACCTTGCCGCTACTGACTGGCAATAAACCGCACAACATTCGAAAAGCGGTGGATTTGCCTGCGCCATTGGCTCCCAGTAAGCCAAATATTTCACCGCGTTTCACGTGAAAATTTATTTTATTAACGGCGGTAAAATCACCAAATTTTCGGGTTAAATCCTCTACCCGAATGACCTCATCATCGGCTGAGCCACTGACTTGGATTTTCGCAATACTGTGTTCTTTACTGTTTTCTTTATTTTTTAAACGGGCAATAAAAGCATCTTCAAAACGCGGGGCTACAGCTGTGATGTTTATTTTTCTATTGGCTTTAACCATCTCGGGCAATAAAACTTCTGCCTTAGGTTCGCTTTGTTCAGTCATAACCAAACGAACACCCTCGCCTTCAATTAAGGCATCTAAAACAGCGGGGTTTTGGCTAAGCTTTTGTTGCAAAGAACGGTGTTTGCTGTTTTCAACCGTGACTTGAAAGACACGCCCATTGACCGTTTGGCTAAATTCTTTGGGGTCACCCTGCATAATGAGTTTGCCTTCGTGTAACAAAACCACTTCATCACAACGTTCGGCTTCATCCAAATAAGCGGTACTTAATAATACGCTCATGCCCTGTTCTTGTACTTGCCGATAGACAATTTCCCACAGTTCACGTCGAGAAACAGGATCAACACCAACGGTTGGTTCATCCAATAACAAGAGTTTTGGTGAACGAATCAGCGTACACGCCAATCCCAGTTTTTGCTTCATGCCACCCGATAATTTTCCTGCCAATCGTCCAGTAAAAGGACTCATGCCTGTCATGTGCATCAATTCGTCGTAGCGGGCTTGGCGTTTGTCTTTGGCGACATTCTGTAAATCAGCATACAAGTCCAAGTTTTCCTGTACGGTTAAGTCTTCGTATAAGCCAAATCTCTGAGGCATGTAACCAATTTGCGATTGCACTTGCAAAGGTTCCTTAGTGACATCAATGCCCATGACTTCAAAATCACCAGAATCAGGGGTCAAAATCCCGCAAGCCAAACGCATCAAGGTGGTTTTACCCGCACCATCGGGTCCTATCAAACCCGTGACTTTACCCGTTTTCACGGCAAAACTCATGTCATCAATGGCTTTGACTTGATAATCTTGACTATCAAAAGTTTTGTTGACTTGCGATAAGGTGAGGATGACTTTTGACATTATTTTTTACACATTTCAGCTGCGGTTATTGGTTCGTCATTGGTGGTTTTTGTGGTATCAATCACCACAGTTGCAGGCATTCCTAAACGCAATTCATTGTTTGGATTACAGGCAAAAACGCGCATGGAATAAACCAAACGGGTGCGTAATTCTTCGGTTTGAATATTTTTTGGAGTAAACTCTGAGGTCGGTGAAATATAACCCACCCAACCTTCATAAGCTTTATTGGGATAAGAATCGGTGTATATCTTGGCTCGACTGCCAATAGTAACTCTCCCTAAAGCAGTTTCAGGCAAATAGGTTCTCACCCAAATCGGATCGACAAATGCTAAAGTCATCACCGGTGTTTGTGGAAACACCATGCTCCCGACTTCCAAAATTCTATTACGAATAATACCATCAGAGGGTGCAATTAATTTGGCATCATTAAGGCGTTGTTGAATCAAATCAACTCCAGCAATACGCGCCAATAAAACAGCTTCAGCACTGGCAATGTCTTCTTTTCGTGTGCCTGCTTCTAATAAATTCAACGCCTGTTTAATCGCTTCAACTTCGGCATTGGCAGCATCTTTTAAGGCTTTGGCTTGGTCAACTTGATCGGCTGTGACCACTTTTTTCTTCAACAACGAACGCAAGCGGCTGTAACTGCTGCTGGCTGCCTTGGCTTTTGCTCTAGCAGCATTAAGTTCGGCTTTAACCTTGTCCACCTCTTCGATGCGACTGCCTGCTTTTAATTTTGCCAACAATTGCTGTTGCGCCACCACTTGAGCTTGAGCCTCTGCTAATTGGGCTTGCAAGATTTCACTGTGCAAAACTGCCAGTAACTGACCTTTTTTAACCGTCTCACCCTCTTCAACTAAGAGTTGACTGATGTGTTCGCTGCCATTAAATGCCAATTGCACCTCACGAATATCTACATTGCCATAGAGATTAAGCGTTGATGTATCTTGTTCTTGCTTGTTGATGAAAAAATAATAGCCACCTGCTGCCAGTGCAGCAAGAACGATTATTAAAATTATGGGTTTTTTGTTCATTTTATTTTCCTCATTTAAGGGCTATTTAGGTGGTTGACCATGATAAAAATCGACCATGACCTCCACGGCTTGTTCGGCGGTATCAATCAAGTGAAATAAAGCTAAATCATCAACATGAATAAAGCCCTCTTGTTGTAAGTATTCAAAATTAATTACCTGTTGCCAGTATTCTTTACCTAGCAATATAATTGGCAATCGTTCCATTTTTTTAGTTTGAACCAATGTTAACACCTCAAATACTTCATCCAGCGTGCCAAAACCACCAGGGAAAGCAACCAAGGCTTTTGCTCGCAGTAAGAAGTGCATTTTTCGCAAGGCAAAGTACTGAAACTGAAAACACAAATCGGGGTTGATATACGGATTGGGTGCTTGTTCGTGTTCTAAAGTTATATTAAAACCAACGCTGTGCTGTTTGACATCAAAAGCACCACGATTTGCCGCTTCCATAATACCAGGGCCACCACCAGTAACCACCACAAAGTCTTTGCGGTTTTGTTGCTGAAACTGCAAAGAAACAATTCTTGCCAGTTTCTGTGCTTCTTGATAATACTTGGATTGTTTGACTTGTCGTTGTGCTTTTATTAAAGCTATTTGTGCTTGAGTATCACTAGGATTATCTTTAACTTTTTGTTGCACTTGTTGACACTGTTCTTGTGCATCATCTGGACTCAAAATTCGAGCACTACCAAAAATCACAATGGTTGAGTTAATATTTTTATCACGCAAAGCCTGTTCAGGTTTAAGCAATTCCAACTGTAAACGCACAGGTCGCAAATCATCACTGGACAAAAAATCCTTATCCTCATAAGCCAACTGATACGATTGGTTTTGTAAAATTTCATCTTGTAGCTGCTCAACTTGATGCGGAGTAAGATGAGCTGAGCTTTCTATGTTGCTTGATTTATTTATCTTCATGTTAAAAACCTCATGGTTTTACTCTATAGAATAAAGTCTTATCTACAATTATTACTTATTTATTGTTAGTGAACATTCACTCACTATAATACTAAATCAATAATTTTTCAAGCGATAGCACTATTTTAATCATTTCTTTATATTGAAATTACAGAAAACCAATTTCCTTAAAGAGCCTCCGACAAACAAAACACTTTAAGAAAATTCTTTAATTCTAGGATAATGGTAAAAGGATGGAAAAGACACCAACTAAAGAAAAAAACTCACTAATAACGAACTACTAGCAAGTTTTTTTATGCAAAACGATATGTCTAAAAACCTTTTTACACGTTTCAAGACCTGTACAAGCTTTTCTTAAATCACTTTTTAACTGCTATAGCATGTTTAAATTTCACTAAATGCAAATGACCATGCGCACATTTAATTACAATTTCATTTAATCCAAACTCGCCTTCATCAACGTAAACCTCAACGGGGTTTCTAATAACATGCTCTAAACCATCGTCTAAATACAAATATAGTTCGTCCGCTTTTTTTTCATATGTAATGCCTTTTAAAGCAATATAATCAGCTTCAACTTGATCGCCCAATTTTAAACCAATGACTTCTATCTCAACCAAGTCGTCTTCAAAAAACTTACTTATATCATCAAAATAGGTATGGTAATCTTGCTTTTTTATTAATTCATTCATATTCGTTTCTCCAATTGTATTAAATTACACTATAGAGATATATGCATAACTATGGGCGAATGGGATGGAGATGCACATTCCCACCGTTTTTAGTTATGCATATACCTCCATATTAATAATAATAGATTTCATAATATCAAGCCCTATTATCTTGACTATAATCAATAATTAAGGCTTTACATGGAAATATACCAAACAATTAATTAATACCCAAATCCCGATATAGAAACTAATTTCCCACTAAATCTTGATTTGACGAATAAAATTATTCTGGCAGTTAAAACCTGACAATTTTAACTGGCTTATTCTCAATGCATTAGTTTCTTTATATCGAAAATAGTATCGATACTTCAAAATACATGAATTAATGACAACATTTACCAAATCCTAGGTACTTTGGATAATACCCACTGGGTTTCATCTAATGTGTTAATATAGCTTTTTAATGATTTACTCATTATGGCTCTAATTTATAGGTCTTTTTTGCTTCCTTTTTATTGATTATGATTTCCGATGCATCTATATTCAGGGTGATTTCTTTGCTGTCTTTAAGTGCTATACGGCATAACTCCTTGTTGATTAAGGAAATGGCATTGACTCCTGTTATTCCCATTCTACGTAACCAATCACCAACAGTACCTGGCGTTGGGATATTTTTCAAACCCAGTAATTTTGTTAGGGTTTCATCTTTTTTGAGGTACTTCAAGTCATCTAAACGTATGCCGCCTTCGTGTTGCATTAGTACCAATGAGTTGATAAATACTGATGGCTTGAAACCTCGGTTACTTTTAGGCAATGCAAAATGTTTGTCGATTAGGTTTGTAAGTTTTAGTTTCTGCATTAAGGTGGCGATTGCAAGCAATCCGCCTCTGGATGTTAAAAGTTCATGCGTTGTTGATAGGTTGTGTGGTAATATGTTCATAAGCCTTGGTTTCACCCTTTGGGTGGTATTTGATTTGTCGTAAAACCATTATACACCAAGGCTTCTAGCTTGTTTTGACTTTTCTATATCGGGATTAGGGTATTAAATAATAATTTATTCAACTATTAAATAAACTGGAACCACACCTGAATGAAAGAACAAATTAAGCATGAAGTACAGTCCATCACTCCTTTGGATTCTCTTGAAAGTAAAGCAATCACCGATGTTTTGGCTTGGATAGACTCTGGTGTCGAGCTTTGCAGATTAGAAAAGCCTGGCACTCCTGACAAGCATTTGGTGTCTTATTTTGTACTTGTCGATGGTGACTTTATTTTGCTTGTTGACCATATTAATGCACAATTGTGGTTGCCAACGGGTGGACATGTTGAACCTGGTGAACATCCCCGCGATACCGCATTGCGAGAAGCGCACGAAGAACTTGCCATTGATGGTGAGTTTCTACACGAAAATCCACTATTTATCACCAGCACAGTAACTGTTGGTAAAACAGCAGGTCATACCGATGTGTGTTTATGGTATGTTTTGAAAGGCAATCAAAAGATGAACCTTTCTTTTGATCAATCAGAATTCACTCGTGTTAAGTGGTTTCATAAAGATAACATACCTCTTGAACGAACTGATCCACAATTGGGTCGTTTTCTAATTAAACTTTATGAAAGATGAAGTACTTACAACTTTAAATCACTGCTATGAAGTGATAAACTTCCATACTTTATTACACAAGCCATATACTCAACCTTAAGAGCTAGAAACCAATAAAATGTCAACTATCAAAAAAATACACGCTCGTGAAGTTCTTGACTCACGCGGAAACCCTACTTTAGAAGCCGAAGTGACACTTGAATCTGGTGCATTTGGACACGCTATCGTGCCATCGGGTGCTTCCACTGGTGCACGCGAAGCGATTGAATTACGCGATGGTGATAAATCGCGTTATCTTGGCAAAGGCGTAACTAAAGCGGTTAATAATGTTAATACCACTATTGCCTCTGCTTTAATTGGCAAAGATGCCAGCGATCAAACAGCTATTGATAATTTGATGATTGATTTGGATGGAACACACAACAAAGCCAACTTAGGTGCTAATGCTATTTTGGGTGTTTCTCTTGCCAGTGCTAAAGCATTTGCAGCTGAAAAACACGAGCCTTTGTACAAAAGCATTGCTACGGTTGATGAGCTTGTCTTGCCCTTACCGATGATGAATATTATCAATGGTGGTGAACATGCCGATAATAATGTTGATATTCAAGAATTCATGATACTACCAGTCGGATTCAACAGCTTTAGTGAAGCGCTGCGTTGTGGAACGGAGGTTTTTCATAGTTTAAAATCTGTGCTTAAAGGCAAAGGCTTAAATACAGCAGTGGGTGATGAAGGCGGTTTTGCACCCAATTTACGCTCCAATGTTGAAGCGGTAGAAACCATTATGCATGCCATTGAAAAAGCAGGCTACAATCCTGGAAAAGACGTGCATTTAGGACTTGATTGTGCGGCTTCGGAATTTTGTGAAAACGGCATTTACAATTTAGCCGGTGAAGGCAAAAAGTTCGACTCCAATGGATTTACTGACTTTTTAGCTAATTGGGTTAACCAGTATCCTATTCTTTCAATTGAAGATGGTTTGGATGAAGCCGATTGGACGGGTTGGAAATACCACACCGAACAACTAGCCAATAAAATCCAAATCGTTGGCGATGATTTATTTGTCACCAATCCAGAGATATTCGCCGAAGGCATCGAAAAAGGCATTGCTAATTCTATATTGATTAAACTCAATCAAATCGGCACATTAACTGAAACCCTAAAAGCCATCGATATGGCTGACAAAGCCAATTATACTGCTGTTATTTCGCATCGTTCAGGTGAAACTGAAGATACAACAATTGCTGATTTAGTGGTAGCTACCAGTGCTACACAAATTAAAACGGGTTCTTTGTGCCGTTCGGATAGAATAGCTAAATATAACCAGTTATTGCGTATCGAAGACCAACTGGGTGCCAATGCAAAATATGCTGGAGCATCCGCTTTTGCTAAACTAGGGATTTTGTAAAACAGACCCATAGTAGTGGCTTCCCTTGTGGGAGCCTTGCTTGCTAAGACTTTTTAGATTGGTTAGAAAAGGAGCCCACAAGGGACTCCACTACTAGATAATTGATGAGAGATTATTATCGGCTAAACGTATCACACTGACCAATATCACCAGTACTCATGCCTTTACGCAACCATTTTATGCGTTGATCAGATGATCCATGAGTGAATGATTCTACATCAACTCTTCGTCCGGCATTTCGTTGCAAGGTATCATCGCCGATAGATGCTGCCGCTTGCAAACCTTCTTCAACATCGCCAGAATCTAACCAGTTTTTTTGTTGCTGTGATAATGCTGCCCAAACACCTGCATAGCAATCGGCTTGTAATTCTAGCAACACTGAATACTGGTTTTTATTGCGTGGGTCACGGCGTTGCATATCGCGCATTTTCTTTTCTGTTCCTGTGATATTTTGGATGTGATGCCCTACTTCATGAGCAATCACATAAGCTTGGGCAAAATCACCTGGAGCGCCCATGCGTTTTAATTGGTTAAAAAAACTTAAAGATAAATACATTTTTTGATCCCCTGGACAATAAAAAGGACCTGTTTGTTCATTGTTTGTGCCACATGCAGATCTGACATTGCCTTCGAAAACAACCATTTTAGGAGCTGGGTATTGAGAGCCTCTACGTTTAAATTCTGCATTCCATGCATCTTCTGTTGAAGCAAGGACTGTTCCAGCAAAATCATAAAGCTCTTTCTCTGCTGCGGAGCGTTGTGGTGCTGGTGCTGAGTTTTGCACATTACCCGCTTGCTGTTGATTACCGCTCATTGTCTGCAATAAAGCCATTGGGTTTTTACCTGTAATAACGGCATAGGCAATAGCTGCTACAATCATGCCTCCACTTAATTTTGCGCCTCCGCGTACCACTCGACCACCGCGTCCTCTCCTGTCTTCAACATTACTGCTTCTTCTTTGCCCTTTCCAACGCATTTTTACTACTCTTTGAATGAATTGCTTTTAGTATATCATGAAAATTAAATTTTTAAAAAACACCCATTAGAAAAACTTAAAACGTTTGAAAGCAATTGACAAAGATACAAGCGAAATAACAATTATAGCTGTTATTTGCCATGATATTTCAGCTAAATTTCCTCCAAAATACATCAATTGATGCAAGACATCCATTATCCAACCTGTAGGTAAAAAATTCGCTAAAGTTTGCATCCACTGCGGTGTTATTTCTATCGGCCACCAACACCCGCCAAGTGCGGCAAGTAACAAAGAAAAAACCGTGGCAATAAGACTGACCTGCCCTTCAGATTGCGCAAAACTCCCAAGCAGAACAGCTAATGCCGCATTAAATGCCGCCCAAATTGCCAATACAACCACAATGGCAATCAGATGATTCCCCCAATGAATTTTGAAGATTAGCCAACCAGTCAACATGCCATAAGCTAATTGTAAAAGTGTTATAAACCATTTGCCCAACCACTTACCCAAGACAATTTCACTGCGCGTTAAAGGTGTTGATGCTAATCGTTTTAGTACACCCGACTGGCGCTCTAAAAATAAAGATACACTGCCAGCGCTTAAGGCAATCATCATGATAAACATCACCAATATACCTGGAACCGCTTGATTAAATCCTGATGGGATGACTCTTTTTTCTCCTGCCGAACTTATATCAACAGCAATGTTTTTTGTTTGTTCATTAATATCATCAAAACTTATATTTTTAGTATCACCATGGAGTTTTTTAAAGACCAATACATCCCCTAATGTTTTATATATGGCTTTTTCTATAGCAAACTTATCTTTATCTTGCCCCAATCCACTGGCTGTAGATAAATATTCTATTTCTATCTTTTCTCCCAATTCTAAATTTTCTTGCATATCACTAGGCAACCACAATTGCCTGGTGTAATCTTTGAAATGGTGCTTTATTTCTTGTGTGTCTGTGACTTTATTAAAGATTTTTATGTTGTAATTTTCACTTTCTAAGTTGCGAATAAGTTGTTTTGCCAGTGAGTTGGTTTGCGTCATGTTTTCATCACTTTCCCAAACGGCAATATTTGTCGATCCTGTATAACCACCTAGCCCACCAGTGGTTGAACCAATAAACCCAAAAAACACCAATGGCATTATAAACATCCACACCAATAATGACTTATCTTTTAGTGAATAACTAAAGTCTTTTTTTGCAATGAAGAAACTATTTTTTAACATTATTTACTCCTCGCAAATTGCATGACTGTCTTTTTGTTGACGATAAAGAAAACAACAATAAAGCCCAGTGCAATAAGGGTTGGTGTCATTAATATTGAGAGACTGTTGCCCTTGATAAACCACGAATTAAAGCTCTGTAATAAATAACCATTAGGTAATTTTTCACCAATAACAACCATCCATTTGGGCATGGAGTCAAATGGAAAGAAACTACCTCCTAACATCATTAATGGAAAGACCATGCCTTCGGTCACTAAATTAGCTGATTTCTTTGTCGGTAACTTTAATGTCACAAATAACAAAAAACTCCAAATAGCAACTCCAGAAAGGACTACCCAAGGAACAATAATAAGTAGTTTTTGGCTATTAATATTAAACATCCACACGCCAAGAGATGCCATTAATATAGCAATAAGGATGAATACCATTGTTGCTGATAACAGCTTGCCTGTGAAATAATGTTTAAGGCCGACAGGAGAAGAAAGTAAGCGTGACAATATCCCTTGGGACTTGTCTTTCCAAAAATCTTGCGCCATGCCTTGAGCAGAAAATAATAAAGACATAAAAAGAATGCCCGGAAACATAATAAACATAAATGAATGTTTTGATTCTGTTTTTTTGTTTTCTTCTGGTTTACCCTTTTTCTTTGCCTGAATTTGTGGCGGAAAAAGTTGTTTCTCTAATAAATCTATCGTGTGTTTTATTTGTACACTCATCACTGCCATTTGCGTATCCGATATATCTTTACCTGTTATTAAATTGTTGAACTGTTGCAACTCTTTTGAAAACAGTAATTGAATATAGTGCCCACTATCCGCTAAAGTTGTGACCATGGTTTCTGCAATTTTGGGCAATATGTTTTGACTGGGATTTTTAATTAGTTTTAGTGTTGTGGGTTTATTATCAATAAAGTTTTGGGTGAAGTCCTTTTCTATTGTTAACCACACACTGGCATCCCCTGCTGCCATAATAGTTTGCCCTTCATCTTTCTTCACAGTCTTAAGGATAAACATATCGGCAAGAGGTCCCTGACTAAAGGTGCGAACAAACATCTGTGATAAAAAACTATCATCATTGTCGGTTATCAACAAAACACCACTTGGTTTAGCGTTGCCATCTGATCCCGACATCAAAGAAAAAAGAGCTGCCATCATCATAGGAATAGCAAGCCACATGGCTAATTGCCATTTTTCTCTCAGCAACTTGGACAAAGTGCCTTTAAAAACAGTTTGCGTTAATGTATTAATCATGATGCATCTCGCAATGCTCTTCCTGTGAGTTTGATAAACAAGCTCTCCAAATTGGCTTGCTGAATATTGACCTGATGTACTTTTCCTAATTTTGCAACTGCCTCTAATACTTTTGTTAAGCATTTTGATGCTTCAGGAATCAAAATACGCACTTCTTGATGTGAAAACTCCAGCACTTGTGCCCCAATAGCTTCAAGAATTTGTTGATTCGCCTTTTCATCGTAACGCCCTTTTAAGGTAATCAAGTCGCGCTCTCCCATCTGCTGGCGTAAGGCCTCAACAGTCCCAGCAGCAATCACTTGCCCTTTATCCATGATAAGTAACTCGTCACACAACCTTTCGGCTTCTTCCATATAATGTGTCGTGTAAATAACTGATGTTCCTGATTCTTTGAGCTTTATCGTTGCTTGCAACAAATGCTCGCGTGATTGCGGATCGACACCAACAGTAGGTTCATCCAATAACAAGGCTGAAGGTTTGTGTAAGATTGCACAGGCAAAATTAAGCCGCCTTTTCATGCCACCACTAAATTGTTTGACTGGTTCTTTTTGGCGTGATTCTAATCCCACATCAACCAACACTTCTTGGATACGGTTTTCTAGTACTTTTCCTGACAAGCCGTAGGCAGAACCCCAAAATACCAAATTTTCATGTGCCGACAAGTCATCATAAAGCGCCAACTCTTGTGGCACAATCCCCAGAGATTTTTTTGCTTTTACCGCTTCTGAGGCGATATTGAAATTATTAATTGATAAAGAACCACTTGTGGCATTAACCAATCCACTGATGCAATTTATTGTGGTTGATTTTCCTGCTCCATTGGGTCCCAACAAACCAAATATTTGACCCTGTTTGGCAGTAAAAGAAACGTCCTTTACCGCTTCAAATGAACCAAAGGTTTTACTTAAGTTTTTCACTTCAATCATATCTTTTCCTGTAAGGTTTATTTATTAACTGTAAGTATAATAACATTAATCAAATTATATTAAATGTGCTATTCGTCACTGACTAATTTTATACGTAAAGTGTCCAACTCTCATCATTGTTCCATTTACGAATCGTCAAAGAGGCAAAGTAATGGCAACAATGTCTTACAATTTTATATCGATTGGCTTAAAATTCGGTCTATTATTTAAATAATTCAAACGCAATGAAAACAGTTAATATAATATTACTGGTACTGTTAGTCATCATGTCATGGTTGCATCTTTTTGGCGATGGTGGTTCAAAAGATTTAAAAGAAAAACAGCGACTCTATCAAGAACAGCTTGAAAAAAATGAAAAATTACAAGCACGCAATGATAAGCTCAAAGCAGAAGTCGAGGATTTACAAAATGGTTTTGAAGCCATTGAAGAACGTGCACGCTCAGAAATGGGTATGATTAAATCTGGAGAAACATTTATTCAAGTGATTGAAGACAATGATTAGTATCACGCCTTTTACTCTAAGGTATCAGCAACAAGTCATTGATTTAATCGTTTCCATTCAAGCCAAAGAATATGGGGTGTCCATAACCGCTAATGACCAACCCAATCTTAAAGACATTAACAATTACTACCAGAAAAATGCGGGTAACTTTTGGATTGCCCTTGAGGGTGATGAAGTTGTAGGCACTATAGCATTAGTGGACATTGGTAACCAACAAGGCGCGTTACGTAAGATGTTTGTCAAACAAGAGTACCGTCGTGGCAAGCCACTTTTAATCGGCCAACAACTGATAGACACCTTATTAGAAACATCTCAAATGCATCAGATTGTTGAGATTTTCCTTGGTACCGTACCAAACTATTATGCTGCTCATCGATTCTATGAAAAAAATGGATTTGAACGCATCAGTGAGTCTGATTTACCTAACAACTTTCAAATTATGGGAGTGGATAAATATTTTTATAAAAAAGTAGTAGGGAGCGTTTTGTAAATCTTTCTTAAGATAACAATTGTTTTGATACAAACTTTGCGTATTCTTCGGCCTTTTTACTATCGGGCAATGATCCATATAGCGTTTTTGACATGTGTAAAAATCCAACATAAACCGAATAGGCTAGTAAGGATTGAGCTTTAGCAAATTTCTCATCAAAACCCATTTCACGGTAGGATTGTTGCAAATGCCCCAAGCGCTCTAAGGTAATCTCTTTTAAGATTTTGGAAATTAATGTGTGTGATCTATCGGCTAGCAATGTGCTATAGATGAGATGAGTTTGTATGGGTTCTGCACTGAGCTTAAACCAAGCAAGCAATCTCTTTTTAGGGTTCTTGATGGTGAGTATGGTTTCTTCAACCAGTTTTTTATCGCCTAAACGCCATTTTTTTAAAGACTGTTTGACTAAATCCATGCGGTTACTAAAGTGCCAATAAAAACTACCCTTTGTGACACCCAGTTCACGTGCCAATGGCTCAACAGCCACCGCACCAACGCCTTGATGGGCAATCACATTCAAGGCTGCTTCTTGCCAGTCCTCTGCTGTTAATGATTTCTTTTTGACAACTTCACTCATAGTTATGTATTTAACACTAAATAAGGTATGATTGAAAGAAAAACATGGTGTTTTTGGTCTTATCCATACGCAAGCGTATTGACTTTTGATTAAAAGCACTCCATACTGTGGCGTATGGTATTACTATTGGAGACTTAAAATGAATTTTTTAATTTTATTCGGCACATTTTTAGCAGTCACTTTTTTCTGCTCCTATTTAAAAACTAACTTGAAAACATGGACAATTGCTACCGCTATTGTCATGGCATTGGTTTCATGGAAGTTTAACTTTGGGTGGCTATCATTGTCACTTATTTGGCTCATTTTTATCGCCGCTGCTGCTATTTTGAATATCAAATCAATTCGGCAACAACTCATCACCGCTCCTTTTTTAACCTTTTACAAAAAAGCATTGCCGAAACTTTCTGAAACAGAACGTATTGCGCTTGAATCAGGCACAGTGAGCTGGGATGGTGAGTTATTTAGTGGCAAACCAAACTTCAAGAAACTTCATGAAATCCCTGCTCCACAACTTTCATCGGATGAGCAAGCCTTTATTGATGGGCCTGTTGCTGAATTGTGTAGCATGGTTAATGAATACGAAATTAATCACATCAAAGGCGATATGCCAAAAGAAGTGTGGCAATTTATTCGAGACAATGGTTTTATCGGCATGATAATTTCCAAAAAATACGGTGGTTTGGGTTTTTCTGCTCTTGGTCATTCCATGGTATTGCAAAAACTAGCATCGCGCAGTGTCGCTGTTGCCGCTACAGTTGCCGTCCCTAACTCTTTAGGACCTGGTGAGTTATTACATTTATACGGAACACAAGAACAAAAGGACCATTATTTACCTAGCCTAGCCGCAGGCAAAGATATTCCTTGTTTTGGTTTGACAGGTCCTACTGCGGGTTCTGATGCCACTTCAATTCCTGATACTGGAGTTGTTTGTAGGCGTAAATTTGAAGGCAAACAACAATTAGGCATCTTATTAAACTTCAACAAACGCTATATTACCTTAGCACCTGTTGCGACGGTTGTTGGCTTGGCTTTCCAAATGTTAGATCCTGATGGTTTATTAGGTGATACTAACGAGTTAGGCATAACCTTAGCTCTATTACCGCGTGACACCAAAGGCATGGAAATTGGTAGGCGCCATAACCCACTTGATGTCATGTTTATGAATGGACCAATCATAGGCAAAGACGTTTTTATCCCATTAAGCTTTATTATTGGTGGCGAAAAGATGATTGGACAAGGCTGGAAAATGCTGGTCGAATGTTTATCTATTGGGCGTTCAATTTCCTTACCTTCGTGTTCAACAGGCGGTGCCAAAATGGTCACTTTTGCCACAGGAGCTTATGCACGAATTCGCAAACAATTTAATATACCTATTGGTCGATTTGAAGGCATCGAAGAAGCTTTGTGCGAAATCGCTGGCATGACTTATTCGATGGCAGCAACCTCTACAATGACTGCACTGGCAGTGGATCAAGGGGAAATTCCTGCTGTGCCATCAGCAATTGCCAAAATGCACGCAACAGATATGTCTCGCACTATTATTTCACATGCGATGGATATTCATGGTGGTAAAGGTATTATCATGGGACCAAAAAATTACCTCGGTCGTGCCTGGATGGGCTTGCCGATTTGGATTACGGTTGAAGGGGCAAATATTTTAACCCGTAGCATGATTATCTTTGGACAGGGCGCAATTCGTTGTCATCCGTATGTTCTCAAAGAAATGGAAGCCGCCAATATTGAAGATGCAGATACGCGTTTAGTCAAATTTGATGAAATCTTATTTAAACACATTGGTTACAGTTTTAGCAATGCCGTTCGTTCATTCTTTATGGGCTTAGGCTTGTGGCGTTTAGAAAAAGCACCATCAGATAATTTTAGTAAAAAGTTTTACGCACGTATCACACGTTACAGTGCTGCTTTTGGATTAGCTGCCGATGTTTCCATGTTAACACTTGGCGGCGCTCTAAAGAAAAAAGAAAAGACATCGGCTCGTTTAGGTGATGTTTTAAGTCATTTATACATGGCATCAGCAGTACTCAAACGTTACCGTGACCAAGGTTCACAAAAAGCCGATCAAGCCTTGGTTGCTTGGTCATTGCATCAACACTTTTACAAAATTGAACAAGCTTTAAAAATGTTAACCTACAATTACCCAAGTAAAGTGGTTGGATTCATCTTAAGAAGGTTGGTCTTACCCTTTGGCAACCATGAATTACCAGCAGGCGATAGATTGGGTCATAAGGCAGCAAGTTTAATTTTAAACCCAAATGAAACACGCGCTCGATTAACTGACGGTATTGACAAAGAAGTCACAGACTCAAACATCGTGGCACAAATGAATGAAACTCTGAAGAAAGTCATCGAAACAGAGCCATTAGAACGTCGAATCCTTAAAGCTTTAAAAGCAGGCGAAATTTCCGCCATCAACCCTGATGAAAGTCTTGTTCAAGCTTTAGCAAAAGACATTATCAGTCAAGACGAACACGACAAACTCAAAATTGTTCGCGCTGAAGTGATGGATGTGATCAATGTTGATGACTTTGAATTTGATGCTTTTGATCGCACAAAGCTTGCCAAAAAAGGCAAAATAACAAAGATAAAAGCCGCTTAAATAAACTTTTTTCTTAACCTAAAAAAACCGCACATTCGTGCGGTTTTTTAACTTAAAAACTCATTTAAACCTAACTAAAGAAAGCATAATTTGCAGATTTTAATATGTGCCTATCCTAATTTTACTTTCTAGTTTTACTTTTTTGAATTTCAAATGTACTAATTTATAAATTACAGTTCTATTTTATTACTAATCTTGCTAAACTATTAATCATCGTTAATATTGGTTAAGCATTTGCCTCAATACATTCATCTTTTAGTTTTATTACTTTGTACTATATTCTCTAGTTATGCTAGTTCAACTCCTCTTAATCAAAAAGTTATTCCTGTTAAATCTTATAAAAAAGAAACTGGCTTGTTAAGTGATACCGTTAAAGATGTGATTCAAGATGAAAAAGGGTTTCTATGGATTGCTACAGACAAGGGCTTAAGTCGTTTTGATTCAAAAAACTTTAAACACTTTGTACCAGATAAATCTAACAACAACTCAATTCCGTCCAATGATATTGATTTCATGATGAATATCCCTAAAAATAAATTATGGCTTTCGGTATTTGACGTTGGTATTTCATCAATTAACAAAACCACCTTTACATTTAATAGTATAAAAAACAAAATCTCACCCTTATTTGACTTGCAAAATAAAAACCTATATGGGATGGCGCATGATCAAAACTATAACTTATGGATTTCCTTGTTTGGCGCTGGAATTTATCAATGGAAGACAAGCCAACAAATTTTAATTAAACACACACCTGAAAATAAAGACCCATGGCTAAAGTCAAAAAAAACATTTGAAATTTTTATTGATTCAAAAAATATTTTATGGGTTTGTACAATTGACTCTAAAATTTACAGATATAATATTAATACGGGTGAGTCAAAAGAATTTCTCTTTACAAAAAAAAATGAAGACCCAATGTCAAACCCACTTTATGGCTTTACAGAATCACAAGGTGGGGAAATTTACGCGGGAGGGTATTCTGGTGTTTATAAGTTTAATGCTGCAAAACAATCTTTTGAACCTTTTATTTCAAAAGATCAAATTGCTAACTTTTATAAAGGAAACAGGGTTTCTGTCAGACGTTTGACCATTGACTCTAAGGAGAATATTTGGATTGGAACAACCAAATCATTGTTGCTGTTTTCAAACAACTCATTATCTAAAGTAAGTTTTTTTGAAAATGGTGAATTTATAAAAGGTGATTGGACAATTAGCTCAATAATTGAAGACCTTGATGGAAATATATGGATTGCGACCGATGGTGTTGGGCTCATTAAAATTCCATATGATTGGGAAAGATTCATTGTTTCCTCAGATCAAGACGCAAAATCAGACCCTGTCACAAACGCAACTTTATTTCAAAACAATTTATGGATTAGTCATTCTTCATCAAAACTTGATTTATTTACTATTGAAAATGAAAACTTGCATTTTAAAAAAGAATTGCATCTGGATTTAGGAAATAAAGATGTCAATATTGACAAAACACTTCAATACAACAATGACTATTTATGGGTGACTTCTTTAAAAGGAATACACAGAGTTAATCTAACTACAGGAGAAACCTCTAAAATAAAGACGAATAAAACTCAAGAGTTAAATAGCGTAACTCAATTAATACATTCTGAAAATAAATTCTTATATTTTAGTACATTTGATGGCGAGATTGGCTACATTAATGATACAGACCTTAATGCACATATTATTAGTCAAGATCTACTCACAGATAATAAGTTGGCAAAAATAATAAATGGTTTTGATCAAAGTGTATGGTTCTTAGCAAGTAATAAAATTGTAAGTCTGAATACAAAGCACAAAACGCTCAAAACCATTTATAGAATCCCGAAAGAACAAAACATAAGCGAAATTTTTATTGAACAAGAAAAAGATAAGGTATGGATAATAAAAAATGGCGGCTTATTTCTTCTAAAATGGGATAGTGACACGTTAACGTTAATAGAACAAGACAATTATTTCGCAAACATTTTACCTACTGTTGTATTTACCCAAATAGTAAAAATTCAGGGCGATACTTTTTTAATGAATACAGTTGATAGTGGATTTGTTGAACTTAACATACATACACTTGAATATAAAGTATTCACGACCGAAAATGGATTACCTTCTAACTCAATAAAAAAGATTATAAAGCATAAGCAGTCACTAATTATTGTCACGGAAGCAGGTATTGCAATCCAAAATCCAAATTTCAACGGGCAACACACTTTAATACCTCAGATTATAATTGATGAAATCTCTCTAGGTGATAACCCCTTTTCAGAAAAGGAAAAAACCAACCTAACAATTGACTACAACTACGGTTCTATAAATTTTGATGTGGCTTTGCTTTCATACACCGATTCATCGACTTTTGAATACCAATACCGACTAAAAGGAGCGACCAACAAATGGATTGATGCTGGTAACGATAACAAATTTGCTTTTTTAAATTTAAAAGGAGGGCATTATAATTTCCAAATCAAAGGTCGAAGTAATTATGGTAAATGGTCAGAAATTGCAGAATTTCCATTTACTGTCAAAGCAGCACCTTGGAAAACCTTGTGGGCTTACATTTTATATGCAATAAGCGCTGTTTTAATTTTGTCATGGTTGTTGTATTTATATAAAAGAAAAATTCTGTATGAACATGAAATTTCCAAGAAACAAGCGCAAAAAGACCTTGCCGATGCTGCCAGTAAAGCCAAAAGTGACTTTTTAGCACGTGTTAGTCACGAAGTCAGAACGCCATTAAATGGTGTCCTGGGTATGAGTGAATTGTTGCTTGATACCCAGGTCGACGAAGAACAAAAAATTTATGCTGACACAATTCATACATCTGGCAAGCACTTGCTAGATATTATTAATGACATTTTAGACTTGTCGAAAATTGAAGCGGGAAAACTCGAATTAGAAGAACTGCCTTTTGATTTACTACTGCTTGTTGATGAAGTCTGTAGCAGTTTTATCTCACAATGCAGGCAAAAACAACTGATGTTTTCCTGTGTTTTCGATCACAAAACCCCGCGCAACCGCATCGGTGATGTTATCAGACTAAAACAGATTTTATTTAACCTATTAAGCAATGCTTTTAAATTCACTAAAGAGGGTGAGGTGTTTATTAAAATCAGTGGCGAGGAAGAGACTGATAATGTTGTTATTTCTGTGCAAGACACAGGGATTGGCATTGATGAAAAATTAGTACAAAGTCTGTTTGAACCATTTGTTCAAGCCGACTCAGCTATCACTCGAAAATTTGGCGGGACTGGTTTAGGACTGGCAATTTGTAAACAATTAACAGAAAAAATGAATGGTACTATTGATGTTGTTTCCAAAATAAACACAGGAACAACTTTTACAATCAGCATTCCCCTAAAATTTGATAAAAAAACTGCATTGCTAAAAGATAAGCAAGCAAGCCAATCAAATATTTGTCTGTTGTTAGAAGAGTCACATATAAAACAAAGTATTGTTGAGTATTGTTATTTGTTATCCATTTCTTACAGTAATCAGATTAACAATAAAACCAAATGTGTATTTGTTGATCAAAAATTTATTGCTGGTGGACAATTCAATCAAGTATTAGTTTTAGCAAAAAATCAAAACACCAAAATTATAGCGATTAGTTTTGATGAGCATGCCTATCCTGAACATTTGAAAGCTTTAAATATTCCTCTTATCACCTCTCCACCACCATTAACCTTTAAAAAAATGCAAGAACTATGCTTAGATGAGTTTAGTGTTGACCAATCAAACCTCAATCCGATGAAAATCATAAAACACCAAAGAGTTTTAAAATTATTAGTTATTGAAGACAGTGCCATAAACCAACAAGTTAGTATAGAGATGCTTGAAAAAATGGGCCACATGGTGGATGTAGTGGATAATGCTGAGGAAGGACTCACGATGTTACAAAGAAATAACTATGATATGTTGTTTTTAGACTACCACCTGCCAGGAATGGATGGCTTTCAATTAGTTCAGCAATGGAAGAATACCCAAAATATACCTGTAGTTATGGTTACTGCAGACTTAACTGATGATGTTTTGATTAAAGCACAGAAGTACCACATGACCGATGTTGTTGCCAAACCCTTTAGTCAACAAACTCTCTCAAATATAATTCACAAGACAATGGGATTTGAACAGAGCAATAATTAATAGAAGCTCCTAGTTGTAAATAAATTAAGAGTTTGTTAACCTAGCCATCACTTTTTAATTTATTGGATTAAATATGTCATTATTTGATATGGTTGCTATTTTAATTACCTTGGCAGCATTATTTTCACTCATTAATTATAAGACCATAAAACTTCCTAACGGTATAGGCATAATGCTTATTGGTCTACTTATGTCGATCGCTTTAATTGTGGTTAATAAAGTTGGGTTATATTCAACCGAATCAATCCAACATGTTTTTGCCAGTGTAGACTTTAACGAAACCGTATTAAATGGCATGTTAAGCTTTTTATTATTTGCCGGTGCTTTGCATGTTAATATTAATAAATTAGCTGAGCTAGCCGACACCATTGCTGTATTAGCAACCATTGGCGTTGCCATTTCTGCTGCTATAGTCTCCGTTGTCGCTTACTATATTTTTATGTGGTTGGGTATTGAAGTTTCCTACATGTATTGTCTCTTATTTGGTGTACTCATCTCTCCAACCGATCCCATTGCTGTGATGGGAATACTCAAGAAAATTGGCGCACCAAAATCCATCGAAGTAAAAATAACAGGTGAGTCACTTTTTAATGACGGTGTCGCTGTGGTTTTCTTCATTGTTGTCTTGGAGCTGGCAGTCAATCCAGGCTCTATGTCCATCAAAGATATTGGTCTGCTTTTCGCAAAAGAAGCTATTGGTGGTGCATTTTATGGATTCATAATTGGTTATACGGCTTATTTACTTTTAAAGGCTGTGGATGATTATCAAGTTGAAGTCTTAATTACTCTAGCACTGGTTATGGGCGGTTACTCTTTAGCACAACACCTACATCTGTCTGGTCCTATAGCAATTGTTGTAGCAGGATTAATGATAGGCAACAAAGGCCGCAAGTTAGCCATGAGTGATAACACTAGAAAGCGATTGGATGATTTTTGGGAATTAATTGATGAAGTCTTAAATGCCCTGCTGTTCTTGTTAATCGGTGTTGAGCTTTTAATCATCCAGATTTCACAAAGTTATATAATTGCAGCCCTCCTTATCATCCCAACGGTATTAATTGCACGATTTATCAGTGTGGGTTTGCCCGTATTTTTACTTAAATTTAAAAATTCATATTCTCCACATGCCGTAAAAATATTAACATGGGGCGGACTACGAGGTGGTATATCAGTAGCACTGGCCTTATCAATTCCTCATGGCGAATGGCGTGATCCATTATTAACGGCAACCTATGCTGTGGTGATTTTTAGTATACTTGTGCAAGGGTTAACCATTGGTAAAGTGGCAGCAATGGCAAAAAAATAAGAAAATACATTAATTTCACTCACTTACAGGAATTAAATGTTGCAATTTAGAAACTTGGTGATAGAATCCTCAAACTTAATGATGCGGGGTGGAGCAGTATGGCAGCTCGTCGGGCTCATAACCCGAAGGTCGTAGGTTCAAATCCTGCCCCCGCTACCAATTTAATACAGTAATATTTTAATCGTTATTACTTTTAAAAAGGCTCCTTTAGGAGCCTTTTTTGATGGTGAGATTTAAACAGATGAAACAAGATAAATTAACAGAATTATTAGCGCCAGTTATAGAAGATTTGGGTTATACCTTTTGGGGTATAGAATACCAAGTACGTAAAGTTGATGCTTTATTGCGCGTCTATATCGACCATGAAAATGGAATCAGTGTTGATGACTGTGCTTCGGTAAGTCATGAAGTTTCTGGTATACTAGATGTTGAAGAACCCATTACTATGGCTTATATCCTTGAAGTTTCCTCACCAGGAATGGATCGAATTTTATTTAGCACCTCACAATTTGAAAAGTTTATAGGTAATTATGTTAAAATAAAACTGAATCAAAAGATTGATGGTCGCAGAAAAATAAAAGGTCAGATTGTATCTGTTGTTGGTCAAGACATCATGATTAAGACAGAAGAAGAAGAAGTAATAATTGAGTTTGATAAAATTATGAGAGCACGGATAAACCCCGACCTCAATGGAGTTAACAAATAATGAGTAAAGAAATTCTATACGTGGCAGAAGCCCTATCTAACGAAAAGAATGTTAGTAAAGAAGTGATTTATGATGCAATCGAAATTGCTTTAGCTACTGCAACACGAAAAAAATATCGCAAAGACATGGATGTTAAAGTCATTATCGATACCCAAACTGGCGACTACAGAAGTTTTAGACACTGGGAAGTTGTTAGCGATGAAGACTTTGAGTTTGAAGACAAACAAATCACCTTGGAAGAGGCTCATAAGGAAGATTCAGAACTCGAAGTAGGCGATATTATCGAAGAAGAAATGGAGTCCATCGAGTTTGGACGAATTGCAGCACAAACAGCAAAACAAGTTATCTTGCAAAAAGTGCGCGAAGCCGAGCGCATGCAAGTGGTTGAACGCTTTGAAAATCGAGTTGGTGAAACTCTAAATGGTGTAGTCAAAAGAGCTGATCGAGGACATATTTTTCTAGATTTAGGCAATAAAGTGGAAGCAATTATTCCTAGAAACCACGGAATTCCACGCGAAAATGTACGTCGTGGCGATAGACTTCGTGGCATGTTGATAGAAGTCAACACAGAGAATAGAGGACCGCTCTTAACATTATCACGTGGTGCTCCTGAGTTTTTAGTTGAACTATTTAAAGTAGAAGTCCCAGAGATTGACCAAAACCTTATTGAAATAAAAGGAGCTGCCAGAGACCCTGGATTTCGTGCTAAAATAGCCGTGTTTTCTAGTGACCCAAAATTGGATCCCATTGGAGCGTGTGTTGGCATGAGAGGCTCACGTGTTATGTCGGTTTCAAATGAATTAGGTGGTGAGAGAATTGATATTGTCTTATGGGATGAAGATCCTGCTGTATTCGTTATTAATGCGATGGCACCCGCTGAAATCGAATCCATTGTAGTAGATGAAGAACGTCACAGTATTGATGTTGCCGTTGCAGAAGACAAGCTATCACAAGCAATAGGTCGTGGCGGGCAAAATGTACGTCTAGCATCCGAATTAACTGGTTGGAACATCAATGTAATGACTGCTGAAGAAGCCAGTGAAAAAGGACAAGAAGAAGCCATGAAGTTTGTTGAAGATTTCATGAAAAAACTGGATATTGACGAAGACATGTCCGTTTTGTTGGTACAAGAAGGTTTTAGCTCAATTGAAGAAATTGCCTATGTTGAAGAGTCTGAGTTATTATCAGTTGAAGGCTTTGATGAAGACATCGTTGCCGAACTTCGCCAAAGAGCCCGAGACGCCCTATTGACTCAGTTGATTTCCAATGAGGAAAAACTCGAAGGATCAAAACCAGCAGATGATTTATTAAAATTAGAAGGAATGAATGATAAATTAGCGTATGCCATTGCGGCTAAAAGCATTATTACACGTGATGATTTAGCAGATCTGGCAACAGATGAATTGATGGAAATCAGTGACTTAACACAAGAACAAGCAGGCGAGTTAATTATGGAAGCCCGTCGTTTTTGGTTTGAAGAAGAATAAAAGAAATAATTAGAGGTTCTTAAATGTCTGAAGTAACAGTAAAACAATTAGCAGAAGTATTAAATGTCCCGCTTGACACACTATTAGGTCAATTGGAAAGTGCAGGTATTTCTGCAAAAAATGCTGATGATGCCATTAGCAACGATGACAAGAGATTACTTCTTGCTTATTTGCGAGACTCTCATGGCAAAGATAAGCAAGATCAATCGCCGCGAAAAAAGGTCGTTCTTAAACGTAAAACACTTGGCACCCTTAAAGTTTCAAGCGGCACTGGCATACGAGCAAAAACAAAAACAGTCAATATTGAAGTCAGAAAGAAAAGAACCTTCAAAAAGCCAAACTCTGATGAGTTGGACGCTATTGCTAAGGATAGAATGGAAGCACAAAAAGCTCTTGAGGCAAGAAAAAAAGAACTGGCTGAAGAAGATAAAGTAAGACTTCAAGAAGACGCAATAAAACAACAGGAGCTTGAAGAAAGGGTCAAAAAAGAGTTAGCTGAAAAAGAAATTCAACTTGCTGCTGAAAAAGAACAAGAATCAACTAAAGAATCCTCTGAAGGGTCTGTAGAAACAGATGTTCCTCAAGGTGAAACAACTACAGAAAAAGTCGTTGAAGAGGAACCTAAAAAAGTTGAACTAACCGAAGAACAAATTGCGGCAAACAAAAGAGAAGAACAAGTCCAACGCCAAGTTATGGCTGCTGTTGAAAAAAGACGCAAAGAAAAAGCAGCAAGAGAAGAAAAGCAAAACCGTGGTGGAACTAACAACAATAAAAATACAAACAATACCAACACCAATAATAACGCGCCAAACAATGATTCTCGTGGACGCGGTAACCGCAACAACCAAAACAAATACGGTAGAAAACAATTACATGTTAAAGGTGGTCGAGGTAATCACCAACTTAAGCCAACATTCAAAAAAGCTGAAAAGCACGGCTTTACCAAACCTGTAGCTGATCAAATTAAGACTGTTAGTATTGGCGAAAACATCACCGTTGCAGAACTGGCTAAAGGTTTAACTATAAAATCTGGTGATGTTATTAAGGAACTAATGGGTATGGGAATGATGGTTACCATCAACCAATCATTAGATCAAGACACGGCTGTACTTGTCGTCGAAGAAATGGGTCATAAAGTTGAGTTGGTTGAAAGCAAAACCATTGCTGAAGAGATTCATTCGCAATCACATAATGATGAAATAGAAGAAAACGCTGAGCCAAGACCTCCAGTAGTCACCGTAATGGGTCATGTGGATCATGGCAAAACCTCTCTGCTTGATTATATTAGAAAGACCAAGGTAACTGATAAAGAAGCCGGTGGTATTACCCAACATATCGGTGCTTACCATGTTAAAACAGATCATGGTATTATCTCATTTATTGACACACCTGGTCATGCAGCATTTACCGCTATGCGCCAACGTGGTGCAAAAGCAACTGATATTGTTATCTTAGTAGTAGCAGCCAATGATGGTGTTATGCCACAAACAATCGAAGCGGTTAAACACTCAAAAGCAGCTGGAGTTCCAATAATTGTTGCTGTCAACAAAATGGATTTACAAGGAGCAAGTATTGATAAAGCCAAACAAGATTTAGCCAATCACGAAGTTATTCCTGATGATTGGGGTGGAGATACACAATTTATTCCAGTTTCTGCAAAGACAGGTGAAGGCATTGATGACTTACTAGAAGCCATTAACCTACAAGCTGAATTAATGGAACTTAAAGCTGTTGTAGACAAACCTGCCAAAGGTATTGTTGTAGAGTCTAGTCTGGATAAAGGACGAGGACCTGTTGCAACAGTATTAGTTAAATCAGGAACACTTAAGAAAGGCGATATGGTCTTAAGTGGTGAACAATTTGGTCGTGCAAGACGCATACTCAATGAGCTTGACGAAGAAGTTGAATCTGCTGGCCCATCTATCCCTGTCGTTATTCAAGGTCTATCTGGCGTACCAATTGCCGGTGAAGATTTTATTGTTGTTAAAAATGAAAAACGCGCCAAAGAAGCGGCGGCTGAACGAAAAGCTCTTGAACGCGATAGGCGCTTAAAAGAACAGCAAGCGGCTAAACTCGAAGCACTTATGTCTAGTATGGGCAAAAAAGAGAAATTAGTTGTTAATTTATTAATTAAAGCAGATGTGCAAGGCAGTGTCGAAGCATTAAAAGAATCGTTAACAATGATTGGAAATGATGATGTTGAAGTTCGCGCTATATCAACAGGCGTTGGTGGCATTACCAATGCAGATGCACAGTTAGCAGTCTCTGCCAAAGCCATCATTATTGGATTTAACGTTCGTGCTGATAAAGCTGCTAGAGAAGTCATTAAACAACACGATTTAGATTTACATTATTTCAGTATTATCTATGAAGCCATTGATAACATTAAAGCTGCCATTACAGGCTTCTTAGGAACAGAAACCAAAGAAGTAATTATTGGAACAGCTGAGGTTAAAGATGTCTTTAGGTCTTCTAAATTTGGTTCTATTGCGGGTTGTATCATCTTAGAAGGTAGCGTTAAACGCGATAACCCAATACGTGTAATACACGACAATGTTGTTATTTTTGAGGGTGAACTCGAATCATTACGCCGCCATAAAGATGATGTTAAAGAAGTCAAGTCAGGTACCGAATGTGGTATTGGTGTTAAAGGCTACAATGACATTAATCCAGGTGACGAAATAGAATGTTATGAACGTGTTGAAGTTAAGAAGACGCTGGATTAATAGGATTTATTAAATGGCTTTTAGAGAATTTACACGATCAGATAGAATGTCCGCACAAATACTGCGCATAGTTGCGGTAGTTGTGCGTGAACAATTTGAGTACGAAAAAGAACTCAAACATGTAGCCATATCAGATGTGGATGTAACCAAAGATTTGTCGGTTGCTAAAGTTTATTTCAATACCCTTTTCCCAGAGCTTCAAAAAGAAGCTCTAGCAACATTAAAAGAAAATGCACCATTTATACGCTCTGTACTCGCCAGCAAGATTCGCGCCAGAAAAGTACCCGAGCTACGATTTATCTACGATGAATCACTTGAGCGTGGTGCCAACTTAGAATCACTTATCAGTAAAGCACGTGAAACCGACCCAGGTTTTGAAGAAGAGTAAAGCAACTCAGGCAAACCTATAATGAGTAAACCACGAAGTAAATGGCAAGATGTACATGGCATCTTTTTACTCAACAAACCCAAAGGCATTACATCTAATCTTGCCTTACAAAAAGTCAGACGAATATTCAATGCCAAAAAAGCAGGTCACACAGGGTCGCTTGATCCAATGGCAACAGGTTTGTTGCCCTGTTGTTTTGGCGATGCCACAAAAGTAGCTGGACTCATGCTTAATGCAGACAAGGTCTATATTGCCGAATGTTTAATCGGCAGTCAAACAGATACTGGTGATGCCACAGGAACAATCACCAAAACCTCAAACAAAACCAAGCTAAGTGATAAAGAAATTCAAATTTCCATTGAGTCTTTGACTGGTGACATCAAACAAATTCCTCCCATGTATTCTGCTTTGCATCATGAAGGCAGGCGTTTGTATGATTTAGCACGTGAAGGCAAAGAAGTCGAAAGAAAAGCACGAGATATCATTATACACGCCTTTAAACTATTAAAAAATGATAAAGCAGATATTCAAACTTTACGCTTTGAAATAAAAGTCTCAAAAGGAACTTATATTCGCACCTTGCTAGAAGATTTTGCCAAAGCCTGTGGCAGCTTTGCTCATATGACCAGTTTACATCGCACCCAACTTGGTATAATAAAAGGTGGCATGATTACACTTGATGAGCTAACCGAACAGTCTAATCCCTTTGACTCTTTACAACCTATGGATATGGCATTAATTGAATACCCACTCTATCAATTAGATAAAGACAAACTACAAACACTTATCCATGGATTGCGCTTTCAAACCACTCTAGAACCAAAGGTCTACCGCCTTTATGACCACCACAATAACTTTGTGGGCTTAGGTGAAGCACAAGACAATAGTCAATTCAAAGTCAAAAAACTATTCCTAAAATCTTATCAATCGTTACAAACTGTTTAGCTAAATCGCCAAACTCCTACCTAATAGCCCAATAGTCACGCATGACTAATGGCACTTTTTTTCTTTGTCGCTTTTCTGTATCATGTATATAAGTCATCAAAACAGGTACAGAGAAATGGTCAAGAAAACTAAGAAAGAAAAGATTGAAGTTGAAGAAACTTCTGTTAAATCAACCCAAGAAGAAAAGCCAACAGAAACTAAAAAAGACAAGAACCCTGAAATATTTAGTCGCATATTTTATACCATCTTATTTGCATTTATTGGTTGGGTGTCACTTTGGGTCTTTACATTTGTTGTCCTTATTCAGTTTGGATTTTTATTAATCACAGGACAAGTTAACAAAAATTTGAAAGGTTTTAATCAAGAAGTAGGTCTGTTTCTATATGACATGATTAAATACTTGTCATTTCAGACAAACCAAAAGCCTTTCCCCTTTAGAGACTGGCCATATAGTGAAGAAACAGAAAATCAAAATAATAATGAACTAAACCAACAAAGCACAGTCAAAGTAAGCAAATAAGTAATTATTTTTCATTTATATACACTCCTCTTAGGTTCCGGGGTTTTTACCCTCCCTTTAACAACTCTTTCCTCGGAACCGCTTTTTTTACATGTAAAAAAAAGCAAATATCTAAGTAAAAAAACTCGCTATATCATTTAACTCTTTTCGTTTAATATTGGGTACTTGTGCACCTTCTTTTGGGTGGCCACAGACCACAAGCAAATAAGGGCGTTCATTATCAGGGCGTTTAAGGATTTTCTTTAAAAACCCCATTGGGCTTGGTGTATGCGTTAAAGTCGCAAGACCAGAGGTATGCAATGCTGTGATTAACATGCCACAAGCAATACCGACCGATTCAGGCGTATAATAATGTTTAACTCGATTGCCTTGCACATCAATTCCATATCGCTGAGCAAAGACAGCTATCAACCACGGAGCCTCTTCTAAAAAAGGTTTACTGGTGTTTGTTCCTAAAGGTTCGAGTGCTTTGAGCCACTCTTCACTGGCCCGGCGTTGATAAAACTCTTTTTCTTCGTCTTCAGCAGCTCGCCTTATTTTTGATTTTATATCTTGATTGCTAACGGCGACAAAATGCCACGGCTGTTGATGAGCGCCACTTGGTGCTGAGGCCGCTGCTTTTATGCAGTTTTCAATAATACCTTTATCCACAGGTCTATCTGAAAAATCTCTTACCGTTCTTCTTTTCTGTATTTGCACATTAAATTCTTGCGCTCTTTTCTGCATTTGTTGTTCTGTTAATGTACGAATATGAGGTAATGGTATAAATTCTTTCATCATTTTTTGGTCAAATTAAAACACAATTCTATCATAGGTCCAATACAATCCAACTAAACCAATAAGTAAAGAGGCAGGAATAACAATAATGTTTCTGTACCAACTTTTGTTCCTAAACCAATAACCAATAGAAATAAATGCCAGTGCAATAATGGTTAATTGACCCAGCTCAACACCAACATTGAAACTAATTAATGCCGTTGCAAATGAATTTTTTGGCATTCCAAAATCCGCTAACATGCTGGCAAAACCCATGCCGTGCAACAAGCCAAAGATAAAAACAACAACCAATCGACTCGGTTTAATTTCTTTGGTTACAATGTTTTCAAATGCGATAAAAGCAATGGATAAAGCAATTAAAGGTTCGACGATATAAGAAGGTATATTAATTATATTTAACATAGCTAAACTTAGCGTTATTGAATGTGCCACAGTGAACATCGTGACTTGCCACAATAAAGGGCGAAGCTTTATACTCAGCAGGAATATGCCTAAAATAAATAATATATGGTCAAGCCCTTTAGGCAAAATATGATCAAACCCTGCACGCGTGTAATCTTTAACCACCGACCATGTGGATTGTTGATGAAAAACTTCCGTTAAATCAAATGGCTTGCTCCATGTATCTTTGCGTAACCATTGCCAGTTAGACCAATGCCATTTCTCTGCTTGCGTATCTACTTGTCTAACACGTACAGCATTATCAGCAAAAGCTGCTGGGTAATACCAACTGATGTTCTTCACCTTTCTATCGATATTGCCACTTAAGGTAATAATACTTATGCGTGGAACTTTTGTATAGCCTGGTTCTGGTATATCAACCAGTGTTATCGTTAATGGAATAATTTTATCATCAAATTTGAGTTTGACAATTTGGGTGAACTGTTGATGAAATTTATTAAATTCAACGGCTAACTGCAGTTTTTCTAAAACACGCAAATCATCATAGACTTGAGCATTTGGAGACTCTTTAGTATTTTTAAACTTCGAATTAATGCCCGTTAGCAAGGCTTCGATACTGGCTCGTACTTCTACTTTATAGGTACCATTGGTATAAACACTAATTTCAACCAATGTAGGCTTGACTAAATCAGCATTAGCGCTAAGACTAATGAAAAAAAATATTAAAAAAAGAAATGGCCGCATGATGATGAATCGTTTATAAAGGTAAATTATCCCATAAAAAAAAGGGTCGTCCTAGAACAACCCTTTTTAACTCTATAAAAAAGCTGAGCTTACTTTAAAGTAGCAGAGCCATCTTCTGATGCACCTGATGAATCAACCCATTTAAAGTCGATAGTCTCACCTGCTTTACGTCCATTTAAAATTACTTGGATAAACGGGTTTTTTGAAACACCCGGTCCCGTATTAACTTCAAATACTTGAGTCCCTGCAATGTGACCTGTTACAGTTTGTACATATTTTGCAGGAATCAATTTACCAGCCTCATCTTTACGACGACCAGATTCCATAGGGTGCTTAATTAATAATTTAACTGTGGCTGTATCGCCTTTTAATTTTGCTTTAATTCTCATAATGTTTTCTCCTTAACCGCCGCAGCCGCCGATTGTTACTTTAACTTCAGAACTTGTAGAGTAAGACTTACCACCAGCTTTAACTATAGCGATAACTTTCGAAGTTTCGCCCATTCTGACACGAATTTTAAAATCTGGTTTTAATCCTGGAAACATTTTAAATTGTGCTGTTAATGGGGTTGGGTTCTTTTCAACCAATATGCTGATTGACTCGATGTTTTCTAAAGTAGAACTGACTTGAACAGGCACTACCGCACCATTTTCAGCAATTTCTGGGGCTTTAAGTTTGATTTTATCGCTTTCAACGGCTCCTTCTGAACCAATCTCAGCTAATACACCTTTGAAGCTGTCCGCTTTAAATGCAGCTTCTGCCCAATTAGCAAATGCGCCAAAAGGAACTAAAGCAATAGCACTACCAGCGATGATTCGCTTAAGCATGCTTCTTCTCGTTAAACTCATAGTTTTCTCCTAATAAATATTTATATTGTTTGTATTCTATACCATGTATCTTATATTAGTAAAGTTGAATATAAGCTGAATGGCATTTAATTAATAGTTTAATGATAATTTGTTAATGTTCAATGTCTTTTAACATAAAATCAACTGCAGCTTTGACTTCATCATCTGTCAATTCCATATTGCCACCTTTAGGGGGCATAACACCTGTTTGGCCAGCAAACCCTTCAATTGCATGTTTATGTACTTTACTAATGCCTTGTTTTAATCGATGTTCCCAAGTTAAAGTATCATCCATTTTTGGTGCTCCTGCCAATCCTGAGTCATGGCATAAACGACAAGTAGCATCATACACCTTTTGTCCAATTTCATGGCCTTTGACAATTTTAGTTTCTTCAACCACATCTTCAGCTCCTGAACCATAACCTAATAGCGCTGTTTTCACCACAACACTAGCAGGATCTTTACAGTCTTTCATGCAACGCGTATTATGCGTATCAGGTCGTTCGTCACGAACAAAACCATTTTCGTTAGGCATATGAACTTCTTTATAACTCTGAGCATTAAAGACAAAATCTTCATCTTCAATTATATCATTTAGATACAAAACATAAGCAGATAATGACCAAGTCTGATCCCAAGTCAGTGATTGTGCAGCAGTAAATGGCATCGCACGATGCGTATAATCCAACAAAGTTGATGCATAAGGCCAATAACTACCCACAGTACGCTCTGGTTTCATTTTATCAGTTAGCGTCCCTTCACCACCGGCAAGCACTGGGTTTCTTCCGACACCTTCACCAAATGACCCATGACAATTAGCACAAACCTCTTCAAAAAACTCTTCTCCATCGGCTGCAGTTCCTTCACCTGGCGGTAAATTATGTCCATGAGAAACTTCGATGTGCCAACCAGCAATTTCTTCTTTAGATGCAGGCTTGCCTAGATTAAATCCACCCGTTTTAATCGTTATTTCTTCATATGTTGCCGCTTGTGCACTCGGAAGAATTGCACTAGCTACTTTTTCTGAAACCGAAGTTCCTTTATGTTCAGCAATTTTATCTGTACTTGTCTGTGCAGAATCATTTGAGCAGGCTGTTATCGACAAAGCTAATACAACAGCAGAAATTAATTTTTGATTAAACTTGTACACTTTCCACCTCTCCGTTCTTGTTGATTTTCCAAGTATGTATAGCATTGTTGTGGTAAATACTCGCCACACCACGTGCATCTCTTAATTGTTTCAATGTTGGTTGTACATAACCATCTTCACCAGTAGCTCGTGATTGCATAAGGACTTCTTCGCCATTCCATTCAAAAGGCATACTAAATCGTGTCCAACACTTATCTAAAACCAGGCCATTAAGCTCTGCCTCTTTCCATGTTATACCACCATCAAAAGAAACATCAACATGTTTAATTTTGCCAGTACCTGTCCAAGCCAAGCCATTTATCACATACTTGCCGTGTTCTTTAAGTGGCTTTTCAGGACATGGGAATGTAATAATCGCCTTAGCTTCCATTATCCAAGAAAATAAATACGCTTTACCAATAAGGTCTTTGCGATTTGGGTCTCTTGGGTTTAGTAAATCTGTATATTTTGAAGTTTCTTCACGTTGATACGAAGGTTCTGCCGTAATCTCTATGCGGCGCAACCATTTTATTGAGGTATTACCTTCCCAGCCAGGAGTTAATAATCTTAATGGATAACCTTGCTCTGGTCTTAAAGCTTCACCATTTTGACCAAAGACAACCAAGGTATCATCCATTGCCTTTTCCATTGGCACTGAACGACTCATCGAGGCAGAATCTGCTCCCTCAACTAAAAGCCATTTGCCTTCTGGTTTAACACCGACTTCCTCAAGAATATATTTTAATGGAACACCAGTCCACTCACAGCAATTAGTCATGCCATGGGTGAATTGTAAACGACCCACTTGAGGACCCTTCCATTCCATTGCTGAATTTGCAGGGCATTCAATAAAGTGAATGCGAGAAACGTTTGGAAAACGCTTAATATCTTCCATTGTTAAAATGATTGGCTTTTCGACTAATCCATGTATCATTAAACGGTGTTGCTCAGGATCAATAGTAGGTAAACCACCATGATCACGCTCGAATGCTAGCCCATTTGGAGTAATCATACCTTTAATTTCAGCTAATGGCGTAAAACTAATTGAAGCAATTGAATCAGGAGTCAACCAAGGCACACGTAAGCGCCTTACACTCGACTCATACTTTGACGGTTGCCCATAGGGATTAGAGTTTACCGGCTTGCCTAGGTGTTTTTGCCATTCTGGCACGTTAGGTGGCAAGTTATTAGCTGCTACACTACCCGTTGCCACTACTGCAGTGGTTGCAGCTGCTTGTGATAAGAATTTTCTGCGGCTTTGATTATCCTCTTGTTGATTTAAAGACGTTTGATCTTTAACCGTATTTTTGTCGCTCATATGCCCCTCAAATTTCAGTGTTTATTAGCAATCTCTAATATTACCAGTTTATTGCACTAAAAATCTATCATTTTGCCTAAAAATCAAGAGAAAATGACTATTGGCACATGTGTTGTAGTGTTGTAGTTGTATAATACACCTACAAATCCAAACAAAGGTAATAATTATGAATGCTGAATACAACCTAGAAATAACGCAAGAAGTTACCAATCACTTTAATAGGTTGCTAAATAATGATGAGGCTGTTAATTCAGAAGTGACCATCTATGAAATTCAGCTCATGCTCAACAAGCTTAAAACAACAGAACAAGAAAACTATGTTAAGGATCACATTGCACCTTTAGAAAACATGTTACAAATGTTTATTGATAATCAATGGAGCTTATCACTCAACACAAAAAAATACCTTTTAGCGGCATTTTCTTATCTCACAGAAAATGACGATTTGATTCCTGATGACACGCCAGTTATTGGTTTATTAGATGATTGTATTGTGATTGATATAGTGGCAGAAAAAATTGAAAAGGAACTAATCAATTACTCTCAATTTTCTCAAAGTAGAAGTATTTATGCGAAAAACCAAAGTTTTTCAACTGATGATTGGTCTAAAATAAAAAAGATTGAGTCAACAAGCTCTAGAAGAAACCGCAGAAACAAAGCCCTAAGTCACAGCCGTTTAAGAAGGTCTCGCGTATCATTTTTATAAACAGACTTATAAGAAAACTATCTAAGGTATTTTACTCAAGGGAGGTTTTTGTAACAGACACTCATTTACTTTAAAAACCAATAATGGCATAATAAATAAATGCTACCTATTAATCATTTAGATGAACCAACTCTTAACTTTAACCACACATGGAGACCTGAACAACAAAGAGTATTAGATAATATTTTAGGATATTTGGATGATAAACGTATTCACATTGTAGCCGCTCCAGGTGCGGGTAAAACAGTTATTGGCATTGAGATTTTCAATCGTTTGAATTTAAAGGCACTGGTGGTATCACCGACTCGTCTTATCCGCAATCAATGGCTGGAGAGAATTACTGATTTTTTGCCGTCAGATGAAATCCCTAAGTGGTGTAGTGACACACTCACCACTTGCAAACAGTTTACTGCTACAACCTACCAAGGCTTGTTTTCGCTAGATAAAAGAATCAGTAAAAACGATGAACAAGCGCAGTTTAATTGCATTAGTCAATGGTTTTCCCAACAAGAGTTTAAGCTACTTATATTAGATGAAGCCCACCACCTCAAAGCTGCGTGGTGGAAGGTCTTGATGAAATTTGTTGAATCCAACAAGGACCTTATCGTCATCAGCTTAACCGCTACACCGCCTTATGATGCAACACCACAAGAATGGTCACGATACCAAAAGCTTTGCGGCCCTGTGGATGAACAAATCAGCATTCCAGAACTTGTTCGCTCAAACTCTTTGTGCCCTCACCAAGATTATATTTGGATGGTCAAAACCGATGAAAAGAATGTCACTTCATTGATTCGCCACCAACAGAACCTACAAAAATTTATTGCCAGTCTAGAAAACCATGCTGAACTTAATTATTTATTATCAACTCATCAATGGTTGGATGAAAATCAAGAAATTAAAGTGAATGATTTGTTCTACGATTTGGATGAATGTTTTGCTTTATTGTCTTTATTAAAACAAAGACAAAAAACCATTTCTTTGCGTTTATTAGAAATTTTAGAAATAGGCATCGATGATATTCCTCCCGTGTCAGTAGCCAGTTGGGAAATATTATTGCAAGGTTTTATTGATGGAAACTATTATCCACAAGTTCAAGTGATTCAATCATTTCAGGAGACTTTGTCCACCTTATTAACAAGCAAGCGATTTTTAAGGAAAAAACGAGTGACATTAGATAGCACGAAACGAAAACTTGAAGCCTTCAACAAAACCCAAGAACGCATCAAGGCCTGTTTTGATATTGCCAAATTAGAATATAAAAGTCGAAAACAATGGATGCGCCTAGTAATTTTATCGGACTTTATTCGCGATGAAAAATTTCAATTAGCCTTGGATGGATTAGAAGCACCAACAGGTGCTTATCCTATTTTTCATTATTTTATTCATCATTTTGAGGATGAAATAAGCTTAAAGACTGTTTTACTTACGGGACGATTAGCAATTATTCCAAAAAAGCTTATTGCCCCTGTTGCCGATTTATTACCGAACAATAAAACAGTGGATTTTGATGACTATTCAGAAAACAAAGACTTTGTTGTTGTCAACAACACTACTGATGAACTATCTGCCGCCTTTACTGAATTACACAAAAATGGCACATTATTAATCATTATCGGAACCCGCTCACTGTTGGGCGAAGGTTGGGATGCACCGCATGTTAATGCATTAATCATGGCAACCCAAACGGGAGCTTACGTCACCACCAACCAAATCCGAGGTCGCGCCATTCGCATTGATACCGCAGATGATATGAAAACCTCCAGTATCTGGCATATTATCGCGGTTGCTACTGATGCCAGCTACAACAAATACATATTTAATGACTTACATAAACGCTTCAAAACCTTTGCTGGTTTACACGCCAATGAATTAAAAATTGAATCAGGTATCCAACGCTTAAACTTGTTAGACGAACTCAAACCCGAGCAAAACATCATCAGTCAATCCAATGATGTCATGTCAAAACGACTAAATGATGACATCTTCAACCTACAAGCACGGTGGCAAAATGCTTTAGAAAAAGTCACTCATCACCGTTTGAAATCAGGTTTACAAATTGACTTTGATAAAACAAAACGAAACAATATATCGCGCTATGTGGCTAAATTGGACACAGATATTAGCCAACGTTTTAAAAAATATAAGCGTCTCACTCTGGCTTCATTAATTCTTGCTCCCGTTGCTTTATCATTAACAAGTTTAGCACACCTTGTTCCAATATTAAGTTACACTGGCATGATTACAGGCGCTTCTTTTTTTATCAACAAATTTGCCAAATCTCGTGCTGTTATCGGATTAAATCCACAACATTACAGTAAGATATTTGCCACCATAGTGGTAGATACACTGCACGATCTTGGCTTAATGCAAACAAATAAAAAAACCTTAGAAAACGGTGTAATAGTCTCAGAAATAGCCAGCGGTTATTTTCGATTTTCATTAGCTAACTACACCCACAAGGACAATGAAATTTTCCTCGAAGCCTTAAGTCAGTTGTTAGAGGAAATAAAACGTCCTCGTTATCTAATCGCTTTGAGTAAAACGCCAAGTATTAACGACCTATTTCCCGTGCCTGCTATTTTTGGTATCAATAAAAAAAATGCCGAAGTATTTTTAAAGCAATGGAAAAAACATTTACCCAAGTTTAAACAGTCACATTTAATTGCTAGCTCTAGCGAACAAGGCAGAAGTATTTTGCTAAAATTGTTAGCAAAAACCTATTCACAAGAAAAAAATGATGAAATTCGCTTTATCGAACGGTGGGAATAATGAAAATAAACTGTCCACACTGCGGAGCCACAATAGAAAAACCAAAAATAATACTGGTTAAATGTGGTTTTTGTTCCTCTTCTTTTATGCTTGAAATGGATGACAATAATTTTCAATCATTAATCCAACTCAATAAATTTTTTTATATTAAGTCCAAAGCATTCACCGCACTAACAATGGTACAACACCCACACGACGAAGGTATTCGGTTGGATTATTTGGTTAAAGATAGCCACGGTGATGAGTTTATTTTAATGGTTGAAGATGAAAATATTGCCCTGATTCAAAGCACACAAGAAGTTATTAATGAAAAACTCAAATGGAGCTCATTATTGCCCAATACTCAAGTAAAGTTATTAGGTACTCATTGGTTAGTCACGCAAAAAAGAGCTTATATAGGCAAAAACAAACAAAGCTACTTAAGCAACCAGTCAGCTGAACTACTTATTTTATCCTTTGCAAACAATTACATTAGCTGCCAACAAGGCAAATGGGTGGATGCCTTCGAGATTAGCCATGAAAATTAATGCCATCCACTGCAAAAAATGCCAAGCGCCGTTAGCCATTTTAGGCAATACCTCTCGCAGTAAGAACTTAATTTGCCAGTATTGTGGCACAGTGATGGATTTTAAAAACAATTTCAAAGCACTCTACAGTTTTACCCAAAGACAACAAAATAGTCGCCTAACTATTGGTCAAATTATCGACTATCACGGCATACCCTTCACCATTGTTGCTAACACCAGTTACTCAAGTCGCGATAATCACTTTATCGTCTACAACGTCTATTCACCAACCCACGGTTATGCCAAGTTAATTGACAAAGATAATAGTTTTACCATCTACCAAAAAATACACTATCTTCCTGACAAAAACCTCTGGATGCTCAAACAAAACGATACTTTTATATCCAATAAAATCAAATTCACCCTTAAATCCTTTGAATTTTGCGAACTCTATTATGCTGCTGGAAACTTGCTAGAAAACACCAAACAAGGCAAACGCAGCAAACATGCCTTTGCCTACTGTAAAAAAACTAAACAATGGTTTTATTCAGAACACAGTAGAAATGCAGTAAATTATTATGTGGGTGTAGATTTTAAAGCTTAAATCACCCTAACTTCAATTAAGTTCCCAAAAATATTTCCTGCGGGGTATTTAATTCAAGCTCATCAAAACAATAGGGAGGTGTTGTCTCTTTAATTTTACATATTTGTTTACGGTACTCATTCAAGTTATATGTTTTCTTTAAGTTCTGAACAATTTGATATTTGATTGACTTAGCCAAGAAGTAAGCTAAATTACATGGTACAGCATTTCCGACCATTTTATATCCTGCAATTAAATTTTTATAATAAAAGATAAAGTCATCAGGAAATGTTTGTATCCTAGCACATTCTCTTAAACTTAACCTTCTGTAAAGATTCTCTTTCCCTTCTACAAATATACGCTTATTCTGTTCTACAAACTCCATTTTAGGAGCTTGTGGATGAATAGGGGCGTGTCTTCCGCCAGCTTGGATTGTGTAAGATTGTTCATCCCAACTTCTGACTCTATTTCGAGACATGAATATTGTTGAATAACTCCCAATCATATATTCATGATTGGGGATTTTACATTTTTCACCATTTGTATGGTTTTTTTCACGGGCAGGCATTGCAGTATCTTTTAATTCCCAAATAATGTCTTTTAAATCTCTTTTTTGTTCAATTTTACCCGGAAACTGGAACTTAAAACCTAAATCTTTTCTAATTCCAATAAAGAACACCCTCTTTCTATCTTGTGCTACCCAATAATCAGACGCGTTTAACATTTCAAATGATAACTCATAACCACTTTTTTCAAATAACTCTTTTATATTACGCAAGGCTCCTGCATGTCTTTTTGCTAACATTCCTGAAACATTTTCAGCAAGAAAAAATAATGGTTTTTTATCTCTTAATATACGTATAAATTCATAAAATAATTGACCTCTTTTATCTTCAATTCCCTTTAGTGTGCCTGCTTCACTCCAACTTTGACAAGGTGGCCCACCAATTATCCCATCACAATCAGGAATTTCTTTTGATGGTACTTTCCTAATTGAACGCTTATCAAGTGATGTGTTTTGAAAGTTTTTTTCAAAGGTTTCCCATATATCCTTGTCATATTCATTTGCCCAAACAGTTTCAAAACCAGCTGCTTCAAAACCTTTATCTAAACCACCTGCCCCACTAAATAATGAAACAATTCTCATTTTACTCTCCATGTTTGATTGATAATTTATTGGTAAATAAAGTTTTCGGCGCAGATACTAACTGTATGTCAAACTTCAATGAAGGTTCAATTCTTGAACTAGCATTGTGAATTCTAAATGATATTTTCCAGCCCTTATCAAACTCAAAAATCAAAGTATTTAGTTTTTCAATAAGGTTTTTATCTTTCTTAAAATATATTTCAGAAATTTCAGTTGGAAAATTTAGTTTTGGTGTTTGAAATTTTGGCTTGGTTTCTTGAAAAGGAAGATTCAAGGTTCCGTAAAGATTATAAGCTTTTATTTGTACATGATTTTTTCTTTTAATGACTTTATAAAAATCTTGTCTGCCGATTAAATACTGAATTAATTGCTTAGTTATTTCTTTTGGGTTTTCATCATATATTCGTAATAACTCTTTTTTGAATGCTAACAGCAGTGGTTTATAAACGTGGGTTTCTTTATTTGGAAGAGAGTTCCATTTTTGTGTTTTATTACTATCTTTTCTTAGTTTTCTTAAACTTAAGAATATTGGATTAATTGAAGAAAAATACTCTTTACTACAAGCAATTCCAAGCCATTTATCGCCAAAATCTAATCTGTCAGATAATCTCGAGTGTTTCGCAGCATCATGGTTATTCTTTGCTGAAACACCTATTTCCCATTCTTGTGCCTTTCTTATTGTCAATATATCTCTTACATCACCTGCTTTTCCGTGTTTATCACTTAATATTTTAAGCTCTAAAGTATCATGTTTATCTATTCCATTCGATAATCTGGGTTCAATATCAATTAAAAAATTAACCGCAAAACTAGCAGACAATAAATATTGCCCTTGTTCCTGAGAATCAAAAACTTTAAAACATTCCTTAGCTATTTCTAAAGAATTATTCTTAATTACATTAACTCTAGTTTTTCTTTCTAGCTTTTCTTTAAACTCAATCAATATAGCATATTCAAATGCTTTGCCTGTTGTTATTTGATTTTTTGGATTTAGATTCAATGCATTAAGTAATGTTAATTGTTACCAATTATACTCAAGTTTTAGGAGAAGTATCCATAATAAAAAAAATAATTGGATTTATACAAACAAATACAGTTAATTTCTTAAGTGTGCAAATTTTAATGAAGATCCATAAAATCTTTAATCACTCACACACTTTATGACTTCTTGAAGTTTATAAGCCTTACTAAAAAATGGAAGCAATTTATCAACAACTGACAAAATAGGTTTATCATCAACAATTGATCTCAATCGAATTAATTCATGCGCCATATCATTAGCCTCACTGGGATTAATTCTAGGTCCATTGTAATAATTTTCCCATAGCTCCATTAATTTAGGGTATTCATTATCCTCATTGATTAATAAAAATAAATTTTCTTCATAATGTTCAATGGAAACTTTTTCTGATTTTAGGTACATATCAAAAGCCATATTTACTAAATCCTTAGAATATTTTGTACACTGAGAATACTATAAATCCCCAAATCCCGATATAGAAAGTACGATGGGGTGCAGCCTTGTCACAATGTAACATCATTTTAAATTAACCCCGTATCTATTTATCTTATCCCAAAACTGCTCCCACCGATCGCCTGACTGAACCAGAGCCCTTAATGTTAAAACAATGTGAGC
>JAMOMK010000100.1 GCA_027067055.1 Lysobacterales bacterium | reverse complement strand
ACGTGGTTGCCAAAACCAACGAAGGTCGGAAAACTGAATTTGATGTATTAGTTCGGATTGACACACCAAAAGAAGTGGAATACATGCGGCATGGTGGTATTTTGCACTATGTTTTACGACAACTTGCCTAAGAAATTTCCTGAGAAATGGCAAAAACAAAAACCCTGTTATTTTAACAGGGTTTTTCATACCTAAAATAGGACTTTTAGCCTATAGAATGAGGCACATAAAAATGATAAGATAGAATCAATTGACCACATTAAGGAAACCGTTATGTTTATTAAAATGACCATTTACTCTTTATTTATTGCAATACAGTTAAGTTTTGCTGCAGATAATTTAGAAATATCTGAAGAAGAACTTGCTCAAAACAAAGCGTATAATCAAGCTCTCTATACTTTCTTGCGTCACAATTCATCACCAAAAATTCAGTTAATTAGCTATTCAAGCTATTTATCTGATGAAGAAAAGGACTTTAAAGCCATTAAACAAGTCCTAGATAAAACAATAAATACAAAATCCGATGAGCAAACCTTATTTTTAGCCGACAACCTGTGCCACACAGATAAAAAACTAAAATCGTGGTGCCATAAAAAACAAATCCATCAAATACACCAACAAGTCGATCCTGAAAATATTATGACTTATGTGAATGCATTGCATGATGAAGAAAGTCCGCAAAGCACTTCTAAATGGGTAAATCTAGTTTCAAACAAATCTTCCTATTCAAATTCTTTCTTTTTTGAATTATCTTTACTGTTATCGGAACAAGTTTCCTTATTTAACCAGAGTAATCCATCACTATTCAATAATGAAAGAGAAATAAACAACCTATCAAAAAGAGCCATTGAATTAAGATTGATTGAAAAAGGGCTAATAAATCAAAACTACAGGGAAAACTTTCCTAAAACTGTTGCCATAATCGAATCCATAGGCATCGTTATGGCACAAACAGTTGCATTTAGATATTTTACAGAGCCCTGTAAAAATGATAGATTTACCAATCAATGCAAGCATTTTTCTACTGTTTTGCAGTCCAGCAAATCTTACCTTGATGCCATGATAGGTGAAGCTATTGGAAAAATGATTGGAGAAACCTCGCAAACAAGCAACAAATGGAAACAGCTCTCCTGTTTTATCAGCTTGAATGATGTCAATGCAACATTAGTATATAACTCAGTGCTTGCACAACAATATTTAAAAGACGCTATTGAGTTCAGTGAAGTCGAAGCATGGAACAAACTTGCTTACAAGGTGTACAACATAGAACGCAGCCACGGCTTCAACCCTGATTTCAATCCTCATGATTGTGAAAAAAACTTAAAGGGAATTGATTAAAGCCTGAGCCTTATGCATGGACTCTTCGGCTTCATTTTCGGCAATTGAGTCATAAACTATGCCTGCACCAGCATGAAAGCTTAGATTGTTGTATGATAGAGTGAATGTGCGGATAAGGATATTTAAATCCATTCTAAGGGGTCAGTACCCTTTTTATGTGTCAATTACCAAAAGTATGCCAAGACTTTATGAAAAATGAAGCCCAATCAAAACCAGTTTTAGCTGTTGCTTATTTATTGGCTGATAAATACAGAAAACGACTAATGAGCATTTCATGGTTTAT
>JAMOMK010000099.1 GCA_027067055.1 Lysobacterales bacterium | reverse complement strand
CAAACGCATTTCTATATCGGGATTTGGGAATTAACAAAAACACAAAATAAATTATTACTATTTTTTGTCCAAAATCTACATAAAATCACTTCAAAACAACAGTTGATGGAGCAAGTTTGGGGGCGAATTGTTACTGAAAATTCTGTTGGTCAAATTATCTCAATTCTAAGAAATTACTTAGAACAAAATCCATCTAAGCCACAAATTATTATCACTCACTATGGTCAAGGACTGAGTTTTGAAGGCAAGGTGTTAAATGATGATGTGAAGAAACTTAAAACGGTAAATAATAAACAGAAATCAGTGAAAGTTTCTAAAAATTGGCTTCTTCTTATTCCATTGGTTATTTTGTTTGGTCTATTGTTGCGAGGTGAGTTCAATCAGACAAAATCTCAAGAATCAGTAAAGTCAGTACAAGAAAGATCAAAGAGGCTCTTGATTTTACCCATGACTTTTTCGGATGACTCCATTAACGAAACAGACAAAAAAGGCATGCAGTCTGCCATCAGCCACTTATAGCAACTTAGAGTCAGAAGGCGATTTAATCTTTGATGAGACTAGTTTAACCACCGAGCAAGCTGTTGAGAAACATTGGAAAATTCAAGAGGAATTAGTTGTTTTACAATCCAGTGTTATCAAAAATGGTGACATCTATGAAGCTACGATTGAAATGTCAAATGGTATAGCTCTAATGAAATAAAAACTCTAAGAGCTTCATTCATGGAGTTGTTACTCGATAAACAAGTTGATTTAATCACACAACTAAATCACTCACAACAAACAGTAAAACAACCAATTGATGCTATGTATATTCGAGCATTAGGTTTGTATAAGTCGAATCGTTTTGAAGCGGCCGAAAAGCTACTTAAAGAACTTCTGTTGCAAAAAGAGGATTACCACCAAGCGCGTTTATTGTTAGCAGAAGTATTTATGGCGGCAAAACAATATGATGAGGCTACATCGGAGTTGAATACCTTAAAGGCAACGAGTGCCTATCAAGACTATTCAACTGAAATTGAGCTTAAACAAGCTGAAATAAAGCTGATAAAGAACCAATGCCAACAAGTTATTGATGATTTGAAAAATTATCAAGCCAATAATTTAATGATTAATGAAGTAAAAAAAGCTAAAATCCAACTAAGCTTGGGTGATGCTTATGCGGCAATGGGTAATTCGCAAAAAGCTATGCAAGCCTTCAATAAAGCTATTGCTAATATAGATGAGCTGATTAATCCAAAAATATATGCCCAGAGTTATTATGGACAAGGGAGTGTTTTGTTCCACAATGCCAATGATAATAAGGTTTATGCACTTTTTGAGCAATCCTATGTGTATGCAAAATCCGCAGCGGACTTGCCTTTGCAAGCAAAGTCATTAAATGCTATGGCAAGAAATAAGTTGTTACAAAATCAATGGGAAAAAAGCTGTAGAGTTAACCAAAAGATCTATTCAAGTGATGGAATTGACCGATGATAAAGACGAAATTGCTAGAGGTTTGAGTAATTTGGTCACAATTTTGAATTTACGCGGTCAATTGTCGGAAGCCAGAGCAGTAAACAATCGTTTAGGGCAAATTGCAGAGGATTTAGATTCGGATGCTTTGCGATTATATTTTCTGCATTATGAAGCTATTTTAGACATGAACCAATA
>JAMOMK010000098.1 GCA_027067055.1 Lysobacterales bacterium | reverse complement strand
TTGCTTGGTTTATACTTGGCATAATGCAACGAGAGCATGGTTTTGCCATATGGTATTCGATTTCATTAATAGTAAAATCACTCCATAAGTCTTCTGCAAATGCTGCAATGCCATCTACCACGATGTTGGGGCGAAAACGATTGATATTGACTTGTTTTTCTAATCGCTGATTCAAATCATCTATACTGGCTTGTGATACTAGTAATATCGGAAAAGCATCGGCAAAACTAAAGTATTGCTTGTCTTGAGAAAAATCTTTATCTATTTGTCGTTCTGCGCTCTTAGGCATATAAACCAAGTGACAGGCCTTGCCTAAAACTTTTGATAACCATTCATCCACCTCTTGACTAAGCAATTGTGCATTCAAGTTATCACTCCATACTGTCACTGGCATAGACCTACTTTCATTTGAGGCTTTGGGGACTTTAATTTCTTTATCCTGATGAGATAAGATTAAGCCATTATCCTTCAATGCCGTTTGGATGGTTGCCATTTTGGGTGTTGTTCTTTGACTCATAAATAAGCCATCTTCATCAACAATTAACCAACGTCTGTCGTTGTGCAATCCAAATTCAGATAATTGGGATTGTTCTAGTTTTATCCCTGCTAATGATTTAACTGGATAAACATATAACGCTGAAATGCTAATCATAAGTATCTAGTTGGGTCTTTGACTTCTGCTTGTTCAAAACCTTGTTTGCGGTAATGGCATGAGTCACATTCTCCACAGGCTCTTCCTAGTTCATCGGCGTTGTAACAGGAAACCGTTATGCCATAATCAACATTTAAGCGTTTTCCTAGCTTTATTATCTCTGCTTTTGTGATATTCAAAAGAGGGGTATGAATAGAAAACTTCTGCCCTTCGACCTGTGCTTTTGTGGCCAGGTTCGCCATTTTTTCAAAGCTTTCGATAAATTCAGGGCGGCAATCCGGATAACCCGAATAATCAACCGCATTGACTCCAATAAACATATCATTGGCACCGATAGTTTCAGCATAGCCTAGTGCAATACTCAAAAATATAGTATTTCGTGCAGGCACATAAGTAATCGGAATATCATCCTCTTGCACATCATTATGTTCAGGCACATCGATATCATCGGTTAATGCGGAACCACCAATAGCTCGCAGGTCTATTTTGATGACCTTATGTGCTTTGGCATCAAAGTGTGTTGAGACACGCTGGGCAGCCATGAGCTCAGACTTGTGACGTTGGCCATAGTCAACAGCCATTGTGTAACATTCGTAACCTTCTGCTTTTGCTACAGCTAGACATGTTGTTGAGTCAAGTCCGCCTGATAAGAGCACTATGCATTTTTTCTTCATTGTATTTTACTGTTTATTTGCCTTGGGCATCTTGCCAAAGTATTTTGTGTAATTGTAATTGAAAGCGAACCAATATTTTATCATCCAAAATCCATTGGGCCAAATCGGTGGGGTCGATTTCTCCTGCCACAGGCGATAAAAGCACTTCACATTTATCTATGAGATTATAGCGTTTGATAATTCCTTGAGTCCAGTGGTAATCTTGGCGGTCTTTAATGACAAATTTTATTTGGTCTTTAGAGTCAATATAATTAATATTTTCATATAAATTTTTGGATTCCTCTCCTGATCCTGGTGCTTTTAAATCCATAACAATAGTTACCCGACCATTGACATCTGCCAATGATAAAGCTCCTGATGTTTCCAATGAGACATTAAAACCATTTTCAGTTAAACCATCGAGTAATTTTAAACAACGCTTTTGTGATAGTGGTTCGCCACCTGTAACGCAAACATAAGGTGTACCATAGGATTTAACTTGTTCAATAATAGCATCAATACCAACCCATTTTCCACCTGAAAAAGCATATTCTGTATCACACCAAGTGCAACGTAATGGACAACCAGTTAAGCGCACAAAAACTGTAGGTAAGCCAACAAAGGTTGATTCACCCTGTAGAGAGTAAAATATTTCAGATATTTTTAGTTGTTTCTTTTCCATAAATATTTATTAATGGTCACGACGCATTTGACGCAATCTATTTTGTGCCAAACGTGCGATACTCGTGTTTGGATAAGAGCTCACCACTTGATTCAGGTGTTTCTCTGCTTGGGCCAAATCATCCATTTCATAATAACAATAACCAATTTTCAACCCTGCATCTGCTGTTTTCTTACTGGTGGGAAATTTTTCAATTAACGCTTGAAAAGCAGCCAATGCTTGTGGGTATTGACGTTTTACATAATAGGATTCACCCAGCCAATAATAGGCATTGGCTGTTAGATCATTTTCTGGATGTCTTTGAATAAATCCTTCAAAGGCACGGGCTGATTCAAGAAATCGACCCGCTCGCAAATGGGCAAAAGCAATATCATAGTCATCTTGGTAAGTAGATAATTTCGGCTCATCTTGAATTGTGTTTGTTGAGGCTGTACCGTTATTGTAGTTTTCATCCACCTCAACTGTTAAAGGTTGTGTATTTGTCGTTTGTAACTGTTCTTGATTTTGTGGCTGAGTGTTATTAACTGGACTTAATTCCAACTCCGCTAATCGCGAATCTATATCAACATACAATAGTTTTTGTTTGTCTTTAAGCGCCTGAATTTGGTGGTTTTGTTCTTCTATTATGCCACGTAGTTCAGCTATTTGTTGTTGCAATTCTTGATTTTGAGCAACAAGGTCAGCCGTACTAACTGGGCTGTTACTTTGTTCCAAGACCATTTGTTCAAGTTTTGTCATTCTGTCTTGCAAAGAGACTTTTTTACTCTGCACAGAAAAACTAACAAGACTCAATAATACTGTTGTTGCGATGATTTTATTCATAAATATTCTAATACTTAGGTTTTTTTCTACAAAAAACCCGACAAGATGCCGGGCTTTTCTGTCTCATTTAAGACATAATTCAACTAAAAAGGTTCGATTATTTTGCTGTATAAACAATACGAACTCTTCTATTTTGCGACCAGCATGAATCATTGTTACATAATGCTACTGGCTTTTCTTCGCCAAAACTAACCACTGACAATTGTCCAGCTGATGCACCTTGCGCACGCAACAAATTAGCAACAGAATTGGCACGTTTTTCACCCAATGCTAAATTATATTCTGGTGTGCCACGTTCATCTGCATGGCCTTCAAGAACCATTTTAGCTGATGGATTTTGGCTTAAATAACGCGCATGAATAGCAATAATATCTCGGTATTTCGCTGTTACTGTGGCTTGATCATAAGAAAACAAAATAACACGTTGAGACAATAAACTTTCAGAATTATTCAAATCTTCAGGGCTACAACAAATATCATAGTAAGTTTTACCATCTCCCAAAGTGAATGACTTTAATCGCGTTGTTTTTACACCCGTATCAGTTACTGGTGGCTTTGCATCTGTTGAGTCTGTGTTTACGATTTTTTTATCTTTTGGCTTACAAGCAACCATTAGTGAAGCTAGCAGCACCAAAATGATAAGTTTATTAATTTTTTTCATTATTATTTTTCTCCTAAGAGTTATTAGTTATTACGGGGGCAATTTTCCTCATAGTTTACAACATTATGGGAGGTATGAGAATGCTTAACTCGGTATATTAGCTAGAATTGTGACATTGGTTAAAAAAAAACCTGCAATAATACAGGTTTTTTTAACTTTATTAGCGATTGGGGTTCGAGCATACTTAAAGAGACTCTAATAATCGATGCCAATATTTATTTCAAAGCCACGATTGGTAAAATCTACTGTACCCTTCTCTGTTTGCCACCACAACATGTCGGACATAAACATTTGTTGTGTCGCGAACTGTTTTTTGACTTCTTCTGGCAACTTGGAATCTGCAGATGCAATACTTTCAAAGATTTTTTTGTAAAGCTCCGAGTTAATACTAAAATCAAGCAAGGCAGAAGTCGACTCACCTGCTACAACATCCGCCAATTCCACCTCTGTATTTTCACCCAATGACAAACCGATAGTTTCATCACTCATAGCAAGAAAAACATGGTCAAGATTAATTGGCATCATGGTTCCTTTTACTGGAATCAAATCAGACACATTAACAGCTTTACCACCCGCTTTTAAACCCAGTTTTTGCACTTCTGGCATCATCATTTCAGCCATGCCTTTTAATGCCTCCGGGTTATCAACGGCAAGTAAAACTTTAGCTTTTAATGTTTTAATCATTTGGGCAGGGTCAGTTTTTGTCATATCTAAATCTAATTCATCTATCACTATATTAAAGCCTTTAAAATTACCTACAAACGGAGGTAACGGCTGTTCTAATTGTGCCTTAAACATTCCTGCTTTTTCATTCAGCCCAGTGAAGAACTCACACTTATAGGGCGTTGTTTCAATGTTTGTGACAAACTCTTGAGCCAATGTCTTAGCTGCGGCTATATCAAAACTAAAGCCGTAGGAAAATGCCGCATTTTTTGCACTCGGTATACGCCCACTGATAGTCGATAATTTTGATCCCAAATTACTGGGCATTTCAATTATCATATGACTGTCCATCTGATGCTCACCAAGAAGTGTACTACCTGAGACTAAACGCGGAAACTTGTCAAACATTGCCAACACTTCATTTTTACAATCTTGTGACATCATGTTATCTTGTACTTTTAGTACATCAAGCATAGCCGTTTGGTGCTGAGCAGGATTAACAAAATAATCGGCTAACTCTCTAAAATTAATCCACATTAAACTATTTTCTAAGTAGTTATACTTTGCAATAGTGTCATTAAACTGATTGGACTGCCTAATTGTTTTAGCTGGTTTTTCAAAGCCCAATAGCTTAGGCATTAAACTATCAACCTGTCTTGTTGGTGCTAAACTTGCAACTATGGCATTGCCTTTTAGGGATACCATCGCCTGCATCTCTTTGTCACCAAACTGATACAATGTTGTACCATCCACATCTCTTTTTGTAACCTGACCAGGCTTATCTTCATTGACCTTTGCCATCATTTCATCCAGAACTTCTCCCATTGAGTGACTCGAAGCTAAATTCATTCGCATTACTGGGAATAAATCGATTAGGTAAAATGCAAATTCTGTCTCACCCATCTTCAACCCTAGTTTTTTAACACCTTCTTCGTTGAACCATTTGTCAGCAAAGTCATCTACACTAGTGGTGTCCGTCTCTGGGTTGGCTTTTTTGGTGTAGTCCTTGTATGCATCCAAATACGTGGTTTTCATCATCTCCCCAAGACTGCTATAGACCTTATCCATTTTATCTTGAAAATTTTGTGGCATTGGGTGTTTTGGATCATTAACGAAAACCACTAAGACAGGGGTATCTGCAGGAATATAGCTCATTACACTAGATTGCTGACCTATCGCCTTACTGACAACTGCTGGAGCTGATATAACAGAGTTTTTTACTGTTTTATCAGCATCATCTCCACATGAGACTAAAGTGAGTGATAAACTTAGTGCCAATGCTGTAATTAATTTTGTATTTTTCATAATTTTCTCTAATAATTAAACTTTTTCTACTTTTAAAATAGTGCTTTTAATGTCAATAACTTTAACTTTTGCACCAACTGGCAAGTCTTCTTCGCCTTTAACCTTCCACGTACTATCATTGACATTGATTTTCCCAACACCGTTAATAATGGCATGAGACAAGTTAAAAATTTGACCAATATGCTGATGCCCACGTTTATTTAAATTCGGCATTGGGTCAATATCGGGGTTGTTTTTCTTGTAAAAATGCCAAGCAAATATTGATATGATGGATAATAAGGAGAACACCACTATTTGTACTTGCCAACTAATACCAAACGCCCACTGAATTAATGCCGTTGCTGCTGCTGCAAATCCTACCCATAAAAGGAAAAATGTGCCTACCATCATTTCAATAACAATCAAAATAACGGCTGCTGTCAGCCAGTGCCAAGGTGTTAAAACTGAAAACCATTCCATATATTTCTCCTATGAATTTTTATCGTCTTTTAGGGCTTCCTTAGCAATTTCAGTCATACCTGCTAGGGAACCAATTATCCCAGTTGCCTCCATGGGCAAGATCATTGTTTTGGTATTTGGTGAATCGGCAAATTTGCCGAAAGCATCAAGGTATTTTGTTGCAACAAAATAATTAATGGCTTGCATACTACCGCCTTCGATTGCCTTAGAGACCATATGTGTTGCTTTTGCTTCTGCCTCAGCGGCTCTTTCTCTGGCCTCTGCATCTCTGAAAGCCGCTTCTTTATTGCCTTCTGCATCAAGTACAATAGCTTGTTTCATACCTTCTGCTTTCAAAATTGCAGCCTGACGTTTGCCTTCTGCCTCTAAAATATCAGCACGTTTTTCACGCTCTGCTTTCATTTGTCTTGCCATTGATTGCACCAAATCATGTGGTGGTTTAATGTCCTTAATTTCAATACGCGTTACCTTAATACCCCAAGGCGAGGTCGCTTCATCCACTACAGCTAACAGTCTGTGGTTGATTTGATCACGTTTAGATAATGATTCATCCAAATCCAATCCACCAAGAACAGTACGGATATTTGTCATGGTTAAATTTAGTACGGCATACTCAAGATTATTAACTTCATAAGCAGCTTGTGGTGCATTTAAAACCTGATAAAACACGACTCCATCTACGGTGACAACTGCATTATCTTTGGTAATAACTTCTTGCGATGGCACATTTAACACTTGTTCCATCATATTGATTTTGCGACCAACCGCATCAAACCATGGTACTTTTAAACCAAGACCTGGACTGAAAGTTTTTCTGTACTTACCAAATCTTTCTATTGTGAATTGATAACCTTGTGGAACGATTGTGATAATTTTCATGATGGTCAAAAAGGCAAAAACCCCTAACACCAAGAAAAATATATTTGCTGGATTATCTAACATCTTACTTCCTCCTAATTATATAACTCTATATTGTGTGCTATTGTATCTAACTCAGAGGCAATAGTCATGTGCCATTAGTTATATTTTCATTCAGTAGCTGGAACAAGTGCAAAAAACATCTACATACTACAAAAAAATAGTCTATACTTTGTTACAAGCCTATAATGGCGAAGACAAGCTTGGAAACAAACAGGGCTTTAAAAAACAATTATCGACAAATATTATCAATCAAAACAACACCTATGACCAAAACAAACAATCCACACCCTTTTGAGTTGCTAACTCCTGACCTCATCATGGATGCTATAGAAGAACATGGCTTTGAGTGCGACGGACGAGTGTTTGCATTAAACTCTTATGAAAATCGCGTCTATCAAATAGGTATCGAAGGGCAACAAAAATCTGTTATTGCCAAGTTTTATCGCCCTAATCGCTGGAGCTTAGAGCAGATAGAAGAAGAACATGATTTTTGTTTTGAGCTTGCAGAACATGAAATCCCAGTAATTACACCAATTAGAAATACAAAAGGTAACAGCCTATTTAAACACAAAGAGTTTTCTTTTTGCTTGTTTCCGCAGGTTGGTGGTCATACGCCAGAACTTGATTATCAAGACAACTTACAAATCATGGGGCGCATGTTGGCACGCTTGCATTTAATTGGCGAAAAAAAATTATTTAACCATCGACCTACGCTTGATGTGACCTCCTTTGGACAAGAGTCTATAGATTTCATAAGCAATGAATTTATTCCTTTCGAACACAAGTCAGGATACAACAATGTATGCAAACAATTAATGAATTTAATGCAACCAAAACTAGAAAATGCCAAAAATATTCGCGTACATGGTGATTTACATATTGGCAATATACTGATGCGCGATGACATTCCTTTTTTGGTAGATTTTGATGATTCACGCCTAGCACCAGCTATCCAAGATATTTTTATGTTGTTATCAGGTGAAGAAAACGAGCAAAAGATTCAGTTGGAAAAAGTTAAAACCGCATACCAAGAATTTCGTGATTTCCCTCACAATGAAATCAAGATGATAGAGTCATTAAGAACACTACGCATGTTGCACCATTGTGCTTGGCTTGCTCGCCGATTTGATGACCCTGCATTTGCTATCGCTTTCCCGTGGTTTGATGAAAACAGCTACTGGCTGCAACACATCAATGACTTAAAAAACCAAGTGGATGCGATGCAACAAAAATAATAAAATTAATTATCGCGCAGAGACACGGTGAACGCTGCGAAAAGAGAAATTAAATGATAGAAAATGAAATTGGAACAAAAATATTAGACTGTTGTTTTAAAGTACATAAAGAATTAGGCTCTGGACTATTTGAATCCGTTTATGAAACTGTTCTCATGCATGAATTAAAAAAGATTGGACTTAAGGCTCAAAGACAAGTTAGCATACCCATAATATATAACAATATTAAGTTCGACGAAGGATTTAGAGCTGATATAATTGTTGAGAATAAAGTAATACTTGAACTTAAATCCATTGAGAAAATAAACCCTTCTCACAAAAAACAGGTAATAACCTATTTAAAACTTTCTAAGTTAAAACTGGGTTATTTATTAAACTTTGGTGAAGCCTATTTAAAAAATGGCATAACTAGACTAATAAATGAAAAATATTAATCTATCTTTTCGCTGCGTTCACTGCGTCGCTGCGCGAGTCAAAATATGAACCACAAAAACCTCTTAAAGAAAATTAACAAATGGGCACTTGAGCTTGGTTTTTCACAAGTTGGGGTTTCTGATGTGGATTTATCCGAAGCAGAACAACATTTAAAAAAATGGATTGCCAAAGGCTTTCATGGGCAAATGGACTTTATGCACAAACATGGTTCCATGCGTACAAACCCTGCTGAACTGGTCGAAGACACTATCCGCATCATTTCACTGCGTTTTGATTATTCCAACAAAACCATTGTTCCCTACCAAGAAGTCTTAAAACAACCGCAAAAAGCTGCCATTTCTCGTTATGCAATGGGAAGAGATTACCACAAACTTATTCGAAAAAAACTCAAAAAACTGGCTGAAAAAATTAAAACCGAAGTTAAAGACTTTGACTATCGCGTCTTTACCGACTCTGCTCCTATCATGGAAAAAGCTATTGCCGAAAAAGCAGGGCTAGGCTGGATCGGTAAACACAGCAATGTACTCAACTCAAAAGCAGGTAGTTATTTTTTCTTAGGTGAAATATACACAAATATCCCTTTGCCTATTAGTGAAAAATCTTCTTTTCATTGTGGAACATGTACCAAATGCATAGATGTATGCCCAACTAAAGCTATCATTGCCCCTTTTCAAGTCGATGCACGACGTTGTATTTCTTACCTAACAATCGAGCATAAAGGTGAAATCCCCAAAGAGTTTCACAAAGCCATTGGCAACCGCATATACGGGTGTGATGACTGTCAAATGGTCTGCCCATGGAATAAATTTGCCCAAGATGCCAAAATCACCGACTTTTTGCCACGAAACAAATTTGATGAACCAGACCTAAAAGAACTAGCCAAGTGGGATGAACAAACTTTCTTAAAAAAGACCGAAGGCTCACCCATAAGACGCATTGGCTTTGAGTCATGGAGAAGAAATTTAAAGATTGCTATAAAAAATAGTCGCGAATACGACAATTTGACTTTGATTTAAGGACAGGGGTTATATTCTGCATTTAAAGCAGTTGAATCACATAGCCATAGTAAAGAAGTTCCACTATTAACATTAGTTGTATTTGGCGTCCATGTTATTGTTTGGACATCTACAATTGCATGTGCAGCTCCTCTTGTGCCTGTAGCACAATTAAAGTCAACAACTATTTCTCCATCAGTTACAGTCATGTTTTGAACGCACTCCCCCCTCGAGGCAGCAGTAGCAACCCCATGCAATCCATTATCTATATCTTGTAATTGTATGCCTTTGGAGTAGGCTGTACTTACAGCTGTCTTATATGCAGCTGCCATAGTATTGCCTTCATTTAGTAAAGTTCTAGTAATGTAGGCTCTATAGGCTGGGATGGCATATGCCATCAAAATTCCAATAATAGCGATAACTATCATCAACTCAATTAGAGTAAAACCTTTCTTCTTGTACTTTGTTTTTAGCATTTTGTTTCCAGGCTTATTTGTTAAAAGTCATGATTTAAAGTTAAAAAAAACCCACCAAACATCTTAGCTTAGTGGGCTTTAAATTAAAACCTATATCTCAATATGCGTTATTATGCATTTGGACATGGGTTATATGGTGCAGTTGGATTGTTAAATGCACATTCCCATACAAGTGATGTACCTGTTCCAATTGCTGCTGGAGGGGTTGCTGTCCAGATTATTTGACCGGCATCAACATCTGGATTTGCTAGAGCTTTTGTACCTGCCAAACAATCAAACTCTACAGTAATTGTAGCCGTTGCTCCACCTGCTACAGTCAATGATTCGACACACTGTCCTCGTGCAGCTGCTGTTCCTATGCCATTGCCACCATTGGTAAGTCCAGCTAAGGTACCATTTTTGGCATAAGCGGCACTAACTGCTGCTTTGTAACCTGCTGCCATTGCATTTCCTTCATTTAAAAGAGCACGAGTAGTGTAATCTCTGTATGCAGGAATTGCATAAGCCATTAAAATACCAATAATCGCGATTACGATCATTAATTCGATTAGTGTAAAACCTGCTTGTCTTTTTTGATTTTTCATTTTATTTACCTTTGAGTTATGTTTAAAAAGTTATTAAGAAAGAAAATAGACCATCACTTGGGATTAATCTTTCTCGTTCTGTTGATTGAATAATAGCTTCAAATCGGTTTAATACAAGCGACTCTTTCACAATTTACCTGCTTTTATAGCTTTACTTTATATATTTTTGAAAAAGCCTACAATTGTTAAAAAATATGAAGTATTTTTGACAAAAAATGTCAATACTTGTCGCTAACATAATATAACGGTTAAATAATTAGTTATTAGAATGGAATTCTATCAAGATAATTATTCACTTATGTTAAACTCATTTTATTTTTTATATTAGAAGCATTTGCGTAATCTAAACAACAAACACATTATCTTAATTGGCCCCATGGGAGCTGGTAAATCTACTGTTGGCTCTATTTTGGCACATAAACTTGGAATGGAGTTTTATGACATTGATGATGAGCTTGAAAAATGTTGCGGCGTTAGTGTTAATCTGATTTTTGAGATTGAGAAGGAAAAAGGCTTTCGTAAGCGTGAAACTCAGATGCTATCCAAACTCTTAAATAAACCACCAGCAATAATTGCCACCGGTGGTGGAATAGTTGCAACCCCTGAAAACACTATCATATTAAAACAAAGCCAGTCCTCTATTATTTACCTTAAAACCGATGTGAAACAACAGCTTTTTCGTTTAAGGAAAGACAAAAAAAGACCTCTATTACAATACGGTGATAGAAAACTCAAATTACAGAACTTGGCACAAACTCGCAACCCTCTTTATGAATCGATAGCCACTATAACTGTTAAAACCGCTCACCAGTCCGCTTATAAGATGGCAACTATTATAATTAAACATTATTTATAATCTTTGATTGTCTTGTTTTTTGATTTATTTCATAATAAGCCTATGAATACTCAAATTGTTAATATTAATCTAAGCCATTGTAACTATGGCATCTTTATCAACGAAAAACTTTTCGATTTTAGCGCTGTTGCACACCTATTAAACAATAGAAAAATTGCTATTATTTCCAATGAAACGGTTGCTCCATTATACTTAGAACCATTGACTCAATCACTTCAGGAATATAACGCTACAGTTCAAAGTTTAATTCTTAAGGATGGAGAACAGTATAAAAATCAGACCTCTTGGAATTTAATCTTAGATTTTTTAGCAGACAATAATTTCAACCGCAGTGATTTACTCATCAGCTTAGGAGGTGGAGTTATCTGTGACATGACGGGTTTTGCTGCAGCGAGTTGGATGCGTGGCATTGATTTCATACAAGTACCAACGAGCTTATTGGCACAAGTTGATGCATCAGTTGGTGGTAAAACAGGAATAAACCACAGCAAAGGCAAGAACCTTATTGGCGCTTTCCATCAGCCACTAGCTGTTATTATCAACGCATCAACTTTAAAAACATTGCCTGAACGTGAGTTTAAATCTGGGCTTGGAGAAACCCTTAAATATGGTTTTATTAATCAACCACGATTTAAACAATGGTTACAAGAACACTCAAAAGCCATAGTAGGCTTAAATTTACCTCTTATTTGTCAGTTAATTGCTAAGTGCTGTAAATACAAGAAAGAAATCGTTCAACAAGATGAAAAAGAGTCTGGTATTCGTGCTTTATTAAATTTAGGGCATACTTTTGCTCATGCAATTGAAACTTATACCCACTACAAAGAATACACACATGGCGAGGCTGTGGCTATTGGAATGGTTATGGCCGCACAGCTTTCTGTCAATCTTGGAGTTGCAAATGACAACCTACGAAAAGAACTCGAAAAGCACTTGCAAGATTTCAATTTATTAACTAAGCTACCTAAAACAATTAATGCAACTAAATTAGTTGAACTGATGAGACTTGACAAGAAAGTGGTTAACAGCTCTCATCGCCTAATTCTTTTAAAGTCAATTGGCAATGCCTTTATTCAAAATAACGTATGCGAAAAAGATATATTACAAACCATATTAAGCTGTCAGCACTAATTCTATACATGTGTTCCTCTGTTTTTGCAGCAAAGAACAATGAAGAGGAGACTAATGTTGTTTGCTATGCAGCCCAAAGCAAGTGGGTTTGTGCACCAGAAGACAAAAAAGAGCTTGCCAATATTGAATCAACGAAATTGAATGAGGAAAACTCCACTAAGCAACTTTCTTCTAAGGTTGTCATCAAACAATTAAAAGTCCCACAATTTATTTCATCCAATACATCTAATTCCAAAACCCAGGGCTTTAAAAAATCCATTCAAACGTTCAATAATGATAACCCCTATGAAAATTTATGGTCTTATCAATTAGTTGGCGTTAGTACGCCGCAAAACGCACTAAATTTTGTAAATAAAAATGGGTTAAATAAAAACAATATTTTAATAATTAAATCCACTCATAACAACATGGATTGGTGGATTATCCTATACGGGCTATATAAAGACAAACAAACTGGCATTAAAGATAAGCCAAATATTCCACCTTCAATTAAGAAATATTGGCTAAGATCCTTAAACAATCTCGTGGTTAACGGCTATATTGACGAATTCTAAACATTTTTATAACGAAATCTTAATATTCATTACTATAAAATAGGGAGTAAATAATATTACGACGAGAATGAAAATGACTAAAGTAATAATTTATGGAAGCTTGTTGTGTCCTTATTGTTTTATTGCCAAACGAACACTAAAAAAACTTGGTGTTAACTATAGGGAAGTGCGAATTAATAAAAGCTCCTCTCTCATGCGAGAAATGATTAGTAAATCAGGACGATTCACTGCCCCTCAGTTTTTTATCAACGATGAATATATTGGAGGATATGGAGATTTGGTAGCACAAGCCAAATCAGGTGAATTAGTCAACAACCTTGTTATTGAATAAGGTTACCTTTTAGGGGTTTATTTTTGTCACTTTAGTCGGCCAAGCATTAATAATGGCATTAACCATTGTTGCCAAAGGAATCGCAAAAAATACACCCCAAAAACCCCATATAGCTCCAAAAAACAATACAGCAACAATTATAGCCACTGGATGCAAATTATTAACTTCTGAAAACAACCAGGGTACTAACACATTTCCATCCAATAGTTGAATAATCCCATAACTAATAATTAACCACGCAAAATCTGTTGTCCAACCAAATTGGAAAAAAGAAACTAACGCTATAGGAATAGTCACTAGTGCTGCTCCAATATAAGGAATCAAAACAGAAAATCCTGTTAATGTCGCCAATAAAATCGAATATTCTAAATCAAGTATAATAAACAAGATATATGTGACAAGCCCAACTATAAAAATCTCAATAACTTTGCCACGCACATAGTTTCCAATTTGTTCATCAACCTCTCCCCAAATTGAGAAGGTTAATTTAGAGTCTTTAGGGATAAAACGGTTAAACCATGCCAGTATAACATCTTTATCTTTCAACATAAAAAAGACTAAAATCGGCATTAACACAATAAATATACCAATTGAAATTACGCTAAAAAACGATGAAACAGTTTTAGATAAAACATCTTGCCCAAGTTGAGTGAGTTCATTTGTAATTGTCGTTGTTAAGGAAGCTGCTTGCTCACTTGATATTACTGTTGGATAATTCTCTGGCAACTTTCTCACAAACTCAAGTCCTGTTGCTAGGTAAGTTGGTAACTGTTGGACAAGTTGTGAAATTTGCGTGGTTAATACAGGCATAACCCAAAAAATCATAAATAATAACAATGTAACAAAAAGCAAGAAAACAAATGTAACTGCTAATATTCTAGGTATTTGAAATTTTTCCAGCTTGACAATAACACTTTCAAGTAAATAGGCTAAAACAATACTAGTAAAGAATGGAGATAGAGGCTTTCCAAAAAAAATCACCACAGCAAAAACTATAATCAACAGGCTAACAAGGATGACGACTTGTGGATTACTAAAGTTTCTTTTAAACCAACTGGCTAAAACATTCATTATTACGCTTTAGAAGCTAAATCCCCAAGAGGCAACACCTTCTATATGGCGTGTTAGCTGTGTGCTTGTTAAACGACCAAACTCAGTACCACCAATCAACAATGGTTTGTTAGCAAAACTGGCATAAAAATTAAATTCACCTAATGATACATTTTTGGAAAAGCCCAAGCGATAGCTATAGGCCGCTGTATCATTTTTTAAAATATCATTATAAATTTGTGTTGTTGCTGCAGCTTGTTGTCTCGAAACTACAGCGGCTTTCCATGACATGTTTTGAGTCAACTGTTGCTCTATACCAACTGAATATACTGTTAAATCCTTCAGTTCGAATATTGGTCTAAGTAGACCTAATGCTGCACGTAAGAAATCTTGTGAGTAACCAGCATGAATTACTGTTTTACTATTTGAATAATCAATATTTTCAGATGAAACATTTAATTTATATCCATTTGAAAATGGAACACTAAGTGACAAAGTATACTGCCGTGGTATATCAAAATCACCTGGCTCAGAATAACTGTTTCCAAATGAATCAAATTCATTCATTTCAATTCGACTACGATAATCAACCGTCAAACTGATTTCTGCTGGCAATTGTTGAATAAAATTTAACTGGTAACCTGTTCCTCTATTGGTATTGATAAATGCTTTATCATTATAAGGCTGAAATGTAGAAGAACTTGAATATATCATGTTTCCAAAAGAGTCATCTAAAAAGCGTTGTTGAACAAGAACTGCTCCAACTCCGAAGGAACTCTTACCATTTGAAATAATATAGCTAGGTGTATAAAATTCTTGACCAACAAGTTTTGAATAACTTTTTTCTTTTTTACCTGGAACAAAGGAAGAAATATCATTGAACATTTGACTAACAGCGAATGGGGTTATTGCTTGATTTTCTGTAGAAAAGGAAAAATACAAACTTTTACTACCAATATCACCAAGAGTAAAATTGTCCGCAAATACAGGAACTATAAAACGTTTTGCTGTTACTAAGTACTTAGAATATAGTATTGCTCTGGTCAAATTGGCATTTGAATTCAAACTATCTAAATTTGAATAAAAATTAGGGCTAATCTTATCAGCTATTTGGTTTTTCCATTGACCAAGAAACATTGAATTATTTTCACTGTAATTAAAACCAAGTGTTTGCGTATCCATCGCAAAAGGCGATAGCATATTGGCATAAGCAATTTGCCCACTTACCAATGAGGTAGCGAACACTATTTTTTGCAATAATTTCGTCTTAATATTCAATTTAGTTAATAATACTTTTATATATAGTTTACATATTCACAAAAACCTCTGAATTTGTCAACACTCAATGGACTCTTACTAATATATTTAATTTTGTTGTTTAATTACAACAATCATAATTCTATGGCTTTAAATCCAATGTCAGATCGGTAGTATTTACTTTGCCAATCAAGCTTTTCAACACCCAAATAGGCTAACTGTTGAGCTTGTTTTAGCGTATCTGCTAGTGCGCAAACACACAATACTCGCCCTCCATTAGTCACGACAGTTTCACCTTCTCTTTGGGTCCCTGCATGGAATATTTTTACATCCTTTTCTACAAAATCCAGTCCATTTATTAACGAACCTTTTGCATAATTCCCAGGATAGCCTTTTTCTGCCAATACCACACCAAGAGAGGATTTTTTATTCCAACTTAAGTCAAAATTTTCTAAATTTTGACCAATAGCTCTAAGACAAATTTCATCTAAATTACTTTGCAAGCGCATCATAATAGGTTGGGTTTCAGGGTCTCCAAAGCGCACATTAAATTCGAGCACTTTTGGATTATTATTTTTATCAATCATCAAGCCTGCATAGAGAAATCCAATAAAAGGCGCTCCTTCGTTAATCATGCCTTCAATCGTTGGCTTGATAATTTCCTCTATAGTTTTATCAAAGACCTTTTTTGTCACACAGGGTGCTGGAGAATAAGCGCCCATACCACCTGTATTGGGGCCTTTATCACCATTATCGCGTGCCTTATGGTCTTGGGATGTTGCCATTGGCACAAAGTTTTTTCCATCGACAACAACTATAAATGAAGCCTCTTCACCAACTAAGAATTCTTCTATAACTATGCGATGCCCTGCTTCCCCAAAAGCATTTCCTGCCAGCATATCCTTAATTGTTTTAATACCTTGCTCTTCAGTTTCAGCAATAACAACACCTTTTCCTGCTGCCAACCCATCGGCTTTGATAACAATAGGAAAATTTTGTTGCGTTAAATAATTTATTGCAGAATCTATTTCGGTAAAACTAGCATAGCTCGCTGTTGGGATATTATATTTTTTTAAGAAATTTTTGCTATATACTTTTGAGCCTTCTAATTGTGCTGCTTTTGCCGATGGACCAAAACATTTGATTCCTTCTTGTGTCATTAAATCAACCAATCCATCACACAAAGGTTGTTCTGGGCCGACAACAACCAAATTTATTGCATTATCCTTTGCAAAGGCAATCAGTTGGTCATAATCATCTGATGCGATGGCTATGTTTTCAACATTTTTCTCTTGCGCGCAACCTGGATTACCTGGTGCGACAAAAACTTGAGCAACAGAGGATGACAAACTTAGACGCCAAGCTAAAGCATGCTCTCGCCCACCTGAACCAATAACCAATACTTTATTTTTCATCTTTATTATTCCTTAGTGGTTAAAGTGTCTTATTCCAGTAAAAACCATAACCATGTTGTGTTCGTTGGCTGCTTCTATAACTTCCTCATCACGAATTGAACCTCCTGGTTGAATAACTGCCGCAACACCACTGGCCGCTGCTGCATCTATACCATCACGAAAGGGGAAAAATGCATCAGATGCCATAACAGAACCCGTTACATGAAAATCGGCATCATGGGCTTTCATTGAGGCAATTCGAGCACTAACAACTCGACTCATTTGTCCTGCCCCAACGCCGATAGTCATTAAATCCTTTCCATAAACGATGGCATTTGATTTGACGCGTTTTGCCACTTTCCATGTAAATTTTAAATCTTCTAATTGCTCGGTTGTTGGTTGCAATTTACTCACCACAGTTATTTGACTGTCATCAAGTTGTAAGATATCAGCATCTTGAACCAAAACACCACCATTAACACGCTTGAACATTTGCCATGGTTGCTGAGGAAGCTGCCAATCACCACAATTCAAAATACGCAAATTTTTCTTTGATTTAAAAATTTCGATTGCGGCATCTTCATAGTCAGGGGCAACAATAACTTCAATGAATTGTTTTTTAGTGATTGTACTTGCCAACTTAGCAGAAACTTTACCATTAAAAGCAATCACTCCACCAAATGCAGAGGTTGGATCTGTAGAGAAAGCCTTAAGATAAGCCAATTCCAAGTTTGACTCCAGCGCTACTCCGCATGGATTGGCATGTTTGACTATGACACAAGCAGGGACTTCATTAAATTCTTTAACACACTCTAATGCCGCATCAGCATCGGCAATATTATTGTAACTTAAAGCCCTACCTTGAATTTGCTTGGCAAATCCAATTGTCCCTTCTTGAGTATTTTTTTCCGTATAAAAGGCAGCCTTTTGATGGGGGTTTTCCCCATAGCGTAGGTGACTTCGGTGAGTATACTGTGTCGTTAAATAGCGTGGAAATTCATCTTTATCACCCGTATCTTTTATCGAACTGAGGTAATTTGCAATCATACCATCATAAGCGGCTGTATGCGCAAATGCCTTAGCTGCCAAAACATGACGATTGGAATGAGAAATACCATTATAAGTAGAAATCTCATCGATAAATTCAGCGTAATCATTGGGGTCAACAATCACAGTAACTCTGTCATAGTTTTTAGATGCCGCGCGAACCATCGCCGGCCCTCCTATATCGATATTTTCGATTGCATCATCTAAAGTGCAATTTTGGGCATTTATTGTTTGCTCAAAAGGATATAAGTTAACAATCAATAAGTCGATAGCTTCAATACCGTTTTCTTGCATAGCTTGCTCATCTTTATCCATGCGCCCAAGCAATGCGCCATGCACTCTTGGGTGCAATGTTTTAATACGCCCATCCATCATTTCTGGAAATTCCGTATAATCAGCAACATCTGTCACTTCAAAACCCAATGAGACTAAGTGCTTTGCCGTACCGCCTGTGGATAAAATTTCAACACCCTGCTCCTTTAAGCCTGCTGCTAAAATTTCTAAATGTGATTTATCTGAAACACTGATAAGTGCACGCCTGATTGAAACTCGGTTTTGAGTATTGGACATAAGTTCTATAGTTAGTAAACAAAGACAAGGGCATTATATCTACAAATAACGCCATTTAAAGTATTTATGATTAAATCTTATGTTTTCTAGACTTGTTGCGCAATGTAGTTCGAGTCATTCCTAGAATCTCTGCCGATTGTGTCAGGTTGCCTTTGGTAAATTCTAAAACTTCCAAAATAATTCCTTTTTCTATTTCGCCTATGATGAAGCCATGCAGATTATTCGTCGTATGTCCTTTTAGGTTGAGTAAATATTGCTTAACTATTTTACGGGTATACATTTGCAAATTTAATTTTTTAGATTCTACCAATTCAACCATTATCGTGCTCCGTATGTAGGACTAAATCCCACCTCAAAGGTGACTGCATTTTTTCCTGGGCTTTGCAACTCCAAAGTTACTGGAATCAAAGTATTGGGAGACATCCCAACCTTAATAGTTTCAGCATCCAAATATTCTGAAGGCAAAAATCGCCTCATCGCTACAATTTCACCATTGAGGTTTGACATTTTTATTTCTAATGCAGGAAACATCTGTGTATTTTTATCACTATTAATAATTCCTGCTGTAATTATCAAAGCATTATCCCGCCCTGGGTGCTGTCTTATACTTCGAGAAACCAGTGCAATACTATTTAAATTAGACTCATCATGAATAACATAACAATCAATTGTTTTACAAATCAGGTTTTTAAACTCACCTTCTGGCAACGTTAACGTTCCTTTTTTTACTGCAATACTGCTCTGCCACAATAACAGCGCAAATAAAGCAACACTTGCAAAAATCCAAAGTGATGAGGATTTTTTCTGAATTGTTGTAACTTTATCTGCAGCAAATTCGGGGTGAATTTCACTTTCTTCCTCTTTAGGTTCACTTTCTTTTTGATTTTTATCATCCAGCACTTGTGGGACAATGTTTTGCTTAAACTCATGATTTAATAAGGGCGGAGGATTGTCATTTTCATTAAGGATTAAATCAAAACCATCTTGAGGCCTGTACTCTGCAAGTGTTTCCAAAGCATCAAACACCGCTCCACACGAACTACAACGTACTTGTGCCTTTGATGCAACCAAGTCATCTACAGTAACTCCAAAAATTTCTCCGCAACCACGGCATTGTGTAAACATTTTTAATTAACTCTTTTTGATGCAATAGACAGAAGCCCAATCATCCATAATCTTGATTTCAAAGTCAACAAATGAATCTTTAAATTTTTCAACAATTTCATCTGTTTGCTCTTTTAATATACCTGACATAACTAAATCTCCTTTATCTTTAAGCAAGCCTGAAAAAACTTCAACTAAAGTCATCAGTGGCGCTGCTAGAATATTAGCAAGAACTATATCCAGATTTTTAAGGCTTGTAACATCCTTACCCTCAACAACCTCAATTCCATCAATAACATTATTACTTGTGGCATTTATCACAGTCGATTCAATCGCCTGTGGATCAATATCCGTACAATAAAGCTTATTTGCCCCATGTTTCAAAGCTGCAATTGCCAAAATACCAGAACCACAACCAAAATCTATGGCTTGTACATTTTTCATATTATGTGCATCAATCCACTGTAAACACAGGGCTGTTGTTGCATGCGTCCCTGTACCAAATGCCATGCCAGGATCAAGGTAAATATTGATAGCCTTTTCATCAACCGATTCATATTCACTCGGTATTATCCATGTGTTTTCACCAAATTGCATCGGTTTAAAATGTTCAAGCCATGTACGTTCCCACACTTGATTTTGTAATCGCTCTAACTTTAACTTTTTATCTTTAAATTTAGTTTCTAATCGGTGTAAAACATCAATTTCTTGATAATCTTTAGTAAACATCGCTGTTATTTCAACATCTTGCCACAAGGGCATTTTGCCTGGTGCAGGTTCTAAAATGGCTACATCCTGAGCATCACGATAGGTTACTGAGCAAGCGCCAATAGACAACATAAAGCCCTCAAGACTGACAATTTCCGACTTTTCACATAACATACTTACTTCAAAATAATCGTAATCAAAGTCTTTATCGTTTTGATTCACTATTTTTCCTTATCTAATAATTTTTCTAAGTAATGAATGTTTTTGCTACCATTAACAAAACCTTGGTCATTCATAATCATTTGTTGTAAGGCAATATTTGTTTTGATACCTGATACAACCGTTTCAGCCAAAGCTAAACGCATGCGTTTAATTGTTGTTTCACGGTCCTCACCTCTGACAATAATCTTACCAATCATCGAATCATAATTAGGTGGTACACGATATCCATCATACACATGTGAATCAACCCGCACGCCAGGGCCACCTGGCGCATGAAAGATTTCTATTAAACCAGGTGATGGCATAAATGTTTTAGCATCTTCTGCGTTAATTCTACACTCGATCGCGTGCCCAGTTATACGAATGTCTTTTTGGGTGATTTGCATCGGCTCACCTGATGCAATCAACAATTGTTGCTTGATTAAATCAATGCCAGTAATGGCTTCTGTTACTGGATGCTCAACTTGAATACGCGTATTCATTTCGATGAAATAAAACTCACCCTCATCGTACAAAAATTCAAACGTCCCTGCCCCTTCATATTTAATACGTTTACAGGCATCAACACAAACAGAACCGATTCTGTCCCGCTGCTCAGGCGTAATTCCTGGAGCAGGGGCCTCTTCCACTACTTTTTGGTGACGGCGTTGCATGGAGCAATCGCGTTCTCCCAAATGAATGGCATTACCGTGTTTATCTGATAATACTTGAATTTCAATATGGCGTGGATTTTGTAAGTACTTCTCCATGTAAACCGTACCATCACCAAATGCCGCTGCCGCTTCTGTTTGGGTCATCTTAATGGCATTATTAAGTGCAGCATCAGTGTGCACAACACGCATTCCACGACCACCACCACCAGAGGCGGCTTTAATAATGATGGGATAACCGATTTTGTTGGCTATTTTTAGGTTTTTTTCGCTATCATCACCCAATGGGCCGCCAGATCCTGGCACACAAGGCACTCCAGAGGCTTTCATTGCATCAATAGCAGCAACTTTGTCACCCATTAATCGTATAGTCTCTGCTCTTGGACCAATAAAAGTAAATCCAGAATTTTCTACCCGTTCTGCAAAATCTGCATTTTCTGCTAAAAATCCATAACCTGGATGAATCGCTTCAGCATCAGTAACTTCAGCCGCAGCGATAATTTTTGGAATATCCAAATAACTATCCAGTGATGGTGGCGGACCAATACAAACCGACTCATCTGCCATGCCAACATGTTTTTGATTTCTGTCAGCAGTCGAATGAACCGCTACGGTTTTTATGCCCATTGTATGGCATGCACGCAAAATTCTCAGCGCGATTTCACCTCGATTGGCAATAACTACTTTTGAAAACATAAGCGCACTTCCTAACTAATTACATATAAAGGTTCATCAAATTCAATCGGCTGACCATTTTCAACCAATACTTTTGTTACTGTACCTTCAAATTCAGATTCAATTTGGTTAAACATTTTCATTGCCTCAACAATGCATAAAGTATCACCAACCTTTACCTTTTGACCCACTTTCACAAATGGTTCAGCCTCAGGAGATGATGCATTATAAAAAGTTCCAACCATCGGTGAGCGTTGAATCTCTCCATCTTCACTGGCGGGTGTCGGTTGTGACTCTGGAGCAGCGCTTGAAACAGGAGCTACTGGTACAGGTGCAGCAATAGCCGCTGGTGCTATCATTGTTTGAGTTTGACGCGAAAGTTTTACAGACTCTTCACCTTCGACAATCTCTAATTCAGTTAATGAAGAGCTTTCAAGTAGCTCGATAAGTTTTTTGATTTTTCTAATGTCCACGTATGTCCCCGTATGTTAGATTATTTAGTGTAGTTTAAGAGATGACTTAAGGCCAATAAATACCCATTAGCCCCCAAACCTGAAATAGTTCCCATGGCAATATCAGAAAAAAAAGATTTTTTTCTAAAATCTTCTCTTGCATAAATATTGGACAAGTGAACTTCGATAAATGGCACTTTAGTTGCTTGCAATGCATCGCGTATTGCAACAGATGTATGTGTAAAAGCAGCAGGATTGATGATTATAAATTGATTTTCTTTGCCCATAAGTGACTGAATTTCATCAACCAATTCATACTCTTTGTTAGATTGCATAAAAGTCATTTCAACTGAGTCATCTTTTATAAAACTAAGCATACGTACTTGAATATCAGTTAAAGTCATCGAACCATATATTTCTGGCTCTCTTTTACCCAATAAGTTTAGATTTGGACCGTTTAATACCGTAATTTTCATAAAAACGTACGCAATCGTGCTACTAAAAAACACGATTGTGCCGAAAAAATCAGTAAATGTCTATAAAAACTCTGATTTTTACCTTTTTAGCCAAATTGCCTCAAACGTTCGTTTTAAACAAATAATTACATTTGTGCTAGTCAACCATTTATTTTAGTGTGCTACAATTACAACATTAAAATTTTAATCAACAATTCATCCCTATGACTCGACTTTTATTTTTTGCCACACTGTGTACTTTTCTCACTTCATGTGTCAGTACACAAAAAAGACCCATTCAAACCTCTACTCAACAGTCTTATCCAAGCAACTGGTCAATCACAGGGAAGTTTGCACTTTCAAATGGCAAAGAAAATGGCTCGGGTAAAATCACTTACTCTGTCAGTGGTCAAAATATTAATGCGAAATTTAAAGCTCCTCTAGGACAAGGTAGCTGGGAAATCAAGCAAGATAAGGACAAAGCCGAACTCCTTTCCACTCGACATCACCCAATTTATGGAAACGATGCACAAACACTTGTTAGTCAGGAATTGGGCTGGGATTTTCCATGGAACAGCCTAGCCTATTGGCTAAGAGGCTATAAAACAAATGCGAAAACCACACCTCACAAACAAAGTATTGATAAAATTGATGATAATGGATGGATAATTACTTACAGTAAATGGATCAATACCTCTCAAGGTTTATTGCCTCAAAAAATCAAAGCCAAAAAACCACCCTTTAGCGTTAAATTAATCATATATAAATGGATGGTTGAAAAATGAAAACTATCAGCCCTGCCAAAATAAACCTTGTTTTGCGCATACTCGGTCAACGCGAAGATGGGTATCATTTATTACAAACCTATTTTCAGTTACTCAGTTGGGGAGATGAGATGGAATTTACCCTGCAAGACAAACCAACAATTGAAATAAAAGGCAATTTTGGTCATTTAAAAACAACAGATAATTTAATTTACAAAGCTGCAAAAATTCTTGAGCCTTATAAAAGCATTGAAAAAGGCATAAACATATCAATACAAAAAAACATTCCTCAAGGCTCTGGAATGGGGGGTGGCAGCTCCAACGCAGGTACAACATTGCGTGTATTAAACAAGTTATGGCAATGCAACTTAAGTCAAGAGCAATTGCAAAAATTCGCCCTCTCTCTAGGAGCAGATGTCCCTGTATTTGTTCTCAATCAATCCGCTTGGGCAACTGGAGTTGGTGAAAACCTTGAAGTCTATCCAATAAAAGACTATTATTTTGTTCTCATTTTTCCACCAACACAAATCAATACAATTGATATTTTCAGGCATCCAGATTTGAATCGCAATCAACTTCCAATCAATCTAAAAGACATCAATAATGAACACGCTTGGTCAAATTCTTGCACCCCAGTAGTATTATTAGATTGTCCTGAAGTAGAAAGTGTCTATTCGCACGCGGCGCAATATGCAGACATACACATGTCTGGAACTGGCTCCACCTTGTTTTGCGCCTTTACTAATAAAGACAAAGCCATTAATTTTCGTGCAAAACTACCTATAAGTTGGCATACTGAAATATGCCAGTCAAAAAAAAATGAAAAAAACTCAAATAGGCTTTGATTTCCTAAATAAGATGTATATAATACCCGACCTTATTTGATGGGACGTCGTCAAGTGGTAAGACACTAGATTTTGATTCTAGCATTCGCAGGTTCGAGTCCTGCCGTCCCAGCCATATTTGATGCCTGCAATTAGACAACTAATTGCAGGCATATTTGTATGCAAAAAAGCATTTTGTGATAAGATGTCGCAAAATTTATCGAGAATTTATCGAAAAATAGCGTTGAGCCACACAATGATAGTTGATAATAGCATAAAACTTTTTACGGGGAATGCAAACCCCTTACTCGCACAAAACATCGCCAAACACCTCGGCATCCCACTTGGGAAAGCCTATGTTGGTCGATTTAGCGATGGGGAAGTCGCTGTAGAAATCATTGATAATGTTCGCGGACAAGACATCTATATTATTCAGCCAACATGCATACCAACTGCTGATAATTTCATGGAGTTATTAGTGATGGTTGATGCCGTTAAACGGGCATCGTGTAACTCGGTTACCGCTGTCATGCCCTATTTTGGATATGCCAGACAAGACAGAAGACCACGGTCCTCTCGTGTACCCATAACTGCAAAAGTGGCAGCAAAAATGATTGCTGCAGTTGGAACAGATAGGGTGTTAACCATTGATTTACATGCTGATCAAATACAAGGTTTTTTTGATATACCTGTAGACAATGTATACGCATCGCCTTTAACACTAGCAGATATTTGGTGCCGTTATGATGCAGGTGATGTAGTGGTGGTTTCGCCAGATGTTGGTGGTGTTGTTCGAGCTCGCGCCATTGCAAAAAGAATTGGTGCTGATTTAGCAATCATTGACAAACGCCGACCAAAAGCCAATATGGCAACGGTGATGAATATCATCGGTGAGATTGAAAACAAAACATGCATCATTGTTGATGACATGATAGATACAGCAGGAACCTTATGTGCCGCATCGGGAGCTTTGATTGAGCGAGGTGCAAAAGAGGTTGTGGCTTACTGTGTTCACCCAATACTATCGGGCAAAGCCATTGAAAATATTAATGAGTCAGCTTTAAAAGAAGTGGTTGTAACTGACACCATTCCTTTGAATGAAAAGGCAAAAAAATGCAAAAAAGTTAGGCAATTAGGTGTAGCAGAAATGCTAGCAGAAACCATACGAAGAATTGCCAACAAAGAATCCGTCAGCGAAATGTACGTTGACTAGGTAAAATTTCTTATTTTGAAATTTTATTTTAACCGTTTGACCTGGTCGCAAGGTCGGACATATTTAACACTCATTAACTTGAGTATAATTAACTATAAAAGGAGATAGCAGATGGCTATTTTTAAAGTAAATGCAGAATTGCGCAATGATTTAGGGAAAGGTGCGAGCCGCCGCCTACGTCATGAAAACAAAATCCCAGGAATTATTTATGGATCAGGAAGAGAACCTCGCGCTGTTAGCGTTGAGCACCACAAAGTGCTTAAGTTTATTGAAGATGAAGCTTTTTTCACCAGTATTCTAGAGTTAAGCGCCGATGGTGGAAAACGCCAAAAAGTGATTTTACGTGATATGCAACGTCACCCTTCTAAACCTATTATTATGCACATGGATTTCCAACGCATTAGTGATAATGAAGAGTTACACATGAATATTCCATTACACTTTTTAAATGAAGATGAATCTCCTGCAGCAAAAACTGCTGGAATTATTATTGCTCATCAAATAACAGAAGTAGAAGTCGCTTGTTTACCTGCTGACTTACCTGAATTTATTGAGATTGATATTGCTGAATTTAAAGAAGGTGACATTTTCAGATTAAGCGATCTTAGTTTACCTAAAGGAGTTGTTCTTACTGCCTTTAGTCACGGTGATGAAGCTGACCATGATGAAGTTGTTATTTCTACCACTCATGTTGTTGCTGTTGCAACAGAAGAAACTGAAGAAGTAGCCGAAGCAACTGCAGAAGTTACTGAAGAAAAAACTGAAGATTAAATTCACATTTTTCCTTGAGAAATCAAAAAAAGCCTCATTTGTTGAGGCTTTTTTGATAAAATCATTTCATGAAATCTATTAAACTCATCGTCGGGCTTGGTAATCCAGGTCAAAAATACGAAAAAACACGCCACAATGTTGGCTTTTTGTTTATTGACCAGTTAGCATCCAATCAAAGTCTCTCACTCAAAGATAATAATAAATTTTACGGACTTGCCAGTAAAGCAGATTTATATGGTCATAATATTTGGCTGTTAAAGCCTCAAACATACATGAACTTATCAGGAAAATCCGTTGCCAGCTTACTTAATTTTTACAAGATAAAAATAGAAGAAACACTCGTTATTTATGATGAGTTAGATTTACCTCCTGGCACAGCCAAACTAAAAAAAGGCGGAGGCCATGGCGGACATAATGGACTAAGAGATATAATTGCCGCAACTGGATCTAAAGAGTTTTATCGATTAAGACTGGGCATTGGTCACCCTGGTGATAGAAACAAAGTTGTCTCTTGGGTATTAAATCGCCCCTCCATTGATGAAGAAATTAGCATAGCACGATGCATTGACAAAGGCCTATCAATCTTACCTGATTTATTAGATGGAAAACTAGAAAAAGCCATGAAGGATTTACATACCAAAGATTAATCCAGTTTATTCTCAACCAGTTTAAGTAATCCCATTATTCCACCTTGCATACTGTAAACATCATAACCAAGTGTTGCCAATAAAAATGCTGCAGATGCACACCTCATACCAGTGTTAGAACAAGTAATAACAGGCTTGGTTTTATCCAATTTTTCTTCACATTGTTCTCTTAATTTATCCATAGGAATATGTATACTTCCTTCAAACCCCAAGTTGTTGAATTCTTCTTGCTCCCTAACATCTAACAAAGCCGCTCCATCAAGCATCATCCCAAAAGATGCATCAACTGTTAACCAGCGAACCACATGGCTCTTGAGTAATGATGAAAACTTTTCACCAACTAATTTCATTAATAGTCCATCACTCATCATACGTACAGACGCTGTGCGTGGTTCCTGACTCACCAAAGCATGCTCACCAAACAAAGAGCCTTCACCCAAAGTAGCGACCATATTTTCTCCATCTGCTTCACATTTGAAAACCTCTACATCCCCCTTGACGATAATATAACAATAATCTCCAGAATCCCCTTCGGTAATAATTTCATCACCAACTGAAACAGTCATGGGCTCTAGGTTTTTGAAAATTTGATCGACATGCCCGCGTGGCAACATTTGTACCGCTTTAGAATTTAATAATCCAACGACCCATTTGTACGATTGATGACCTCTTAATGGTGAACCCTGATCACATTGTTGAAACAAATCATTCCAAACCATAAAGTGATCTAGAAAAATTGTATTAATCATCATTATTTTGGCAGAAGACGACTGAACCTCAGACTCTAGCTTTTTGCTAGTATTGACATCACCAATAGGGTAAAAAGATTGCAATGACGTGTCTTTTACTACTTTAACTCGCCCGGTAGGATAGCGAATCTCTACTGCTCCTTGGATAACAAACTTTGCAAAAATTTTGTTATCGTCCAATTTAAAAATACTCTCACCTTTTTCAAATTGATGAACCTGAAACTGGTCAAGCAATATGGGCAAAAACTTTTCTTCCATTTTATTGAAAGGATAATATTTTTTTAATTCTTCTGCGCTTATCATTTTTATCTTCCTAACTCTATCAAATAACCATATCATATAATAGACACCTTTGCATAACTCGTGGAACGAGTAAAAAAGTTGTAAAAAACCTCACTCTGCGTTAACAGACTCGCAAAAACCCTTCTAAAAAGGATTTTCACGTTAGCCCGTGAAGTGGGTTAGTATCAGGGAGTATTAACCCTGCGGTATAATACCGTAATTCAGGACGATAAGAAATCCCCATCTCTGCATCATATTATTTTGAGATAGAGTGACTAGGACTTCATGCTGATGCCTTGCCAAGAACAAATAGGCTTAGACTGAATTTGCGGTATTATGCCGCAGGGTTAATAATACAAATAAATAGCAGGCTATTTGACTTGTTTTTTTACTTTAACTTATTAGATACGGTGTTTTGACCTGCCCATCCATGGGACGCTTACGTAAAAATAATTATCTGAAGTGTTTTTCATTATTTTTTGCAGTTATCTATGTAATATAGACCGAATATTTATTGATAAGTCGTTAAAAGTGCATAATAATACCTAAATTTCGTTTCTATATCGGGATTTAGGTAAGATGCAACATTTTATTAGTGTCGATCATTCCATATTCCTTTGCTGGTATAACGAAAACTGACTTATTTGAGGTATCCATATGTCACATTTTAGAAAGTTATTGTTGGGAATTTTTATCCTAGCATTTTCCACAAACACCTTCTGTACACTCGGTGACTCTATGCAACTACGTAATAAGAACGATGCTGGCGAAGCGTTGCCAGACGTCACGAATCAGCATATGGTTCAGGTTGCGCCCTATGAAAGTGAGGTTAAGATACCCCCATATGATGAGAATAACATTACACATGTATTGATTACGCAAAGCAATGGGAATTGGAATTCCACGGTTCTTAATAACTCTGGAAAAAAACACTTTTACATTGCTCCGGGCTATTACGATACGAAGATAAACCTGACAGCAAGCGGTACGGAGGAGGATAGAAGAACGCTGAGTCTTTACAATGGAAATGATGACCACCCTGCATCACTGCCTGATAGCCAGGTGGCGAATGTGTGGTTTTATCTAGTGGATGCAAGCTACTGGATTATTGACAGAATGGCCAACCTTGATAGAAACGTCAATCCGTCCATGAGGCTGCAGCGATCAAATCACAATGTTATTAACAGGTGGCATGGAAGAAATATGAAATACGGCCTTACCATCTATCCCTTTTCAGATTTTAATACGGTGCAGAACAGTTATTTCAATCAGGCTACACCAGAGGGGATTATCACCGACTGTATTGGTCTAGCGTTGGCGAATGCAAACACCCAGGACACAGTGACCAGAGGTACGAAGATTATCAACAATGATTTCAGAAACATGACTGATGGTATTCAGCTCATAAAAAGCACATTTATTGCAAATGGAAATCCCTCCTATCCAGGGACGATTATCTACGACAACAGAATATGGATGGATGAGGATAGCTACAGTGATGGAAACTATGCGGTAGACGGCTTCAGCCACGACCCGGATTCGCCGTATATGCTGGGAGAAAACGCCATGGACTTCAAGGCAGCTTCAAACGAGCCGGATGCTCCGGTTCTTGTCAAGAGTAATATCATGTGGGGGTATCGGCAGGCGGATGATACTACGCCCACCAATGCCGGAGGAGCCGGGACAGCAATATCGATTACCAGGCATAGTTACAACCTCAAGATAGACAGTAATATAATTTTTGATTCCCAAAATGGTATAGGAGCAACGCATTTGTATTATGAGGGGACGGAATTTATCAATAATATCCTGTACGATATAGGCAGGCTCAACCCACCAACCAGTGCTTATCCGCAGGGACGAAATCCCTATGCGCTCTATATTTCCGCTAGCCCGGATATGCAAGCTCCTTTTCTTGTGAAATATAACAACAACACTTTTGTTCGACAGCATTTGAATGCAGTAACTGGTGGCGGCAGAACTGTCAGCGTTCACCAGAATGCTGCGGGAAGTTTTTTGGAAAACAACTTATTTATTGACACGCAAAAGATGGGTGGGAGAATCGAAAACCATACGCGCAAGAACAACTGGTACTACAATCATACGGGTGCCACTCTTGGTGGCGAGGGTGAGGTAATGTATGCGACTGCCGAAGAAGGCAGGATGACTGACTATGCATTTACTTATGAAAGATTTACAAATCACCCGAAGCAAAAGATGCTCAAAGGGGTAATTACAACCCAAAACAGTCCTCATTATGGGAGTGCTGGGAGTAGCATACCTAATGTATTGTTTGAAGATAGCTTTGAATAGGTCTAATGTGTGATATGAAGCCGATAGCATTTACTATTCCATTTGTTAGTACAACCTTTTTAGTGACCCTTTTCCTTACTATGGCAGGCAATACACAAGCTCGCCTGGCTGATGAGTATTTTTTACTTCAATCTACTATAAATACTAATACTTACAGAGAGCAATTCGCTACTGGGGATACCTCCCGCCAGTATGAGGAGGCAATTTCAATCCCAGAATATGATGAGAATGACAGTTCTCACCTATTGATTACGGAAGACAATGGGAACTGGAGTACCTCAGTGCTAAACGATACGAGTATAAGGCATTTCTATGTTACGCCAGGAAGCTATTCTGAAAAAATCTCTTTAACTGTAAGCGGTACTGCAGCTGATAGAAGAACACTAAGCTTGCTTAACGGGAATGACAAACACCCAGCAATGCTGGATACCTCTGCTGTAGCTGATATAAGAATTGCACTGGATGATGCAAGCTATTGGGTGTTTGATCGAATTGCTTCATTGCATACGATTTCCTTGAACCAGGCGATATGGATAGGGAATGGGTCTTCACATAATGTATTC
>JAMOMK010000097.1 GCA_027067055.1 Lysobacterales bacterium | reverse complement strand
AAAATGGCTATTTTTGATGCTTTTCTAGATGAAAATTTCATTGAAAATGATGATTTGTCTATTGTTGCTCAACCTGAGTCCTTATTACAAAGTGTCAAAAAAGATGTGTTAGAGATGCTTGAGAAGCCAGAACCTTTTAGACATGATAACAGTATAATTGTGCATGCTTGTCACAATGCTTTGCGTGAAGTGGAAGTGATTAAGGACGATATTTTACAGGCATTGACTCACGATAAAAGCCTCAATCCTGAAGACATTATTGTTGTTGCACCAGATATAAATGATTATGTTGATGCCATACGCCAAAGTTTTGACTACAGGCAAGGAGATAAGAATAGCGATTATTTGCCTTTTCATATTGATAGGGTACGGTTAGCCGATAGCAATTATATTGTTAGTTTGATGAGTTTGTTGCTTGGTTTTACCCAAGAAATGACGGCCAATAACCTCTATGATTTGATTTCACAACAGGTGATTTTGCAGCAACTTAAATTAACAGAAGATGATTTGCCGCGAATCAAAAAATGGATATTGGATTCAAATATTCGCAACTTTTACAATGCCGTACAAAAAGGCGAGTTGGGATTTGAAGCCAAAGAGGGCAATACCTGGCAATTTGGTGAAAACCGTTGGTTATCAGGGTATTTGACTGGTGAGGTCAATGACACTAAACATTTATCCACTTTTGGTGATTTTTCTGGTCAAGAGCAAGTCTTTTCTCAAGTCTTTACCTTTTTAAACTTATGGTTTAAAATGTATACTGATTTCCAAAAAGACAAAACACCACAGCAATGGTTCGAGTTGATACAAAAACTGTGTAAAGACTTTTTGTATAATGACAAGCAAGAAGATTTTGAAACCCGTATTTTTAAACAATTGCACGCAAAGTTAGTGGAACAAAGCTTAGATTGCAATGAAGAAATTTCACTGGTGATTGTCAATTCAATTGTTGATGCCGTTATTACTGAAAATAATTACCGCAGTGAAGGGCAGATTGGCATACGATTTCAAACATGGGAAAATGCTTTTGTTGTTGATGCTAAGTTATTGATTGTTTTGGGTTTAAATGATGGGGATTTCCCCAAGCCAGAGATTAAAAATGATTTGGATATTTTTAACAATAAACTACCACGACTTAATAAATCCACCAGACAACGTGATAAAAACTTACTACTCACCGCTCTAACAGAAAATACTCAGCAACTAATCCTAAGCTATATTGGTTTTAATCCCAAGACTAATGATAAACAGCCACCTTCGGTTATTATATCCGAATTAATTAGTTATTTGCAGTTAAAAACAGATAATGAATTTCAAGTTAGCGAACATCGGATGCATGGCTTTAATCGTGACTATTTTGAAGATAGTAGTCAATTTTCATTGAGTTTTAACCGAACTCATTATCAGTTGGCTCAGCACTTTTACCAAACTAAAAGCACGGTAAAATTACCTGATGTCAGTTTGAAATTGGAACGAGATAATGAAATTCACATCAATGATTTGGCTCAATTCTTTAGCAATCCATTGGATTATTTTCTTAAGAATAGAGCGAATATCAACAACTCAATTTATGCAGATATTTTAAAAGATGCCGAAACTTATCAACCTGATGGATTAGAGCAATGGCAATTAAAAAACACTGTTTTTGAACATGGCATGGGCACAGCCGTTAAG
>JAMOMK010000096.1 GCA_027067055.1 Lysobacterales bacterium | reverse complement strand
ACAATTTATCATATTGTTATATAACGTTTATTTATTGGAAAGGGCCACTGTATGATATTATATTTATTTAAACACCCTTGTAAAATAGCCTTTTAGAAACTTCTAACATCCTTAAAAGGCTACACCCTGCGTGTGAGAGTGCAAGTAACTGATGTGCATAGGAAATCAAGAAAAACTAAAGTCACTTCATTGGTGATGAAGCTTTTTTTGGGTTTTCTAGGTGCATCAAGGACTTGCGCTATCATCGTACTTTCTATATCGGGATTTGGGTAATACATAAAAAGTTCAGCAAACTTTACATTTATACTCTTTGTACGTTTTCTGCTTGAGGACGATTTTTTTCATCTATTACTACCTGCATGGTAACAGATTGTCCGTCTTTTAAAGCGCCCCCTTTAAAAGCTAATGCACTTTGGTGTACAAAGATATCTTCACCGTCTTTTTGTGTAATAAAACCAAAACCTTTAGTTTTGTTATACCATTTAACAGTACCTGTTACTGTTGGCCCACTGGCTGGTTTTGTTTTTTTAGCTGTTATTGGCTTGGCTTTAGATTTGACCTTTTGTTGTTTCTTTGTTTGGTTTGTATTTGGTTTTGTTGCAGAATTATGGGTGATAAAAGATAAAATGACGGAAAGTATAAAAAGTCCTGTACCTACCTTTAATAATGTAGCTGCTGGAATCTGCATATGTTGAGTTAATGCACTGGAAATAATGACCCCTAGTGTAATAAATATAAAGTTGGAAAAAATTTTCATTGGTTTTGTAATACTCCTTTTGTATTGTTGGTTTGTTAGTATGGTCTGTTTTAGATAACTCTGCCAGTTATGAAAAACTTTTCGATTCTAGCACTAATGTGCGCTAAATAAAATTTGATTAACCACAAAATCTTTAAAAACTTGAGCAACAGCAGGTAAGTGATAGGATTTTCGATTAACGATGTACCACTGTTTTATTATTGGGAAGTGATTGACATCTAATTGCACTATGCTGCCATTTTTTAAATTCTCTCTTACTGTATGAATTGAAACAACGCCCAATCCAAGACTGGCTTCTACACAAAGTTTAATGGATTCATTGTTATTAATGGTCATGTGTTCATTTAGCTTAACATTATTAACATCGAGTAAAGATTGAAAAGCAAGACGAGTGCCAGAACCTTGCTCACGTATAACAAAAGTATGTTTACACAGTTCCTTCAAACTAATGTTCTTTTTATCAGCTAAGATATGGTCTTTGGGTGCGATTACGATTAAAGGATTTTCTTTTATAACGCTAAACTCTAGGTCTTGATCGAGAGGAGGTTTCCCCATTAAGACGATATCAGCTGTTGAGTTTTTTAAGTTTTTTAAAACATTATGACGATTATTAACTTCAAACTTAATTTTCAAATGTGGGTGGCTGGTTAAAAATTCTTTAATTGTCTGTACTGCAAAATGACTTAAGGTACTGGCAACACATATATTTAATGTGCCGCGCTTTACCCCTTTAAAATCTTGCATCAATTCTTTGGCTTCAAATAATTCGTTTTTAATGCGTATACAATATTTTAAAAACTCTTCACCCGCTTGGGTAAGAGAAAGTTTTTTCCCAACATGGTTAAGTAGAGGTAAATCAACCATGTCCTCAAGTTGTTTGATTTGCATTGAAACTGCAGGTTGCGTTAAGAATAAGGCATTAGCAGCTTTCGTGATGCTTAAATGATTGGCAACTTCTACAAATATATTAATTTGTCTCAAGGTGATGTTCATAAATTTCTCTTATGATTTTCATAAAATAATGTGACTTTTATTTATTATAGCTATCGTTTAAGATGGGTCAACTTAAATATTAATCACAGAGGACAATCAGATGGATCAATCCAATCGATATGCAGACTTAACATTAAAAGAAGAAGATTTAATAGCTGGTCAAAATCACATTTTAGTGGCTTATACAATGACACCTGCAACAGGGTATGGCTACTTAGAAACAGCCGCTCATGTAGCAGCAGAATCATCTACAGGAACCAATGTTGAGGTTTCTACAACTGATGACTTTACTAAAGATTTAGATGCAATGATTTATGAAATTGACGAAGCGGAAGGAATAATGAAAGTGGCTTATCCTTTTGACTTGTTCGATAGAAACAATATTGATGGAAAAACAATGATTGTATCTTTTTTGACTTTAGCAATTGGAAATAATCAAGGGATGGGTGATGTTGCCAACCTTCAGATGTTTGATTTTTGGGTGCCTGAAACTAAATTACATTTATTTGATGGCCCTTCTGTTGATATATCTCATATGTGGAAATTGTTAGGAAGACCAAGAGAAAACGGTGGCTATATTGCAGGGACAATTATTAAACCTAAATTGGGTTTGCGCCCTGAACCTTTTGCTGATGCAGCTTATCAGTTTTGGCTAGGTGGTGATTTCATCAAAAATGATGAGCCACAAGGTAATCAAGTCTTTTGCCCTATGAAAAAAGTTATACCAATGGTTGTGGATTCTATGAAACGAGCCCAAGATGAAACGGGTGAGGCAAAACTATTTTCAGCTAATATTACAGCAGATGATTACCATGAAATGTGTTACAGGGCTGATTTTGTACTGGAGTCGTTTGGTGAGTTTGCACCACATGTGGCCTTTTTAGTTGATGGTTATGTTGGAGGGCCAGGAATGGTGACAACGGCACGCCGTCAATACCCTTCGCAATATTTACATTACCATAGAGCAGGGCATGGTGCGGTTACATCCCCATCTTCGAAACGTGGTTATACGGCTTATATTTTGGCTAAATTATCTCGTCTTATGGGAGCCTCTGGTATCCACGTAGGCACAATGGGTTTTGGTAAGATGGAAGGTGGGAACGATGATAATATTATCGCCTATATGATTGAGCGTGATGAGTGTCAAGGCCCTGTTTATTATCAAAAATGGGAAGGTATGAAGCCCGTAACTCCAATTATTTCAGGTGGCATGAATGCGTTAAGATTACCAGCATTTTTTGAAAACTTAGGTCATGGCAATCTAATTAACACCGCAGGAGGTGGTTCTTATGGTCATATAGATTCACCAGCAGCAGGAGCGGTTTCGCTTAAACAAGCCTTTGATTGCTGGACTCAAGGAGCAGATCCAATCGAATACGCTAAAGAACATAAAGAATTTGCTCGCGCTTTTGAATCATTCCCAGGTGATGCCGACATGTTATACCCTGGTTGGAGAGAAAAGTTGGGTGTACATAAGTAATACTAATGTGTGATGCCCAAAATAATACGTCATTTCTGCGTAGGCAGGAATCTCTTTGGGAAAATCTATTTATAAAAAATAATATGATAAATTGAATGAGGTTCCTGCCTTCGCAGGAATGACGAGGTTTGTTGTAAGGAAATTCAGATGGACATTAATCAATACAAAATTGAACAAGAACCTTTTTACAAACAGCTGTCCAATGAAGTTGAGTTGTATCAAGCCAGTTATGATGCTAAATTGCCCGTTATGGTTAAAGGTCCAACAGGTTGTGGTAAATCTCGCTTTGTCGAATTCATGGCATGGAAACTTGGCAAGCCAATTATTACTGTTTCTTGTAATGAAGACATCACCGCATCGGATTTAGTCGGTCGATTTTTATTAGATGCTAACGGCACTCGTTGGGTTGATGGTCCATTAACCTTGGCTGCACGTTACGGTGCAATTTGTTATTTGGATGAAATTGTTGAAGCACGTCAAGATACGATGGTTGTTATTCATTCGTTAACGGATCACAGGCGAGAGTTGTCATTAGATAAAAAAGGAGAGTTGATTAAAGCACACCCTGATTTCCAATTAGTTATTTCATACAACCCGGGCTATCAGAGTCTAATGAAAGACTTAAAACAATCGACCAAACAACGCTTTTGTGGTCTCGATTTTGATTATGCCAACCGTGAAGACGAGGCTGCTATTTTAATGACTGAAGGTCAAATTGAACAAGCAATAGCTGATAAATTGGTGGAAGTAGGTCACGTGGCTCGTAAATTAAAAGGCCATGGTTTGGATGAAGGTATTTCGACACGTTTAATGGTTTATGCGGCAAAGCTGATTAATCAAGGAATTTCACCTATTGATGCCTGTAAAATGGCAATGGTAAGACCGATAACAGATGATGCTGATGTTCGAGAAAGTTTAGATAATGCTATTGAACTTATTTTCGGCTAGTGGAAGTTGCTGAATTAGAAAAATACACTCAACGCTTTAAGTGCAAATTCCCTGATGCACTTGAAGCATTTGAACCGTGCTTGAGAAATGCTCAAAAGCATTTGAGTAATATAGCAATCTTTGCCTATTTGGATGGTGCAAACTTTTTATGCTCTATCGGACAAGGAGTTGAGCCAGTATTGGAATACATGAAGATTATTCCAAAGGTTGCAGAACACTTGGGTACTGATTCAATAAAGTCAATAACAGATTATGGCTATAAACTCGCACGAAGCCCTAATAAAAAAGCATTAATCCCCTTTCTAAAATCTTTACAAACAGTATGTCGCCGCATCAATAACGCTCACGAGCTCCATGAGTACTTTATTGCGCTAGATGAGTTTGTAGAAAAAACTCAGACAGTTATTCATGGCCATAATTCACTATATGAATCAGCGGGTATGATTCCTCTATTAAATGCAATGCCACAACTTATTTCAAAGCTGAGTATCAAAGGGTTGCGTAGTTTTATAGATTATGGTGCTCGAAATTATGTTGATTCGCCAGATCAGCAGATTGACTATTTTAGCCTAAAATCTCACGACGCAAAAAGCATCATTAATCGTGAGCGTGAAGGCACAAGTTTTAAAAATATAGAATATAAACTTAATATGGCAAAAGAATGTCTTTGGAATTGTGACTACCCCATGACGGCATTTTCAACTAGCTTTGACCAAATACGAGTGCCATTACCTTATTTAGAAGAGGATTTAATCGCTGTCCCTGATGTTTATGAAGAGTTAAATGGTATTAGCGGCATTAATCGCTACCGTACCCTATTGGCTCATTTGATGTCTCACAAAAAGTGGTCCAACAAATTGATGGCAGATAATTATGCACCGCAAATGCAATTAATTATATCAGCATTTGAAGATGCGCGAGTGGATAGACTCGCCATGCGATTGTATCCTGGATTGAAAAAATATTTCTTGGCACTCCATTCTTATCCAGAAAAAGGAGCTTGTGATGGTTTGAATGTCTCTACTATTCGTTACCGTGCAGTTCGATTGTCTCGTGCACTGATAGATGCACGCTTTGATCCTGAGGATCAATTAATAAGTCAATTTCGAGACGAATTTAATGTGTTGATAAAAGGTGAGAAAGAATCTTCTACCTTAGAGATGTCAAAATTAGGTACAAAATATTTTATCCAATCACGCCAAGATAGTGATAGTTTGCCTGAGATTTATTTTGATAACACAGAAGTGTCTTACCGTGATGACAACCGCTATTTTTGGTTTCATTACGAAGAATACGATGAAGCCGATGAGATTGTCCCCAATGAATACCAAAATGAAGAACGTATTGTAGATACGGCAGATAGTTTGCCACCACGTTACTACGATGAATGGGATTATATTTCCCAAAGTTACCGCCCCGATTGGACAACTGTTTATGAGCGACTGCATCCATCAGGTGATGCTAATAAAATTGATAGGCTTATGCAAAAGCATGAGGAGTTAGCAAAACGGTTAAAAAAAATGATTGAAATACTAAAGCCGCAAAATAAAAAACGCATACGCTTTCAAGAAGAAGGCTCTGAGTTAGATTTAGATATTGCTTTGCGTTCACTTATTGATTTAAAGAATGGGCAAGAGCCTGATTTGCGTATTAATTTTAGTAATACCACGGATTCTCGTAGTATTGCGGTGATGCTATTGGTTGATTTATCTGAATCGTTGAATCAAATTAATGCTGAGACTGGACAGACTTTATTGGAACTGTCTCAAGAAGCCCTAGCAATAACTGCATGGACAATAGATAAATTAGGAGATAAATTTGCTATTGCAGGGTTTAATTCTGACACACGAAGTGAAGTACGTTATCAGCATATTAAGGGTTTTAGTGAAAATTATGGGCAAACAGTAAAAGCCAGAATTGCTGCAATGCAAGCTTCGTATTCAACACGAATGAGCTCTGCCATGCGACATGCAGCTCATTATCTGAGTACCCAGCAAGCTGAAAAGAAATTGTTATTGGTATTAACTGATGGAGAGCCTGCAGATATTGATGCAAAAGACCCAAAAACCTTAATCAAAGACACTAAAAAATGTGTAGAGGAACTCAAGTCTCAAGGAATATTTAGCTATTGTATTACACTTGATAAAAATGCAGATAGCTATGTGGCTGATATATTTAGTAACCATTATACAATTATTGACCATTTGGATAAATTACCAGAGCAACTTCCCAAGGTTTTTATGCATTTAACGCGTTGATAAAGCTCCATTAAGAACAAATATTGTTTGCATTGTAAAAAATTGTTAAATAATAGGTTGAATTATTTTATTCTAATAGTAAAATCAAGTGACATAAAAGGACTAGAGCAGAATAAAATACCACTAATAGATTACTGTTAAGTGAATTAAAATTATAAATTATTCTAAATTTAGCTATAAATCCCCAAATAATTACTTAAATAATGAAAATTAAAACAATAATTTGTGTATTGTTAGCATTCCAATTGAGTGTGCATGCGCAAGAACCAAAGAAAAAACCCTCATGGACAGACTCTATGCCTGAACGTGATGACGCACCTGATATGAAGATGCAAATTGAGGATGACGATGATGAGGATGACTTTGGTTTGGATAGAAATTCCCTTGGTTTTGATCGAGATGAATTATCTTCTACCGAAGATACTTCTTCTGCCGAGGGTACTACTCAAAAGTCCACCTCCCCCAAAATGACTAATAAGATTGAGATTCAAAAACAATTAGATAATGAGCGCAAGAAAAATGCCGCTCAACAGGCAAAAATAAAAAAACTAGAAGCTGAAAAACTAGAAGCTGAAAAGTTAGCTCAAAAAAATCAAGTGGAACAAGAAAAAATTACGGCACAATATCTGGTCGAGAAAGAGCTAAAAGAACAAAAACAAATTCAAGAAAAAATTACCTCTCAAAAATTAGCTGAACAGGATAAAATTCAACAAGAAAAAAAGCCAACAGAGGTCACACAACAAAAGCCGAAAAATATTCAGTTCTCTAACTCAGCATACAAGTGGAAAAAAACAAAAAGTGTTGCTCCAATCTATCCATCAAAAGCATCTAGGAAAAAAATCGAAGGATGGGTAGATGTCGAAATTACCGTTGATTCAACTGGTAAGGTAGTTGATGCTAAGGTATTGAGATCTAAAAGAAACGCACGAATTTTCGATAAAAGTGCATTAAAAGCTGTCAAACAATGGAAATATGAGCCTCCTTCAAAATTTGGAATAAATTCTAAATTAAGTAAAACAATTCGAGTGGTTTACAAGCTTTAAAGACTGTGTCAGTTGAGAAGATAGTATGAAAAGTCTTTTTAGAGTCTTTAACAAAAGTGCATTTATAAAAATGTTATAAATAATGAAATGTTATGTAGTAAAGGTTCAAACAGATTTTCTTATACCTCAATTTCAAACAGAGGAATATGCTATCTTCCTACTTCTCAAAAAATCATTAATTTGTCACAATTCATAGATTAACTCTGTTTCAATGAGTAAAAAAGTTTTATTATGAAGAATAAAAAGTATCGTTTTAACAATTAATGGATAAATACAATGAAGTCCTAGTGATGAAAACTCAGTGGTGCTTTGTTCATTTTTCCACTGTCCTAGAGTAATGTGACAACCTCTAAGGTCTGTTAAATTTTATAAAAGAAAATAATGTCAATGAAGAATAAGCATGACCAATAATAATTTAGAGAATCATCCAATAGCAAATGACGCAGTGATTGCAGATTTTTTCAAAAGAACTTTGAAAGTAATAGCGGCTATGATTCTGATAACTGTTGGGCTGGTGTATTATTTGAGTCAAGAGAAGAAAAAAGATGACATTATTGAAAAGGCTTACCAAGTACCTAAGAAATTTAGTCATAATATTAAACCACCCAAAGCTCTTTTTGTCGAACAAGCAAAACAACGAAATATAGGATTGATAACCGAAAATGGAGTGACAGAGATGAATCTATTGCCAGAAACTATTGGACTAGGGGGTGCTTTTATTAATTACCCAAATCCCGATATAGAAAACACGGTTAGAACACAAGCCCTTAGCACGCCTAGCAAATCCAAAAAATGACTAACCACCAATAAGGTGGCAATGTATTTTTTTTATTCGCTATACGTACCAAGTGATTGCACTCTATTTCGTGTTTCTATATCGGGATTTGGGAATTACGACAATAAAGGGAATCAACATTATGTTTTTGCAAATGGCACTAGTTGGGAGTGGAATCAGGCTGTTTTACCTGCCCCCACACTGAACAGTTATAGAAGCTACATTAATTCAGAGACTAAAACTTATTTATATCAAGTGCCTGAAGATTTTATTCTTGGAATAAATATTAAAAATATTGATGCAATTATGGTAAAATATTCAAAAAAAAGAGTTGTAACTCAATCCTGAAATCAATGAATGGAACAAAATCAATTTTGACAATTAACAATACAATTAAATATTTAGGCTTCAGTATAATTATTGCCTTGGTTTATTATGGTTTTGGCATTTTAGTTAACCCTCTACTCTTGCCCCCTACCTATGCAGCACCCGTTTGGCCACCTGCAGGAATTGGAGTTGGAGTGATTCTATTGTTTGGCTATCGTTATATTCCTGCATTACTTGTAGGAGAGTTTTTGATAAATTTTCAGTTTTATCAGTTCGAAAATATACAAGATGAAAACAATTTACTGCTTGCTTATTTAGCATTACTAATTTCTACTATAATTCGGAGTACATTGGGTGCCTTTTTGGTAGGGAAATATGTAGGTAAGGCTAATACTTTACTGACATTTCAGTCAATAATTAAGTTGTTTGTTTTTTCAGCAATGATACCTGTTACATTTACAGCATTGTTTTCAACCTATGTATTAACTACTAGTGGTCTTCTTGATTCAGAGTTTTTCTTAATTAACTATGGTGCCTGGTGGTTAGGGGATAATATCGGCATATATATTATTTTACCCTTTATGTTTGTACTGTTTAAAAAGCCTAAAATAATTTGGTGGGATAGATTTTTTAAAACCTTTATACCTGTTTTGATATCATTTGTACTGTTAATAATTGTGGCTCTTAATATAAAAAAAATTGAAGGAGAGCGTCTTTACGATAAGTTGGAAGCGGCAAGAGATGTTTTTTCAAATAATATGTTAGCAGATTTTTCAGAGGCTATGAAAGGTTTACATAAACTTGAAAATACGGAAGCTATTAAATTACTTGATAATTATTTTGCTACCCATTCCCCCAGTGTCATAGGAGAATTTAATTTAGAAGATTTGGATGTTGAAATATTTTCTAAATATGAGAATGGACTGATTAAAATATTTGAAACACCAAATAAATCAAAAAACAATTTGTCAGCACAAACTAAGTCGGCTTTCTCTTTCTTTAACCATACTTGGTTATTTGAAATATCTGCAAAATCTAGTTTTTATACTAAGCATTCATCATGGCTACTTTGGTGGTTGTTATCCTTGGGGATTTTGTTTATTTCTTTTTTAGAGTCAGGCTTGTTAGTCATTGCAGGGAACTCTATTTTAATTAATAAACGAGTACAACATAGAACTAAAAAAATAGAGTCTCTGAATGAAAGCTTAAAAAGTAGTGAAGAAAAGTACAAGCAAATGGTTGAAATACAACCAGTCATGTTTTGGAAGCATACATTAGGGAATAAAACGCTAGATTTTTTAAGTGAAGAAGCTGAAAAAATTATGGGCTATAGCCGTGAAGAGTTAATGGAAATGGACTATGTAAGTAGTAAAATCATTGATCCAAGAGATACAGAGAAAGTAAAAAATACGTTTATTGAAGGAGCTAAATCATTAAAACGATTTGAATTTAAATACAGAGCGCACCGTAAAGACGGTAAATTAATCTGGCTTAAAGATTTTGTAACACCTAATTATAATAGAAAAGAAGATTCAATTGAGCTAATAGGGATAAAGATTGACATAACAAAAGATGAAGAAAATAAACACAAGATAAAGCAATTAGCCTATTTCGATAGTATGACAAGCTTGCCAAACAGACAAAGTTTTATGTTGTCACTACAAGAAGCAACACTTGAAGCTAAGAGAACTCGCTCATATGGTGCAATTTTGTATTTAGATTTGGATAGATTTAAAGTGCTAAATGATTCAATGGGGCATTATTTTGGTGATGAATTATTAAAAAAAATTGCAATTAGACTAACAAGCATTCTTAGAGATGGAGATATTTGTTCACGTTTTGGTGGCGATGAGTTTGTTATATTGTTACAAAATAAAGAAATTAATTTAGCAGATTTTAAGGAAAATGCAACCACGATAGCAACTAAAATAATAAAAGGGATGCAAAAAAATTTTGTTATCGAAGGGTATAATTTCCATACATCATTCAGTATAGGTATTAGCATTTTCCCTGATATCTCAAACGATCCTGATGAAATAATACAACAAGCAGACATTGCGATGTATGCATCAAAATCAAGGGGTGGGGGCGAAATAAGTTTTTTCCAAAAACCCATGCAAGAAAAGGCAAATATTCTCTTGAGAACAGAGGAGTTTTTAAAACAGGCATTAGTAAAAAATGAATTTGAAATGTATTATCAACCTATTTTTAATACAAAAAAACAGGTTTGTCGACTAGAGGCTTTAATTCGTTGGAATCACCCGGAAGACGGTTTGGTGTTGCCAAATTCATTTATAGGGATTGCCGAAGAATCTGGCATTATAATTGAATTGAATGACTGGATTTTTGATAACGTATTTAGTTGCATAGGCCGACGTCTAAAACAACAACAACCTGTCCTTCCAATTTCCATTAACGTGAGTTTATTTCAATTTCGCCATACAAAAATTGTTGAATTAATTGAAAAATATAAAAATAAATACGACATTGATACACGTTTTATCACCTTGGAATTAACAGAATCAATTGCCATAGATGACTTTGAAGATGCTTTGAATAAGCTTTATAAGTTGAAAAAACTAGGGGTGCAACTGGCAATTGATGATTTTGGTTCAGGTTATTCATCACTCAAGTATTTGTCAAAAATGCCTATAGACATGTTGAAAATAGATAAATCTTTTATTAAAAACCTAAATTATGAAAGTTCATCAGAAATCCTTATTGAAACAATTGTCAATATGGCACTCAAGCTCGATTTAGATGTGGTTGCAGAAGGTGTTGAAACACTAGAACAGTTTGAACTGTTAAAGAAGTTAGGTTGTGAATATTTTCAAGGGTTTTTGGTTGGTAAGGCCTTACCTTATGGAGAAATTAAAAGCTTAGTTTAAATCACATACAATGCTGAGGTTTTGGTAAGCCTGCATATTTACTGGACAAACGTACGGGGCCATCAGGGAATAAACGATAAAGGTACCTAGAATTAGCTATCTCTTCATTGATGTTTGTTTTAATGGCTTTTATCAATAAGCGCATGGGTGGAGTGGTTTCTGTTTCAAGATAAATCTTTCTAACGAGTTCAATAATTTGCCAATGTTGTGCGGATAAATCCAATCCATCTTTTTGAGCAAGTTGTTTGCCTAAATTTTTATCCCATAACAAGAAATCTTGAAAGTGCCCGTTATCATCTAATTTTATTTTATCTATTTCCATGTCATTGTCTTGTTAGCGCTTTTAACAAGCTGTAGCCACTTTTGCATTGTTAGGTTGGTAAAAGCATTATTCCCCTGCTTGTTTTGGTAATGCTTCTTGATTAAAGGCAGTTGCCTATCAAGTTCTTTGTATTGGTTTTTATTAATTGATTGAGCGTAAAAGATAACTTGATCATGAGGAGAAATCATTGCCCAATAGAAGTCTAAATTGGGTAGTTCATCTAGGTTACATATATGAAGGGTTTTGATTTTCATAAAATAATATCTGCTTGGGCAATCATGTTTTTGAGTTCTTGGGTTGAGAGGCTCTTGCTTGTTATCAGACTGTTTTCTCTTTTTATAGTTGCATTATAATCAAATAGTTCATCAACACCATACACCGGCAAGGCTTTCCATATTTTGTTTTCAACCAGTTGATGGCAACCATCATTTACAAAAACAACATAAATTTCAACATCATAAACAATCATCGCCAATATTCGATCAAACAACCACTTTATTTGTTTATCCTTATTGTGAGTTACCAATGCCAGTGCTTTCATATAAATTCTATTCTTTTATCGGAATCAAGGGTGGACTCCATCCATTGTCCAAGGCCTGCAATCGTGAAGTTCTTATGAACAATCTTGTTATTCTTTTGAAAATCTTGGGCAATTGTCGAACAAGCCACAAGTGAAATATCTCTATGGACAAGAGTTTTCCATAGGCTATCCTTGAAAAAAGCACATTCGACCGCATAACCATAGAAGAATAAGCTTATGTGATCATACTCTTCTTCTCTAATGGCTTGCATAAATTTAAAAGCTTGCTCACTGGCTGAGGAGTCTTGACTCATTGGGTTGATAAAAATTGAATATTTCATAATATTTTTGCAATTTAACACAATATTACCTGTCAGATAGATAGAATAGATAAAAAAGTAACCAAAAATTTAATAATGTTGAAAAAAATCACAATAAGTGTACTAGTCATTACTTTGCAAATTGCAAGTTTGGGTTGTCGTGCCAATGACATCAACCTCCCTGATTTAGGCACGCCATCTGATTCTGTTTTATCACCTGTTAAAGAAAAAGAGATACGTGATTCTATTATTCAACAAATTTATGAATACGATTTAGTTATGCTTGATCCAATTGTGGCAGATTACATTGAAAAACTTGGATTTGGACTGGCTGTCTATTCAGAAAACCCCAAAGCCCCGTTTGATTTTTTTGTAGTGAATGAAAATATTGTTAATGCATCTGCCTATCCAGGTGGATTAATAATTATGTATAGTGGCTTGTTTTTACGAACAGACTCGGAAAGTGAACTTGCCAGTGTCATGGCACATGAAATTGCTCATGCCACACAGCGGCATATGTCTCGCTTTTATGCCGGTGTTAAGAAAAACACAATTCCTATGATTCTTGGAATGTTAGGAGCCGCAGCTGCCGCAAGTTATAGTGATTCACGAGATGCTCCCATTGCAATAGCTGTTGCTGCTTCTGCTTTAAACCAACAATCCATGATTAACTTTACCAGAGCACATGAATATGAAGCGGATAGAGTGGGTATCAATAACTTAGAAAAAGCCCATTACAACCCTTTAGGAATGGCCAGTTTTTTTGAAAAATTGATGCGAGAGAAGCCCAGTGATGAACGTTATCAATTACCAGAGTATTTACGAACGCACCCGTTATCAATCAATCGTGTGACCGAAGCAAAAAATAGGGCACATGCAAGTAAGGGTAAAGAGTTTAAAGAATCTGAATTGTATGATTTTGTCAAAGAACGACTGCGTGTATTAACAAAAAATATAGAAATTGATAACGTCAGTTATTATAGAAAATTATTTGCCGAAAAGAAAGGGTCAGAGATTAGTCCGTCACAAAAATATGGTTATGCCTTGTCTCTGCATTATTCACATGAGAATAAAAAGGCATTAAAAATAGTTAAAACAATTAAAAGAACTAACCAAACGCAATTAGTCATTAATTTGTTGCAGGCTAATATAACCGCAGAGATTAACAGGTCAAAAGGAAAACAGCTGTTTGAAAAATTGTATAAATCCTACCCTGAAAGTCCAATTGTTATCGAACCCTATATTCAAATGCTATCAACAAGTCGAGATTTTGAAGACCGAAATAAAGCCAGAAGTTTGGCACGAAAATTAGTCCAAATTTTCCCAGAAAAACCCAACTATTATGGATTGCTTGCTATTGCAAATCAAAATCTTGGTAAAAGTATTGAAGCAAACGAAGCACTAGCAAGTAAAGAGCATAAGTTACATAATAATTACCGTGCTGTAAGGGTGTTAAAAAACATCTTAAAACAAGAGTTGGATTATTATCAGAGAGCTAGGATAGAAGCAAAAATAAGTACTTATGAAAATTTGATAACAAAAGATGAAAGAAGCCGAGAAATAATGGAAGAAAACACCAGAAGACGACGTTATTAATAGATTTTGGGGCAGTCTATGAGAATACAGCAGTTAGATGAAGATTATGCGTTGTCGCGCAAAAAACTGTGGCCAAAAGCCTTCAAGATAGGGCTTTATTTTATTGTACTAATGTGGGCAGTCTTTTTTGTTGATTTATTTTTACCCTTTATCTCATTAAACAATTTTGGTATTCATCCTCGTCATTTAAATAGTTTATTCGGGATAATTACCACTGTATTTTTACACGGAAGTCTATCGCATTTAATGAGTAATACATTACCATTACTATTGGCAATAACAGCCTTGTTTGGTAATTACCCCAAAATTGCTAAAAAGGTCCTTATTTATTCAATAATTTTTACGGGAGTTCTTGTCTGGTTACTTGCACGAAGTGCTAATCATATTGGCGCTAGTGGCATCCTTTATGCCATATTAACCTTTATTTTCGTTAGTGGTTTTATCCGCAAAGACATGCAATCTATTGGCATATCAATTGCCATCGTTTTTCTTTATGGTTCTCTTATTTTTGGCGTAATCCCAAATAAAGAATACATCTCATGGGAATCACACCTTTTTGGCATGTTAGTCGGTATTTTTCTTGCGTGGCTATATCGAAAACGCGAAATCCCTATTTATAAAATATGGGGTGAGGAAGAGTAAATTGTTTTTAATTAAAAATTACCAGCTATCACTCCCGCAGTATTATCTCGTAGGGTTAATAATAACCTGAAGTTTTCAAAAATTATTTTAAAAACAAGGCGTTGTATCATTCGTGGTTTGTTGCTGGGTTTTTATTCTTTCTTGGGTGCCGTACCCAGAATAATCAAAGTGAAAGATGAATTATCAATGTCTTGGCACTAATTACAGTTTGCTGTAGCTTTGTTGGTTTGTAAGGTTTTTTCCCAAAAGTTACTATATTACTCTTGTCTAATGTAAGCTTTACGTTAATATAGAGCTAAATTATTTTAGGTGTATTAATATGACTGATTTTGTTTCTGAGTTGATAAAAAAAGTAAAGCCATCGGCAACTATTGCGGTGAGCATGAAGGCTGCAGAGTTACGTGCAGCAGGTAAAGATGTGATTGGTTTGGGAGCAGGGGAACCTGATTTTGATACGCCAGATCACATTAAGGCAGCGGCTATTGAAGCAATCAATAACGGACAGACAAAATACACCGCTGTTGACGGTACTGCGGAACTAAAACAAGCTGTTATAGATAAGTTTAAGTGTGAAAATGGATTGGATTTTGTCGCTAACCAAATTTTGGTGTCATGTGGTGCTAAACACAGTATTTCAAATTTGCTCGCTGCGGTTCTAAACCCAGGGGATGAAGTGATTATTCCAGCTCCTTATTGGGTTTCTTATCCTGATATGGCATTGCTTGCTGGAGGTAAATCTGTGATTGTTACAACAACTCAAGAACAGGATTTTAAAATCACACCTGAACAATTAGAAAATGCTATATCGGATAAATCGCGTTTAATTATTTTAAACACACCAAGTAATCCAACAGGTAAAGCCTACCGTAAAGCAGAACTGCAAGCATTGGGTGAAGTGTTGTTAAAATACCCGCAAGTGATGATTGCCACCGATGATATATATGAACATATTTATTGGGGTGATGAAGAAATTACTAATTTAGGTGTATTGTTTCCTAAACTAATGGATAGAATGGTCTTTATTAACGGTGTTTCAAAGGCTTATGCTATGACGGGTTGGCGTATTGGTTATGCTGCTGGTCCTGTTGCTGTGATTGCGGCGATGCGTAAGATTCAATCACAAGCGACATCCAACCCCTGTTCTATTTCTCAAGCGGCTTCTGTTGCTGCACTTAATGGGCCACAAGATTGTTTAGTTCCCATGAAAAAAGCCTTCAAAGAGCGCCATGATTGGTTGGTTAAAGCCTTAAATGACTTGCCTGGTTTTTCATGTCTTGAAGGAGAGGGGGCTTTTTATGCTTTTCCTAATGTTGAGAAAGTGATTTCAAGAATTGATGGTGTTAGTACAGATGTTGAACTTTCAACTTGGCTATTAGAAAATGCTAAAGTGGCAGTTGTTCCCGGCACTCCTTTTGGAGCTCCAGGACATGTGCGGTTGTCTTTTGCAACTTCAATGGATAATTTAAATATTGCCGTTAAACGGATTAAAGATTGTTTATAATAGCAGTAGTAAATTTTTGAGTACTAACCAACGTGTCATTATGTTGGTGAATATCACGGGTTCTCATGCCTTGTTCTAATGTTTTTATTATTGCTTTCTCAATTTGTTGAGCTTGTTTTTCAAGCTTAAAAGAATAACGGAGCATAAGTGCAAGACTTAATATTTGTGCCGTAGGATTGGCAATGTCCTTGTTGGCAATATCAGGGGCAGAGCCACCTGAGGGCTCATACAAGCCAAACCCTTCAGCAGAAAAACTAGCCGAAGGCATCAGACCTAAAGAACCAGGTAAAGCACTGGCAGCATCTGAAATTATATCCCCGAAAAGGTTAGCGGTGACAATAGTGTCAAACTGAGCAGGATTAAGAATAATTTGCATGGCACAGTTATCAACCAACATATGTTCTAAAGTCACCTCTGGGTACTCTGGAGCTATTTCATTAGCAATTGTGCGCCATAACTTAGAGGTGTCGAGGACATTGGCTTTATCAACGGAAACGAGCTTGTTATTCCGTGCCATAGCAGTTTTAAAACCTTGGTGGATGGCAATTTTAATTTGATCTTCATCATAGCGTGCAACATCTGTTGCAACACGAAGTCCATTTTCAATAAATTGTTTATGTTCACCAAAATAAATATCTCCAAGTAACTCCCTAATAATCATAATATCAACACCTTGTTCAATTAACTCAGGTTTAAGAGGTGATATTGAAATCAAGGATTTAAATAATGTAGCAGGTCGAAGATTAACATTTAATTTAAGTGCTTTTCTTAATGCCAAAATAGAATTGGCTTCACATCGATGCCATTTAGGTAGCTGAGAATCGACAATTGGACCACCAACAGAGCCAAATAGTACAGCATCTGAGGTAAGGCACAATTCGCGCGTTTCATCGGGAAAGTGAGACTTGTATTTGTCATAAGCCGCACCACCAATCAAACCATGTTCAACTTTAAAACCGAGATCTAGAGCGTCAAGAACACGTAATGCTTGCGACATAACCTCTGGGCCAATTCCATCACCTGACAGTACTGCAATTTTTTTCATAGTTTCATTTAATATTTTTTTCAACTATTCTAGGGTATATCTAAAAACTATCAAGTATTGTTAAAAATAGTCTTAAAATAGTCATTGTTTTAGTTCGCATGACTTATGGCACTGGTTTTATTTGAATAATTAAATATAATGTACGTAATAATTAGTAAATTGATTATTGTTTAAATAAAATCCCACTGCATTCCCTTAATAATTTAATTCTCTCTCTCCTTATTAAGGGTTTGCCCCATTTTATTTATCTATTTCATTCTTTTTTCTGAACCCTAAGTTATGTAAAGGTCTCTATAAATAACGTGTTTTGTTTTTGTCTAGACTTAAATAAATCAATATTATTTGCGTGTGAGAGTAGGTAGTCTAATTCGTCCAAGCCATTGATTAAGCAGTGTTTAAAGAAATCATTTAAAGTAAATTCTAGGATTAAATCATCAAATTTAATCGTTTGCCTTTCTATATCAATAGTAAGTTCCAAGTTCGAATCAGTTGCTTTATGCATTAATTTATCGAGTACATCTTGTGGCTGTTCAATTAAAAGTAAGCCGTTTTTCTTGGCATTATTAGCGAAAATATCAGCAAAACTTGGTGCGATTATGGCATCTATCCCTAATTCTTTGATTGCCCAAACCGCGTGTTCACGTGATGAACCACAGCCCAAATTAGAGCCAGTTAATAATATTGGCGCACCTTTGTATTTTTCTTGATTAAGCACAAAATCTTTATCTGCTCGTAGACGCGCAAAGGCGTGTTCGCCATAACCTGTTTGCGAAGTGCTGGTGAGGTATTGAGCAGGAATAATAATATCGGTATCTATATCGGTGATGTTCATGGGAATCGCAATACCTTTTATATGTGTAATCGCTTTCATGCAACTTCTCCATTTGTATTAAAATAATTAGTCGGTGAAACAATCTTGCCAGCAATCGCACTGGCTGCCACTGTGGCTGGTGAGGCTAAATGGGTAATACTACCTGTGCCTTGTCGACCAACAAAATTACGATTGGTGGATGATATACAACGAGATCCCGCAGGAACTTTATCATCATTCATGCCCAAACACATGGAACATCCTGGCATTCTAAATTCTGCTCCTGAGGCATTAATGATATCAATTAAGCCTTCTTTCTCGGCTTGAGCCATCACTTGTTCCGAACCTGGTACGACATAAAATGTAATATGCTCAGCAATTTTCTTATCCTTTAAGATAGCTGCTGTGACACGCATGTCTTCAATACGACCATTGGTGCATGAACCCACAAAAGCCCAATCCAGCTTTATGTCTTTAATCGGTTGATTGATGGAAAGTTTGACATAATCAAGTGCATTTGTTGCCATGTCGTCGTTTGCGCTCGGTATGTTTTGGTCGATTTCAATGGCTTGTTGTGGGTTAGTCCCCCAAGAAACCATGGGTTGTAAATTACTGACATCAATGGTGATAGATTTGTCATAAGAGCAATCTTCATCACTTTTTAAACTTTGCCAATACGCTACAGCATCGTCCCATTTGTCGGTTGGTGCGTACTTTTTATCTTTCAAGTAATCATAAGTAATTTCATCAGGAGCAATCAAACCAGCAACCGCGCCACATTCTATGCTCATATTACACAAGGTCATGCGTGCTTCCATGCTCATGGACTCAATAGCAGAACCTGTATATTCAATAATATGTCCATTCGCACCGCCAATGCCAATGTTTGCAATTAGTTTCATAATGGCATCTTTTGCTGATACACCCGCTTTAAATTGACCTGTAAACTCGACTTTCATTGTCTTTGGTTTATTCATCAATAAACAACCACTGGCAAATACATGCCCAACAGTTGAAGTGCCAATACCAAAGGCAATCGCACCAAAAGCACCATGTGTGGCAGTGTGAGAATCCCCGCAAACAATGGTCATGCCTGGCTGGGTAATCCCAAGTTCTGGACCAACTACGTGGACAATGCCCTGATGATCAGAATCCATATCATAAAAAGGCACGTCAAATTCTTTGGTATTATCTCGCAGTTTTTGCACCTGCGCTTTTGCCATTTCATCAAAAATTTCATGACGATTTTTACGTGTCGGAATACTGTGATCAACGGTAGCCAGTAATGATTTGGTATCAAAAACAGGTAAATTCCTCACCCGTAAAGTATCAAAAGCTTGAGCAGAAGTGACCTCATGTACAAGGCAAAAATCAATAGCTAAAATGGCAGGGTGCCCTTGTTTTTGTTCTACGATATGGCTTTGCCATATTTTGTCTATAATATTCATAGTATCTATGTGTAAGATGGGCCCCGCCCATCATTGAGTTTGTCGTATTGTTTATGATGGGCGGGGCCCATCTTACGGATGCTAGTTTTCATTTGAAATGTATTTTAGTTTTAACCGAGTTCGCAATAAAGCATTGTTCATGCGCTTGGTGGTGTATTTTGTCGATTTGTTCTTTTGTGGGTTTTTTATCGCCTGAAAAAACAATCTGTGGATTTAATGTTACATCGGTCATGGACATTTTTTTATCATTGTCTAATTGCATTATACCTGTGGCAGCATCACTATAACTTTCTATTGTGTAACGCCTTTTAGCAGCGATAGATAAAAAAAACAACATATGACAACTGGATAAAGAGGCAATAAAGGCTTCTTCTGGATCAACATTGCCCTCTACAGAATAGGGCAGTGGTACCACATGGGGTGAGGATGAAGCTTGTATGATTTCTCCACCATCAAATTCCCATGTGTGTCCGCGTGAGTATTTGTTGTCATTGAATATTTCACTCTCTTGACGTTGCCACTTTATGGTTGCTGTGTAATGACTCATAATTTTTCTCGTCTTTCCTGCGTAGGCAGGAATCTTCTTTTTATTTCTCAGGTTCTTGATGAGGTTCCTGCTTTCGCAGGAGTGGCAGTGTTTGTATTAGCAATGATGGCAAAATTTAAATGCACAATAGCTCGATTAACAGCATTAACCAAGGCTTTAAGAGCTGAAACTTCAATATCAATGTCTTCACCAATGCCTGTGTAAAGTTCGTTGTTGTGTGAAATGCTAATGGATGAAATACTTAATGCTTCTTCACCTTTATCTTTGGATTGCGAACGGAAGGACTCAATGCTTATCGGTGACAAATAGTTTTCTAGTGCATGATGAAGAGCGGTTAATGCTGTGCCGCCGATTTTACTTTTGGCATTAATGGTTTTTTCTTTGCCATTAAAAATACCATCAATACATATTTCGGTAATTTCAGCCCGTTTGCGGTATTTATACGTGTTAATTTTGATAGGCGAACGGTAAGCAAAATAGGCTTGCATAAATTCGGCATCGGTTAAACCCTTGCGGCGATTGGAAAAATAGTCTTTAATAAACTGCGTGACTTCAATTTTCTCATTGTTCTGGCAAGTATAACCGTGTTCCTTAATAATAGACTGAGCGTGATTACTACCGCTTAAAGGCCCAAAGACAAAACTGATTTCCTTGCCCACTTCTTTTGGGTCAAAGGGTTGGTAGGCTTGTGGGTTCTTCAATATAGCATTGGTGTGACCACCAGATGTATGTCTAGCAGCATTTTCACCACTAATTGGCCAATGCGCTTGTCGTGGCAACATGTGCGTAGCGACAAAATCTGAAATATCCTTAATATGAGATGTTCTGGTATTGGTGTGAAAGTTTTTGTTTTCACAGTTGTCATAGCCAAAGGCTTTTAAATACATAATGCATTGCTCTAAAGAGACATTGCCAGCTCTCTCACCAATGCCGTTAAAACACCCTTCGATTTGGGTCACTGGTCCATCAAAAATTGAGGCCATGGTGTTGGTTAATGCCAAACCATAATCGTTGTGGCAATGAGCCGACCAAATAATGTCTTTATCGGGATAACGTTTAGCCATTATGTCTGCATGGAGTTTCATTTTATTAACAAAGAAATCTTCGCCCTGCAAATAACAGGCTCCACCGATGGTATCAGGGCAATTAATAATAGTTGCTCCTGCTTTTATCGCGGTATCAATCACGTCCGTAACAAAATCAAAGGTATCACCCATGCGTGAATAGCCTTCGGGTGAAAATTCCACCTCACAACCCGCATCAATTGCCATGGTGATATATTTGTGTAAATCCTTATGAATTTGCTCATGGTTATTAGCATAACTGCCCAATGATGCTCGCATTAACTCAGGGTCAACGGGCAAGTACACATGCATACGTGCTCTTTTACTCGGTATCAAACTTTTCAATGATTCGATGGTAGTAATGATTTGTTCTTCCCGCATTTGACACAATGCAGCCACCTTGGGAGAAGATTCCATTTGGGCATACATTTGCGCGATACTTTCGACGATTTTATAATCTTCGCTACTTGCGGCAGGAAATCCCGCTTCCAAAATGTCGATATTAACCCCGGCGGCTAAACGTGCATACTCAAGATTTTTATCGAAACTCATGCCAGCACCTGGGCATTGTTGCCCATCGCGTAAAGTGGTATCAAATATATAAACTTGTTGACTAATCATTGTGTGACTCTCTTATTAATAATGTTAATGGTGACTTAAAAGTATAAAAATATCCTAAAAAAACCTTTTCAGGTGTGGTGCAGTCCTATAGATTGACCGCTAGATAAGTCGTAAGAGAAGAAGTGATAAAAGTAAGCCAAGTGCAGATAATTGCGCAAAAGATAAGGCAATGTTTTGGTTCATAGTTGAGGCTTGTTTTTTCATTGTGCTCATAAAGTAACAATAAAAATTTATTCAATCAAGTTGTTTTTGTAATTTGTTGAATAAATTTTAAAAATAACTCTTTTTGTTGGATTTGGAGTTCATTAATAATTGGAATTAATGGTTTGTTTGAGTTGAGTTGGTGTACAAACAACCCATCCTTTCGAGTACATGAGTCATCCTCATTAAAGTGAGGGGTCGTTTGCTTACCACAGCTCGGTGACTTGCTTTTGAGAATAAAGCCGTGTAATTTTTCGAAGCGATGTTTGTTTTCTTCAAACCAATTATTGAGTTGCTCTGTAAAGTCTAATTTATGGTCATTAACTTGCACTAATCGAGTGTCGTTATTAATCACGCGCATTTGAATCGATGGACGTGGAATGCTCATGCCCATTTCTACCTCTGGGCAGATAGGAATGAGTTGATAAACTTTTGGGTCAAAATACTTTTCTAAATCGGCAAACTTATCTTTGCCGTCGTAGCGCACTTTTTGACCCAAAAGACAGGCACTAACTCCTATTTTAATCATTAGCATCTGCGTCATTCATGCGTAGGCAGAAATCTTCACTATCTATTAACAAAGGAGCACACATAGGTGCTCCACTACAAAGTAATAAATTAGTCATATTTGGATTTTTTGTCTGGGAATAATATATTTAATGGTTTTGATAAACTGTTTGAAAAGACCATGCGTACATGCGATCTTTTTAGTCCTCTGGGTTCTTTGACACCACAGGCATGTGCGATTATACCGACTTCTTTAATCATGTGCTTAGCAAAATTTGCAACACGTTTGGTTTTGTTTTCAACCACCAAACCTTTATGTAAGTCAGGATCATGTGTGGTAATTCCCGTTGGACACGTATTTTTATTGCACTTTAAGGCTTGAATACAACCGAGTGAAAATAAAAATCCACGCGCATTATTGATAAAATCTGCTCCCGCACATAACGCCCAAGCGACTTCTGCGGGTGTTATCATTTTTCCTGAAGTCATGATGCGTATGCGGTCTTTTAAGCCGTATTCATCACGTAAATCAACCAGCATCGGTAAGGATTCCTTAATCACCATGCCAACATCATCCATTAACGACTGTGGTGCTGCACCTGTGCCACCATCGCCGGAGTCAAGGGTAATAAAGTCAGGAGCGAACTCAGCACCTCGTTTATGGATTTCAGTAAATAACTGATGCAACCATTCATCATTACCCATGACCATTTTAAACCCAACTGGCAAACCACTAGCATCACGGATTTTGTTTACCATGTCTAATAATTCATGAGCACTATTAATTTCAGGGTGGCGATTAGGACTGACCGAAGCTTGCCCTGCTGGGATTCCACGAATATTAGCAATTTCTTCGGTGACTTTTTGCGCAGGTAAAATGCCACCTTTACCAGGTTTTGCGCCTTGAGCCAGTTTTAATTCAATCATTTTTACTTGAGGGATTTGTCCCACTTCTTTGAGTTTATCAAAATCAAAGCCACCGTCTTTATTGCGAGCACCATATTTTGCTGTGCCAAATTGGTAAACAATATCACAGCCTCCTTCAAGATGATAAGGTGAAATACCACCTTCACCTGTGTTCATCCAAATACCTGCTTTTTTGGCTCCATGTGACAAGGATTGTACGGCAGGCATAGACAATGCACCAAAACTCATGGCAGAAATGTTAAAAAAACTTGGTGTGGCATAAGGCTGTTTAGCATAAGGTCCAATAATTAAATTATCTGCCTTGACAGTATCTTTTTCCATAACAGGAAAAGCACAATTCATGAAAATCATCGCACCACGCCTGTCAAGGTTACGAGTTGAACCAAATGCAACCGTGTTATTTTGCCCTTTAGCGGCTTTATAGACCCAAGTTCTTTGGGCGCGATTAAACGGAAGTTCCTCTCTGTCCATGGCAAAAAAGTACTGTCTGAAAAATTCACCCAGATGCTCAAACAACCACCTAAATCGCCCAATAACAGGAAAGTTACGTCGGATAGTGTGTTTCTTTTGTGTTCTGTCGATAAAATACATAACAATAGCTGTAAGGATTGCAATACCAACAACAAAAATAAAAATCAGCACCAAAACTTTAATAGCAGAAATAAACCAAGAACTTAACATTTAATACCTCAATAATTTGAAAACGAATTATAGCACCGAATAGATAGATGTTTATTGAAATAATTTCAAGAAACTTGTTGAATTTAGTTTTACATCTCCGTATAATCCGCATCCTTAATAAATTAACTAGGTAATGTCATGAAAGTATTATCATCTTTGAAATCAGCAAAAACACGTAGCCGTGACTGCAAAGTAGTACGTCGTCGTGGCAAAGTATTTGTAATATGCAAATCAAACCCAAAATTTAAAGCACGTCAAAGATAAATTCTTTTGTGTAACTAAATTATAAAAGCCCTCAGGATTGAGGGTTTTTTTTTGTATTTAATTAAGAAAGGTCATTGCGAGATACAGTAGTGGCTTCCCTTGTGGGAGCCTTGTTTAATTGAATTTTGTTGCTTATGTTATGGAAGGAGCCCACAAGGGACTCCACTACATGGTAATAAGACATCTGTGGATAAAAAAATCTTCTTTACAATACATCTCATAACAAATTTGCTAAAATCCAACCAATAAAAATAACACAAGAACCATTATGACAATAATTACACGATTTGCTCCTTCCCCAACAGGCTATTTACATGTTGGTGGTGCGCGTACAGCACTTTTTTCTTACCTTTTTGCCCGTAAAAATAAGGGTAAATTCATTTTAAGAATTGAAGATACGGATAAAGAGCGTTCTACGCAAGCTTCTGTTGATGCTATTTTTGCAGGCATGAACTGGTTAGGGTTGGACTACGATGGTGAAGTGCCTTATCAAACTAAACGATTTCCACGCTATAAGGAAAAGGTTCAGCAATTACTCGATGAAGGTAAGGCTTATTATTGTACTTGTAGTAAAGAGCGTTTGGATGAAATGCGCGAAGCACAAATGAAAGCAGGTGGCAAACCGCGTTATGATGGAAAATGTCGTGAGTTAAACTTACCTGATTCAGATGATGCGGTTGTGCGTTTTCGCAACCCACAAGAAGGTGAAGTAACTTTTGATGATTATGTGCGTGGTGTTATTACAACTTCCAATAAAGAATTGGATGATTTAATAATTGCTCGACCTGATGGCACACCGACCTATAACTTTACTGTGGTTATTGATGACATTGATATGAATATTTCCCATGTCATTCGTGGCGATGATCATATTAATAATACCCCAAGACAAATTAATATCTACAAGGCTTTAGGTGCAGGTTTACCAGAGTTTGCCCATTTACCCATGATTTTGGGCGATGATGGTGCGCGTTTGTCAAAACGTCATGGAGCGGTTAGTGTCATGGAATATGCCGATAATGGTTATTTGCCAGAGGCGGTTTTAAACTACTTGGTACGTTTAGGTTGGTCATATGAAGACAAAGAATTGTTCACCAAAGAAGAGATGATTGAATTATTTGATTTGAAAAAAGTCAACAAAGCACCATCGGCTTTCAATACATCAAAACTTAATTGGATAAACCAACAATACATTCAACAAGCAGACTCAAAACGCTTGGCTGGTTTAATGAAAAAACGCCTTGATGTTATGGAGGTCAATGTTCCTGAGTCAATTGATTTGGTTAAAGTCGTGGATATGTTCAAATCACGTGCTGTTACCATCAATGAAATGGCAGATTCTGCTTTATTTTTGTTTAGTGATATTAGTCAATACGATGAAAAAGCAGTGAAAAAAGTCTTTAAACAATCAGCTATTGTTCCTTTTGAAACCCTAATCAAAAAAATGTCAAAGGTACAAGACTGGGCAAATGCCAACTTACATGACTTAATCGAAGACACAGTTAATGAACTTGAAGTTGGCTTTGGCAAAGTAGGGCAACCATTGCGAGTTGCATTAACGGGCTCATCATCAGGACCGGCTAATGATGAAATCATGCAGGTACTTGGTCAGCAAGAAAGTATCAAACGCACAGAAAGTGCTTTGGCGTTTTTACTTGAAAAACTTAAGGCACAAGGGTTGATTTAGAGGTTTTTATGAAAATATTAATAATTCCAGTTTTAATTTTTATGTCTTTTACTTTGTATGCTAAAAAGCCTTTGGGTTCTAAAGGAGTTATTAGTGTAATTGAAGCAGTTAAGTTACTTGATGCAAACGATAAAGAATGGTCGAAAAAAGTTAAGGGTGTGTTTGAATTAACTGTGAATGGAACAGGTAAGGATGGTGGGTGGTATTATTTAAACTCAAATAAAAATTACCGAATTAAAAATAATTTAACAATAAGTTTTTCTAAACATATTTATAAACGGTTATCAAAAAAATACGGTAAAGACCCTCTTGAATTTTTGATAGGTAAGAAGATACACGTCAAAGGCGAAGCAAAAAAAGTAAAAATTCATAAAATTGAGAATGGTAAAGTCACCAATTTAGTCTATTTTCAATCCCATGTTATTCTTGATGCAATAAAGAATATTGAAATAGTCGATTAATCATTAATAGAGGTTTTTACATAACTCTGGGGCGGCTGGAAAAAATAAAAAATTAGAGCTTTTTAACAGAAAAAGCCTTAAAAGAATTTTCTGTATTCCTCATTCCTGCTACTAATATTTCATCTCCTTCATCGAGTTTAATCTCTTTATGATAGGTTAGCTCAATGGGAGTATTTTTAATGTTAAATGTCAAAATTGTCATTCCATTATTGTTTTTTAGATTGTCTTTAACTTTCAAACCTGAAAGTTTCCCTTGAATAGTTCTCACATGCATATCCTTTAATAAGTTTAATAATACACATTAAGTGAATTAGTTGATAAAAATCTCTCAGCTAAAATGAAATTAATTTCAATTAGTTACATTTTTTTATACAAGTAGTTAATGAATCCATTAAAATAGAGAAATGATAGAATTTATATTAAATGACAAAATAATAAGAACAAATGCAAATAAATCCATGACGCTTGTGGATTTTATCCGTGAAAACAGAAATCTTAAAGGCACAAAAATCGTCTGTAGAGAAGGGGATTGTGGTGCCTGTACCGTGATGGTGGGTGAGCTGTCTCAAGACCTGCAAAGTGTTAAGTACTACACAATTACCTCCTGTATTTCACCACTAGCAAACGCCCAAGGTAAACATGTCGTCACGGTTGAAGGCTTAAATATTGCTAATAAACTCAACCAAGTACAACAAAGTTTAAAAGACAACTACGCCTCACAATGTGGTTTTTGCACCCCTGGTTTTGTGGTGGCGATGGCAAATTATTGTTTAAATAACAATGCCGAAACCGAGCAACAAATGCTCGATGCCATCAGCGGTAATATATGCCGATGCACAGGCTATGTAGCTATTATCAATGCAGCCAAGGAATTGGTTGAAAGTTGCAAAGAGCAAGGCAAAAAATATACCTTAGATCAATTAATCAAGCACAATTTTATTCCACAGTATTTTGCCAGTATTAGCGGTAATCTTAAAAAGATTCAATCAACACATCAAGTCAGTGGTGAAAAAATCATTGCAGGTGGAACAGATTTATACGTACAACAAGCCAATACCTTATTACAAACACCCAATTTACGCTATATCACCTTAGAACAAGGTCAGCCAGTCATTATAGAGGACGAAAACTGCTCAATCTCTGGTTTAGCAACCGTTACCGATTTATTCGAGAACCAAGAACTGCAGAACCGCATTCCACATTTACAAGATTTTTTGCGCCTATTATCATCCGAAGCCATCCGTAATATGGCAACGGTTGCGGGTAATTTTGTTAATGCCTCACCGATTGGCGATATGAGTGCGATATTCTTAGCACTCGATGCAACCTTACTTATCGCACACAAAGAAGAAAGCCGTGAAGTAAAACTCAAAGACTTCTTTTTAGACTACAAAAAAATAGATTTAAAGGAAGGTGAATCCATTGCAAAATTGTGGTTTAAGTTGCCAACAAAAAATAGTCATTTCAATTTCGAAAAAGTCTCCAAACGTAAACACCTCGATATAGCCACAGCCAATACAGCGATGCATATCGAAGTCAAAGACAACAGGGTAGTTAGTTGCGACTTATCAGTAGGAGGCGTAGCTGCTATTCCCAAATACCTAAATAAAACGACTGATTTTTTAATCGGCAAAAAAGTGAATAATGAAACACTAAAACAAGCCATCGAAGTGATGAACACAGAAATAACTCCAATATCCGATGTCCGTGGCACAGCCGACTATAAAAGATTATTAGCTAATCAATTAGTCAAAGCACATTTTATTAAATTGTTTCCAGAGTTGGTTCAGTTTGGTGAGGTTTAAGTAAGGCAAAGGTTTCAAAGGAAGCGCGAAGATCGCAAAGTTTTCAAATAAATACCGTCATTGCGAGGAGCAACGCGACGCGGCAATCTCATTGGGTATCGTATCATATGCATAATTACATAGTTTTTGTAGCTTTGGTTCCACCAAACAAATAATGATTCAAATGATTAGATAATCAACAAGACTTAAATTGTTTGGTGGAACCAAACCTACTAAGCTTACACAATGTTAATTGATAACCGTCAATTGACAATATTAAGAAGAGGGTTTATATTGGCATTTCACTAAAAAAGGAATGCCTAATGCTTATGAACGAATTTCAAAACATAAAGTTCGATAATGAAATTACGAGTTTCAATAAACTCAATATTAAAATCAACGATTCTGATGCTATTGACTTCAAAACCCGTCCACAAAAACTCGGCACTAACACTCAATATAAAAGTATATGTTTAGGGAGTTAACTACATGACTACAACACCATTAGGAGGCGCAAGAGCAGAAAGTGACTTTTTATTAAATAGTGCTTTTGTAGAAACAAATGATTATCAGGCACTAGTAACAACAAAAGATTTTAACTATGTTGTCGGTAGACGTGGAACGGGTAAATCCGCTCTGTTTATTAAAATTTCAGAAAAAATTAAAAAAGATAAGCTCGGTTATGTTTATAAAAATATTCCTAAAGAATATGAGTTGCTAGAGCTTCAAAACGTAATAGAAAGCATCACAAACAATTATATTGAAATCAGATCAGTCACTAGGGTTGCTTGGAGATTAGCAATACTAATTGATCAGTTAAAAAATATAAAATCTCATCATAAGTTTAGGAAGTCTAAGGATATCGATTTCCTAACAGAATTTATGGATGCTAATGAGGCTTTGTTAGAATTTGGACTCTTTAGTTGTGTTGCTACAGTAATAAAAGAGTGTTCGTCAGGGGACGGTTCAGTTAATGGGATACCAAGTAAAATAGCTCTAAATTACAAATTAGAGCGTTTGTATGATGCTGTTAATGAGTCATTGCAAACTATCGGGATCTCATCTTATTATTTATTTGATAGGTTAGATGAAGCATGGCAGCCGACAGAAATTGCCACTGCCGTTTTAGGCGGTCTAGCATCTTGCGCAAGCGATATATTGGAGAAACAATCTGAAATTCATATAATCCTATTTATACGTGATAACATTTTTAGATCATTGAGCTATTTTGATGGTGATTTCTCTAGACATATTGAAGGTAACACTCTCAGGCTAACTTGGGACAATGCATCATTGTTGCATCTTGTCTCAAATAGATTACGATCGTCATTAAAATTGGAGGGCATTGAAAATGATGTAAAGGTATGGAATCGCTTTGCACATGGAGACTTAAAAAATACCAATGGTTTTAGGACTTGTTTAAACTACACCCTTTACCGACCAAGAGATATTATTGTTCTCTTGAACACAACTTTTTTGCATATAGCAAGAGCAAATCGACTGATAATAGTTGAAGATGATATAAATAAATCATCTAAGCAAATTTCTCAGAATAGACTAGAAGATTTAATAAAAGAATACGATAAAGTATTTCCTGGTTTAAGTTCTTTAATCAGTGTTTTCAATACGAAACCAGCATTTCAAGCTTATTCAGAAATAGTTTTAATGATTCAGAATGAAATAGATAATAATCATTACGATTTTGTCGAAGCTAGTGATTACGCAATGTTAGAAACTGCCAAAGATGCATTTTTTGCTTTATATAGCGTGGGGTTCATTGGTTTAGAAAATCAAGAAACACAAGCTGTTCAGTTTTGCCATGATGGGTCATCTGCAAATGTGGATGCCTCCCAAGCTAATCAACGATGTTGTGTACACCCGTGTTACTGGAAAGCTTTAAATATTCAGTCTAATGTCTTAGAAGAAAATATTTTAATTGAAATATACGATGATGGGGACAAAAAGGGGCAAGCTAAAGAAGAAATAAAAGATCTTAGATATAAAAATATTGGTAGAATAATCAGCAATCTACCTAAAATGAATGAGGGCAAAGAAGATGCTCACAAGTTTGAACAATGGGTTTTGCAAGCGGTCAAATTATTATTTTCAGGCAGATTATCAAACACTGATTTAAACCCTAACAAGGATTCTATTCAAAGAAGAGATATTGTTGCTACCAACATGGCTGAAAACGGTTTCTGGAAGAGAGTAAGAGAGGATTATAGTTCAAGACAAATTATTTTCGAAGTTAAAAATTTCTCCAATCTTAAACTCGATAATATACGTCAAGTTTTGAGCTACTCTGGAGGTAGTTATGGTAGTTTTATAATAATTGTAAACCGTAATAAAGCGGAAGGTTTGTCGACTATCGAAAGAGGCTGGATCAAGGAAATGTGGGATCAACATAAGATAATAGTATTTGTATTGCCAGCTCCAATCCTTGTTCGTTGTATTAGTAAACTTAGAACCGCTAATAGATTTGATTATGCGGAAAAACAACTTAGTAAAAGACTAGATACATATGAAAGGTCTTATTTATCATTGAGGCATGGCAAAAAATCAAAGTAGTTAAGCATAATTCGAAAGATATGGAGCAAGAGGTTAAACCAATTTCCTTGTTTGTAATGGTCAAGTTTTATCTATATAAACAGGGGTGCGGTGACTTGTTCATGATTTAATTAATCTTGAAAATTGCTTTTGTTTTAATTTGGTCATTTGTTTTAAATCACGATACCCCAATGAGATACCTGCCTTCGCAGGCATGACATTTTTTTCTTTGCGATCTTAGCGTTACGCTTTTGATCTTGATCTTGATATTGACCTTTTCACCTCTGAGTTCTCTGTGAGCTCTGTGGTTAATTGCTTTTGATCTTTACCTTCATTAACTTCATGTCCTTCATGGTAAATAGCAGTTTTTGTATTTGCCCATAAAAAAAGCCGGTACAAGACCGGCTTTTTTATACTTCAACTAAAGTGTGTGCTTATTGAGGCACTACATTGTTAGCGCATGGTCCTTTCTGACCTTCACCAATTTCGAATTCAACCGCTTGG
>JAMOMK010000095.1 GCA_027067055.1 Lysobacterales bacterium | reverse complement strand
ACTATTTTAGGCTCTTTTTTATCTTTCAGAACAGATACTTTGCTTAATATCAAGCTTATGGCTTGTTCTTTATTTTGTTGGATTGCTATTTTCACAGGGATTAACAATATTAAAAACAACAGGACAGCAGATACCACAAAAGCAATGAAATACCTTTGCGATTTGCTGTTATTGATTAAAAAATCATCCCCTGTTGTTGTGTGCATAGTCCCCAAACTATTTTTCCAAACATTATTGTATCTATTGGGCGTTAATTTAGAGTTAAATTAATGCGCTTTTTATTATTTTTGTCACCAAATTTCTATATACGACGTATTAACTAATACAAATAACAAAAATGGAAAATAATTATGAAACTTAAACGTCAATATCTTTTGTTAATTATTATTTTGATTGCCAGCGTGGCTTCTGCGCAATTTCAAATAAAAAAACACTCGATAAATAATGGAGGAAAAGCAATGACAGGAGGTGTGTATTCGATGAATGCAAGTATTGGACAAGTAGATGCCAGTGATACATCAACTGGAGGATCTTACTCTTTAAATGGTGGTTTTTGGCATAAAAAAGCAAACACACCGCAAACTGAATTAATATTTACAAACGGATTTGAATAAATCCAGGAGAAAACAAAATGAACAAATACATAGTAACTTTAATTATGAGCTTTTTCGCTCTTTCAATTGCTACAGCTCAACAGATTGACCACACTTTTACCTACCAAGGTGAACTTTCAGACAGTGGAATGCCTGCAAACGGTCTCTATAACTTCCAAATTGAAGGTTTTGATGCGGCTGGCAACTCAAAAACAAATGTATCAGAACATTTACTTATACCTGTAAATAATGGTCTATTTACCATTGATGATGTTGACCTCGGGGTTGCTGGTTTAGATGCCTATGCAACTTTTTTGCAAATTAGAGTAAAAGGCCTTGGTGTAGGAGCATTTATAGACCTCTCTCCTAGACAGAAATTAAAAGCAGTACCTTATGCTCATAAGGTGATTGATGGAGCCGCAACAAATGATCAAGTCTATACCTTTAGTACCACAGGTGGTTGGGGACCTGCTGATCCAGTAGATTTATCACCTTGGACAAAAGACGGACAAGACATTTACTTTTTAAGCAATACCGCTGTTGGTACTTTAGTTAACTCAGCAACTCATAAATTAACCGTTAAGGCAAGCCTTGCAAATAATAATCGTGCATTGAGATTAATTGGTACTAATGGTGGAAACATTGGTCATGGTGCGAGAATGAATTTTGGTGATAATGACTTTGTCTATTTGGAAGAGGATGTTGATGACCACCTTGTCATTCGCGCGAATCAAGGCATAGAATTTCTTAATAACACCAAGCAACCTCTAGAAGCAGGTAGTGGAACACCAATAAATGGTCAAATGAAATTTATGATTCATGCAAATTGTTCACTAGCTAGTCCTTCAATATTCAAACAATACAATGGGGTAGATAATGGTGCAGCAACTATAGCAAGTTCAGGAGTGAACGGTTTATGTAAAATCACTTTTCCATTCGATATTAGTGGTAGATTTTATCAAGTATCAGTCGTTGATAATTTATCAGGTAAAAGTGCCAATTGTCAAATATCGGCATCAGGGTTGGACTTAAACTGTACTCGCTTCAATACAGGCACATTTGCTGGAGACAATGGTCAAATAATGGTTCTTGTTTATTAAGTA
>JAMOMK010000094.1 GCA_027067055.1 Lysobacterales bacterium | reverse complement strand
CACTAACTTTTATCGCTTTTTTAACTGCCTGTGCAAACCATAGAGTTGATGACTCATCTTTCACTCTCGCTTTCGGCTCGTGTAACAACAACCATATCGAAAAGAATCTGTGGCATGAGATTGACCAAAATAACCCAGATGTGTGGATTTGGGGTGGGGATATTATTTATGCGGACAATCCAGATGATGATATGGATACTATTCGTGACGATTACGCTGTTTTAAAATCCAGTCCAGCTTACAGTGAGTTTATCAAGCACAATACCATTATCGGGTCTTGGGATGATCATGATTATGGGTTAAATGATGGTGGTGTTGAATTTGCCAAAAAAGAATTGTCACAACAATTATTTTTGGATTTTATGGATGTGCCAATAGGTGATCCACTTAGAACTCAAAAGGGTATTTATAGTAGTCATAGTTACACGGTAGATAAACATAAAGTTAAAGTACTCATCCTCGATACGCGCTATTTTCGCAGTGCCATCACATCTAACCCAAATCCAGCACCTGATAAACGTTATCTTCCCAATAAATACGGTCAAGGAACAATGCTTGGCAAACAACAATGGCAGTGGCTAGCTCAAGAGTTGAATGATGACAGTGCTGATTTCACCGTTATTATGAGCAGTATTCAGGTGTTATCGCCTTTGCATGGTTTTGAAAAATGGGCAAACATGCCACACGAACTTGAAAAGCTTGAGAATTTAATCAAATCAGCAAAAGCACACAATATTATTTTACTCTCAGGTGATAGGCATATCTCAGAAATCACTAAGAAAAACATTCAAGGGTTGAGCTATCCTTTAATAGACTTTACTTCAAGCGGTTTAAATCGTGCTTTAAATCTTGAAAATCGAAACCAATCCTTATCGAGTAGGGGCTAATATAGTCGTCGATAGCTTTGGTTTATTGCGTTTTGATTTTGTTCATCATCGTGTCGTAATGGAAATCAGAGGTGAGCATAATATGTTACTCAAACGGTATGTACAATTATACTAGAATTATGTATCTCGCTACTAAGTTTGTGAAATAACTAAGATAAATTGTTGGAGGTGTGGTTTTAACATCGCTTTTTATTTCTCAAAAAAGCTATATCAACAAATCAATTTTTGTCGTAATTTATTTTTTTACAAAACAATCTCAATTAAAATATATGGGACTAAAGTCCCATCCCCAATGGTTTTTCTTATTCATTTTCAGTGAGTTATTTTACGGTCATTCACCATTCGGGGAATGGACTTTAGTCCATTTTTATCAATATTAGAGAGTATTGAAATATGGGACTATAATTCCATCTGCAATGAATTTTTTAATGCGTCGGTGATTGGAAGATGAAATTAGGCGCAAGTTAGCATCTGTAGAATTACCAAACACATCATTCTAAAAATAAAATTGAAATAATGTTGACCGAACGGTCAGTCAAGGGTAGTATTAGCATTTTTAATTAAACTAAGAATGATGACCGCTAAAAATTCTGTCAAATTCTATCCGCCTTTGGAAGAGAAAATAAACATTATTACGCATACATTAGGAGCTGTGGGTAGTTTGTTTGCTTTATATTTGTTTGTAAGAAAAGGCATGCTGATTGAAGATAAAACCTATCTAATTAGTGTTGTTGTCTATACTGTGTGCATGTTTTTATTGTTTTTATCTTCAAGTTTATATCATTCAGCAACAGATATTGAGAAAAGGAGAAAGTTAAAGGTTTTTGATCATGCGGCTATTTATTTGATGATAGCGGGGACTTATACCCCTTTTTGTTTGGTGACATTATCGAATTCTATTGGTTGGATTTTGTTTGCGGTTGTATGGGGACTGGCTGCTATTGGTGTGGTCTTGAAAGTGTTTTTTACCGGTCGTTTTGGACTGGCATCAACCATAGCCTATGTTGTGATGGGCTGGATTATTCTATTTGCTTATAAACCCTTAGCAGAAAACCTGCAAGGTGATGGCTTGTATTGGTTAATTGCAGGTGGTGTGTCTTTTACCGTTGGTGCGCTTGTGTATATGATTCCTAAAATTAAATTTCACCATGCTATTTTTCATTTATTTGTATTAGTAGGTAGTGGTTGCCATTTCATATCTATTTATTACTATGTGTAAATTACCTATAACTTCAAATGTTTGTCAACATTACCTCATAGGTGGTAGTCCGCTTATGAATTTCTTAATCGATTCCTGTCCTCGCAGGAATGACGGAGTGAGTAACTAAAATTATGTTAACTAACAAAGAAAAAATATTAAATGCTTCATTTAAGCTATTTGCCCAGAAAGGTTTTAGCCATGTGTCTATTGCAGAAATTGCGAAAGAATCAAAAGTGGCAAAAAGCCTCATTTTTCATCACTTTTCAAACAAAGCGGAGTTATGGGAAGAGGTTAAAGAGCGGGCGTTTGAAAGCTATGCATCGAAACAAATGGAGTTGTTTTCAAAAGCAGAAGACCCAGTTAAATTGGTTTCAGAAACAATACGCAGCTATTTTAAATTTTTGTCCAAAAACCCAGATATTTTGCGCCTTTATTCGTGGAGCAATTTAGAAAACGATGGCAGTTGTGGAAAATTTGATAAACCGTTAATTGAAAACGGAACCCGTTTGATTAAACAAGCACAAGATGCAGGAGTATTTAGAAAAGATTTTGAACCAGTAAATTTAATTGTTACCTTTATTGGAACAGTTAATTCTTACTTAAATGCACAATCACATTTTAGCCAATGGTCTGAAGATTTATACAGTAAAAACTCAAAATTTTTAGAAGATTATATTGGTTTTATTATTAAGGGAGTTAAGGCATGAAAAGCTTATTAATTGTACTTATTAGCACTGTTTTATTATCAGCATGCTCAGGCAATGCTGCCCAAAATAACAATGAAGAACTGCGTGTATTGGTTAAAACAAAGAAAATATCACTAACGGATGTTACTCGATTACATGACATGCCTGCTGTTTTGATTGCTAAACAACGGGCAGATATGTCTTTTTTGCTATCCGGAACAATTGATAAAGTTTTGGTAAAAATTGGTGAAAAAGTCGAGAAGGGACAAGTGCTTTTGAGTTTATATAACCCCAATTTAGATCCGACTATTGCCAGTAACCTAGCACAATTAGAGTCAATCAAAGTTCAAATCTCACAGTCCCAACGTGATTTATTAAATTTGAAAGAATTAAGGAAGAATAATTCGACTAGTCGTACAGCCTTTGAGCATAAAGAAACAGAACTTAAAGACTTTAAAGCTAAAGAAAAAGCCATTAAGGCACAAATTGATTTAGCTAATGCCAATCAGCAAGAGTCATTGCTGCGTGCACCATTTACAGGTGTGGTTGTAGCGGTGAATAAACAAGTGGGTGAATTTGTCCAAGCTGGCGAAGTTGTTTTGGTACTTAATCAGCAAAAAATAGCTGAAGTGGAGATGGGAGTACCCAAAAAATTGCATAAGGATTTACATTTAAATCAAATGCTTACAGGTACTTATGAAAATCAACCTTTGCAATTGCGTGTGACAGAGTTATCTCAAGTTGCAGATGCAAAATCACACTTGCTTAGTGTTGTTTTAGAGCTTGATGGTGATTCCAGTCATTCGATAGGCCAAGAAATAATTGTTCATTTCCCACAAGTTTATCAAGGCGTATATCAATTGTCGTTAGAAAGTATTGTCGATGATGGTATCAATAATCCCTATATTTTTGTTGCAAAAGATGGGATGGCGCAAAAGCATTATATAAATCCCTTATTCATACGAAAAGGACAAATTGTTTTTTCCAGTCAAGAGATTGTTGATCCAGTGGTGGTTAAAGGACAGAGCAAGCTTTCTACAGGTATGTACTTGGAGCCAAACTAATGGACTTGATAAAATTACTTGTTAATCAAAAACGCTTGATTTTAACAACAGCGATTTTGTTGGCTTTTGCGGGCTTATCAGCATGGTTCACTATGAATCGCCAAGAAGATCCATTTTTTCCTTATCGTCATGGATTTATCCTGACTCAATACCCTGGTGCTAGTGTTGAAGATATTGAGAATTTGGTTTTAGAGCCATTAGAACAAGAAATTGCCCAGGTGGAAGAGGTTAGTGAAATGCGTGGGATTGCTCGGGCAGGATTTGCACAAATCACTTTAAAAATGAAAGAGTATGTTTATGATACTGATACGGCTTGGAATCATATACGAGATGCCATTGAACGTGCCAGAGTTAAATTTCCAACAGGGGTCTTAACACCAGTTATCAATGATAGAATTATTGATACACCTTTGGTTGTTTATGCTATTACAGGTTCTTCAGATATTATGCATATGCGCTGGGTTGCTGAAGATTTAAAAAAGAAGTTATTGACCATTTCAGAGTTATCCAAAATTCGCTTTTATGCACAAGCAGAAGAAGAAATTGCGATAATGCCAAAGGCTGAAGTGTTAAAAAGTTTAGGCATTGATGCCAGTTACTTAGTCAATCAAATCAACAATAAGACTGAAGTTGTGCCGCTGCAATCCTTACAGGCCGATAGCCGTCAATTTATTTTAAATGCAAAGACACAATACCAAAGCATAGAAGAAATTCAAGCCACTTTAATCACCTTACCCGATGGCACAACGCTGCCATTGCAAACACTTGCTGATATCAGTTATGGTGCAAAAGAAGACGCCGCATCGGTGTTTTGGTTGGATGGGCAAAGAGCTATTGCCATTGGTATGTTTGTACCCGTGAACCAACTCAATGTGGTGATTTTTGGAAAGAAAATAAAAAAATACATGGAGGATATTGCGGGCAACTACCCAGATGTGACCATAAAGTCAATATTTTTTCAACCAGATAGAGTATCTAAGCGCATATCCGAGCTAGGAAAGTCATTGTTAACAGGTATGGTTTTAGTGACATTGGTATTGACATTTTTCTTAGGATTGCGCCCTGGTTTGGTGGTTTCTAGTGTTATTCCATTAGTGACATTCACGGGCTTAGCTATTTATAATTTCAGTGGAAATGTTTTACACCAAATGGCTATCTCGGGTATGGTCATTGCATTAGGAATGTTAGTGGATAACGCCATCGTAATGGTGGAAAACATTCAATACCATATCGATCAAGGCCTGAAGAAATCAGAAGCTTCTATTCTTGCCGTCAAGCAATTGGCTTTTTCTTTGTTTTCAGCCACCGGAACAACTTTGGCAGCCTTTATTCCAATGCTTATGGCAAAAGGCAACACAGGTGATTTCACGGGTGCGATTCCTGTTGTAATTATGTTAACAATAACCATAAGTTACATATATTCTATTTTTGTGACACCTGCATTTTCACATTTGTTTTTAAAGCCATCGCCACATTCTAAACAATCACGCATCATGGTAATGGGTAAAGTCTTTGGAAAAATTGCTACTTCAAAACCTGTTGTGGTTTTATTGGTTTCGGTTGTGTTTATCATCACCTCTATGACCTTATTTCAGTTTGTAAAAAAAGATTTTTTCCCCAATACAGATAGAAATCAAATTATAGTCGATTTAACCTTTCCCGAAGGCACGCACCTGCGCCATAACACGCAAATTGCCCGTAAGTTATCACTGGAAATGTTGAAACAACCACATATTCGACATGCTTATACCTTTAGTGGTAATTCTGGACCCAATTTTTATTACAACCTAATCGAAAAGCCACGTTCGCCAAATTTATCGCGTATTGATGTTGAATTAGATGATTCAAAAAATGCCTCTGAGTTTATAAGATGGATAAATGCAGAGATAAAACCCAAATACCCAAATGTGGAAATTATTGCCAAAAGGCTTGGGCAAGGACCACCTGTTACCTCACCAATAGAAATTCGTGTATTTGCTCAAAACAGAGAGCAATTAAGCACTCTTACTCACCAAGTCCAAGCTTTAGTGGTATCCGCAGAAGGTTCTCGTGACGTGCGAAACGACCTTGGGGTTGGTCTACCAAGTTATCGACTTGACTTTAAGGACAATATGCTCAACCAATATGGTATCAGCCGAAAACAAGTGGCTCAATCGATTGGACTGGCAACAGGTGGATTGATTATTGGGCAATACCGACAATCTGATAACCCTGTGAATATCGTTATGCGGCATAAAAAAGGCATTAATTACCCCATCAACCAAATCGAAAACATCCAACTGCATATCAAAGGACAAATCATTACAATTGGTGATTTAGTCAATATGCAACTCGAATGGTTACCAGCAGCTATTCACCATTATGATTTGCAAAGAACAGCATCTGTTTATGCAGAAATTCAAGAAGACACAACCTATGCAAGCGTTTTGGATAAGCTGAGTCCACAAATCAAAGCACTTGAATTACCCAAAGGAGTTTCTGTAGTTATCGCAGGCACTGCCGAGGAATCCAATAGTGCCAATAAGTCACTGGGTGCAGGCATACCAATCGGCATGATACTGTTATTGATGTTTTTATTAATTGAGTTTAATTCCTTCATCAAAGTGGGTATTATTTTGATTACCATTCCCTTAGCTTTTGCGGGTGTTCCCATAGGTTTATTGTTGACCAATACCACTTTTGGTTTTACAGCGATACTGGGTGTCTTAACACTAATTGGCATTGTGGTAAATAATGCCATTGTTTTACTGGACTTAATCCAGAAGAACCTCGATAAAGCCATGGAATTCAATCAGGCTATCATCAATGCAGTGCAACGCCGAGCACGCCCGATATTATTAACAACCATAACAACCGTCGCCGGCTTATTGCCTCTAGTCATGACTAAAAGCACACTCTGGCCACCACTGGCATGGACAATAATCTCAGGACTACTGGTCTCAACATTCATGAGTTTACTTGTAGTCCCCGCGATGTATCGGTTGTTGTTGAAGAGGAAAGAAGCATAGATGTATTTTTGTGTGCCATAATGTCACACTTATGGAGCTTTTGTTCTATAATTGTGCAAACTAAGGGGTTTTAGAAATGAAAACAAATACACAAGCGCGTTTGGTTGCAAGGGTATCGGTTGATATTCAACAGACCATTAAAAAAGCAGCCGCTTATTCTGGTGCGACTGTTACCCAGTTTTTGGTTGACTCTGCTTTGGATAAAGCTAAATCTGTTATAAATGATGTTGAAGTCATTAAATTAACAAATGAAACAGCATCACAAATGATGAAACTATTGGATAATCCACCAATGCCAAACGCCTATTTATTAAAGGCGAAAGCTAAATACCAAAAGGCTCTAAGTGTACATAATACAACGTCTTAATAAAGAGCATAATTGTAAAGCTTTTGATTGTGGTCAAAATAAGATTAATGACTTTTTAAAACAACAAGCCAATCAAAGCATTAAAAAACATTATTCTCAGACACATGTGTTAATTGATGATAATGCTCCTCAACAAATAATAGGCTTTTATACGCTCAACTCAGTTTTAATAGATAAACCATTACAGCATCAGATTAATATTAAATACCCATATGATTTATTCGGTGTTAATTTGGCACGAATGGGCAGTGATATCAATTTTCAAAAAAACTCACTCTCAAGTCACCTGATAATAGATGCCCTTGAAAAAACTCTTATCATAAACAACAATATGGGTTGTCAAGGTTTGTTTTTAGATGCGAAAAATTCAGAACTTATTAAATATTATAAGAAGTTCGGTTTTGAGTTGCTATTAGAAATAGAAAACAAAATGTGGCTACCCATAGGCACTATAAATGCCTTGGCTGATTGTTAGTTTTAAATCAATAGTCACATAGACAGTTCTAAAACTTAGAAAAAGGCATGATAAAATAAGTGTAGTATAGTTAAGAACTGCTTTTCTTATCCTGGTATTTCGGAAAATACGCTTTGGTACTCCTTGCGATTGTTTGCTTTTTGTGTCATGTGGGCTTAATAAAGTAAGATGGATTGATACAATATAGTAAATAGATATTTCGCTTAAATTATTTTTCATTAAAATTGGTTAGTGAAACGTATTATTTTCTTTATGGTTTTAAGAAAAAATTATATGATTGTTAAGAATATTTTCAATAAAAGGTTGCAACGATTGTCTAGTAATAAAAAACACCATTTTGTGCCAAAGTTTTATTTAAAAAGTTTTTCAGATAATGGTAAGAATATTTGCATATTCAATATCCCATCTGAAAAAATTATTTTGGATGGTAAATTAAAAACTCAATGCTATAAAAATCATTTTTATGGAAAAGAGGACTCTGTTGAAAAATCAATTGGAGAAATTGAAGGAATTGTTGCTACATTATTCAAAGTTATTGTACGAGATTCTTTTATACCAAAACATTTATCTAGAGGTCATATGTATATTGTTCAGTATGTTGTACTTCAAAATCTTAGAACCAAGTACTCTTCTACTCAAACTAATGATTTTATAGATAAAAGTGCAAAACATTTATTAAAGCATAAAGCAATTGAATTAGGTGTTGATATAAATAATTACAAATTTGG
>JAMOMK010000093.1 GCA_027067055.1 Lysobacterales bacterium | reverse complement strand
AGCTTAAAATTAGGCAGTCGTCTTTAAAAGATGACTCGTCTATGTTCTATGATTCGTATCCTTTTTTACTCACATAAGCGGTGAAGAGCCTAGAATGTTATGAAAATTCATTGTAAATCAGTGTGTTACGTTTAAGTAATTCAAATGGATTGTTGAGTTTAGTCAATATTTGAAAAGGTTGGCTAAAGCCAACAACCCTAAACAGTTCTAAAATACTTAACCACATATTAAAAGGTGGAACAGGGGTTAAGTACATTACCATGTAGATTTTTTTAAATTCGACTGATTTAAATGTATTAATGTCTAGCGCTTCACAAATGTATTTATTGTCTTTATACTTTAATGACAATCACTTCATGTCAATACAATGAATAAAACAATCTGGCTCATCTTATTTTTTTCAGCACTCATTTGGTCGGGTATTAATCCCAAAGATCAATTTACTTGGTTTTTGGAGGTTTTTCCTGCCATTATTGGTTTTATATTAATCACTTGGACTTATAAAACCTTTCCATTAACACCTGTACTTTATTGGTTGATTTTATTTCATTCAATCATCTTGATGGTGGGTGGTCACTACACCTATGCCGAAGTGCCGTTGTTTGATTGGCTCAAAGAAACATTTGAACTAAGTCGAAACAACTATGATAAGGTTGGACATTTTACCCAAGGTTTTGTGCCTGCTATTATTGCCAGAGAATTGTTTATTCGTAAAAATATTGTCAATGGAATCTGGTGGCGACGTTACTTGATCGTCAGTGTTTGTTTGGCCTTTAGTGCATTTTATGAATTGATCGAATGGCTAGTCGCCATATTATCAGAAGAAGACGCCACTGCCTTTTTAGGCACACAGGGCTATATCTGGGATACTCAATCCGATATGGGTTGGGCATTATTTGGGTCGATTGTTGCCTTATTGCTCTTGAGTCGATGGCATGATAAACAGATTAAAAGACTAAAATGACAACAATATCAAGAATTCAAAAGGTCTTTGGAGATCAAATTTCTTTACTGACATTTAAGAAGTTTAAACCGAACCTTGCAGAGTTCAAGAAATGGTATATTTACTTTGGCTTGATAACTGCATGGCTTGCGGGAGTTGGGCGGTACTGGGATAATCCAAGAGCTGAATTGTGGCAGCACCTTGGTTTGGGTTCTGTCGTTTATTGTTTTTTTCTTGCCTTAGTAATTTATTTAATTGTCTATCCACTAAAACCACAAAATTGGACTTACAGTAATGTATTAATTTTTGTTTCATTAACATCTCTTCCTGCCTTTATTTATGCGATACCCGTTGAGAAATTTACGACCTTAGAAACGGCACAATCTTTGAATGTCACCTTTCTAGCAATTGTCGCACTATGGAGAATTATTCTTTTTGTACTTTATTTGAAAAGGTCTGCAAGACTTGATGGCTGGCAAATTTTTGTCGCGGCATTTTTACCTATTGTTCTTATCATTAATGCTCTTACCTTTCTAAACTTAGAGCACGTAGTTTTCAAAATAATGGCAGGACTTCAAGAAAATGAACGATCAAGCAATGATTCGGCATACAATATACTGTTTCTAATCACCTTATTATTAACCCTGCGATATAATACCGTAATTCAGGACGATAAGAAATTCTCATATCAAAGAATATTATTGTAGAGTTAGTCACTCTATCTCAAAATAATATGATGCAGAGATGGGGATTTCTTATCGT
>JAMOMK010000092.1 GCA_027067055.1 Lysobacterales bacterium | reverse complement strand
GGGCTCACATTGTTTTAACATTAAGGGCTCTGGTTCAGTCAGGCAATCGGTGGGAGCAGTTTTGGGATAAGATAAATAGATACGGGGTTAATTTAAAATGATATTACATTGTGACAAGGCTACACCCTATTCGTATCCTTTTTTACTCACCTAAGCGGTGAAGAGCCGCATATTTTAACACTTTTTTATTCACTTCAACAACTTAAAAAATGTTAGTCCAAATATTTACACAGTCTCTTAAATGGCAGCCTTATTAATCTACAAGTTCAATATCTTTTCTACACCTCTAATAAACTCAATGCTAAAATCGCTTAGTTCAGTTGTCTGAGTTTCATTATCGATCGTTAATGAATATATTTCCATTGTGGTACGAGCATCTACCAAACTCAAAGTGGCTCTTATTTTGTCATGGTATTTTCTGATGCGTCCTTCAACAACCCACTTCGTACCAAATTCGTTAGCAAAAAAAATGAACGAATGGTTCGACTTGCCTGACATTACACTACTGGCTAGCAACCTGATTTTACTGGTTTGCAAAATTTCTTTACGCAACACGTCTTCTAAATCTCTTGCCATCGCTTGATGGGTTTTTAATGTAGCTTGTATCGGCATTAATACCAAGTGCGTGTAATCTGGGCGAAATATTGAATTTGCTAACCAGAGAAAACTAGTTGAAAGTATAAACAAAGACAAAACAGCTGCTACAAGCCAATAAAAGTAACTTCTTATGTTACTTTGCGGTATGGGCTGTTCGGTAGCCAATACTTCGACTTGTGGAATCCATTGATAACCGCGTTTGGGTATTGTTTTAATTAGTGCTTGCTTTGTGTGTTTACTAAACTGAGTACGTAAATCAGAAATACAACGGGTTAAAGTATCATCACTAACAATTTGATTTTTCCAAACAGTATCAAATATTTCTACTCTACTAACTACCTTTCCCTGATTTTGAATCAAAACCAATAGCACTTTCATATTAACAGGACCAAGGCGAATATTTTCATTGCCAATTTTTACTTGTCCCTGCTCAGGATAAATTTGCAAATCACCCGTCTTTAAATTATTTTCAATATCAATTATCATGGTTGCCATTGTACCAGTTAAATTTAATAATTTTACAGGTGCTTTGACTGCCCTCATGTTTTGTGGATGTTTTACTCAGATAAAAAAACATCAAACAACCTATACTGGCATTAATTAATACATGAGACACAGATGAAAACTAAAACAGCACTAAAAACTTTATTTTCCGTTATTGCTCTATTCATAGTAGTTGTATTGCTCATCAATACAGCCCCTTTTGATGAAAAATTAAATCCAGAAGTTGTTGAAATCCTGCAATCAAAACCCATGCCAGTGGCTCAAGGCAATGCATACTTTGCCTTGATTGGGATAAAAACAGAATTAGAAAACAATATAACAGATGCGGGATTTAAAATTATACAAGAGCACATAAAACAACAAGGTAATATATTAACAACCCCAGAAAGTAATAATGTAGATAGCAACTGGATGATAAATTATCAGAATAATTGTAACTCTAAAAATAACAATGATTGCTTAATTCAACTGAAACAACAGATATCAGAACATCCCATTGATAACAAGCGACTTAAATTGATGTTGAGCAGGTATCAAAAAATCATTGCAATGCCAATGTATCGTAACTATCAGGAACCAAAGTTTAATATCTACATGCCGACAAATCAATACTCAATAATGATGAAGCTAAGTAAAATTTATATTGCGAGTAACTATCAAGTAGGTTCTGCTCTAGAATTGTTAAAAATTTTAGATACTGATTTAAAGTTCTGGAAGATGATGCTAAATGACAGCACCTATCTTATTGACAAAATGGTTGCCTTGAATGCGATAAGGAGTGACATTTATACTTTATCAACTTTGATAAGAGATAATGATAATTTCTCAGAACTAGAGCTGAGTCTCATTCAAACTATTTTAAATCCACTTTCTGCGGAAGAGTTAGACTTAACTGAAAGTTTTATTGCAGAATCCAGAGTAGCATTCAAGCTGTTTGAATCATTTGGGTACAATGACTCATTTTTTGACAATTTATTTTACCAACCCAATGCCACGCTAAATGAATATTATGAACAAAACATCAAGGAACAAAAGAAATATAGTAAGCTCTCATTAGGCAGCCTTATTGATACCCGTACCCTAGAAAAGCAGACTGCAAAAAGCACTAGGTTCAACATCTTGAAATTCAGTAATTTATATAATTTTCATGGCAAGATGCTTGTAGCATATAGTGGTTGTGCCTGCAGCGACTACGTGGTTCGAGGTTATGACCTAAACAATATCATTAAAATGGTTGACATTCAACTACAAACCAAACTCTCTAGTTTTAACAAGGTAGAACAAATCATTACCAAATCAAAAAACATCAACCCTTTTAATAATAAAAAATTTGATTATGACTCCAGTGCAAAAATTTTAAAGTTTGATTGCTTGGACCAATACTCTCAATGTAGTATTAAAATCTAGAGGCTTGTTAAAAAACAAATATGGACGTACAAAAAAAACCTAAGAAGAAAAAACATTCTACTCAAAAAACCTTAATCATTACCTTCATGACCACGGTAATAATTGTATGGGGTTTGTTTTCATCATCACAACAACATGTAAAACAATCAGATGCTGTATTTACAATTGTAAAAGCTGGTGTTTTAAGTGTCACAGTAGATGGATATGGTGTGCTTAAATCTAATAAACAACAATTGATAACAACACAATACCCTGCAACAGTTATTGAAATCATCATGAAGTCAGGTCAACATGTTGAAGAAGATTCAGTCATATTGAAACTAGAAAATATTGACTTAATCAATGAGCAAGAATCTACTAATTTAGAGTTAAAAACTGAAGAGTCCAACCTGAGAGAGATGGTATTGAATCAACAGCGTGAACTGTTAGAGGAAGAATCTGAACATGCCGAACTGGTTGCCAGATATGAATTAACAAAATATCAGAGAAAAGCAACAGAACCGTTGATGGTTTCAGGTACTGTTTCAAAATTAGATTTTGTTAAACTTGAATTAGAAGAGAAACTACTCAAAAAGAGGATGAAATTTCAGGAAAAAAGTTTACAACAATTGAGCTCACTACATGAGGAGGCTGTTAATACCCAAATCCCGATATAGAAAATGCAATTATAGCACAACCCCTTGGTACGCCTAGCAAATCTAAAAAACTTCTGGCTCTTCATCACTGTGTTGGCCTGTATGATTTCGGTAAGAAAGTTTGCTAACAAATCCATTAGTTCTATTTTGAGAAGCAACTAATTTCATGATTGGCAGGTCTGACTGCACCTCAATTCAAAAAAAACAATTAGAGCCACCGTAATAGCACCCCATTATGGTGCTACTACGGTGGACTAACAGTTTTTCAAGAGTCTTGCTTGCCGTTAGTATTTTGCCAAAACAAATGCACTCTTTGCATGGCATTATACAAGACACTACCCTTTGTGTAATTGCCGTCAACTAAAGTGCCAGCTGGTTGTTTTGTTAATACTTCTAAAGCTTGGGTCACATGGCTAACCGCGTGGACGGCGAATGTACCTTTTTTGACAGCTTTTTGTACATCCGCTCTAAGCATTAAATCACCTGCATTTGATTGAGGAATAATAACCCCTTGATGCCCAGTAAAGCCTTGAGATTGGCAGGTATCGAAAAAGCCTTCTATTTTTTCATTTACTCCGCCAATGGCTTGCAAGCGTCCATGTTGATCTATTGCACCTGTCATGGCATATTCTTGCGATAACGGAATTTGTGTTAGGGCAGAAATCAAACAACAGAACTCAGCACCTGATGCCGAATCGCCATCAATGCCACCGTAGGATTGTTCAAAAGCAATGGAAGCGCTAAATGTTAATGGATGAGTGGTTGGCAAAATATGGCGTAGCAAACCGCCCAAAATCGCAAAGCCTTTGGTGTGAATTGAGCCTGACATATCGGCACGACCTTCAATGTTTATTACCCCTGCTCGACCTGGTGCGATAGTTGCGGTGATGCGTGATGGAAACCCATAAACCACTGGTCCTGCATGGATAACAGCTAAACCATTGATTTCTCCAACTTGCTGCCCAGATGTAAAAACATTAATTGTCCCACTAGCTAGCATTTGCTGAAATTTTTTGGAGGGCAGACCTGCACGAAGTTTTGTACGTTTTATGGCATCATTTATATGCTCTGCTGTGACTAGTTTTGCTTTGTTTTTTCGTGCTAAGAAATTACCTTCACGTGCTAAATCTGCAATGCGTGGAAAATTTGTCGTCAACCTGTCTTTACGAGCACAAATACGTGCACCGTGTTCTATCAATGCTGCTACCGCAGTTTTATCAAAATGTAACAAATTCTCTTCTGCAACCAACTGGGAAATAACCGCTGCATAGTTTTTAAAGCTCTCCATATTGCGTTCAATTTCTGTATCAAAGTCCACTAAAACCTTAAACAGTTCAGGGAAATCAGGGTCATGATTGTCCAACATATAATAAATTTGAGCATCTCCTAGAATAATAACACGAACATTAATAGCAATAGCCTCAGGCTTAATTGTTGGCTGCGAAAAAGGCCATGACATTTCTGCTGGTACAATTTCTAGTAGCTGGTTTTTTATGGTGCGAGTTAATATCTTCCAAGCTCCAGGCTCTGATAATAAATCGCGAGCATCAAGTACCAAAAAACCACCATTTGCACGAAGTAAAGTCCCTGCGGTGATACTCATGTGGTCAGAAAGTTCTGGGCCTTTTTCTCCCCACTTAGACTCAATTGTTCCTAACAATTTAGATAATGACGGAGTGCGTTCTATAATAATTGGACTTACGGTATCTTTTGCAATGGTGTTGAGTACATTAACGCTATACCTTTTGTGTGGGAAAAACTCGTCTTTTCCTGAATAAAAATACTGTTCAATTACATCCTCAACCACTTCACTTAAGTAATTTTGTACATCTTTACCATGAAATCGTTTAATAATAGCAGCACTTTGAGCATGCAGTATTTGGCGTGCCTTTTTTTCAATTTTTTCTTGTATCTTTTCTGTTATTTTATACTTAATATGATTTACTTCCTTCATCATCTCTTGGAATTCAACATTAAATATTTGCAAATCCTTCTGTACTTTTATTTGTTGTTCTTTTGTTATTTTTTCACCTTCAATTAGTTCTTGCCACTGTTCTGGGGCAAGTGTTTTGTTGTCGAAAACTGGTGCAATTATGGTCTGTACACCACTTTCTGTTTTGAGGTTAAGTAAAGCCAGTTCATTTTGAGCCAATTTTTCTTCAAAGGGTTTGGAAATTTTTTCTATTTGTTTTTGTGCTTGGCTTTCCATATCCGCCTTATCCTGATTGATATCATCAGCATCCAAGCCTTGATTTAATTCTTTAGTGATAAAATCTGCAAATTTTTTCATCCATCGTTTAAAAAACTTTGCCTCTCCTGCCTTCAAGACAATCAAGTTTGGTCTATCTGGCTGTTGAAAGTTTGCAACATAACAATGCTCAAATACATCAAGAGTTGTTGTTGGATGATTGTGCAAAAACTCACTTACCATCTGCAAGTTACCAGTACCATACAAACCTTTAACAAAGGCATTTTGCCCGTATGCTCTTGATTCAATCGCATACTCTAATGCTTCAATGGCTTGTGCTTGCCCAATAATAGTGCTTACGGGCTTGACAGCTTGAGTTGTTTCGAAATCAAACGCAGTAAAGTCACAGCGCCATCTGACCTCTTGCCAGTTAAGTTTTGTATTATTTGTCATAATTGTTTTAGTATTCCTTGCATAAGTTATTAGCTAATTATACATTCAAAAAATATATATTTCGACTATTTATTATGAATGAACTAAACCCTATCGTTGTCCTAAAATTTGGTGGTACAAGCGTCTCAAATCTCACCCGCTGGCAACAAATCTTAACAATTATAAATCACCGTTTAAAACAAGGGTTTCGTGTTGCGATTGTTCATTCTGCCAAATCAGGAGTCACTAATTTATTAGAGAAATTCACCCAAACACTCGATGTTACTCTAATAGATGAGATTGACCAATCATTAAAACAGTTAGCTACTGAGTTAGGTGTTAGGGTTAAAATTGACGTACAAATCCAACAATTGCATGATTTCGCCCTTGAAAACCAGCTTAATGCCTATGAAATGGCACAAATTTTGAGCTTTGGCGAGTTAATGACAACATTAATTGCTTATGAGTATTTATCCACCAACTTAAGCATTGAAAAACTTAATCCCAAAACTATATTTATCAGTCAAGTAGATGATAATCGCTCCTTAACAACGCGTATTTTATCAGCCAAATGCCATATAAAACCGGCTGAAATGACCTCTGATTGTGCCATCATGCCGGGTTTTATTGCTGCCGACCAAGAAGGTAATACTGTTGTCTTAGGGCGTGGAGGGTCAGATACTTCAGCTTGCTCATTGGCTGTAGCTCTTGATGCAGTACGTGTAGAAATTTGGACGGATGTTCATGGTATCTTTAGTGCCAACCCTCATGTTGTGCCAACAGCTCGTTTGATTGAAAAAATTGGCTTTGAAGAGGCCCGTGAAATTGCTGCAAGTGGCGGCAAAGTTTTGCATCCTCGCTGTCTTTTACCTGCCGAACAAAACAATATCCCTATACATATCTACAATACTCAAGACGCACAAGCTAATGGTACAATTATAAAAAAGGGCTTCGAGTCAACTTCACCACGAGTACGTGCCATTAATGTTCGCCACAAAATAACTTTGGTCTCAATGGACTCGATGAATATGTGGCATCAAGCTGGCTTTATGGGAAAGATTTTTGGTGTTTATGAAAAACTAGGTCTTTCTATAGATATTGTCGTTACCGCTCAAACCAATGTCACCATTTCATTGGATACGGCAGACAATATCATCAACTCTACTATTCTTGAAGAGTTGCAACAACAGCTCTCATCGTTTTGTGAAGTAAAAATAATCAAAAATTGTTCAGCAGTCACATTAGTTGGTTACCGTATGCGGGCTTTATTGGGTGAAATTGCACCTATTATCTCTAGCTTTGCTGAACAACGCATTTACCTAACTTCCCAGTCTTCAAATGATTTAAATACCAGCATTGTTGTTGATGAAGACCAAGCTGATAAACTATTAATCGCCCTGCACGAAGGCTTGATTGCAACCCATGCCAACCAATATGGGTTTGGCGCAACTTGGGAACAACTCATAACAAAACAAGGCAAAAAAATGCAAATACAACCTACATGGTGGCAAGATAATAAAGAAAACCTTGTTAGCCTAGCCCAACAAAACTCACCTTGCTATGTCTATCATACTGACACTATTATCTATCAAATCAATCAACTTAAAAAATTAAAAAGTATTGATAAGATATTTTTTGCTATGAAGTCAAATTCGAACCCCCAGGTCCTTAAAACTATTCATGCTAATGGTGTTGGTCTTGAAATGGTCTCTCCTGGTGAAATCAACCGTGTTGAAACAACGCTAAAATCAATCCAAAAAGATGATATGTTATTTACACCAAATTTTGCCCCCATTGAAGAATATCAATTAGCACTAGACAAAGGGTTACATGTGACAATTGATAATAAATTTATATTAGAGCAATACCCCGATGTGTTTGCCAACCAATCATTAATCTTACGCCTGGATCCAGGGCACGGCAGCGGGCACCATAAATATGTACGTACGGCGGGCGAACACTCAAAATTTGGAATTCATCATTCAGAACTTGTTGAGATTAAACAATTCTGCGACCAACACAGTATCACCATTAAAGGGTTACATTCTCATGCTGGCAGTGGAATTTTAGAACACCAAAACTGGGATAGAATCATTGCTTATTTAACCGAGCAGATGCAAATATTTACTGATGTCACCATTATAAACATGGGTGGCGGATATGGAATTACAGAAAACCCTCATGAAAATGGTTTAGACATGCTCAAGTTGGATGCCATCATAAATCGTTATAAAGAAAAATATCCACAGATTAAGTTCTGGATGGAACCAGGACGTTATCTGGTTGCTAATGCTGGTGTGCTTCTTGCCAAAGTAACACAAACTAAAGTCAAAGGAAACAGCGGTTATATAGGCTTAGAAACGGGCATGAATTCTTTAATTCGCCCTGCTTTATATAGTGCGTGGCACAATATCGTCAACTTATCAAAATTCGAAGAAAACCCTGAAATCACAGCAACCGTTGTTGGACCGATGTGCGAAACTGGGGATATATTGGGAGTAGATAGAAAATTACCGTACACGGAGGCAGGCGATGTTTTTCTTATTGCTAACAGTGGTGCTTATGGTTATTCGATGGCTTCACGGTATAATCTAAGAGAACCAGCACAAGAAATTATTTTCGAATAATTATAACTGATCGAACCTATTTGCTGCTCTGAACAAATGGTAATGACCAAATCATACTTTCGGGGTATCGACCTTAGAGGCTGTGACTAAATCACTCTTTTAGG
>JAMOMK010000091.1 GCA_027067055.1 Lysobacterales bacterium | reverse complement strand
CTCACATTGTTTTAACATTAAGGGCTCTGGTTCAGTCAGGCGATCGGTGGGAGCAGTTTTGGGATAAGATAAATAGATACGGGGTTAATTTAAAATGATGTTACATTGTGACAAGGCTGCACCCCAAGCGCATTTCTATATCAGGATTTGGGTTTAAGGCTTTTTATATGTTCTTTTAGTGTTCACCATCATCACTCGTATAACCACATATATTAGAAAGCCAACCACAACTAAATTAACTCCCCAATGGTTAGTGATGCTGACATTAAATCCATAACCGATGGCTTCGACATAGCTCCATACCATGGGAACAATCCCGAATAAAGCCAGTGCTATAGCGGTATAACTCCACATTTTTAGGCGGTACATTTTATCACGATAATTTCTATATTTAATGACTCTTAATCGCTCAATCTCATCTTTGTTGTTGTGCATAGAAAAGGAACAATGTGGACAAGTTTTGACTTTATCTGAAATTTGTTTACTGCAAGAGGAGCATTTTATTAATGACATAACTTTTAGTTTTAATACTTGTTTAATTCACATTAGTGTAACAATTTCGGTTTAAAATAGGTAAAATATTGCTCAAATAATTAAAAAACAGATGGAATCAAGTGAAAGATAATAAAACAAAAATCGTAGCTACATTAGGTCCTGCAAGTAATTCTCCAGAAAAAATCGAACAATTAATTGAGTGTGGCGTCAATGTCTTTCGCTTAAACTTTTCTCATGGTAGTCATGAACAACATAAAATCAACTTTGATACCATTCGCAGTATTGCCAAAAAACTCAACAAAGTCATTGGGATTTTATTGGATTTACAAGGCCCTAAAATTCGTGTAGGTAAATTTGCCAAGGAAAAAATAAAACTCACAGAGGGTGAAACATTCATCTTGTCCTGTGGTGATGATTTTTTGGGTGATAACACAAGCGTCTCTATTAGTTATAAAGAGCTATACAAAGATGTCATCACAAACGATGAATTATTATTTGATGATGGCAAACTTAAAGTCATAGTCACAGAAGTGACTGGTAAAGAAATCCACACCAAAGTCATTGTTGGTGGAAAACTCAGCAATAACAAAGGCATCAATATACCAACTGCCGATTTATCGGTGGCAGCTATGACTAAAAAAGACATAGAAGATTTAGCCTTTGGTGCCGCACTTGGAGTGGATTGGATTGCTTTGAGTTTTGTTCGTAAACACGAAGACCTTTTATTGGCTAGGCATTATTTAAAACTGCACAATTCTGATGCTAAGTTGATGGCAAAGATTGAAAAGCCAGGCGCTATTAAAAACTTTGAAAGCATATTGGAAACATCTGATGGCATCATGGTTGCACGTGGAGATTTAGGCGTTGAACTTTCACCTCAAGAAGTACCGATGTTACAAAAGAAGCTTATTCGCATGTCTCGCCAAGCTGGCAAGCCAGTGGTAACAGCAACACAAATGTTAGAAACGATGACCGATAGCCCTGTTCCAACTCGTGCAGAGGCAAGTGATGTTGCCAATGCTGTTTTTGATGGGACTGATGCCATTATGTTGTCAGCTGAAACTGCCGTCGGGAAATTCCCAATAGAAGCGGTCACTACTATGCGCACGATTGCCAATACGGTCGAAAAAGACCCTGAGTATATTGACCGAATGTTAGAGCGACAAATGCATACTGAAGAAAATACACCAGATGCCGTTTCGGCAGCGGCGTGCAATATTGCTTCAAATATCAAAGCAAAAATTATGGTGTGTTTTAGTAGTTCTGGGGCAACGGCCTTACGTGTGGCACGCAATCGCATTCAGACCAATGTTGTGGCAATTTCACCCAAAATAAAATCGTGCCAACAACTCGCCATGAGCTGGGGTATTCATCCAGTCTTATCACCAGATGCCCATAACACCAGTGATATGGTCTCTATTTCCGAGTCTGTCATTCACCAGTGCAAAGCTGCCGAAGCGGGCGATCGTTATGTGATTACTGCTGGTGTGCCATTCGGACAAACAGGCACAACCAATATGATACGTGTAGAAACTTTAAAGTCTTAAAACTTTCACCCAAATAGAAAGTTTGAGCCTCCTTAGGCTTTCTATTTGGCTAAAAAAGGAGAGAATTTAAGTTTTTTTCAATAAAATACTCTGCACTTGACTTGCATCAATTCATTAAACCTAAACTGACACTACAATGAGAACTCATCAAATATTTACCAAGTTTATATCTCCTTAAAAATGTAGTGTTTTTACGTACGATGCCATTGCCCTCATTGGCATCGTATGTTTTTAAGCTCTACCTCAATTTTATTAACCTTGCGATACAAAAACATTCCTTTTCTGATTAGAAAAATCAAATATCTATTTTGGATATCCCCAAATGCCGATATAGAAATGCGTTTGAGAGTGCAAGTAACTGATGTGCATAGGAAATCAAGAAAAACTAAAGTCACCTCATTGATGATGAAGCTTTTTCTGGATTTTCTAGGTGCATCAAGGACTTGTGCTATCATCGTATTTTATATATCAGGATTTGGGATATTCAAAGCTAATGCTTTGTTTTGTTTCAGGGTGCAAACTTTGACTCACCGGACAAGTTAAACCTGCGCGTTCAAGTTTTTTATTTGAATTTTTTCCAAAATCTTTATTCATAAAAATAGTGACTTCAATCTCAGAAATTCTTCTTGGTGAGGCACTCATGTGTTTTTTAATTGTGGCACGTGTACCTGACAAATCCAAACCCAAATCATTGGCCTTGATACCCATAATCGTTATCATGCAACTCGCCAAAGCACTTGCCACCAAGTCAGTTGGAGAAAAAGCCTCGCCTTTTCCATGATTATCTACAGGCGCATCAGTGATGACTTTACTGTTAGATTGTAAATGCAACATGGTTGTCCTTAAGTTGCCTTGGTAGTTTACAGTGGCTGTCATAGTTTTATTTAGGGTTGATAACACTCAATAATTCAATAGGTGTGTAAATAATAGTTTTACTCTCTTTATAATCCTTCACATTTCTAGTCACAATGCAATTGATACCAACATTAACTCCTGAGTAATATTGAACGGCATCTTCAAAATCTTTAAAGGGTGAATTGAGTGCATATTTTAACACTTTTTTATTCACTTCGGCGATGTTAAAAAGTGTTAATAGCTTATTCAATACTTGTTTAGCAGACTCTTTGTTATTCGATTTGCATACAAGATAATCTATTGTGGTCAATGTTGTAGCACATAAATATCCCTCTAAGGCCTTATCTTCAACAAGACTCATTAAACATGCTGATAGCTCAACAAACTTTTCTCTATTTAATAAAACATCCAAAATAATATTGATATCGAATAAAACCTTCATAGATATTTATCTTCGAGGTGCTTTTTATAGTTACTCTCATCCAAATCCACTTCATTAATGATTCCCACTAATGAAGCCGTTGTCAGTGACAATACTGGTGGCATTCGAGAATCTTGTGCCAGCAACTTAAAATAATCAGCGACAATCTGAGATAAGGACTTGCCCTGTTCTTTGGCTTTTATTTTTGCTTTTTTTATCAACTCATCTTCGAGTCGCAAGGTTAATTTTGTTTGCATAATTAATTTGACGTGCATATAAACCACATATTATACGTCTAGCCAACTATGCAAACAATACTTTTAAGGTTTTTTACTCAAACCTATTGGTAAATACCTCTATTAATGCAGGATTCTCTGTTACCTGTAAATCAATATTATTAGTTACTGACATGTAGTTAACATCGTCTGAATTAGAAACAATTATACTGGTACTAAATGAACATTATCTTGGCTATCTACTGTTGCAACATTTGTATCACTGCTTGCAAATGTTGTTACAGTTGTGCTATTGCCTGACAAAGAATAGTCTAAGGAAAAATCTTCATTAATCACCAAATCAGAACTTAAAAGAGCACTGGGAAAGCTAATTTGCTGTTGTGCTTAATGTATAGTCAAATCAAAACTGGTACTACTACCACACCATAAGTATCAGTAACAACGGCTGTAATAGTGGTTGTGCCTAATCCTGTGATGGATACAATGGCAGTTTCAGTATTGCCAGAGACGTTGACTGTATTAGTCAAAAATACCACTAGTATCGACAGTTAATAATTGGTTGCTGGTTGGTGAACCTTGAATTATTACACTACCCGCTAGTTGGATTGGAATGTAGCCGAAGTTGCTAGAATACGTCTCATTCCCAAATTTACCGTCGGCAATTATAATTTTTTAGTAACCGCTTATCTATAGAATAAGACCATTCATCATTTCACTAATATTAACTATTGTAATTTGAATTTTGTTATTTTAATGTTACGCATGATTCAAAAACTAAAGGGTAGATACCAAGTGAAAAATAAACTTATAATATTAATAGCTACCCTGATGGCAAATACAGCAACTGCCACAAGCAACCTAATCTTCAAAAATGGGTTTGAGATTATACCATCCGTTGGACTTACCATACAAAGCACTTCTAGCGTAACACAAAATGACATACCAATTACTTTTGGGCAAATATTTAAACCAGGAGAAATTTCAGCAAAAGCCTTGCTTGCAGTGCGTTTAGTAGATGGTACGCAACAACTGGTACCAAGTCAAATCAACAAAAAAGCCACCCATGTCGATGGCTCACTGCGGCATGCAGTTGTTACCGTACTTATGCCTACGCTGATGGCAAACACTTCACAAGATATTGAAATTGTGGTGGTTAACTCCGTGCCTAACACTAGCCCAGTACAACTAAGCAATTTGCTTAATACTAGCTTTACTGGTGAGGTATCCCTTGATATAGCTGGTACTACTTATAGTGCCTCTATTACAGATCTGTTACAAAACACCTCTCCAGAGACTTGGTTGTCAGGTTCAGAAGTTAGCGAATGGATTGTATCTGCTCCACTGAAAACCGCAGGTACAGGTGGCACAGAACATCCACATCTAACTGCCCGTTTTAATATACGTGCCTATGCAGGTTTTGACTCTGTACGGGTAGATGTTATCATCGAAAACAACTGGTCGTATGTGCCTGAACCACAAAACTTCACCTATGATGTTGCTGTTTCACTATGTGGTAACAATGTTTATAGCAAAACCGATCTTACTCATTATCATCATGCCCGTTGGCGTAAGACCTTTTGGTGTGGTAATGAGCCAGCAATTCATATAAAACATGATGTAGATTATTTAATAGATAGCTATGCTGTACCAAATTATGACCGCACTTTGGTTATACCTGAATCTGATCTGGCAGATATGGAGACCAATTGGACAGGCGCTAAAACTGAGCCAATGGGAATTGGTGCTGCTCGTGCAGCAATGCCAGACACAGGAGCTGCTCCTGATATAGGCCCACTTCCTCGTTGGTCTGTACGTTATATTTTAAGCCAGGATTTACGAGCCAAAACTATTTCACTAGGTACAGATAACCTTGCAGGTAGTTGGTCAATACACTATCGAGATAAAAATACATCTTTACCAGTATCTCTAGATGACTATCCATATATGACTATATACGGAAATTCTGGAGATACCTATAACCCTAATACCGGAATGCGAGAAGAGTTTCCAGATTGTGGTGGTGAGTGTGCAACACCTTTTAGGCATGATTCTGCACACCAACCCTCATTTGCCTATATTTCTTATCTTGTAACTGGTGATTATTATTATTTGGAAGAATTGCAGTTCTGGGCTAATTATAATATGTTTGAAAGCAATCCGCATTATCGTGGTTTCGAGAAAGGATGGCTAAAATGGGGGCAGTTACGCGGTCAGGCATGGTCTTTAAGAACATTAGGTAATGCTGCCTATATTACACCGGATATGCATGCTTTAAAGAATTACTTTAATGAACGTGTTGACTATAACCTAATTTGGTATAATGATAGGTATGTAAATAACCCTGATGCAAATAATCTTGGAATAATCTCTAATGGTTATTCAATAGTATATAATTCATCCCGAGGTACAGCTACCTGGCAAGAGGCCTTCTTTACATGGTCTAGTGGCTATATGGTCGAACTTGGTTTTACAGAAGCTCAATCATTACTTAACTGGAAATCACAATTTCCTATTTCACTTATGACAGACACAAGTTTTTGTTGGCTAATGGCATCAAGTTATTACCTTAATGTTCGAGACAGTTCCTCAAGTGCTATTTACACTACTGTTTCTGCAATATATGAAGAAAGTATTGCTGCCAACATCAGAGAACATCCTTGTGACAGCCAAGAAATGGCAAATGTACGTAATGCCCAAATTGGGCAAATGTCTGGTTATGCACACTCCCCTACTGGCTACCCAGCTAATCTTCAACCCGCACTGGCTGTTTCAGTTAATTCAGATACTTTAAATGGGTTAAGTGCATGGCTGCAATTTGAGAACAGGTCTATTAAACCCGATTACTCCCAGTACCCAAACTTTGCCATTGTTCCTAGATAAAACATAACTAACTATAAAATTGAGAAAAATACAATGTATATTAAAAACAAACTAGTTAAACTTCTTAGAAAAAAAACCATAAGATCTTGTACATTCTTGACAATATTTATATATTCCTACACACTTCACGCTGGACCAATTGAGGAGCTGCAACCAGGCCACTGGGTAGAAATTCCAAACACCAATTTATCACAAGTATATCCATCATTTATTCCAACAGAAATTTGGGGGAATTCTGGTCCATCTTCAATAATGCAAGCATGGAGCGGTGGAGCCTACGACACTAAGAGGAATCGACTGATTGTAATGGGTGGCGGGCATCAAAACTATGGTGGTAATGAAATATACGCATTTAGCATAGATACACTCACATGGGAAAGATTAACAGAACAAAGTAACCCAGCCCCAAAATGTGAGAACTACATGCCTGATGGTAGACCTGGAACTGGTCAGACTTACAATAAATTGCAGTATTCAGTACTTACTGATAGTTTTATCCGTTTTAGCGGTGCATTTTGGGGTAGTGCTTGCCCATTTGAGATGTATCGGTTAAGCAGTCAGACTACAGATATTTTCGACTTTTCATTAAATGAGTGGCATATTGGAGTCCTTCAGCCTGATAGTGGAGGTGATTCCTCTACTGGTAGAGTTACGGCAACTGACCCTGTTACAGGTCACATATGGATGCATGGTACTAAAGGAGGAGCCAGATTACTTGAGTACGAACCAGAAAATGATAACTGGATAGTGCGTTCTCCCATGTTATATCACAAAATCGGGAGTACTGCTGCGATTGATCCAATAAGACGTTTAATGGTAGCTGTTGGTGGTTGGAATGGTCAGCGTCAAATAAGGGTTTGGGACTTGACCCAAGAATATGCAAGTGCTTCTACACCGACAACATTTGGAGATACAGCACTAGAGTTCCGTGAAGGAATTGGATTTATATTTGATCCCACTATTAATAAATTTGTTGGTTGGAGAAATGGTTCTGAAGTGTATACACTTGACCCCAATACCTGGGTGTGGGAAAAACTTGAGGCAGCCCCAAGTAATAGTGTCATACCAAGTACAGCAGGTAGAGGTGTCTATGGTCGCTTTCGTTATATTGCTTCCAAGAATGTCTATATTTTGGTCAATCGTACTACTGAAAATGTATACTTCTACAAGCTTGGTAATGATATTATTTTTACAAATAATTTTGAATAAAAGTCAAAGAGTACAGCTCAAAACAACATAATAAAGGGCCTAGTCTGAATATTCCATAGAGTTTTTCACTACTGTCCTGTTAACCAAAAACAGTCTAAATCAACGAACTAATTCTATGTTTAATCTGGTACAGTATAAGTTAGTGTAACTCATTGAATTAATTGAAAAATCAGATCAATGCAAGGCTCTTCACCGCTTATGTGAGTAAAAAAGGATGCGAATCATAGAACATTGATGATGTATCATTTAGCGATGACTGCCTAATTTTAAGTTTAAAATATTCAGTATCTCTTATGCCTCTGGCTCTTTTTCTTATCATACCAATAGTGATATTCCCAGCTTCAATAATTGCGCTAGTCAGCTTATGCTTAGCATAATTTGCGATGCCTATACTGTGCTTATTTAATGAATTAGCAAACTTCTTGAGGTAATGCAATCTTCAACAATACTATAGCCATCATGTGTGTTAACTTGAGCTAACTCTATTTCAACTATGCAAGGGTGTCCAAATAATGGTAAATCTTTTACTCTTCGACGAATATATCGATTAACTGTTGTTTTTAGTTTTGAAATAAGACCAATGATTCTGGTATGTTTGTCGCGGTTGCAGACAATAATTATTCCACCTGATTCTTGCTCTTCAATTGTGTTAACTACTTGGGCGTTTATTCCTAAAATATGTTTGGGGATACTTGTACTCATTTATTCTTCTGGCTATAAAGTTGTAGTAAACCTTATATTACAATAGATTAAGTCTGTATTCGTAGGGTGTAGCCTTTTAAGGATGTTAAAAGTTTCTAAAAGGCTATTTTACAAGGGTGTTTAAATAAATATAATATCATACAGTGGCCCTTTCCAATAAATAAACGTTATATAACAATATGATAAATTGTTATTGCCGCTCAGAAACCTATCTAT
>JAMOMK010000090.1 GCA_027067055.1 Lysobacterales bacterium | reverse complement strand
TACATCGTGTTTTTCACTGACTTGGAACAACATGCCTTCGTGTTGCATAAAGTCTCGTTTGTCGGCATTGATAAAGTCGGCAAGTTGCTGAAGTCTATCATCTGAAACATTGACTTGATTGGTAGATTTATCAAAAACTAAAGAAAATCGCTTGATATTGTTTTGCTTAAGAAAAGAAATAAATTCTTGTGGGTTTTGCGAAACCAAAGAAGTGTAATTTGTCATCAGATTGCCCCTAAATTGACGAGATTATTTATTTTGTGTGCATTATAATATTTTGTAGGTTTTAAGCAATTTAAATGAAGATTTTAAATAAAAACCAACCCATCCCGTAAGATGGGCCCTGCCCATCATTGCTTAGCCATAATCCACACTCTCAGAAAAATTACACCAGTCCCTCTCATAAAACCCATTCTTTACAAATTTGTTAAATGATGAATAATCCCAATCAATTGCCCGCTGAACTAAACCATGTTTCACAGGATTATAATGAACATAGTCAGTGATATGGTTTAACTCCTTTTGAGAGGTGATGGTTTTTTCATAAAGCCGCCTATGCCAAACTCCACTTTCGTGTTTGTTAATTTTACTTTGAGATATTTCTTTGACCAGTTCACTCCTGAGTTCCTGCGGCAAGCTTTTGGTAAAAGTTCTTTTAATAATTGAAACAATTTTTGGGTAATCATTTATTTCAAGCGGCATTAATACCACATGAAAATGCTCGGGCATAATTGAAATAGCATAGATTTCAAAATCAACCACAGATTGTGCGTGTTTAAAAGCAGCTCTTAAATTGTCGATATAATCAGTTAAGAGCGTTCGTTTACGGTTATTAAGTAAAACTGTAATAAACACATAACTCTCATCAACAAAAACTCTTCTGAAATTTGGCATAGTGATATTTTAACATGGTTTGTACTTAGTTGATTATTCATGATGGGCGGGGGCCGCTTTGTTGTGGAGTGTTGTTATTTATGATGGCCAGGGCCCATCTTACGGATTGTAGAGCGCTATAGCTTACTTCGACAAAAATTTAATCCCATCAGTTATTCCTGATACTGTTAAGGGATACATCTTACCTTCAAATATTTCTTTTATCATTTGTGTGCTTTGGGTATATTTCCAGTATTCTTGTTGTACTGGGTTTAACCATATCGCCTTGTGCCATTTGTCTCTGATTCTGTTCAACCAAACACTGCCTGGCTCTGGATTGTTGTGTTCGACACTGCCATTGGCATAAGCTACTTCATATGGTGACATGGCTGCATCGCCAACAAAAATAACGTGATAGTCATTGCCAAAGGTATTAATGATGTCTTGAGTTTGGATATCTTCGTGGTAATTTCTGGGGTTTGATTTCCACAGGTTTTCATATACACAGTTATGAAAATAGAAAAACTCCAAATGTTTGAATTCGGTTTTAATGGCTGAAAATAACTGTTCACAAGTACGTACATGGTCATCCATAGAGCCACCCACATCAAAGAATACCAAAAGTTTTACTGCATTGTGTCGTTCGGGAACTAATTTTATGTTGAGCAAACCGCCATCTTTAGCGGTACTCTTGATGGTATCATCTAAGTCTAATTCTTCGGCTACACCTGTTCGGGCAAACTTGCGTAGTTTTCGCAAAGCCACTTTGATATTGCGTGTGCCCAATTCGCAATTGTCATCCAAATTCCTGTATTGCCTTTTTTCCCAGACCTTGACTGCTCGTCTGTGGGTGCTTTCTCCACCTATGCGCACTCCTTC
>JAMOMK010000089.1 GCA_027067055.1 Lysobacterales bacterium | reverse complement strand
TTGGGTGGTATTTGATTTGTAGTAAAACCATTATACACCAAGGCTTCTAGCTTGTTTTGACTTTTCTATATCGGGATTAGGGTATTAAATGAATTTAGTGATATTTCATTTGAAATTCTTACTGAGTTTTGGGATGAAATATCAGTTTTTAAATTTGAAAATGTGAAAAATTTAGTGGCAAATAATTCTTTATCAGTTTTTCCTGAAATTCGTCAAATTCATATTAGGAAAATAGAGGAGAGTAGATATATTTGCAAGTTTGAACCTATGTATGGTAATTTTAAAATAGAATTTAATTTTGCTAAAGTGACTATTTTTCAAAATAAATTAAAGGATCCTATTGTTAGGTCTCCGTTGAAATAGCATGAAAACATCTTGTAAGGTGGGCTTGCCCACCAACAGAGTTTCAGGTCATCGATAAACAAACAGTAATAAAATGGTGGGCAAGCCTACCTTACGGTTTAGAGTTTTAAAGAAATATAGTATAGAAAAAAGTTCTGTGTAACTCCGTGTTACAAAATCTTTAAAAGAGAATAAATGATAAAATTAAAAATTGGTATAGCAGGAATAAGTGGAAGAATAGGGCAAAGACTTGTCGAAATTTTGTCGGATGATAATAAGGCGCAAGTACAGTGTGGCTTGGTGTCTAAAAATTCTGACTTTTTATTGGATAATATTGCCATTGATTCTGAATGTGGTCAGGCAGATGTTTGGGTTGATTTTTCAACGCCTCATGCCTTTGAAAAAGTCTTGGCTCATTGTATTGAGCATAAGGTGCCGATGGTTTCAGGTACAACCGGTTTAAGTAAAAAACACTATAATGAATTAGAAAATGCATCGGCGCATATTCCTATTCTTTGGGCTTCAAATTTTGCCATTTCGATTAACTTGATACGTCATTTATTGTCTAATTACACTAAATTGCAAGACACACAAGTTAAAATTACCGAAACTCACCATATCCATAAAGCCGACAAGCCTTCAGGGACTGCAATTACTTTGGCAAAAACCATTAAACCACACGGTATGATTAAACGTATTGATGAGAATAATTATAGAATGGATGATATTGAAATTATTTCCATTCGTGAGGGAGAGGTTCCAGGTGTTCACACGATTGAGTTAGATAATGACAGCGAGAGTTTGAGTATTTCTCACACAGCCAAAGACCCTAAGATTTTTGCGCAAGGAGCGCTTGATGTAGCCAAATGGTTGGTTAAAAAAGATAAGGGCTTTTATACCATGACGGATTATATTGAGAGCTTGTCTTGAATAAAACGAAAGTTTTATTTGTTTGCATGGGTAATATTTGTCGATCTCCATCGGCACAAGGTGTGTTTGAAAAATTGATTAGTGACAAAGGCTTATCTGATTTATTTGAAGTAGATTCTGCTGGAACACACAGTTATCATATTGGCAGTGCACCAGATTCTCGGTCTATCAGCTTTGCACAAAAACGTGGGATTGATTTAACCACGCAACAAGCACGTCAAGCCAAGTCACGAGATTTTGAAAAGTTCGATTATATCATTGCGATGGATGATGATAACTTTGAAAATCTTAAGCAAATATGTCCAAGCCCAAAATTTGATAATAAATTATTTACTATAATGAGTTTTTCAGAGAACAAGCATTACACAGAAATTCCTGATCCTTATTATGGAGGAGAAAGCGGTTTTGATTTGATTTTGGACTTACTGGAAGATGCTTGTAACGGATTATTAAAACAAATTTTGTAACTTCTGAGCCAATAGTGCGTTTTTAAAGTATAAAAACACATATTGGAGATTTTACATGAAAAAAGCACAGCAAATACTACTAACAGTTTTGTTATTGATAACTCAATTTGCATTCGCAAGAAATGAAATTAGTTTTGAAAAAGAATTGAACATAGATACTTCTAATAGCTCTAATATTTTCATCGACATTGGTGCAGGGTCTTTAAAATTACGTGGCGCTGATGTTGATAAAATTAGTGTCATAGCTAAAATCTATTCTAAAGAGTACAGTAGCCTTGAAAAGCTTAAAACCGTTTTTAATGATAAAATGGAGTTGAGTTTAGCTCATAAAAATTCCACGGTCTTATTGAAGTCATTAAATAAAAAAAGCCTATTCTCCTTCTCAAACCCTAATATTTCAGTTGATTTGGATGTTCTTATACCAAATAGTCTCAAAGTTGAGATTGATGATGGTTCAGGTTCAATGACTATTGCAGATATAAATAATTCACTAGAAATTGATGATGGCTCTGGTTCAATTGCAATTAAAAACATTGTTGGCAATGTGCTTATTGATGATGGTTCAGGAAATTCCAATTTAACAAATATCGATGGTAATATTACTATAGACGATGGTTCAGGAACAATAAATATTGATTATGTCACTGGTGATGTTACTGTTGATGACGGTTCTGGTTCTATCATAATCAACAACTTACAAGGAAAATTTAACCTAGAAGATAGCGGTAGCGGTAGTATTCAGGTTAATGGCAAAAGATGGAAGCAAGATTAAAAGTCATATTCAAGGGAGCAATTAAAAGCTCCTTTGAATGTTAAAAATTGTTAAAATGATTTAAAAGCTGATACATGTCACTATTTAATTTAAGAGATTAATTATAATTCTTCTTTTAAGGTTAAATTCAATGAAAAAGCTTACATTTATCGCGTGTATTCTCGTTAGTTTTATAAGTTATGCCGTCATCGTTCTAGAAGATGCTGAAGATGGAACAACCGATGGTTGGGTCAATCACAGTGCTACTGGTTGCAACTTTACCAACATCATTGAGCCAGATTCAAGCAACCGAGTAATTAGTTTTTCAGGTGGTAATGCTTGCCGACTAGGCGGACATTGGTTTGGTTCTCCTGCTTCCTTGCACCAAGCGAATCAACCATTGGTGATGTCATGGCGAATGAGAACCACTGATCAACCCTTTAACTTCTATATTTCGGTTACAACAAATGATCCGAATAATCCATATAAAACATTCAACTATGCATCAGCAAGTTATAACCATGGTTTGCATCACTTTACCCCTAATTATATCCACCACGGTTTAGCACAAGACCATGATGTCTCTATGTGGCGAACGTTTACCCGTGACTTAACACGGGATATGCATGATGCCTTGCCTGATGTTGAAGTCTTAGAGATCCACGGCATTATTATTGGAAATCACGATGGTGGTTATTTGGATGATGTGGTTATATACACACCAGAGGAAACCATTTATGAAGATGGAGAAAATGGAATTGCCAATTGGCACGTAGTTGATACCAGTCCACCAGAGGCAAATATTAGTGTTGTTGCTGATAGCTATGGTACTGGAGTGCAAGGCAATGTCATTAAGTTTGATGATGGAGGCAATGGACTAAAACTGCTCAATGCTTTCGAAATTGGTGCACAAAATGGTGAAGGTGCCTGGAATAATACCACTCAAAGAATGATTCAATGGCGTTTTCGTGAATTTGGCCGAACACCTGTGCATCCTATTGCTTCTTTTGAAATTGATGATGCACAAGCCTTAGAGTTTGGTGTCCATGTACAAACCACCAATGGATACCGATACCTGTATTACACACTTGGGTCAAATGATACCGCAGGTAGCTACCATGATGGAGTTAGTGCACATTTAGGCTTGGTTGGCAACTCAATTCATCATGCTATTGGCGATGATAGAACGATTGGTTCAACCATTGATGAGCCTAGTATTGAAGATATTTATGAAAATCCATTGGGTTTATGGCAGGCAGAATTACGTGATTTACAACAAGACATTGATGATTTTGAGTCGGGTAATAAGATTATTTCAGTCAATGGGTTTGTGGTAAAGAACACTGGTCTTGTTGATGATATTGAAATGCTCTCACGTGTCGATGAAAGCTATGCCACTACTTATGAAGATGCTGATGATGGTATAACTAATGGGTGGTGGGCTTATGATGAAACTCCAGTTGGAGCAACAATAAACAATGTATTTGATGTCGATAAAAACTCAAATGTAATTGAATTAAGTGGTTCAGGCGTTGATAACGGCTATGAAATTGGACGACGACCAACAAATCCCGATCAGGGAGCTGCCAAATGGGATGACACTTACCATAAAAGTGTAAGGTGGGATTCAAAATTTAATGAGAGCTTTAATATTTATGTTTCACTCACCACAACAATTGGCGACCGATTCATGCGTTACCGTTCGATTGATGCTGACTTAGGTATCGATGGCAATTATATTGATATTGGGCTGGGTCTATCTGCTATGAATAATACCTGGCATACATTTGACCGCAATGTTCAAGCTGATTTTTCTCGATATTATTCGGGAGAAACCGTCATGGCTATTAACTCATTTTTAGTCCGAGGTTCTGGACGAGTGGATAATATCCAGACATTTACCCCAATAAATATCTTTAAAGACGATTTTGAATAAGTTATTTATTGCTAGTATCTATTTTGGGCTTTAAAATTCAGTCTTTTACACACTAATAGATGGAAGCCAATTAAATGTCAGATGAAAATCATTTAATCACAGAACGACGCCAAAAACTACAAGCCATTCGCGATGAAAAGGGCATAGCATTTCCTAATGACTTTAGAAGAACACATTTTGCGGATGAATTGCATGAAAAATATGATGCAATTGCGAAAGAAGAACTCGACCCACAAGCAATAGAGGTTTCTGTTGTTGGTCGTATGATGAGTAAACGTGAGTTTGGTAAAGGTGGATTTGCAGTTATCAAAGATGTAACGGGTTCGATTCAACTCTTTGTGCAATTAAACGGTGTCGGTGAAGAGAGCTTTAATGAATTTAAATCATGGGATTTAGGTGATATTGTCGCGGCAAGGGGCGTCATGTTCAAAACCAAAACGGATGAACTTTCGGTTAAAGCACAAGAAATTCGCCTTGTTACTAAGTCATTACGACCATTACCCGATAAATTTCATGGGCTAAGTGACCAAGAAACACGTTACCGTCAACGTTATGTCGATTTAATCATGAATCAAGAGAGCCGTGATACATTTAAAATCCGATCAAAAATCATTACTCATATTCGCACCTATATGGAACAGAAAGAATTTATGGAAGTCGAAACACCGATGATGCATTTGATACCTGGTGGTGCGGCAGCTAAGCCATTTGAAACACATCATAATGCATTAAACTTACCTCTGTACTTACGTATTGCTCCAGAATTATTCCTTAAGCGTTTAGTGGTTGGTGGTTTTGAAAAGGTCTATGAAATTAACCGTAACTTCCGAAACGAAGGTGTGTCAACTAAGCACAACCCAGAATTCACTATGATGGAATTTTATTGGGCCTACGCAGATTACAATGATTTAATGGATTTAACTGAAGAACTATTCAAGCAGTTAGCTGAAATTTCAACAGGTGATTCATTGGTTAAATACCAAGAGCACGAAATTGAATTTGGCAAACCCTTTGAACGCATTAGTATGAAAGATGTGGTTAAGAAATATAATTCAGAGATTTCTGAAGAAGACTGCGAAAGTCGTGATGCACTTGCTGTGCATTGTAAACGTCTTGGTATTCATATCGAAGACAATTGGGGGCAGGGCAAGTTGTTAACTGAATTGTTTGATGAAACAGCAGAGCATAACTTGATTCAACCAACATTTATTGTCGAATACCCAACTGAAATTTCACCACTTTCACGCCGCAATGATGAAAACCCAAATTACACCGATAGATTTGAATTATTTATAGCAGGTAACGAAATTGCCAATGGTTTTTCAGAGTTAAATGACCCAGAAGATCAAGAACAACGTTTTAAAGATCAGGTAGCCAATATGGAGGCAGGCGATGATGAAGCCATGCATTTTGATGCAGACTATATTCGTGCATTAGAATACGGTATGCCGCCAACAGCAGGTGAAGGCATTGGTATTGATAGATTAGTGATGTTGTTCACAGATTCAGCCTCTATACGTGACGTATTATTGTTCCCTTATATGCGCCCAGAAGCTTGAAAGGTAATATTTTAAGAGTAAAAGCCTAAATATTAGAATTAATTTTGGTTTTTACTCTTACTTTTATAAAGAATTAGCATAAAATTATATGCACTAATAATTATTTCGTAGGATATAGAGCGTAATGACAATTGATAGTAAAATAAGGTATGCACGCAAACCCATAACTTCTTCTTGTTTGTTAGTAAAGCAAGGGCAATCGATAATAATGGAAGTTAAAAACATCTCCGCCTCTGGAATACTATTAAGCTATGATGAGCACACAGAAATTCGATTGCAAGAAGGTGACTTCTGTGTGTTAGAAATTATTTTAAATGATGACTTTAATCTGCATGTGGAAGCAGAAGTTACCCGCTTATTGAATGATTCAGTTGGCATGCGTTTTATTAAGATTCCTGAAGAAAAACAAATTCCATTATGGGAACTCTTAGGCGAACATGTCGACAAGATTGAAAAATAACCCTGTTGTCCCTTTCTGAAATAATAGCATTTATCTTTGCCTCTATCGTACTGGCATTTACGCCAGGACCTGATAATATATTTGTTATTGTCACTAGCCTTAGTCAAGGTTTCAAAACGGCTTTAAAATTTATAGCAGGTCTTTGTACCGGTATAATACTCCATACTTTTTTAATTGTCGTCGGTATTTCAACACTTGTCAGCCAGTCGCAGTATGGATTATTGATTCTTAAAGTTTTTGCGGTAGCTTATTTATTGTATTTATCTTATAAAACCTATATTCATCGGCATGACGGTATTAATTTAAAGCAAGATAACCCTGTTGATAATTATTACTTACGGGGATTTATTATGAACGTATCAAATCCTAAAGTCCTCATGTTTTTTCTCGCATTTTTTCCACAATTTGCCAATATTAATCAAGCTGGGTATCAAGGACGTTTATTCATCTTAGGCATGCTATTTATAGTTGTTACATTAGTGGTTTTTTCATTTATTGGTTGGTTAGCGGCACAAGGAGCTCAAAAGTTATTATCCAAACCAAGTTATAGCCTAATAATCAATTGGTTGGCGATATTTGTCTTTGTTTCTGTCAGTATCTTATTAATCGTAACATAAACACTTAATTTAATTGATTCTTATCTCAAAACCGTTATAATCCGCGCTCGATTCAATAAACGAGTCGAATCCTTGCTGCACTACTAAAATTAAGTAGGTGGCTTTTTAAATCCATAAGGAGACATAAATGAGACATTACGAAATCGTATTTCTGATTCATCCTGATCAGAGCGAGCAAGTACCAGCCATGGTTGAAAGATACCGAGCAATGGTTGAAGCAGATGGTGGCACCGTTCACCGTTCAGAAGACTGGGGACGCAGACAGTTGGCATACCCAATTCAAAGACTTCACAAAGCACATTACTATTTATTGAACATTGAATGTACAACAAAGCCATTAGAAGAAATTCTAGAAGCTTTTAGATTCAATGATGCTGTTTTACGCCACATGGTTATCAAATTGAAAGCTGCTGTTACAGAAGATTCACAGCTCATCAAGAGAGACGATAAAGACAACAAAAAACCTGCGGACAAAAAACCTGCTGATAAGAAGCCAGAAGTTAAAGAAACTAAAGGTTCAGGAGAAGAAGAATAATGCAACAACGTAGAAGAAGAACTAATAACCGTAAGCGTTTCTGCAAATTTACTGCAGAAGGCGTTACTCATATTGATTATAAAGACTTGGACACATTGAAGCAAAATGTTGGTGAGACTGGAAAGATTATTCCAAGTAGAATCACTGGCACAAAAGCTAAATACCAAAGACAATTAACAACAGCAGTAAAACGTGCACGTTACATCGCACTGTTACCATACTGTGACCAACATTATTAAGGAGTAGTACAATGCAAGTTATATTATTACAAAAAGTACAAAACCTTGGTGATTTAGGTGAAATTGTTAATGTAAAACCTGGTTTTGCACGTAACTATCTTATTCCTCAAGGCAAAGCATCAATGGCAACTGAAGCAAATCAAAAGATTTTTGAAGAGCGTAAAGCTGAATTGATAGCAAAAGAAAAAGATTCATTATCTGCAGCTAATGCACGTGCTGAATCAATTGAAGGACTTGAAATTACAATTACTTCAAATGCATCACCTGAAGGAAAATTGTATGGTTCAATTGGACCACGCGAAATTGCTGATAAACTAACAGCAAATGGTTTCCCTGTAGATAAGAGTGAAGTTGTTATGTCAGAAGGCGTCATCCGTGAGGCCGGTGAAGTGGTAGTTGAACTATCATTCCATTCTGATGTTAATGCTAAATTTACTCTTTTAGTCGAAGGTGAAGAAGTATAATTGACTTTTCATAACTGAAATTCAATAATAAAAACCCAGTTAACGCTGGGTTTTTTTATACCAAAAATAAAGCCAATGACACCATTTTCAGAAAAAGCCATAGAAATCATACAATCCATTCCAGTAGGAAAAGTCGCCACCTATGGGCAAATTGCTCTACTTGCCGGAAATCACCGCAATGCGCGTAGAGTCTCTCGCCTCATTCACACCTGTAGCAAAAAATATAAGCTCCCATGGCACCGTATAGTCAATATCCAAGGCAAAATATCCCTAAAAGATGAAAAATTCGAAATCCAATACGAAATGCTTAAAGCCGAAGGCATAGAGTTTGGAGTAGGGAATGCCATAGATTTGAAGAAGTTTGGCTTTTAAATCAGGTATGAGGTTTCAGTTAACAGGTTTTAGGTTTCACAGAACTAACGTGTAGTGGCAGACCTATGTGTCTGCCTTCTTTGATGCAAAATATTAATTGAAATCTTGCTGTATAATAGATACTCTCGAAAATTTTGATGGGCGTAGCCCATCCTACACAAAAATTGAGTGATACTTAAAACTGAATCGTAATTGCAAACTTCGGGTAGGATGGGCTCCGCCCATCAGCAGTCTATCAGCAAACTCGTTAACCATGAGATATTAACTTTTTGTTATTGCTATAGTTACTCTTTTATAAAATAGTGAATAACGCTAAAATGATTTAGGATTATAATTATGATAAAATAAATTTCTATGACTTATCTATCAACTCAAGATTTACATTTGTTACCTAGTATTTCAAGTTTGAAGAAACTTATGAAATCATTGGCTGTTTTGGATTTAATTATTTCACCTGATTGGGAAGATAGATATTATTTATATAATTCGCAATGGAGTAAGGATGAAGAACTTGGTTCAATGAATAATGGTTGTGGTGATGAATTATTTGTACACTTTACTAAGAATGGTTGTTTTATAAAAGGCATGGCTCATGAGAGCCAACTATCTTCATGGAGTTATGATGGGAAAGAATTATGGATTAATGTATTAAAACAGGTGCCGTTAGAATTTAATGAATCATTGAATGAACCTGCATTTTCTATGACAGATATTTCATTTTGTATTTGGAGAAAAAATACTGATAGTAAATGGACGAGTGCTAAGTTTTCATTAGAGAGTGTGGACTTAGATGATGACATTGATGGTTCTGATTATCTTCTTGAGTGCCTTGATGGAAACCCAAAATCTTATCAAAAACATGTTGAAAATTATTTTGAAGTAGATTTGCCATTAAGGTTAATTCAATATGTCTATGACCATAAAGAATTAACAAATGAAATAGTTCAACAGATTAATCCAGATATCACTCTCGAAGAGTTAAAAGAAGACCTGAAAGAAATAAATTATCATCTACTACAATAATGCTAATTTGCTAGTCTACGTTAGCTTTATTATCGGATGACCTAATAAATAAACATCCCATCACCATAACTAAAGAATCGGTATTTCTCTTCTACAGCATGTTTATAGGCATTTAAAGTGTTTTCGCGTCCACACATGGCTGATACCAACATAATGAGGGTAGATTCAGGTAAGTGAAAGTTGGTTAAGAGCTTGTCGACCACTTTAAATTGATAGCCTGGATAGATAAATATATTGGTATCGCCTGTGTAGGCTTTGATTTTACCTGATTGACTGGCTGTTTCTAAACAACGCACAGCGGTTGTGCCAACGGCGATAACTTTATTGCCTGATGCTTTGGTTTGTTTAACTAATTCGGAAACCCCATCACTGACCTGCAACCATTCTTTGTGCATGATGTGGTCGTTGATGGAGTCAGTTTTTACTGGTTGAAATGTTCCTGCACCAACATGTAAGGTGACGTAAGCAGTATTAATGCCTTTTTCTTTAATCTGTTGCAATAATTCTTCATCAAAATGCAAACCCGCAGTGGGAGCAGCCACGGCTCCTTTTTCCTTAGCGTAAACTGTTTGGTATCGAGATTTATCTTCGAGCTCATCATCACGTTGGATATAAGGAGGTAATGGCATATGCCCGAATTCGTCCATTAATTCCGTTAATGAGGCGTCATTTTGAGTTTCGATTAAAAAGAACATGCCTTTTCTGGCTGTTGGAACAATGGTCTGTTCATTAAAATAAATAGGCGTACCCAATTTTATGGCTTTACTGGACTTAAACATGGCTATTGCAGAGTTGTCATTGAGTAAACGTTCGATAAATACTTCAACTTTGCCACCGGTGATTTTCTTGCCAAACAAACGAGCAGGGATGACTTTAGTGTTATTAAAAACCAACAAGTCCCCTTTATTTAAGAACTCAATAATATCTGGAAATTGCAAATCTTGTGTTTCACCCGTGTGTTTATTTAAAGCAAGTAAACGCGAACCTGTCCGTTCCTTACTTGGGTGCTGGGCAATGAGCTCTTTGGGTAGGTCAAAATTAAAATCGGATTTTTTCATAGGTTATAACTGTTGAATAATATTCGTTAGAAAAACCATTTTAATCAAACTTAAATAAAAGTATAATTAAATACCTTAATTGGAAAAAATATATAGTGGAATATGGTAATTAGTAGAAAATTGATAATATATGCATTGATGCCTATGTTGAAGATAATTGGGATGAATGAAGTAGTGGCTTCCCTTGTGGGAGCCTAAATTATTTTAACTCTATTGTTCTGAATAAATAAGGAGCCCACAAGGGACTCCACTACTACAGTTTTATTGTTTAATGAAATTGTACTGGAAACCAAATTTCTTGAACTATTCTTTGAGCCCCATTTTTATAAATCAAATTGATTTTAATTTCATCGCCTTTATTTATCTTAAACTTGGGTTGCATCAACATGATGTGGTAACTACCTGGTTTAAAAGTGAACTTGTCATTGGGTTTAATCACTAGTTCATCTTGGTGAATCATTTTGGCCACACCATCAACTACGATAGACTGATGTATCATGGTCATGGCAAAAGCAGGGCTGTAAGCATCAACTAATATTATATCTTTATCCGAAGTATTGCTAAGTGTTCCATAGGCAGCCATAACAGAGGCATTAGGCGGAGCTGCTTGTAACCAAAAGTCTTTAACTTCAGGCAATTGTGCGTGAGCGAGTGCTGAGATAGAAAGGAGTAATAGTGTAAATAAACGCATAATTTTGATATAATGGTGAAATAAGGAAGAATTTTAACCCTTTTACGGGCGAGATTCGATTAAACACTAGAATTAACGATAAATAGGCATGACTATGAAGATTTTTAGTACAAAAATAACGCTTAAATCAGCACTAACTACAGGAGTAGCTTTTATGACGATGGCAACACAAGTGAACGCCGATGATACGGCAATTACTGTTTATTCAACCGCTCAAGCAGGTAGCATATCACCGCAACAATTTCAACACTCTGGTGCTAATGTTCCTGGTTATGCAATGGTAAAACAAGATCGAATGATTCATATTAAGAAAGGACAATTTGAATTAAAATTTGATGATGTCACCAGTCAAATTGACCCAACTACTGTTTCTTTTAGTACACCCAATAATCCAGGGGCAGCCTATGTTTTGGATCAAAATTATCAATTTGACATTGTAAGTACGCAAAAATTATTAGAAAAATACACTGGACAAGAAGTCGTTGTTGAGCAAACCTCTGGTGGTACAAATAAAACTATCCGTGGTAAATTATTAGGAACAAATGGTGGAATCATTGTGCAAGAAGCAAACGGTTCAGTAATCACATTAAGTCGATACGATAGTGTTGCTTTTCCTTCTTTACCTGGAGGTTTATTAACCAAACCAACTTTATTGTGGTTACTAAATGGTAAAAAAGCAGGCGATGAATTGGCACGAGTTACTTACCAAACAAAAGGCATGACATGGTGGGCTGATTATAACATAATCTTAAATGAAGAATATGGTGAATGTCGCATGGATCTCTCCTCATGGGTGAGTTTACTAAATCAAGCAGGCAGCAACTTTGAAAATACAAAGTTAAAGCTTATTGCAGGCAATGTTCATCGAGCAGAACCTAATTATGGTAGACGTAATAAAATGGTACTGGCAAAAACAATGTCCGTCGCAGATGATTCTGGTTTCCAAGAAAAATCATTGTTTGAGTACCACTTATACACCTTGCCAAGACGGGTTGATTTGCCTAATAATTCAACCAAGCAAATTGAACTATTCCCTGCGGCCAATGATATCGAGTGTTCAAAAGACTTAGTATTTAATGGCTCTCAAATCACTAACCACCATTATTATAGCCCAATCGCTGATAGAAATTACATGCGCAGTACTAAACCAAAGGTTAAAGCCTTTGTTAGTTTTGATAACTCTAAGAAAAAAGGTCTGGGAATGCCATTACCAGCAGGTCGTATTCGGGTTAGTCAATTGGATTCAGCTGATAATTCCTTGGAGTTTATCGGTGAAGATATTATTGACCACACTCCACGTAATGAAAGAGTGACAATAGAGTTAGGCAATTCATTTGACGTAGTGGGAGAGCGTAAGCAAACTAATATTATTGTTGGGAAATACGAAATTACCGAAACTTTTGAAATTAAGATTCGTAACCAAAAAGAAACCAATACCAAGGTTAAAGTGGTCGAGCCTTTATACCGTTGGAGCAATTGGAAGATTCAAAAAGCTTCAGATAAATACACCAAGCAAAATTCTAGTACTATAGAATTTGATGTTAATCTAAAGCCAGAGCAAGAAAAGGTTATTACTTATACTGTTCATTATTGGTGGAAGTGAGTATGAAATGCTATTTTAAAGCTAACTGAAATCTAACTACCACGATACGTTGAAAAGCTAAAAGGACTGAGTAATAAAGGTACATGGTAGTGTTGATTTGGGTTTTCGATAATAAAATTTATGGTTACACTTGGAAAAAAGCCTTTATTGTTGTGGTATTTAGCGGTTTCAAAGGTGATGCGGTATTCCCCTTTGCTGGCATCATTGTCCATCCAGTCCATTATGCGACCGTCATTATCGGTTGTTCCTTTTGCGATTAATTGCCATGTGTTTTCATCTAAATACTCAAGTGAAACAGTAATATTGTCAGCAGGCTTGCCTTTGGCAGTGTCAAGAACGTGTGTGGTAATTGGGCTCATGTTTTTTAGTCCTCTAGTAGCTTATCTAAGCGTAAATGAGTTATTTTATTTTGTTCGGCAGCAGCAATATGAAGCTCTATCGCTTCATCATTTGGCTGACGTTCATTGAGTAAATCTAGCATTTCTGGCGCCGATTTTCCGGTAGCACAAACGATAAAGATAAAGCCAAATTTATCCAAATAATCTTGATTACCTTTTTGTAAGGCTTGCAATGTTTGATCAGATGCTTGTGATGCTCCTTTTTGTTCATTACCAGCCCAAGTTGCCGTACTGGCAAACTTTTTCTTTAAAGAATCCACATCACCAATTTGAGGATGGTGTTTAAAAGCCTCTAAAATATCGGCTTTAGAAACAGATGACCAAACTTCATCGGATTTATTATGTAACGAGGTTGTATCCATAAAAGGGCGCGCATTGAGCATGCCTTTAACCCATGTTGTGCTACCACAACATTTTTCTAGCTCAGAAAAAGCCTCTTGTCTCGATAATTTATTAAATTGTTGAATATTCATCCAATAATTCCATTAACTCGAATACGACTAATACCACCATCGGGAAAAATATTTAACCGAAGGTGAGTGATTTTATTATGGTGCAGTAGTTCTTTGGTAAAATAATGCTGTTTATCCGCCGACAATTTAGTCTCTGCTAACAAAGCTTGCCAGTTAAGCTCTTCTAACTTGTCATCTTTGGCATCAGGAGCATAAATAGTTTCTATTGAACAACGATCAGGATAGTTGCCCTTAAAGTGACAGGTGTCTACTTCAATTTCCTTGACTGTTCCTGCATGACCCAATTTTAAAATTACCCAATCATGACCTGGTCCTCTTCTTCTTTTTGTTTCCCAACCATCACCCATATTGGCACCACGGTTAGGCATGATAAGATTGTCTTTATGGCTAAAAAACATATCATTACAGGATAAAACTCTGCCACCATTCTCAACAGCGACTAAATCGATTATGTCTTCTTTATCCACTTGTGACCAATCGGGTTTAACTTCGCCATAGATTTTTAATCGCGCGACACCACCATCTGGATAAATATGCAAACGCAGATGCGTCCATTCTTTATCTGAATCGATTTCATACAGGTTTTGAGAGCCTGGCTCTAGTGGGCTATTGGTAAGAATTTCAATCCAATCATTTTCTGTTGGTGTTCCTGCAACACAAGCCGCTTCAAGAGACGCATGAGGAGGGTGGTTACCTAAAAAATGATTAGTATCAATATCAACACCAGCTATTACGCCACGTAACCCAAGCTTGATAACAATCCAATCATGTCCTTCAACACGTTTTCGGCGGGATTCCCATCCATCCATCCATTTACCGTGGTCGGTGTATTTGTCTTCGATAAAAATACCACGTCCTGGTTTGAGTAGGTTTTCCATGGGTGCAAAAAAATCATCGCTGCATTCCAAAGTTTTTCCGCCAGTTCTTTCAGCAGCTAGATCAATTAAGTTAGTAAAGTTATTCATTTATTGTATTGTGTCCTCGTTCCCACGCCTCCGCGTGGTAATGCATATTTAGTCTTTTCGTCCCCACGCAGGAGCATGGGAACGAGGAGTATTATAAGTACTTGCCCTTTGGATTGCCTGTGAAATTTTCTTTGTTTCTATCATAAATTACTTCACCTGCTAAAATAGTTTGTTCTATGACACCAAAAACTTTGTGTTGTTCATAGGCTGACATTTTATTTTTGAATAATATCTCTTTTTTGTCAATAGTGTGTTCTTTATTTGGGTTCCAGATGGCAAAATCAGCTTGAAACCCTTTTTTGATATGTCCTTTTATATGATCTAAGCCAACTAATTTAGCAGGGTTTTCACACATCCATTTAATCAGCACGTCAATAGAATAGTTGTTTGTTTTCAAGTAGTTCCAAATCAAACTTAAACCAAATTGCAATGAAGAAATTCCTCCCCATGCTTGCCATAGATTTTGTTCTTCTAAGCGTTTCAAAGCAGGTGTGCAAGGAGAGTGGTCAGAAACAATGAAATCAATTATACCTTGTTCTAGCCCTTGCCATAAAGCCTTTTGGTTGTTGTTGTTTCGAATCGGTGGACAGCATTTAAAACGTCCATCGCCATCAGGAATGGTCTCTGAACTTAAAGTAAGGTAATGAGGGCATGTCTCAGCGGTTACTTTTATCCCTTGCTCTCGAGCTTTTTGAATTAACCCCAATGCTTTTGCCGAACTCAAGTGTACAATATGAACTTTACAGGAATGCTTGGCGGATAAACGAATAATTTCTTCAATGGCCTCAACTTCCCATTTGTCAGGGCGAGAATCTAAAAATTCTGCGTAACTTGATTCATCAGCGATTATAGGTTCCTGACCACAACTATCTAACTCCGCATGAACCAACAGTGTTGCTCCTGCTTTAGCCAATATTGGCATGGCTTTTTCTAAAGTAGCTGTATCACTGGCAGGAAATTCATCCACGCCAGAATCAATCATAAACGCTTTAAATGTTGTAATTCCAGCTTCAACCATAGCATTAAGTTCATACTGGTTATCTGGAACAACACCACCGTGAAAACCAATATCAACCCACATTTGGTTCTTAAGACAGGCTTTTTTAATGTTAACAGCATCTAAGCTTGTCGTCACAGGTATACAGTTCAAGGGCATATCAATCACCGTGGTTATACCGCCAGCTGCTGCGGCTTGTGTTGCGGTATTAAAGCCTTCCCAGTCGGTTCTTCCGGGTTCATTAATGTGAACATGCGTATCAACTAAACCAGGCATGATAACTAAATCACCATAATTGTTGTGTAGACAGTTGTTTGGAATATCATTAATTGAAACGATGTCTGTAATTATGCCATTTTCAAATAGAACAGCGGCTTCTTGCAATTTTCCTTGGGTAAAAACATGACGAGAGGAGATGGCTTTCATTATTTATTCTTTACGCTAGGTTTATTATTTAATTGTGCATAATAACATGAGTGAGAAGTAACTGTAAAACGCTTGCCCTAATATTTCATAGGACAACTCATAAAAACACTATTTTTCTTTAGATAACAATATCTTATATCAGATTTATTACTATTACATTTAGCAATAAGTGGTTTTAAAGGAAAACTAGCTTCATATCTTGTACTAATATCACCACAACCTATGAATAACTAGGTCTGTGGTGATATTAGTACAATCTACTTTGCTATTTTTCCTTTAAATTCCATTTTCCTATAAAATATTCGGACTTATTTTTTTATGTTTTCTTCTTTTCATTAGTTCTAGCAATTGGATTCGAGGTAAAATACTAGCTATTAATCAATAGATAATTTATTTGGGGACTACAAATGAAAAAAACATTAAATCCACTCGATTTATTCGATATCCGTTCTGAACTCTCAGAAGAAGAAACTATGGTACAAGACTCAATTGGGCGTTGGGTTGATGAGCGCGTGTTACCGATTATAGGCGATGCCTTTGACCAACATGAATTCCCAATGGATTTAATTCCTGAAATGGCTGATTTAGGTCTTTTCGGTAGTACCATTGAAGGTTATGACTGCGCTGGTTTAAGTTATACGTGTTATGGTTTGATTTGCCAAGAGTTAGAACGTGGTGATTCTGGCTTACGTAGCTTTGCATCTGTGCAAAGCTCTCTTTGTATGTTTCCAATATCAGAGTTTGGTTCTGAGGAACAAAAGCAAAAATGGTTGCCACCCATGGCACGGGGTGAGGTTATAGGGTGCTTCGGCTTAACAGAATCCCACGGTGGTTCTGATCCGATGAACATGAAAACATGGGCAAAAAAAGATGGAGATGACTGGGTAATCAATGGTTCAAAAATGTGGATAACTAATGGCTCTATTGCTGATATTGCCATTGTTTGGGCTCATACTGATGATGGCGTGCAAGGTTTTTTGATTGAAAAAGACACAAAGGGATACAGCACAGAAGTGATTAAGAAAAAAATGTCACTACGTGCATCAGTAACTTCTGCACTGTTTTTTGATGAAGTGCGTATTCCAGATAGTAATCGACTACCTAAAGTTGTTGGCTTAAAGGGTCCTTTAACATGTTTGTCAAATGCTCGATATGGTATCTCTTGGGGACCAATTGGTTCTGCTCAAGCGTGTTTGCAAGAAGTTTTAGACTATACGCAAGACCGCATCTTATTTGGTAAAGCACTCAACGAAAACCAAATTGTGCAATTACGCATGGCTGAAATGGCACGTAAAATCACTTCTGCACAAACACTAGCTTTAAGACTTGGTCGCTTAAAAGATAAAGGTGAATTACAACCCACCCAAATCTCAATAGCCAAATGGAATAATGTCCGTATGGCAATTGATATTGCTCGTGACTGCCGTGACTTATTGGGTGGAGCAGGGATTACTACTGAATACGTAGCTATCCGTCATGCACTAAACTTAGAAAGTGTCATCACCTATGAAGGAACTGAAACAGTTCATCAGTTGGTTGTTGGTCGTGAATTAACTGGTAAAAATGCATTCTAAAATACCATGGCAATTCTTAACAAAATAAAAAACAAATTAAGTAATAAACCTAAAAATATCAATCGAGCTCAAGTTGTTGATGATAACTTTAAAGCCTACGTTAAAACTTTAAAAAAACCTGATAAGTTACTGAATTTAAATGAATATGGTTTAGATGAAAAATCTTTTATAGAAATGTTTACATCGCAAGTTATGTCAAGACAACTTGATTTAATGGCACGTGCTTTACGTTTGGAAAATAAGGTTTTCTACACTATCGGTTCATCAGGACACGAAGGCAGTGTCATGCTTGGACGATTAACGCGTTACACTGACCCTGCTTTTTTACACTACCGCAGTGGTGGTTTTATGATGGAACGCTCGCGTCATATTCCAAGTATTGATCCAATTTACGATACTTGCCTGTCTTTTGCAGCCAGTAAAAGTGACCCAGCATCTGGTGGACGGCATAAGGTTTGGGGCTCTAAAGAGTTATGGGTATTACCACAAACAAGCACCATCGCTAGTCACTTGCCCAAAGCAGTAGGTACAGCACTTGGTATTGAATTAGGAAAACGCTCTAATTCTGGCTTACCAATCCCTGATGACTCCATAATTATGTGTAATTTTGGTGACGCCAGTAGTAACCATTCAACAGCACAGGGTGCATTTAATGCAGCGGCTTGGGCAAGTTACCAAGGATTAGATGTTCCGGTTTTATTTATTTGCGAAGACAACGGCATTGGTATTTCAGTCAAAACACCCAGTGGTTGGATTGAGAAAAATTTCAAACACCGTCCAGGCTTGCAATATTTTCAAGCAGATGGCTTAGACTTAGCAAACGGTTTCAGACAAATTCAACGAGCTGTTAACTTTTGCCGTTATGAGCGAAAACCCGTTTTTTTACATTTAAAAACAACTCGCTTGATGGGGCATGCTGGCACAGACTTTGAAGTCGATTACCGTGACATTAATGAGTTGGAAGCCGAAGAAGCTAAAGATCCGTTGCTAAAATCTGCTAAAATTGCTGTAGATGCAGGTATCATGTCGTCAAATGATATTTTAGATCTATATGAAAGAATGAATAAACGTTGCATGGATTCGGCTTACAAGGCAGACCTGCAAGAACGTATCACTGATATCGATGAAGTGATGCGACCACTGGCTCCATACTCACCAGAGTTGGTCAATAAAAGGGCAACACAACTGGTTGATAAAGAAAAACGTATTAAAATATTTGGAAATGAAAAGTTATTACCAGAAAATCAACCTGCCAAGCATATGGCTATTTTGATTAACAAAGGTTTGACTGACATTATGCTTAAATACGATAATTCACTGATTTTCGGTGAAGATGTCGCTCAGAAAGGTGGTGTTTACACGTTAACAAAGGGCTTATATAAGAAGTTTTCACCTAAACGTGTTTTTAATACCTTGCTTGATGAACAAACAATTTTAGGCTTAGCACAAGGTTATGCCAATATGGGCATGATTCCGATACCTGAGATACAATATTTAGCCTATTTTCATAATGCTTGCGATCAAATACGTGGAGAAGCAGCCAGTTTACAATTTTTTTCCAACAATCAGTTTGCTAATCCGATGGTTGTACGCATACCTGGATTAGGTTACCAAAAAGGGTTTGGTGGTCATTTTCACAATGATAACTCTATGGCTGCTTTGCGTGATATACCAGGACTTATCGTAGCCTGCCCATCACGTGGTGATGATGCGGTATTAATGATGCGAACTTTGATGGCGTTGGCAGAAGTTGATAAACGTGTTTCAGTGATTTTAGAACCTATTGCTTTATACATGAAAAAGGATCTATACAAAGATGGCGATAACAAATGGTGTTTTGATTATCCCACTGAAGATGAGTCCATTGCTATTGGCGAAACAAAAGTTTACAACAAAGATGCTGAAGATATTCTCATTATCACGTATGCTAATGGAGTGCCTATGAGTTTAGAGGCTGTGAGCGAATTTGAATTAACACACACTGCTCAAGTAGCAACAATGGATTTACGTTGGTTGCAACCATTAAATAATCAAAGCATCTGTCAATTAGCACAGAAATTTGATACAATTTTGATTGTTGATGAAGGCAGAGCCTCAGCATCAGTAGGAGAGGGTGTAGTCAGTGCAATTGTTGAAGGACTTAAAAACCCTCCAAGAATAAGCAAAATTACAGGCTTTGATACATTTACACCACTTGGAGATGCCTCTGCATTGGTATTGCCACATAAAGAAATAATAGTTGAAGAATTGAAAAAATTATCCAAAATGAGAAAAGAAAGTGCCTAAATTAACTGTCCTTTTTGCTGATATTGCACAAAGTACCGCCTTGTTTGACAAATACGGTGACGATAAAGCACGTTCAGCAATTTCTTCAGTTCTCGATACATTGATAGAAGTATCAGATAGATATAATGGTGTCCTAATCAAAACGATTGGAGATGAAATCATGTGTACTTTTCCAAATGCTGATGATGCTATTTGTGCGGCAGTTGGCATGCAAGAACGAGTGGCAGGCAATTTTGTACTCGGGTCTCATCCTATTGGTATAAGGATTGGGTTTCACCACGGCAATGTTATTGCTGAAGATGGTGATGTCTATGGTGATACAGTTAATGTTGCCGCTCGGATGGCTGGGTTTGCAAAAAAAGGACAAATTATTACCAATTCTGTCACCTTTAAAGAAAATGATGAGAACTGTGCAGTTCGTTACCGTTCTTTAGGAAAGACTAAAGTAAAGGGGAAGTTATTAGCGGTTAAAATCATAGAAATTTTTTGGCAAAAAGATGAATCACAAGTGACACGAATTTCTACTGCTTTAGATTTAAAACTACCCGAGTCTGATTATTCTATGCAACTAGATATTAATGGTAGAAAAATCACAATGACAGAAAACTCTCCAAATAAAGTCATTGGAAGAGGTGAAGAGTGTGATATACAAATATTAGCACCCATGGCATCACGACTGCATGCAGAGATTCAGTTTTCAGATGGCAACTTTAAAATAGTGGATCAAAGCACTAATGGAACCTGGTTAGAAATTGGTGGGAATAGCCTGCGTCTTCATCGTGACAAAACAGTATTGCTCGGTAAAGGGCAAATATCATTAGGCAATGCGGATTTTTCAGACCCGTCAATTGTGATTAAATTTGAGATATAAAGGAGAATTATGCAAGATTTTATAAGACGAGTCAGTGGTTTTTTACTTATCACTTTTGCAGTGTTGTATTTAGGAGTTAAATTAATTTATGGCAGTTAATTACAGACAAACGCATGTACAGAAGGTCAATAACTATGGAGCATGGTTGTTGTATTTTTATTCTCTACCTTATTTGATTAGTATTATTTCAAAGCTTCTTAAGGGAGAAGTGATTAACCTTGTTATTGTATCAACAGTTTTTGTTGGAACCATATTGTCTGCTTTGTGGATGAGTATAGGGCTAAAAAACAAAGGACTTTATTCCTCACGTAAATATGTACAAAAACCACCATTCCCAATGATGTTCCTAGCATCACTACTGCTTGGAATTACCAGTTTTTTTTCCGCTTGGTTATTGAATGGCTATAACCTATTTGCTGGCATTGGTTTTGGACTTGCGGCAACTATCGGTTGTTGGTTGTGGTACGGAATGGATCCCGTTAAATCCAAACATATTAGTTTTTCAGACATCAATGACTCAGAAAAGGCACTTGAAATACTTCAGGACAGTGAAAGCTTAGTGATAAACATAGAAAACTCATCAAGAAATATTAACAATTCACAAATGTCTAGCAAGCTTGATAGTATTGCAACTAAAGCACGTGAGGTACTCAATGTTTTATTTGAAAATCCAAAAAAGATTAAAAAAGCCAGACGATTCCTCAATACCTATTTAACAGGGGCTGAAAGTGTCGTTGAGCGCTATGTCGAAACACATGAGAAATCAGATAATAAAGAACTGGAAGAAAACTTTAAAGAGGTACTAGATAATATTGAAGAAGTTTTTAACAAACAACATGAAAAACTCATATCAAGTGACATCTTTGATTTAGATGTTGATATTGAAGTATTAAACACCTTGCTAAAAAAACAAGGCATAAAATAAACAAAAAATTATAAAGGATAAATATTATGACAGAAACAGAAATAAAAACAGCCGTTAAACAAACGACTATATTATCAGAAGATGAAATTGTACCAGGTGTGAAAAATGCCATGGTTGCTTATTCGGAAGTGGATTCTAAAGAAAAAGAAGCAATAGATAGCTTGATTGCTGAAATTAACATGAAAGATAGCAACTCAATTATTTATTTTGGCTCATCAGCTCAAGAAAAGGTTACAGAAATTTCTGATAAAATGTTAGAAGGAGTTAAAAACAAAGAACTAGGGCAGTCAGGTGAGGCGTTAAATGAAATGGTAGCCACTATCCGTGGATTTGATGTCAATGAATTAGATCCAAACAAAAAGCCCAGTTTTTTTGCACGTTTATTTGGACGAGCAAAACCACTCGCAAAATTTTTGCAAAAATACGAAACTGTCCAACACCAAATTGATTCCATCACAACAAAACTTGAAAAGCACGAAGAAGTATTGCTTAAAGATATTGTTAGTTTAGATAAGTTGTACGAAGCGAACTTGGAGTATTTCCATCGGTTAGAAACATATATTAATGCAGGTGAAGAAAAGCTTCGCCTTGTTGATGAAATTGAAGTTCCTGCTATGCAAAAAGAAGCCGAAAGTTCAGATGACATGCTCAAAGCTCAAGAGCTACGTGATTTAAAAGGTTCGCGCGATGATTTAGAGCGACGAGTACATGATTTGCGTTTAACACGTCAAGTAACATTGCAAAGCTTGCCAAGTATACGTTTGGTTCAAGAAAACGACAAAGGCTTAATTAACAAAATCAATTCAACAGTTGCCAACACGATTCCATTATGGAGACAACAATTAGCCCAAACAGTAACAATTTGGCGCAGTGGCGCAGCAGCAAAGACAATTAAAGATGCATCAGATTTAACCAATGAACTGTTAAAAGGCAATGCAGAAAACCTCAAAATTGCTAACAAGCAAGTTCGTGAACAATTAGAACGCGGTATATTTGATATTGAAGTCATTAAAGAAGCCAATCAAACACTAATTGAAACGATTGAAGACTCTTTAAGAATATCTGAAGAAGGCAAAACAATGAGAAAGAAAGCCGTAGCAGAACTTGCAGAAACGGAAAGTAAACTTCGAGAAGCGTTGATTACCAATAAGGTGAAAGCTGAAGCCATAGAAAAAGCATAAAGTTTTGCTTTGCTATAAACAAAAAAAAGACATCAAAGTGATGTCTTTTTTTACATTTGGACTCAATAAATTATACCAGTATGCATTTGTTACCAAAAAAGAACCTTTGCGCTGCTCCTGAAGTGAATAAATATGCAACAAAATAAATTTAAATTATCAGGACCTTCAATATTGTTATTGGCGATGGCTTTTATTGCTTTTATCTTAGCTAAAGTCTATATTCCTACACCAGAGGATTACGAAAAGCAACATGCTCAAGTTGCGCACAATAACTTGCAAAAAGACATAGCTAAATCCTACGGGATAACAGTTTCGGAATTAGAACGGAAAGAGAAAAGAGGTAAAATATTGTTTAACTTACGTAGGGATTTAAACAAAGCGATTAACCAAAAAGATAAAGTACTACTTTTAAATACACTATCGGATTTATCTCTCAGTGAGTTGAAACCTAAATCATCAGGGCTCCTATCAAGCTCAATAAAAGCACAAAACATGGTTGCGTTGGATTTTCTGATCAAAAAAGGGATTTCATGCAACAGTAAAGATAACTCTGGCAAAATTGCTTTTGAGACATCCATAAATGTAGAGAATTCCAAATATATTAAATACCTAAAAGAAAACTGTAACTATTCAGAAAAAAAATCAATTGCTCAAAGGATAATGGAATCAAATTATCCTGAAAAATTATATGATCTAGATGAGAACTATGATGCACAAGAGTTTAAAGACGAGTTATTTATTACACAAATAAAACAAAGGCATCCAAAGGCAGCATTAAGATTACTTAAAAAAGGAATATCTCCCAACGCTAAAAAAGAGAGTAATAGTGTTTTATTGATGAGCGTTTTGGCAAATCAGCGTGAAATTGTGAAAGAATTAATTAATCTAGGAGCTGATGTAACAGCCATAAACTCAGGTAATATGTCGATACTTTCAGCAGCACTTCTCAAAAGTCAAAATGAAACAGCGCGATATATTTTAAAAGAAAATCCAGATTACTTTAAAACAATTGAAAAAGAAAGAACTGTATTGAGACTAATATTTAGTCAATTATTAAATAACAATCCAATAGTCGATTATGAAGCATTTAACGTGTTGTTAGATTTTGGAATTGATACAGATCGCTTTGTTAAAGAAGACGGCCATTTATGGTTGCGTAAAGCTATAAGATTAAATAACGTAAAACTGGCTAAACAATTATTAGAACTAGGAGTTGACAAAAACAAGCAAAAGAACCTCAACCAATTACTCAAAAACGCAAAAGCTCAATACAAGAATGGTTCCTATACAATAACCGAACTATTAAAAGAATACGGAGCAGTAGAGATTGTTAAGAAAGTTAAAAAGAAGAGGGTGTTTTCTCAGCCCGAAAAATACAGTAAACTCGATATGTTATTAATTAACACGCTATGGAAAAACAAACAAAGATATTATCAAACTGTCATATCAGGAGAGATTACTGATAGTTCATCAATTAAATTAAAAGATGGTGTAACACTAAAGAAAAAAGTAACCTCTTTCGACTTTAAAAAAGACAACATTGTTACTATGAAATTTCAAGAGAATGAAAAACAAGGGCAATGGGCTTTATCAGAGACACAAGCTCAATTGTTTCTTGATGATGCAACCTATGAAATAGTCGTGTTGAATAAAGATATACTTAAAATACGCTACCAACTAAGACTGTATGGAATTGAACTCTATGACACTTATGAATTTGAACCACTAAATAGTGAAAATGTGAATAGTAGCAGAAGTCAAAGCACGCACTAAAACCCTCTTTTCTTAATTTTTATCAACTCTCTTCGTGATTTTTTATCGGGGTGTTTTGGCGGGCGTGGAGCAGAGGAGAACATCATTTTACTTTCGGTAATAATATTTTCACGGGCTTTAATAGATTCAGGCGTTTCCTCATAACAATCCACCGAGATTTTCGCTCCAACGCGTTTATCGATAGTACGTAAAACTTCAACTTCCCAAGTAAACTCGCCTTTCTTAATAGTCAATTCATCGCCAATATTTACCGCACGCGAGGGTTTAACCTTTTGCCCACCAATTTTAACTTTACCACTATCTACATGCTTTTTAGCCAAAGAACGTGTCTTATAAAAGCGTGTTGACCAAAGCCATTTGTCAATTCTTACTGCCATATAATTAAATTTCAAAATTGTTATTTTAGCATTTTTTAATTTGAATTAGTTTAATGCTAGTAAATTCTAAATAAATTAAAATAAATATTCATGTTAAACCCAAATCCCAATATAGAAAACGCAATTAGAGCAGTACGCCTAGCAAACCCAAAAAATGCCTAATCATCATCTAAAGCAAGTGCAGATAACGCAGTCCAAGGGCAATTAGCCTTAGACCAATCGGAATAAAATTAAGCAGGTAAATTCATAATCTAAATTGGTAAGCTATGATTTCACCCTGTTGGGATGATTAAAAATCCTAATTCTCTACACCATATTATTTTATGCGTATCATCTATGAGGGAGGGCTTACGTGAAAATTCTTTCCATAAAAAATTTTGAGATAGAGGTCACCCTGTAATAATATTCTTTGACATGAGAGTTTCTTACCGTTCTGAATTACGGTATTGTGCAGCGGGGTTAATATCAAACTTAACCAAGCTTTAATAGAAATTCACCGAAGTATTATAAATATTACAAAATGTGTGCCCTTTTTGGGGTAAAAGCCACTTTTTTTCAGGGCTGACTATGGAGTAGTCATACTTGCATTGTTTTTTACCAATATTTATTTAATTGATTTTGGATTAATAAATTTCACTCTCATTTGTAAACTCAAAACACTTTATAAATAATTACTTCTGTACTATTTAATTTAGTCATTTAGATAGTATAATACTGGTAATTAAAATATATGGAGTTTCCTATGGGTCTTTTTGACAAGCTGTTTGCTGAATTAATTGATATTATTGATTGGACGGACGATACCAGTAATACTTTGGTCTATCGTTTTCCTCGTTATGGTAATGAGATTAAAAATGGAGCGATGCTGACTGTACGAGAAGGACAGGTTGCCGTTCTTGTCAATGAAGGACAAGTAGCCGATGTCTATGAGCCGGGACTTTATAAATTAGAAACAGCCAATATGCCTGTTTTATCAACTTTACAAGGCTGGGTCCATGGTTTTGAAAGCCCTTTTAAAGCCGAAGTCTATTTCTTTAATACCACCCAATTTACCGATATGAAGTGGGGTTTACGTAACCCTTTGATTATGCGTGATAAAGAGTTTGGTGTGGTGCGACTCCGTGCGTTTGGTACTTATGCTTTCAAAATCACCGATGTTAAAACCTTATTAACTGAGATTGTTGGAACAGATGGTCACTTCACTGTTGAAGAAATTTCAGACCAATTACGCAACCTGATGGTTTCTGGCTTTGCTCATATTGCCGCAGAGTCTGGCATTTCTATTTTAGATTTGGCTGCAAATTATGACCAACTAGGGGATTTGCTTAAAGAGAAAATTAACCCTGACTTTACAGGTTTTGGTTTAGAGCTGACTAAATTACTTGTTGAGAATATATCCTTGCCTGAAGCTGTGGAAAAAGCCTTGGATGAGCGCTCTTCAATGGGAGCAATTGGAAACTTAGATACATTTACCAAATACCAAGCCGCACAATCCATGCGTGATGCCGCGCAAAATCCTGGTGGTGGAGCAGGGGCAGGAATCGGAATGGGCATGGGATTTGCCATGGCGCAAACATTTGGCAGTGCGTTAGCCAAAGATCAACCAAATCAAGGAGAGTCTGCAGAAGCACCGCCACCATTACCTGAAGTTGAGCATTACCATATTGTTATTGATGGCAAAAAAGCAGGACCTTTCAATATGGCAGCGATTGCTGAAATGATACAAAAGGATAGCATTCATGCGGATACATATGTATGGAAATCAGGAATGAAAGACTGGCAAGTGGCCAGTGAAGTGCGCACTATTGCTGGGTTGTTAAACAGTGAGCCGCCACCAATTCCTGGCAGTTAATCATTCTTTAAATGACGCAAAACGAATCACCTGATAAAAAACCAGTAGAGCACTTTCAGTTTCAATGCAAAAGCTGTGGTTTTGAACTTGATCATGAGATTGGCCAAAACTCTTTGGTGTGCCAGTCTTGTGGTGCGGTTGAACCAATAGATACGCATTCATTTAATGTTTTTAGTGCAAATTCCTATGAATCAACGGTTTTAGACTTGGTCAAAAGTGAACCAACAAATATTCACTTTCATGTACGGTGTGACACTTGTGGCGCGGGTTTTGATTTTCCTAAAAATACCCATGCAGATGAATGCCCTTATTGTGGGCAAAACATTATTGTTCCTGTCGGTTTACAACGGCAACTCAAACCTGATGCCGTTCTGCCCTTTGATATTAAAGAAGAACAAGCCAATGCATCCTTTAGAAAATGGATCAAGAGCTTGTGGTTTGCACCCAACTCATTAAAGCGCTTAGCTATGCGTAAACACCCAATCCAAGGAACATATATTCCATATTGGGGTTTTGATGCCAATACTTATAGTTCGTATTCTGGACAACGAGGAACAAATTACACAACTACTGTAACTGTGAGAGTTAATGGACAAACACAAACTCGTTTGGTCACTAAAATCAGGTGGAACTATGTCAGTGGTAATGTTTCGAATGAATTTGATAATGTTTTAGTGCCTGCTAGTGAAATGATGGCAACAAAATTGACCTCCTCAATGACAAAGTGGAACTTAGTCAAAGCAGAAGAATACAATCCTAAGTTTTTAAGTGGTTATCGTTCAGAGCTGTATCAAGTAGGCTTACCTCGTGGATTTCAAAAATCAAAAGACATCATGATACGAACAATACGTCGACTAATCAGAAGAGACATAGGCGGCGATCATCAACGTATTAGTAGTGTCAATACGCGTTATGAGCGAGTAGGGTTCAAGCTTATGCTCATGCCATTATGGGTCTCAGCTTTTTTGTATAATCAGAAGACTTTTCGCTTTATTATCAATGGACAAACGGGAGAAGTTAAAGGAGAACGTCCGTATAGTTGGATTAAAATAGCTTCATTAGTTTTGACTATAGTTGCCATAATCGGTGGCTTTATCGCTCATGACAAAGGGTTGATATAATGCTTGAAGCACTTAAGTTTAGTTGCCGAGAAAGCTTGGAAATTGATCCCAAAATACTATTTGATGAATTTTTAAAAGTGGAAAACTGGGATGATTTTAATGGTTTTTTGTTTTTGCCTGGAATTAAAAGGGCAAAATTTATTACTCAAACAAAAGATTTAACTGGTTCAATAATTAAAGTTGAAAACATGGATGATTCATTCCATCATGAAACTATCATCGAATGGGTTGTGGACAAGAAAATAGTCATCGAATTCAATCAATTTTCAAAACCATTATCCCATCTTGCAAGTCATTTTATTGAAGTATGGGAAGTTAGAAAAGTACAGGATATAGAATTCTTACATAGAAGTTTTGAATTGTATCTGGTAAGCAGATTAAAAAAAATCCTCTTTGGCTTATCTCTAAATTTCTTAAAATTGCAATTTGTCGTCACACAAAAGAAATAGTAAAAAGTTAGTCATAAATCAATTATTGTATCTAGTGAAATCATAAGATGGGTATTTTCTTTTTAGTTTCTCAAGTAATTCTTGGGCTTGTTTGAAATTATTTGCTTTAAATAATTGTTCTAACTTATTGATTTCTATTGGTTCAGGTGATAGATTATTTTCTTTATTTAGATCAGGTAGAACTTTTGCCGCTCTTCTCATACCTGTTACCATCACATTATCAGAGTTTTGGCTAAAACCTGCTGAAGTCTCTTCAGATTCTATGGCCTTAACCTTTGATTCTTCAAGAAGATTTTTCTCAAATATTATCTGAGGTTTATTTTCAATTTGTGGTGTATCAGAGTCTTGTTCTAATTGGATAGTTGGTTTTTGAGAAGCAATTTTTCCCAATAGTCCTGCTTGATTTACTTTTTCAGGGGTAATGGGTTTACGCTTTTTTTGTGGTCTTGGGTGCGGTTCTAATGGTGGTGCGGTCACTATTTTTGTGCGTAAGTCTTCTTTTATAATGCTAAAATCTAAACTCTCAGGAGATACTTTCATTTCTGAGTTTTGGTTTTGCAAATTGAAAACAACACTAATTCCCATCACTAATACTGCAGCTGTAGATAGCAAATAAAGCCATTTTCTGGAGCCTTCTGTACTTGTATTTTCCTCGCAGCTTTGCTTAGCAGCGTTAAGAATTAAATTATCCAAAGATGCTGTTGATGATTCGTTTGAGCCTTTTTTATAAAGGTTTTCTATGCTGTTATTCATCACATTTTCTCCAAATCTTTACGTAATCGTCCAAGCGCATAACGGTAACGGCTCTTAATCTTTTCTAACCCTTCACCTAACATCTCTGCAATTTGTGGTAGAGTCAATAAAGCATCATTGTGCAATAAAAATACTTCTCGCTGTGAAAAGGGGAGTTTGCCCACGGATTGTTTAATTTCTTTTGAGAGTCGTTTGGTTTGCAATTCATCCTCTGGGTTCCAGTTAATTATGCCATCAACTTCATCTTCTGTGTTTTCTTGAAAAGCCTTTTGTTCTAGATTGTTGCGTCTATACCAATCCACTAAACGATTATGTGCCAACGTATACAGCCATGTTTTGAATGTCGCTTTGACTTGATAGTTTGATTTACTATAGATGACTTTCATCCACAAATCTTGAAAGAGTTCTTGGCAGATCGATTCGTTTTTAATCTGGCGTAAAAAATAGCGATATAGAGCATCCTTATAACGTCCATAAAGGATATTAAAAGCAGTGGCTTCATCTTCTTTAAAGGCTAACATAAGCTCTTCATCGCTACGTTCTGTCATCAATTGCAAAATAGGGTTATAAAAAACCTTATTCTACACGACTAATCTGCGAAGTGGTTAAACTTTTTGCTAAAGAAACCAGTTGTAAAAACTCACCACGGTAACCAAAATCATCACCACTTAAGGTTGTTTTAGTAAGGTTTTGTATATCTTGATAAGTAAAATCACCTGTCATTTTTCCCCCTCGAAGTAACTGACCAAAACCTGCAACAGCGGCAGACAACTTAAAGTTGTTTGAGGTTTTATTCAACGATTTGATTAAATCATTCTGGCTCAAGGTCTTAACAATTAATTGTGAGGAATCACTATCAGGTTGCTTATAACGAACTTTGAGAGTGGCAATTTCATCAGAATAACTTCTTGTTTTATCAATGTTTTTGTATTTTAATGGTTCAACCCAGCCTTTATCACCATTTAAAACAACTTCGTATAATGCAGTAACGCTATGTCCTGCACCGATTTCACCCGCATCAATTTTGTCATTGTTGAAATCCTCATTATTTAATAGACGATTTTCATAACCAATCAAACGGTATTGCGAGACGATTAAGGGGTTAAATTCGATTTGAATTTTGACATCTTTGGCAATTGTCATCAAGGTTGAGCTCATTTCTTCAACCAATACTTTATTGGCTTCTTTTAAGGTGTCGATATAGGCATAATTGCCATTACCACTATCGGCTAATTGTTCCATCAAGGCGTCATTGTAATTACCGCTACCGAAGCCTAAAGTGGTTAGTGCAACACCTGAGTCTCGTTTGCGTTGCGCTAATTCTTTAAGCTGTTCAAAGTTTGTTGTACCGACATTAAAATCACCATCTGTGGCAATTATGACCCGATTGATGCCTTCTTTGATAAAGTTATCTTCGGCTATTTGATAAGCTAGGTTGATTCCTGCCGCTCCATTGGTTGAACCACCGGCATTGAGTTTATCTAGGGCTTGTAAAATTTTGGACTTTTTATCGCCACTAGTGGAGTCAAGGACAGTACCTGCAGCACCTGCATAAACAACTATAGCGACTTTGTCCTTTTTAGTTAAATTTTTGGTTAAGAGTTTAAAAGAGGATTTTAGCAAACCGAGTTTGTTGGGTGAATTCATTGAACCTGAAACATCTATTAAAAAGACCAAATTACTGGCTGGGCGTTTTGAGTTATCTACACTATAGCCTTGAATTCCGATATGCAATAATTGAGCATTGTCATTCCATGGCGATGGTGCAAGCTCGGTGGTAATACTAAAAGGTTGTTTGGTATTTACTGGAGCAGGGTAGTCGTAATTAAAATAATTTACTAACTCTTCTACACGAATGGCATCTTTAGGTGGAATAATACCTTGATTAAGCATTCGACGCATATTGGAATAAGCACCTGTATCAACATCAATACTAAAAGTGGAAACGGGTTCATTTTGAACCAATTTAATGCCATTATCTTTGAAGTGTGTATAGTTTTCAGTATTGACGGAATTTAAAGGAGTTGGCATGATAACACGACTCGGAGATATGGAAGAGTCATATAACATCCCGACATTATCATTTCTTTCTTTTTTTACCTTGGGTTTTTGAGAAAGTTTATTGGTTCGTTTATCTGTCATAATAGATTGTTTTTCTTCTTCAACACTCACCACTGTTTCGTTATTGTCTGCTTTGTATTGACTACAGGCGGTAATACTTGCAATAGCGATTACGATTGCTGTTTTTTTGATAATTTTTTGCATGCTTCTAAACCTCGATTTGATTGATTGTAATAACTTAATCGTCCGAGGTTTAGAAAAGGGTTAATTAAAAACAATTAATTAAAAAGAATGTTTTGCCCGCAGTTGCAGTTGCCAACTATCAATTCCATCTCTATTGTCTATTGGCACAGCAAAATCAATATGAATAATTTGTCCACTTGATGTACGAGTTGGTACTAATCTTAAGCCTATACCAATATTGGTCAGTTGTTGAATGTCTTTGCCATTATTCCATACGGCTCCTGAATCAATAAATAGTGCAGAGGCAAATTTGAAAGTTTTTAATGGATACCAGTTATAAAAGAAACGTTGCTCTAAGGTGACTAATAATTGGTTTTCAGCAGTTAAGTATCTAAGAGGGTAACCACGTAAGCCAGCATCACCACCAAGGTATTTTCTATTTCCCTAATCCCGATATAGAAAAGTCAAAACAAGTTAAAAGCCTTGGTGTATAATGGTTTTACGACAAATCAAATACCACCCAACGGGTGAAACCAAGGCTTATGAACATATTACCACACAACCTATCAACAACGAATGAACTTTTAACATCTAGAGGTGGATTGCTTGCAATCGCCACCTTAATGCAGAAACTAAAACTTACAAACCTAAT
>JAMOMK010000088.1 GCA_027067055.1 Lysobacterales bacterium | reverse complement strand
TTAATCGCTACTGTTGCGAATGATAGGTGATTGAATAGTAGATTACAAGAACATAATGATATATTTACTATTTATTCAATGAGTTAGGCGGAATTCTTGATGTTTTACATGAGTTTTATTATATTTTGCGTGATACAGGTAATGGCAAACAGTATTAGATATGATTTTCAACCAAGACCAACTGATTAGCCACACTCATACATTTCCATGGTAGGTCCCAATAGCTTTCAAAAGCCGTTAAATCAGCAGCTAATAAATCAAAAGCCGTTAAGGATTTAACGGCTTGAAAATGGTGAGTTTTACCTAAAAGGGTACTGACCCCAATAATTCATGTAACAAATAAGCCCAATTTTTGGTTTTGGTCAAAAATTGGGCTTTTTGTTTAAATTTCGCTTAATTTTAGAACTAATTCCAAAAAAATAACGCCAACAATCTAAGTTTTTCTAAATATTGGCTTCTTTAGAAGCAATAGAAGAGCAATAGAAGTGCCTGTCTATGTTTACTTTTACTTTTTACCTAAAAAGGGAAAATCAAATGCTCTGACCCCATTGATTGCTGACCCCTTAAAGTCCATACGATTTTGGTTTCCAAAAGGGGTAAGTTGTCACCCTGCTTATTTTAGTTCTTTCGAGGCTAAATCACTTCAGCTTTCGCTTACGGTCTGTTGCCTTGCGCGCATCGTGCTTAACATTTGGGATTACTCCCGCCTGCCCGATGGTTGCTACTCGGTGGCTGACCAACCTTCCCGAGGTGAGGTTTACACTCACTTGAATGAACGACCTGGCTCAGCCGCACACCCCTATAACTCTAGTATATTTTTTAAACTTTACAGTATTTATAGAAATAGATTTTCTCTAAGTATGAAGGATTAGATTTAATATTTTTTAAATAATCGACCAACGAGTTAATATAAACATTACTCGGGTAAGTAAGAATATTGACTTTATGAAATATTTTATTTTTTAATGGATCAATTGAAACAAGACCTTTACTCGTTGTACAAGGAACACCATGATTCAATAATGACATTTTGTTTAATGCTTCAATTAAAGCTATATTCTCAATATTGATATTCTTCTCATAATTAGTATTGCAAATAAAATTAGAATTATTATTTTTGTAATCAAACGAAACTATTAGCCTTGAAGCAAAATTACTTAATGAAACCTCACACTTACTGAAAAATGAGTCGTTACATCCATCTAATAGAATTTTAATTGCAGGTGAATACCCTAAACTAGCAAGTTCTAATAAATATTTATTAGCAATCAAATTGTAACTTGTTTTTTTTAATGAATACACATACCTAGAAAATATAAATTTTAAATCTAATTCTTGTCTGTTTTTTATTATTGAATCAAAAATATTTAAAGCTTTTTCAGTCGATTTATTATCTATTTTATAATTCAAATAAAATTCTATCAATCTCATGTAAGGTACTATATTTTGAAAGTCAATAGCTGTTAAATCTAAAGAATTTTCCAATTCTATTAATTCATCTTTTTCTATAAAAAATGGAGGATTCTCACCATTAAAATTATATGCGAAACATTCCAATACTAGTGTTGTCAAAACTACTAACAAGATTAATTTAATCTTTTTCATATGCTTACTCTTTAATTATTAGGTTTTGAAATTAAGAAATTATTAATACCATTTTTAAGTTTATAAGCTTCGGCATGATTAAAGTCAGTTGGTGCAACTACCCATTGACCATTTTGCCATACATGTATGAAAGAATCTGGACCATACACATTAACTTTAGTTAAATTTGACAGTTTACTTATGAAATTATTGGTATCTTCACCACTTGCAACATTGCATGCGTATATCATTATATCTTGCTGTCCATCCCAACCTTTTGATTCCAATCTATTATAAATATCAGAAGCATTAAAGTATTTGTACCCAGTAACTTCTCCGTCAAGAAGTGAGTTGCGAGAACCATGTGCTGCTATTGTAAACATACCTTCTTCTGTAGCAACGTTTTCACCAAAACTATAAAAACCAGGTTGAGTTTTTTTATCAAATAGATTCCAGTCAACTCCTTTTTGTTCTTTTTTAAACTTAGCTTTTGAAGAAATATTGGCTTTTCCTGATTTTATAGCCTCATTAAACGCCACCCTAAAGGCAGCACTCATTGCACCATTAGCATTACTCATTTCAACACTGTCATTGGTGTTGTTTCCTATATTAGCATAGGCATCGTAGTCACGATTAATGGAGTGATTAGGCTTATGGTCATTACTAAAAAATTCTTTCTTATTGGCTATGTTGTATGATTCTGAAGTGTGATTTATAATAAATTCGATATATTTAAACCAAGTTATCAATAAATGAATTTGATAGAGTAATAATGTGTATTTTGATTGTAGTGGTATCAGTTGCATAGCATTATTATAATAACTAAAACTATTTTAGGCAATAGTTTTATATCTCAAACTCCACTACAACCGGCAAATGATCACTGGCAATTTTGACTGTTTTGCCTTGGTAACGATTGGCGCCGAGGTGTTTTAGCCGACCTCGATAGTAAACTCTATCCAAGCCACCTCTTGGTGCAAATGACGGGAAGGTTTTTAAGGCGGACTCGCCCCATAATTTACTGGTATCAGTGGCACAAGTGAAATCGAACCCTTCGACAAACAATGCCCGCAATAAGGAACGCCAATCGTTAAAATCTCCTGCTATTATTGTCGGTGTCTTGGCTTGTATCTGTTTAAATTCTTTTGAATGAAACAGCACACCTGCTTGTTTTTGTCGTTCGATTGCGGATAGGCCTAAATGCAAATTAAACACTTCCAAATTGATTTTCTTAGTTTTCTTTTGAACTTGTATTTGTGTGTATTGCGCTCCCCTACACTTTTTATTATCAATGGTTAAATCAATATTGCTTTCTTTAAGAATGGGAAAACGACTAAGTGTAGCATTACCGTAGTTGCCTTTTTTCAGGGTGACATTATGACCCAATTGAAAATGAGGATAGTCACAGGCTTGTGCAATTTCTTTAGCTAAATTCAACTCATTGGAACGCGGCGCACCTTCATCTACCTCTTGCAACAAAACAATATCTGCATCTATGTCATTGAGTATTTCGATGATTCTTTCAGGCTTAAACCGCCTATCTAATCCAATAGCTCGGTGAATATTGTAGGTTGCCAGCTTTATTTTCATTTTTTTATTTCCATAAACAATTATTAACGCATTTTTGAAATAGCTTTGACTATACACGTAATAGCGTTAAAATCAAGTTTGAAAACAAAATCCAAATAATCACCAACAAATGTCAGAAAATATTCAACGTAAAATTCGCAGTTTTGTTATGCGCACCAGCAAAATGACGCCAGGTCAAAAACGCGCCATCGAAGAAATACTTCCCCAGTTTGCCCTTGACGAGCAACAAAAGTTTGATGCCAAGAAAATCTTTGGAAATAGCAATCCTGTTTGTTTGGATATTGGCTTTGGCAATGGCGAATCATTAGTTCATATCGCACAAATGCAACCTGATGTGAATTTTGTTGGAATGGAAGTGCATACACCTGGTGTTGGACACTTACTGCTACAAATAGAAAAGTACAACATCAAAAATATACGAATTTATCAATACGACGGCACCGAGGTGCTTAAAGATTGTTTTGGTGATGACAGCATTGATGCCATGCATATCTATTTCCCTGATCCATGGCATAAAAAACGTCACCACAAACGTCGCTTGATTCAGGATGCGTTTTTAGAAATGGTTATGCCAAAACTTAAAGAGCAAGCACGCATGCACATTGCCACCGACTGGCAACAATACGCAGAGCATATTCAAGAAGTATTTTCCCGATTTCTCCAATTTAAAAATATTGAAGCAGGTAATAACTTTACTGCCAAACCTGAATGGCGACCGATTACAAAATTTGAACGCCGTGGTATCAATCTTGGTCATGACAGTTATGATCTAGTCTACTATTTGAATAAAACATAAAGCATGGAATCAGCCGCACTCGAATTAAGCAATGAAATGATGATGGTATTGGCCATTCTCGCCTATACCGTTATTTTATTTGTCACCGAAGTTATTCGCATTGATGTCGCCGCTGTTTTAATTTTAGTCGTATTAGGCTTGACTGGTTTAGTTCCTGACACCCATTTGTTTGATGGCTTTGCATCCAATGCAGTTATTTCTATTATTGCTGTGATGATATTGGGAGCAGGCTTGGATCGGACAGGCGTGATGAGTAAAGTCGCTGGATTTATCATGAAAATTGGAGGAAAATCTGAAAAAACGGTTATTCCAGTCGTTTCAGGTACAGTAGGCGTTATTTCTGGTTTTATGCAAAACGTCGGGGCAACTGCCCTTTTTCTTCCTGTCATGAGTCGAATCTCTTCACAAACAAAGATTGGATTATCTCGATTACTGATGCCAATGGGGTTTTGTGCCATCTTGGGTGGAACGGTCACCATGGTCGGTTCATCGCCCTTGATTTTACTCAATGATTTAATTGAAACATCCAACCGTTCCTTACCACCTGGTGCTGAAACATTAGAACCTTTTGGATTGTTTTCTGTGACACCGATTGGCATCATGATGCTCATGTCTGGAATACTTTATTTCCTTATTATCGGACGTTTTTTACTGCCTGACAATGCCCAAAACAATGCGGCAAGCGGGCAAAAATCAGATGATTATTTTAAAGAAACTTACGGAATCAGCAACACCAAGAAAGAGCTTATTATTGGAAAAAATAGTTCACTTATCGGTAAAACCATTTTAGAGCTTGAAGCTTTAACACATGAAAAAATTACGGTATTAGCATTGAGTTCAGAAGGTCATAGAACACTTTCACCTTCTCGCAAACACTTTCTTTGGGCTGGTGATAGTATTGGCGTGATGGGAAAACCTAATGAAATCGATCAATTCGTCAACGATTTCGGTTTAACTATTACCAATGGTTTTAAAACCTTTAAACACACTTTCAATGAATCAAATGCAGGTTTTTCTGAGGCGGTTGTTGTTCCCGGCTCACGGTTTTTAGGTAAAAAACTCACTGACTTTCATTTTCGCCAAGAGTTTGGTATCACTATCGTCGCTATCTCACGTGGTGATGAAATATTCCATGGCGAAGAAATGTACAGCATCTCATTAAGACTGGGTGACACTTTTGTGATTTATGGCGGCTGGCATGATCAGGCCGGGTTGACAAAATCAAGAAACGTTGCCTTAGTTGGCGATATTCCCAGTGAGCTCGAACGTCCTCAAAAAGTCCCTCACGCTATTTTCTTCTTTGCTATCGCTTTGGGCTTAGTCATATTTACAGATTTAAAATTATCTATTGCTCTTCTTACTGGCGCTATTGGTATGATTATTACCGGTGTTATTCATATTGATGAAGCTTACCGTGCTGTTAGTTGGAAAACGGTCTTTTTGCTTGCGAGCTTAATCCCGTTGGGTTATGCCATGGAGCATACAGGAACAGCGGCTTGGGTAGCACAAAAAACCATTGCAGGTCTTGGCGATGTTAATCAATACGTCTACCAATTGGCTATTGCTATCCTTGCCACTATCTTTTCATTAGTGATGTCCAATGTTGGTGCTACGGTATTACTCGTGCCATTAGCCATTAATATCGCACTAGAAACGGGTGGAAATCCTGCCGTTTATGCACTTATTGTCGCTCTTGGTACTTCCAATGCCTTTATCCTTCCCACTCACCAAGTTAGCGCCTTAATTATGGGACCTGGTGGTTATAAGGTCAAAGATTTCTTACGAGTGGGGTTTTTGATGTCAGTTATTTTTATTGTCGTAATGTTATTGGGGGTTAATCTTTTTATTAAATAGTCTTTTGAATTAATGCTACAATGGTCGACTGATTAAAATTTTACGTGAACATGTTGCAAATACCTCTTGCATTTAAAGGACCTGCCAAACAAATTGAATCACTTTTTTCTGAAGAGATGGTTTACCAAGCTTTACAGCTTATCCTTGCTGACAACCTTATTCATTGGCAACACGATGAACTGTTAGAAACAGTCAACGGCGTTATTGAAGATAAAGGACATTTACATAAATTAAGCATCAACTGGCCTATTGATTCAGATATTGCTTTAGGAACTTGCCCTTGTGAAAACCAGAAACCATGTATTCACCTCTGTGCAATGATCATTGAATCTAAAGCAAGAATTGACCAACTGCCACCTTTCACAAGACAATTGCAAGCCAATCGGAACATCCAACAAACATTAGCAACATGGATTAATCAACAAACCCATGACCCCTACCCCAATATGGCACGTCATCGTTTAGTCTATTTTTTAGATACAGATGAGAAGGAAAAAAACTTTACTATTTCTTTGCACAAAGCCTATTTGAGTAAAGATGAGCGCTATGCCTCTAAAGCTCAAGTGGATAGCTCGTTATTACAACAAAAACCTTTACCTAAGTTTATCAGCTTAACCGATAAAATTATTCTTAATCGTTTACAACGCAATAACATCGTTAAGCAACATTCGTTTCAACTAGTCAATAAACGCGATGATGCATTACTTAAAAACATCTTACAAACAGGCAGATGCTTTTGGAAAAATTGCTACCGCCCTGCTTTGCAGTTTGACACTTCTGCACAAATCACTAATAAAATGGTTAAAATATTAGATTCTGCGTACATTTTAATATATCAAAATTCAGTGCTATTTAAACCTAAACAATCAACCTCCAAAACAACTGTTAGGATTAATCCAAGTCAAACAATCACACCCAAATTATTGATTCAAACGGACGAAATATGCATTCCACTTGCTTATGAAAAAATTATTAGCCTAGATATTGGCAAAATCAGTTTTAGTCAAGGGCAAATAAATTTTAGTTTTGAAGATTTATCTACGGGTAAAGTGACTGCTGATAGCGACTTGATTAACCGTTTAGCTGGTTTCCTGCGCCAAATTGAAAAATTGGATGCTTTGCAAGCGCATTATGAACTGGCATTACTGGATAATTACCACATCAATGACCGTTATTTTGGCGGCAATTTATCTACTTATGCCACTCTTATTTGCGCTTTAAAAGAAGAAGGCTGGGTTATTGAAATTGATGACAATTTCCGCCTCAATCAAATCAAAGCAGATCAATGGTATGCTGAACTTAAATCGCAAGATGACAAAGACTGGTTTGATTTGGAGTTAGGGGTAAAAATAGATGGGAAAACCGTTAATATTTTACCATTTTTAGTCAAAGCCATTAAATCTGGCAACTGGCAACAAAACACTGATGAAAACTTTTCATTAAAACTCTCTGATGGCACTAATGTCAGTATTGAACATGACAGTATCAAACAGATTTTATCGACATTAAGTGAACTTTATGATGATAAATCACTGAATAAACAGGATTCTTTAAGTTTGGATAAGAGTCAAATCATGCGACTTAATCAGTTGCAACAGTCATTAAAGAATCAAGATGATAAAAAAGAAATACAATGGCAAGGAGATACATGGTTGCAAGATAAAGCCAAAGAATTGGCTGGCACGATTGGCTTACAGCTTATTTCTCCTCCCAAAAACCTTAAAGTCACTCTTCGAGATTACCAAATTACAGGATTATCGTGGTTGCAATTTTTGAGCCAACACACATTGGGCGGTATCTTAGCCGATGACATGGGTTTGGGGAAAACCGTTCAAGTCCTTGCTCACTTGTTGACAGAAAAGAATAGTGGCAAACTTAAATCACCAAGCTTAATAGTTGTACCAACCTCCCTTTTAAGCAATTGGCAGAGTGAAATCCAAAAGTTTACTCCTGATTTGAGTTGCTTATTATTGGTTGGGACTAATCGCCACAAACTTTACGGCAATTTGGGCAACTTTGACATTGCCATTACAAGTTACGGAATCATGAGTCGAGACGTTGAAATTTTATCCAAGATCGACTTTCATTTACTTATCCTTGATGAAGCCCAAACCATTAAAAATGCCAAAACTCGCGCAGCACAATCGGCATCAAAAATACCTGCTAAACACCGTTTATGTTTGAGTGGAACGCCAATAGAAAACCACCTTGGCGAATTGTGGTCATTATTTAATTTCCTCATGCCTGGCTTTTTAGGTCAACTCAAGCAATTTGAACACATCTATCAATTCCCAATTGAAAAAGAAAAGAACCAGCAAAGACAGATTGATTTGAGTCAGCGTGTTTCTCCTTTTATGTTACGACGAACAAAGGGTGAAGTGGCTAAAGAATTACCAGATAAAACTGAAATTGTACAACTAATCGAATTAGGTGAAGCACAAGCCAATATCTATGAAACTGTGCGCATGACCATGAGTGATGAGATTAAACAAGCCTTTGAAAGAACTCAAGGAAATAGTTCTAGCCCTAATAAAATAATTATTGGCAATGCACTGTTACGCTTACGCCAAATTTGTTGTCACCCTGCGTTATTACACCTCGATTCCATCGACAGCACTTATGAATCAGCTAAGTTAAGTTGGCTCACCACTGTCTTGCCAAATATGATTGAAGAAGGCAGAAAGATATTGTTATTTTCGTCCTTTACCTCAATGCTAGACATCATTGCCGAACATTTAAAAGCCATGAATATTGAAACCTTAATGCTCACTGGTAAAACACCAGCAGCTAAACGCGGCGCTTTAATTCAAAATTTTCAAGAAGGGGATATTCCAGTATTTTTAATTAGCTTAAAAGCTGGTGGCGCTGGTATCAATCTAACTTCAGCGGATACTGTCATCCACTTTGATCCGTGGTGGAATCCCGCAGCCGAAGCACAGGCATCTGATCGAGCTCATCGAATTGGACAAGACAAAAATGTTTTCGTTTATAAGCTAATTACAAAAGGAACAGTTGAGCAACGCATCCAAAAAATGCAAAAACATAAAGATGCCCTTGCAAAAAGTATCTTTGATGGACAAGGCAATATTTCAAGTGTATTAAATGACGGTCATTGGCAAGATTTTTTGAAACCAATTAGCTAAGAAAGCATTGTCTATTATTTTTTATACTTATAGAAGTTACTCAAAGCCATTACTAAAAACAACAACGCTAGCTATGCTTAATGCAGAATCATCATCACGAACAAAACGGAAAAACTCTTGTTGGGCTTGATTTCCTCTAGCTCCTTTTAATACATAGCCCAATACATAAACTTTACCAACATTTTGAGCAGGAGATATCCAAAATAAAGTATACGAAGTAAGGTTTCCAAAACCTGATAAATGAGTAACAACAGCTGCAGGAGGTGTAGTCGTATTATTACCTGTACATTCAGTGACAATGTTTGCCTCTGATTCAAATGTTCCGACATTATTGCCATTCTCATCAACAACAGTAAAAATTAATCCTGTAAAGGTAGGCCCTGCTAAAGTTAATTCAACCACTTGCCCTGGCATATATTCACTTAGGCTGGAAGTAACGGTATAGTCACCATGATTGGAGTTTCTAAAACGACTAGACATGCCAGTGATACTTACGTAATCTGCATCAATTGCACAGGTGCCAGAACCACCAGAAAATGCTTGCACCTGCAAGGTGCTTGTAATGAAACATAAGATGATAATTTTTTTTAACATAGGTTTTTAAGTTGCTATAAAAACAATTCAAGAACTGCAAGCATAACACTTTATTCAATTTAATTGACAGTATAATGCAAAGATTGTTTTCAATAGTGTTAAGCTTGTCACAAAATTGCATAAAAATCTTAGCATAATTGTAGTATAATTATGCGATGAATATTACTAAACCAAATGTAACAGGGATTAAATGTATGACAAATAAAAACCACTTAACGCGCCGTAATTTTTTACGAAACAGTGCTCTAACAGGGGCAGCGGGAGCATCAGCTCTTACTTTGGGATTAAGCAACAAAGCACAGGCAGATTCCATTGCTCCGCAATACAGTGGCTTAAAAACCTTAAAGCCACCACCTGTAACGGAAGCAAGTACTGTTACAGCACCACCTTTAGCGGCATTAGTTTATAATAAAGCAGCATTTGGTCCCCGACCTGGTGACATTGATGCATTTAATGCTTTAGGCGGAAATGATACAGCTCGTTTGACAAACTGGGTAAATCAACAACTAAATCCAACAACTGCTGATACTGAAGTTGATACCCGCATGTCAGCATATTTAGGTAGTGGTTCAGAGTACGATACGATTAACAAAACAGCTGCACAATTATGGACAGATCACGTTAGATACTCAGGAGCAAATGAGTACAGCACTAAGAGCAGACCACGTTGGCAAATGGAAAGGCTTGTTATATTGAAAGGAACCTATAGTCAGTGGCAGTTAAGAGAGCTACTGGCAGATTTTTGGTTCAATCACTTCAATGTAAAGGGTAATCGTGATGTTGTCCGTAGCATGTTACCACATTACGATGGTGAAATCAGAAATCATATTTTTGGTAATTTTTATGATATGTTGTTGGCAAACTCAAAGACAGCTAGTATGTTGTATTATCTTGACAACTATCGTAATACATGGCCCCATCCAAATGAAAACTATGCCCGTGAAGTATTGGAGCTTCATACCTTGGGTGCTACTGAAAACTATTATGGTGCAGTTGACCCAGGTTCATTGGGGAACAATATCAAGGGGCAACGGACTGGCTATACAGAAATTGATGTTTTTCAGTTTGCTCGTGCTTTGACTGGCTGGAGCTATGCCGATGGAGCAGGCGGTTCTGCCGATACAGGTGAGTTTTTATTTAGAAGCGACAAACATTACAACAACCATGCATCAGAACCAATCAATGTGCTTGATATAAGTATTGCTGTGGATGGTGGAGAAAATGATGTAACTGATATTTTAACATACCTAGCTGAGCATTATGGTACTGCACGATTTATTGCATGGAAATTATGCACCAGACTGGTGGGTGACAACCCACCTGAGTCACTAGTTGCAAGTACAGCAGATGAATTTTATAATCGCCGTAACGATGCTGATCAACTCAAAGAAGTGTATAGACATATTTTGTTATCAACAGAATTTAAAACAACATGGGGAGCAAAAGTTAAGCGTCCACTAGAGAATATTATCTCTGCCATGAGAGCCACAGATATTGATATAGATTTTCGTAATGACCACAGCCCAAGTGACAGTATTTTTGGCAGACTAAGTGATACTGGACAAAAGCCATTCAATAATGATACCCCAACTGGCTACCCAGATGAAAAAGCCTTGTGGTCTGGATCCGGACCGCTAGTGACTTCTTGGCGAACCATTACCTATTTTTTGAATCAAAGCGCTAATACTTTTGATGGGAGCTTAAGATACTTTAACCTAGCAGAACAATCCAATACACTGATACCAGATGTAGCTAATCGAACACCAACTGTACTAGTTGACACTTGGATGATGCATTTGCGAGGCTATGCCTATGATGCGATTACACGAGCAAACTTAATAACTTATGTTGCTATCAAAAGTGGCGCTGCTGCCACACAATCTATTCATGATATGACTGATACCAACAATCTATCAAACTCAAGTACCTATCAACGTGTTGTATACACACTGATTGGATTAATTATGATGTCACCCGATGCAATACGTCGATAAATAGGAAAAATAATATGACAACAAATAGAAGAAAGTTTATCAAAGGTATGGCCGCATCATCTGTTGCAGCTGCAACTTTACCCAATATTGCATTTGCTGGCGGAAGTAGTAATAATTATTCAGATAACATCTTGATCTTCGTCTTTTTGCGCGGTGGTATAGATGGTCTTAGCTTATTGACCCCTATGGACGGGCATCCAGACCGAGGACATTATGAAGCCTTGCGTTCACGCGGTACGATGATTCCAAGTAATCAATTGCTATCTGTTGGAGGAGGTTTTGGATTACATCCTGCAGCTGGTCCAATGCAAGAGTTGTATCAACAAAATGATTTGGCAATTGTTCGTGCTTGCGGTTTACCGAGTTATGAAGTTAACCGCAGTCACTTTGAAGCAGAGCGGTATGCCGAGCTTGGTACACCGGGAAACCGTTTTACACAAACTGGCTGGCTTACTCGACATTTAGCAACTGCCACAAACTACCCTCCAACAATACCATTACCTGCAGTTGTTACTGAATCTAACGTAACCTTTTCTTTTTTAAAAGAACCAACTGCTGTTTCTTTACGTTATCCTTATGCATTTGACTTTGATACGACAGAAAATGGGAACTTTAACAGCGATCAAGAGCAAGCTCTTGCTAATATTTATTCAGCAGGTAATAACGAACTTGATTCTGCAGGAGAGCAGGCACTAGCAGCTATGGATATCGTTGATCAAGTTGACTTTGATGCTCCGCCAAGTAACGGTGCTAGTTACCCAACTCGTGCTGACAATCCCTCACGGCTAACTACCTTTGGTGGCAAGTTGCAAATAATGGCACAATTAATCAAACAAGAAACAGGTGTTAGAGTTGGTCAAGCCGATCGTGGTGGATGGGACACTCACAACAATCAACGGAATTTAATTATTGGCGAAGGGTTTTATGATAAAGTTCGTGATATTTCTGAGGCTTTCAAAGCATTTTTTACCGACTTAGATGTTTTAGCACCAGGAGGAGGAACATGGGCAGATAGAACAACTATGTTAGTTTGCTCAGAATTTGGTCGCCGTGCATTTGATAATGCAGATGCAGGAACAGACCATGGTTGGGCAACTAATACATTAGTTATTGGTGGTGGAGTCAATGGCGGTCGACAATACGGACAATGGCCGGGGCTTGCACCTGATGATTTATTTCAAAGTGCTGACTTACGTGGAACAGTTGATTATCGTAGTGTATGGACGGAAATATTGTTGAAACGCTTACATAACAACCAAATCCACCAAATATTTCCAGGTTTTTCTGAAAGTGAGTACAAGCCATTGGGTGTTGTATCTGGATCAGCATTAGAACCAGACTTCAACAATGATCCTGGATTGATTTATAAAGACAGTTTTGAATAAATCAAACTTATAGAGGTCTTTGCACAAACCTGTGGAACGAGTAAAAAAGTTGCGAAAAACTCCACTCAGCGTTAAAAAGGTTCATCACTGTATGAGCCTTTTTTAATAGGGAAGTTAAAAACTATTCAAACCCTGATTTAAATACTAAATCAGCATTGAAATCAAAATTATAGTCAGGCTCTAAGTCAACACCAGTGACTAACCCCAAAGGTGAATAATTGTCATAACCTGGGAATATATGCCCCAAATAGCGATTACCCATTCTACGCATGAGCACCTCGGTGACTACATGACGGTAGTCAGTCGTCACGGCAACATCATCACCTTCAAATAGCTCTGCAGGTGTTAGACCTGGAAACTGCCCATAAATACCAGCATTGACATTGTCACCAATAATAAACATTGGATTGCCGTAACCGTGGTCTGTTCCTTGCTCGGTGTTTTCGTAAGCTCTTCTTCCAAACTCACTTTGAATAACAATGGTAAATTTACCCGCATTACTGGCAGTCAAATCCAAATACAAGGCATTCAATCCATCGGATAGTTCTTTGACTAAATCTGCAAACGCACCCGTGATTCCCGTCCCCTGATTGACATGGGTATCCCATCCACCTGTCTGGATATATGCCACCTCCAAATCAACATCGGCTTTGTATAAACGTGCCACTGCTTTGGTTTGTTCACCAAAATAGCCTGTCGGATACACTGCACCATTTTCAGGAACATAGGGATTGTTTACATCATCAAAAATGGTTTGAATAATTTGTGACGCATTTAATGTATGTGCTGCAACTATATCTTCGGTATTAATTGGATTGGTGAAAATTTGTGCAATGGTATCTTGCATGGCATTTTCCCATGCCCAGTGACCCTGGTTAAGACTAAATGCAGTAGGCTCACCCATTACTAATGCAGAAGGATCTCCCAACACAGCATCTGTATTACTGTAAGATGGTACAAGTGAAGGAATAACAGCATTAGCAGGCGTTGTTTCTGAAGAATTAAAATAACGCGTTATCCAACCTGTACCATAACTGGTTGCAGTGCTTTGAACACCTTGCTCCATCAGTGCTGTTGAAACAAAATGGCTGCGATTAGCTTCAAGTAAACCCGTGGCATGAACAATTGCCATTTTATTGGCATTAAATAAACTTTGCATGCCTGTTGCTAAAGGATGAAATCCAAAATCACTGATACCATTAAGAGTTAATGATTGTGAGTTTGGAATATGAATAACTGGTCTTAAGACATTAGAATATTCAGTATAATTGACTCCTGTTCGAGGTGGCATGAGATTTAATCCATCCATCGCTCCATTAAGTTGTACATAAATCAATAATTCACTTCCTGTGCCGGCTCCCGAACCTTGCAATAAAGCTCTGCCAAACCCAACTTGAACACCTGCAAATGCACCTAAAGACACAAGTCCTGCATTTTTAAGAAAATTTCTTCTATTTAATTTTTTCATATTGTTCACCTGTAATTAAATTCTGAAGTTAATAGGATAGTTGAAACAACTGCAAATAATCGTTCTTGGTTGTAGCTAGGCCACTCTTCTAGGGTAAAATTTATAGGTAAATTTTTATCGGAAACAACCGGAGCAGTATAATCTGTATAAGACATAAAGTCTGTCAATTTTTCCTTCATTGTGGCAGCAGGAGGAAAACCACAAGCACGTTCGAACCAATAATCAACAATATTGTTTGCTGTTCTATCTAGCGGGTTTGGGAACTGCTCAAGAGTGATAGCCAAAATATTGTTAAAGTTAGGTAAGTTTTCATCATAATTTTCATGCCATTGACAAATCATCTGAATATATCGCCATGTTGCCATCATACTAGATGAGCCCAACCAATCTTTCTTTTCATCAGGATAGCCATTGGGTGAAGTCCAATAAAAAGGCATGTGACCTGAATTGTAAAATGCCCAAAAATGATCATCAGCCATGTTGCTTGTTGGGTCAAAGTCATAGGAGTAACCAATTTGTCGCATAGAGGAAACGACTCGTTCAAATGGACGTTTAATTTTCTCTCCCCAAATTGTTAAAAACTCATTTGATTTCAACAAAGTCTCCATTGCCAATTGAATTTGGTTTGCTGCTTGCCAATTATCATGCAAGGTTATTGTAACAGCATCAATAATGGTCTGAGGTGGGTTATCGCTTATAAATCTTTTGCATAACTTCTTAGCTAAAAACTCATTAGTTGCAGGATGTTCTGCCAAATAATCTAAGATTTCTAATACATCCGATTCTGGCGTTGCAGCGTTAAACGAATAAGTATTGCCCATCACAGTTTTATCGCCTTTATCATGCCAACTATCGCGATACAGAAACTCCCCCGTGGCATTAGCTTCCCAATCGGCTCCACTGTACGACCAACCCGTTAGAGCCCGTGACATTTCCACCACATCAGCTTCCACATAACCTTTTTTTCGCCCTTGTGCATCGACGGGAACGTCAACAGGATTCATGTGACCAAAATAATGTTCTGCACTGATGGTGTGTAATTCTAAAATTTCTCTAGCATAATTTTCATTCGGTGCATCTTTATGGTTATAAGCATTACCCAAATAGTCCAACATACAGGTCGCTTTAGTGACACCCTCAAGCATGGAGCGGAAATTACCCAGAGCATCAGGGCGAATAATATCACGATCATAATGCACAAACATTGGAGGAATACCATCAGCATCCATATAAACATTAAAATGGTTATGCCAAAAATCAGCCATCATTTCCAGTAGTTGGCGTTTGCTCTGAGTGGCTCGCAAACTAGTTGCACAATAGGTCTCAAAACCAGGTAAAACTCTATAATCCCAAGGAATATCAGCACCATCTGGACGACGGTAATGTTCTTGAAATAATTGAGTGCGGTTTTTGTTCAAAGTTTGATAACCATGTGTGAGTTGTGCATCCACCACACTGTCATCAATTGAGTCTGGGTTTAATTGTTCATCAATATAGGATAAAATTTTATCATTATCAGTTGCCCCTGGAAGATTTTGTATGTAACTAATAAGCTCAGGCGTTGAACCGTATCCCATTTTAGTTAATACCCGATGAAATAAACTGGGTGTTTGAATAGCTGATGGTGAATAATCGAGTAACTTTCCCTTGCTATTTAACGCAATTGGTATAGTTTTTGATTTTTTACTTTCTACCATACCAAACGGTGCCTTAAATTTATCAGCCAGATTCATCTCTGGACGTTTATGGTATTTACGTTTTACTGTATTCATCTTCTATTCCTCTTTTTTCAAACTAACATGGATATGAATAGTTTCTTAAGTTAATTATCATTTTAAATTTTATCCGAAGCTCATATATAATATGCGAACATTGTCACAAATCTCGATATACTATGCAATTACAGTGTTGAATTGACAAATGTTTACATTTATATGAGTGATAGTAATGCCATGAGAAAAATTAAATACAACCTAATACTCCTTTTTAGCAGCCCTTGTTTCGCAACCATTCACGAGGTAATGGTATCCAGCAATGTCTTTACACCAGCTAACATTCAGATTGAAGCGGGCGATACCGTTAGATGGATAAATACAGGTGGAGGACACAATGTACGAGCAGAAGATAATAGCTTTCGTTGTGCCAATGGCTGTGAGGCTAATGGTGGAGATGGCAACCCATCGACAAATCTTTGGGTTAGTGAAGTCATCTTTAGAAAAGTGGGTTTTACCAGTTACATCTGCGAACCACATGTTGACTTTGGTATGCGTGGATCGGTAACGGTTGTTGAACCGACTTCAGTGCCAGTTCACACATTACATGCGACCACAGCTAACCAATTTAACCCAAGGGATTTAACCCTACAAGTTGGAGAAATAGTCAACATGATAAATGATGGAGGCTCACATAATTTTGTCGCCGATGACAACAGTATAATCTGCGCCATAGGTTGTGATGGCGATGGCACTAACAGCACTTCATCCAATCCAACAGGATTTCCATGGAATATTTATGTGCGTTTTGACACACCACAAGAGCTGCCCTTTCATTGTGCCACACACCCAAGTTCTACAGGTATTATTCATATCATCGAGCAAAATGTATTTTCAAATGGTTTTGAGTGAAAGGAAGTATGACTATTCCGTGGTAGCGGTTACATTGCCCACTAAAGCCGCATTCATAGCATGCCAACACAAAGTGGCTGATTTAATTCGCGCAGGAAAGTTCTTCACACCCGCCATATTATTGACCTCACCCAAAGACTCAATAAAGTCAATCGTAGATTTTCTATCCATTAACTGACAAAAATCAGTAAATAAAGCTTTGGCTTCATCTACCCTCTTACCTGTTAAGAATTCCGTCATCAACGAAGCAGAAGCCGTCGAAATCACACAACTTTCCCCATCAAAGTTCATCTGTTTTATTACACCATATTCCACCGTAACAAACACAAAAACCTGATCGCCACAAATCGCATTCAAGCCTTCGGCTTTATGGCTAAAAGTTTCAGGCGTTCCATAGTTACGCGGATTGCGGTTATGTTCTAAAATTGTTTTCTTGTAAAGTTGCTTAATATCCATGCGCGTTATTTTAAGGTTTTTATTGATTAAAACCCACTAATAAATGAATTAGGGATGGTTTCATTCTTCTTTGATACTCTCAATATCTACTAAGTTTTTACCCCAACTATTTAAGAAGTTATAGGAATACAAGTTCCAATCGCCATTTTCCTCTTGCTTAACAGTGTATCCAATTGTCTTCATTCTTCCAAAACCTTTGTATAAATAAATATCAAAAGAGTTTTCGTAAACAGCGAGATATTCAATATTTATAAAGTCCAGTTGTTTAGGAAAATTTTCATGTATAAAAGCACGTCCTAATCTATCAAAAGGAAGTTTGTTATTCTTTACTAATGATTTGCCCACATCTATTATGGTTTGATATTCTTGCTTTGAAAGGTTGAGCAAAACTTTTTCAGCATACTCAACTCCTAGCGTATCATTTGCCCATATTTTAGCCATTGACTCTTTCATCTCAGGATATTGTTTATAGGTTTCAATTAATTCAGGAATCGACATTCCACCACTGGTATAGAATTTCCTAAAATTATTTAAAGTCTTCTTTCGTTCAAGTGGACTTTTCTGTTTTATGTCATTAATTCCTTCTGGCAAATACTTAAACATGCCTTCAAGAAACGTAACAAGCTCATCATCTGATAATTGGTTGTTTTCAATTTCAGCCTTTTCCTTACGTGCCTTTAATTCCATTTCATATTTTTCGTTATCAAAGCCAAAAGATGAATTTAAAAATATTAGTAATAAAAACCCTGTAATCAATTTCATTTTTATAATCCTATATGTGTATTTAATTTTCAGACAGTAAATTACTACAAAGGTTGAGAATTATTATTTCTAAAATTCATCAAACTCCTTTTTAAGGCTTATATAAACACCTAAATCAAAGCAATGATAGAGTGGTTTCAGCACTAAAGAAACGAATACATATATAATTGGGGTATCGACTTTAGTCGATAAAATGGACTGAAGTCCATTCCCCGAATAACCTATTTGCTTACACAGATTCAAAATTGAAGTACAACAGCCCAGTTTCTTCATAACACCAAAGTTCTAGGAAAATAATATTCGCGATCAATACCCGTTGATTTAAACAATTGAGCATGGCGTTTACCGCTGAGTTTGCTTTTATCCGTTGGATGTAGGATATTGGCATTTAGAATTCGTCTTCTAAAAGATTTTATCGGTAATTTTTTCTCAAGTATTGTCTCAAAAATGGTTTGTAATTCGGTTAGGGTAAATAATTCAGGCATTAACTCAACTGGTAAGGCAGTATAAAGTGTTTTTTCTCGCAATCTATTTTGAGCCTTTTCGATTAAAACCTTATGGTCAAAGGCAAGGTTTTGTTGCAGGGCTTTTTTTATTGGCAGCCATTGACTGTTTTGTGATTTTTGACCTTTTATTTTATCTCTGTTGATTAAGGCAAAATATAAAACAGTCAACGACCATCCACGAATATCACGGTTTTTATTACCAATGCTTTCGACCTGTTCGAGATAAGGCGATTTAATACCTGTTTTCTCATATAACTTGCGATACGCTGTTGCGGTTATATCTTCGTCTTTTTGTAAATCAATAAACCCACCAGGCAATGCCAAAAACCCTTGTTGTGGAGCTTCTTCACGTTCAACCAAAAGTACGTTTAATTCACCATCAATAATAGCAAAGATAACCATATCCACCGAAGTCAGCGGAATATCAAAATCATGGATTGAATAATTTTCTAAATATTTCTTATCTTGTTTGTTCATTATCTTTTATCTATTTTCCTTATCTCTGTGTATCTGTAGGATGGGCCCCATCGCATGCCACCATAAGCCACCGTTTTTTCACGATGGGCACGACCCATCCTACACAGGCTGTACAGTCTACAATCTAAACTTCAGTCAACCTCGCTCGAATTTCATCAAAATTGGTTTTATTGTGCATTCTACCATTTTCAAACACGGTTTTTAACTCGCCTTGGTTTTCTTGGGCTTTTGTTTGTTGATCGAATAGTTTAAAACCACTAGCGCTTTTTTCTACTCGTAATAATCCTTTGGCTGATTTTTTGTCGCCTTTATCGGTTTTGGGGTCTTTAAATATTTCACGGGTTTGACCATCCACTTGTCCCCATGTGGCTTTCATGGCAAATCCAAATGTGTCACGTGTGAGAAATTGGTAGGTGTAACTGCCGATGCCGAAGACGACATTGGTTGAGGCGAAACCTTTTTGCTCTAATTGTTTCATTATTTCTTGTGCGCGTTTCAAAGTGATGGAATCGCCATAAATTAAACCGACATGTTCATCGAGTAATTTATAGCCTTTGTCAGTCATTGTTCCACCAAATATGTCCCACAAACATTCAACTGCTCCTTTGTATTGGGGTGAGCCGACTTTTGCTTCTTTATCACCAGCGATAATTTTAACAGGGTCACCTGAATCGGGTCTAAAGACCACTTTTGCCATACCTAATGAATTGGGTTGACGGTTCATGATATCAGTTTTTAATTGTTTTGAATACTGGGTGATGACTTTCCAGAAATCCCATGTATCTGAGACAATACTAATAATGCCAGTTGGGTATAAATCATTTATTAAACGTTTGAATGTTTTGATTTCATCTTCTTTGGTCCCCATACACATAACGCTGTGTTCAGTAGCAGGAACTGATACGCCTATAATGCCCTGGGCTTGGTAATAATCCTCGGCATAATCAATTGCAGTAACCGTGTCTGTACCGATAAAACTGGTTAAGTGCCCGATACCTGATTGTGCCGCATCCTCAGCTCCACTCATGCCACGAAAACTAAAATCATGTCCCTGAATGGCTACAAAATCCATCGGCGCCCCTGTTTTTAAAGCATATTTCATCATTATTCGTTTGTATTCATAGGCAATTGTTGCGGTTGTACACGCTTTCCAAACATCGGCACTGATGCTTGTTTCGATATAATTAGTTAGCCAGAAAAATTCTGGAAATGTATTAATAACAGTAAACATGGGCACTTGAATATTTACCCGTGAGCCTTCGGACAAAGCTTTAATTTTTAAGGGTAAATAGCCTAAATCATGCAAGGCTTCTATATGTTCGGTGGCAATGGCATTTTCGCCCAAAGATGAATCCATGCGTCTTTTGTATTTTGCAATCACTTCACTTTTGGGCTTTGAGAAAAAACCATCATTCCATTGATTGATAAGTATACGTTTGATATAAGCTTGCAAGCCGATAAAAACCACACGGTCATCAAAGTCATCCAATAAGCTGGCAAGTCGTGATGAACGAGGAGTGAAATTAGAATAAACATACTCGGTATTTTCAGGGTATTGTCTTCTGTGGTCTGCTTTGTAAAAGTCGATTGACATTAATGGATTCATGATAATTCTCCTGTGTTTATGACTGTTATTTTGTTGTTTTGTTGTTGAGTAAAGCTGTTAGTTGTGTAAATTTCATCAATAAGATTATCAAAGACAGTTAAGCCTTTGCTAAAAATTCCATGTGTGACATATAAAATAATGTGTTGTGCATTTAATTTTTTTAATTGTTCAGCAATTTTGATAAAGGTATAACCACCATCACAAATGTCATCAGTTATGACGGCTGTTTTACCACTTAAATCTCCTGCATTTACTTTTGTTTGGGTGATTTTTCCTGTTGCCGGGTTTCGTAACTTTTCACATAAAATCATTGGATTCATTTTAAAATCATCAACAATTTTTTGGCATCGCTTAACAGCCCCTTTATCAGGACAGATTAGGATACTGTTTTTATCTCTCAATATATTTGATAATTTGCTTGAGTATTTAATAATTTGAGTTGCTTCGATATTATCTGCTTCGGTCAATTCCAATCCAACTAAGCTATGGCAATCCCAAACAGTTAGTTTATTTAGGTTCAAAAGTTTTAAAAGTTGTGTCATTAGTTGCAATGAAAATGCCTGACCTTCAGCACAAACTCGGTCTTGACGAGCATAAGGCAAATATGGAATTTCTAAAGTGATAAATACCTTTTCGCCATAATGGTTGTCTAAAGCATTTTGTAGCAACAGTAAATCCATCAAATCATCACTGGAATTTATCCTTGCCTGAATTTTTATATCATTTGGTGCATATGTAGGTAAATTATTTAGTTGTATGTGTCGCTCTCCACCTGAAAAGCTTTGAGTTTTTATAGTAATTGCGTTATTAATAATTAAGGTCATTGCCTTTCTCCCATATATTGACTGTGTGTCTTTATATTTGTATTGTCCATATGTCAATATATAAAGTCAAGACATATTAATAATAATTGCACTATTTAAATAGATTGAATCAAATGATAAAACCTTGAGAATAAGGTGATAAAAGTAGTAAAAATCACTTTTTTTGCTATATTTCATTATAAATACACATTTATTTCACTTTTTATCATGGTTACAGGGTTTAAATCAGGTAAAATACGCACCGCTGGTAACACGAACAGCTACTATTTATGTTTATACGATTTTAATGTCTCTTTAGTTTCATTCAACAGTTCCACGTAAGTAAGTTCCAGATTTCACAGCAACAACAAGTTAACTCGTTTTTGAGTTAGCTATAGATTTAATTTTTTAATGGAGATATCCAAATGAGTAAGACTACTGGTACAGTAAAATGGTTTGATGAGAAGAAAGGTTTCGGTTTTATCGAGCGTGAAGGCGGCAGCGATGTATTCGTACATTTCAAAGCTATTGCAAGTGATGGATTCAAAACTTTGTCTGACGGACAAGCGGTTGAGTTTGACGTAGAAGATGGCCAAAAAGGCCCTCAAGCTGCAAATGTAACTGTTGTATAAATATAAATTTACACAATAATTCGAAGAAGAGTAGCATTGCTACTCTTTTTTTTCTCTAAATATTTTAAGTTTTAATCCACACTGCCAATTCATTTCCGCTGGGTTCTTTAAAGTGAAAACGTTTTCCTCCAGGGAATTCAAATATTTCATGAATGATTATTCCCCCACATTCAACCACTTTATTATAAGAAGATTCAATGTCATCAGTTAATAAAACCAGTAAAGCCGCTCCATTTATAGTTACGGAAGACAAATCGGATTGAAAAAAACCACCGTCTAAACCATAGCCACTAAAAGATGTGTATGCTGGACCATAATCAACAAACTCCCAGCCAAAGGCTTGAGAGAAAAATGCTTTTGTTTTACTTAAGTACTTTGCTGGAAATTCAACATAATTTAATTTTAAATTTGTAGTCATCATAACTCCTGATTATATACCATCAATATTTTAACACTTTTGTAAAATCACAGTATCAGAATTTATTAATTCATAATTAAAACCCCAGTTTTTAGCAATATAATCAAACGTAGCATCACTGTAGAAACACACATGTGTTGGATCATTTTTATAATGCCAGTTTGAAAACTTTTCTTTACTGACAACTCTTTTGGTCATAATACCGAGAAAACCACCCGATTTATGCAGCCCACTTAATTGTGAAAAGACTTCATGCGGGTGATACAGATGTTCAACCACTTCTGTGCAAGTAATAAAATCATATGTCTTTTTTAACAATTCGTTGCGATTGTCATAGTAAATATCATAATTCTCAACACTTATTCCTTGTTCTTTCATAATAACAGAGATTGTCGGGCCAGGGCCACTACCAAAATCTAAGCCTTTAGCACCTTTTGGTAACTTTTTTTGTAAAGGAATAAGCAATTTATTAAGGAATTTTCTATAACCTAAATCATTTGGATTGTTTTGGTGCAAATCATAAACAGCTTTTTCTTGTTCAGGGTTAAGTAATTCCTCAGGTTTTACAAAAACTAAGGAACAGTGATGGCATTGCCAATAATCACGAAGCTTATCCTGATGATAAAAATCAATGGTTTTATTCAAACATAAGGGGCAAGTCATGTGATAAAATTATCGGCTATTAAATTTCAATGATACCATAGCTATGAAACATTTTTTTCTCTTGTTAACATTATTTGCAGCCTCTTCTTCTTTTTGCGAAGATAAAACCAACAAAGACAAACCTAAATGGGATGTCAACAACCCACCAGGAGAAACAACTCTAGCAACAATCAAGACCTCTACTGGCACATGGATGAATGTGGATGCTCAAGGCGATACCATCACTTTTGATTTACTTGGCGACATTTACACCATGCCAATCACGGGTGGTAAGGCAACAAACATCACCAATTCAATGGCGTGGGATATGCAACCACGGTTTTCTCCTGATGGAAAATCCATCGCCTTTACCACCGACCAAGGTGGTGGTGACAATATCTGGACGATGAATGTTGATGGCAGTAATCAAAAACAAGTAACCAAAGAAAAGTTCAGACTACTTAACCAACCTGCTTGGTCAACAGATGGGCAATATATTATCGCAAGAAAGCATTTTACGGGTATGCGGTCTATTGGAGCTGGTGAAATTTGGATGTACCACAAATCAGGTGGTGATGGTGTGCAACTCAATAAACGCCCCAATGAGCAAAAAGATTTGGGTGAGCCTATTTTTACACCCGATGGCAAGTATGTTTTGTATTCGCGTGATGCCACACCCGGTAAATATTTTGAGTATTCCAAAGATTCTAACAACCAAATTTATGATATTGAAGCCATAGATTTAAAAACGGGTGAAATAGATGTTTGGGTTTCTGGTGCTGGTGGTGCGGTTCGTCCAACTCCTTCCCCTGATGGCAAAACATTAGCCTTTGTACGCCGTGTCCGCAACCAATCAACGTTGTTTTTGCAAGACCGAGAAAGTGGTAAACTCACACCAATTTATGACAATTTAGAACGAGATATGCAAGAAACCTGGGCAATACACGGTGTTTACCCAACATTTGCATGGACAAACAAAGGCAAAGACATTGTTTTTTATGCTAAAGGTAAAATTCACAAAATCAATGTAGCGAGTAAAAATGTATCTGAAATTCCTTTTCAGATTGATGACACCCGTAAGATTTCCAAGGCGGTTAAAGTCAAAGTCAATCCAGCTCCAGAACGATTCGATGCCAAGATGTTGCGCTGGTTACAGAAATCACCTAACGGTAAATTGGCAGTATTCCAGTCATTAGGTTATATTTACACGGTAAAATTACCAAACGGCAAGCCAAAAAGATTAACCAAACAAACTAAAAACTTCGAGTTTTATCCTAAGTTTTCTTCTGATGGCAAAAGTATTTTGTATGTAACTTGGAATGATAAAGACTTAGGTACGGTTCAAATGGCTTCACTTTCTGGCAAATCTAAACAAATTACTAAAAAGCCAGGTCATTATGTTAACCCAAGCATTTCTTCTGATAACAAAACGGTGGTATTTCAAGCCATTGGCGGTGGTTATTTAACGTCTCCTTTGTATTCGCAAGATAAAGGCGTTTTTGTCATCAACCGTAAATCAGGCGAACGCACATTAATTACTAAGGGCGGTTCTGATCCCTTTTTTGCTAAAGATTCTAGTCGCATCTTCTTCACGACTTCTGATAAAAAAGGAGAAGTGATAACGACACAGCTTGAAAGTACTGATTTAACTGGCAGCAAAGGCGAAAAGCATTATTCAGGCAAGTGGATAAGCGATTATTCTGTATCCCCAGATAATAAATGGTTGGCATTTATTCAAAATTTCCAAGTCTATGTCACACCATTTATTCAAAGTGGTAAATTTATCTCAACAGGTTCAAAGGCCAGTAATTTACCGTTACAGAAATTCTCCAAAAATGCAGGCAACTATTTAACATGGTTAAATAAATCAAGTGAATTATCATGGGCATTGGGACCAAATATTTACCAGCAAAAATTGGCTGATAAATTTGACTACTTAGGTGGTAAAAAAGACAATCAAGCACAAAAGACTGAAATCACCTTTAATGTTAAAGCCGATATTCCTCATTCAAGTATTATCTTAAAAGGGGCACGGATAGTGACCATGAAAGGCGATGAAGTATTGGAAAATGGCATGATTGCCATTAAAGACAATCGCATAACTGCTATCGGTGAGCATATTAGCATTCCTGAAAATGCAAAAGTCATGGATGTTACAGGTAAAACAATAATGCCAGGCATCGTTGATGTGCATTGGCATGGACCTTATGCCAACAACCAAATCACACCACAAACCAGTTGGCATGCACTGGCAAATCTTGCCTTTGGTGTCACAACCGAGCACAATCCTTCGGCTGATACCGCTGCGGTATTTGCTGCCAGTGAAATGCAACAAGCAGGAGTCATTGTTGCACCTCGTACTTTTTCAACAGGCACAATTCTTTACGGTGCATCGCACTTTTTGACAGCTCCAGTTAACTCACTTGATGATGCCATCGGACACTTGCAGCGTATGAAAGATGTCGGAGCTTTTTCGGTAAAATCCTATAACCAACCACGCCGTGAACAACGCCAACAAGTGATTGAAGCTGCCCGTCAAACCAATTTGATGGTTGTACCCGAAGGTGGCTCGTTATTGCAACACAACCTCAACATGATTATTGATGGACACACAGGCATCGAACACTCTATCCCTGTGGCAGCGATTTACGATGATGTCGTGCAACTCTGGTCACAATCCGAAACAGCCTACACACCGACATTAATCGTTGGTTACGGTGGTATTTGGGGTGAAAAATACTGGTACGACACCACCGATGTCTGGAAACACCCTTTGTTGAGCAAATACGTACCAAGCTTTATCTTAGAACCAACAGCTGTTCGCCGCACCAAAGCACCGATTGAAGATTACAACCATATTCGCAATGCCGAAGTGGCAACCACATTGCAAAATGCAGGCGTTAAAGTCATGCTCGGTGCTCATGGTCAACGTGAAGGTTTAGGTGCACATTGGGAAATGTGGATGTATGGACAAGGCGGTATGGAACCGATGAATATTATTCGCATGGCAACCATAGATGGTGCGAAATATATTGGCATGGACAAAGACTTAGGCTCACTTGAAGTCGGCAAATTAGCTGATTTGATTATCCTTGATGAAAACCCATTAGATGATATTCGCAATTCGGACAAAATTGACCAAATAATGCAAAATGGTCGTTTGTATGATGCCAACACTATGAATCAGGTGTTTCCAGATAAAATTGAGCGTGAAAAGTTTTATTTTGAAGATTAGTTTATTCTAGTAATGGGAATACTACTGTATTCCCATAATAGATTATAAAATAGGCCCAATTTCTTCAAACCCATCAGCAAATATATCATCAGGTGGTGGTGGAAAGGCTAGTTTATAAAGTTCACTACCTGTCGCTCCGTCATCTGCCATAAAAAAGATAGTACCGCCACTTTCTACCATTTGATAGGTTGTGTTACTGGCATTGCCTGGGTTTAGGTCTGATAGCATGGTTGTGCCTGCTTGTGTTCCATCGGTTTTCCAAATTTCAAAACCGAAGCCTGCCTTGAGTGCAGTAAAATAGAGAATATTATTAAAACTAATCAAAAATTTGGGGAAACTACTTTCTGTACCGAGGTTTATATCAATTAACTGGTAGGTTCCTGCTGGTGTTCCATCACTGCGCCATAACTCACAACCAGCGGAGTTGGCTTCATAAGGAAAGTAGAGAATTCCATTGTTAATCATTGATTTGTGACCTGTGCAGGCACTGGAGGCTGAAAAAGGAGTTGTTGTTAATAACGTAGGTGCAGTATCACCTGATGAAACTCTCCACAATTGCTCAACTGGGTTAGAGCTAGAGTTTGCAAAAAAGAAGATAGAATTATCGTACTTGGTTAAATAGCTTGGGTTTTGATAATTCATGGTTAAATCATCGACAACAACAGTACCTAAACTGGTTCCATCAGTTTTCCAAATTCTCTTGCCATCCGGTGAGAAACCTGAAAAATAGAACTCACCATTTAATATATTTCCACCTAAACCACCAGTTACATCAGTCAAGCCACCAATTGAACCAGGGTAAATGTCAGTTAATCGTTGAGTCGTTGCAGTGGTTGCATCGGTGCTGTATAACTCTCTACCTGTGGCAGTTTCAATGGCTGAAAAAAGTAAATTGTTACCCACTTTTCCAATGTAAAATGGTATGGGTCCATTACTTCCACTGGTAAATGTTCCAAATTCTTCTACCATTGCCCCATCACTGCGAAACAAGTTGACTGGGTTTCCTGCTACAGAATAATCTCTACCACCCATAACAATGTATTCTGATGCAAGTGCCATGCTAATATAAGTACCTGAACTTAAAGCGTTAAATTGATTAGCGATCATGACAGCATTATTAATACCTGTATCTTTTGACCAAAAAGCTTTATTTGAAAAGGTATTAAAATAGAGTTTGTTATTATAAACTTGCAACTCAGAGACAAAATCTGAACTAATAGTAGCAAAACCTTCTGCTTGAACCGTTCCTAGTTCTGTTCCATCACTTCTCCATAATCCACTTGTCATTGATGTTCCAAAATAAAGCTCACCGTTGAAATCAACAAGAAATTGAGGAGAACTAGAATTGACTCCAAGCACAATATCCTTAACCAGAACAATATTCTGAGCACAAAGTTGTGTGTTGAATAAAAAGACAAAAGAAACTGCTAAAAACTTAACTAAATAACCCATCAATAAACCGTGTTTTTTATACCTGCTTATTAATACGAATTTTATGAAAAATTTATGACAAGGAAAACCAACTATCGTTCAATAAAAGATAGTTGGTTCTTAGCTAGCCCAAACATTTCATAAGAGAATGGAGTTTTAAAGATAAATATCTTGTTTTTGGCTTATTCTATGAAATATTCGGGCTAGGTATTTGGTACACCTCCTTATTCAAAAAGACTCCATAATTCTCTAGCTGGCTGACTGAAATTTTCACCTAAGAAGAAAATAGTCGCCACAGCATAGACGATAAAAATTATAAGTGTCAATAATTGATTCCAAGATGTTTTTTGTATTTCTTTTCTTACTAAAGGATCACAAACTTCTCCTGGGCAATACCGTACATTTCCTTTATTAATTAGTGCATATATCTTGCAACCAATACATATACCAAAAGAAGACTCGAAGAAAAGAAAAATAAGACATAACAGACAAGATATGCCAGAAATTTCACTGTAAGCATTGAGAATGACTATGTGTACAAACATTAATACAGCCAACACAAACCCAATCCACCAAGCAAATTTCTTTTGAGGTGCTCCTACATATTCGGGATTTTGACGACCAACAATTAAACGAGCTAATATTAAGGAGGGAGAATATTTTGGGTTAATAAAAATTCGTACAATGAAATCTGTTAGAAAAAAAGTAATTACGTATTTAACCATCGTTAAATCTTCTTTAAAGAGAGCCATCATCAAGGATATGAACAATGGTGAAAAATAAAGCCCAGCAGCAGCTCGCACCTCTCGCTCATTTAATACAGGAATAGTGTAACCATCAACCATTTCACCAAATTGGATAATTTTATTCATGAGCCTTACCTATTTTTATTTTTAGGGTTGTAAGGTTACAAAACAAATTAACAAAAATTAAGTGCCAAAGGTCATATAAAGCTACTATTAATATAATCTCCAAATCACAATAATGAAAATACGATAATAACAGAAATCCTTGATGCACCTAGAAAATTCAAGAAAAAGCTTATGATTAAAGAATTTTCTACAGAAACTACACTAAAGCAGCTGCGATTTTAAAGCCCGAAACCCATGTACCAATGGCAGAACCTAAATTAGTTAAGATAAAGACCAACAATATTCGTGTCACTGGGTTTTTAAACCAGCCCTTTAACTGCGTAGCATCTTTTTGTAAGGCTTCAAAATCTCCTACTTTGGGTTTCCTGAAATAGATTTCAACCAAGGCGGCAACCATTCCTGCAGCTACAGCTGGATTAAGTGAAGTGATAGGCGCTGCAAAAAAAGCCGTAACAATGGTAACGATATGCGCACGGGCAACGGCGGCACCTACAGCGGCTAACACACCATTAAATAATACCCATGTTTTGATTAAATCCCAACCCAGTTCGGGTGAACGGCTAAAACCAATGGTAAATCCCGCAATAATAACAGCAGTAATTATCCATGGGATAAATTTTACCCATTTAGCTCCTGGTGGAATAACATCTAATTCTTCAATTGTTTTATCGGCTTCAATTTTGTCTTTGATGGCTTGACTCATGCCTTTTAAATGACCTGCACCGATAACAACCAATATGTTTTTAGATTCTGTTTCTTTAGTTTCTTGCAGTAAACGTGCAGCCATGTATTCGTCACGTTCATGAATTAAACTGGTATAAAGTGGTTGTGATTCATCGGCAAAATCTGAAAAGGTACTTTCAAGTACATCACCTGTTTTAAGTTTTTCGATTTCTTCGGCAGAAATTTCTTCATTTTCAAAGAAACCACCAAAACTAAACATCAAACCCATTTTATCTAGAAACTTCATGTTGCGCCAAGCACGTTTCATGGTGGTACGGATATTTCTGTCAATTTTCCATAAAGTCAAACCTTTATCTTTAGCTTGGGTTATGGCAGCCTTCATTTCAGCACCCGGTTCGACACCGAGTTGTTCAGCCAAACGATTTTGATAAGCCGATAAGGCTAAATTGACGGCAATCATGCCAGTTTGTTTGTTTTTAATGATTTGGATTAAATCCATTTTTTTATATTTATCTGGATTGGTCATGGCATCAAAACGCATGTCATCCAATTCTATGGCAACTGTATCAAACTCGGTGGTATCGAGTAGTTCATTAACCTTATCAACAGATGTTTGTGAAACATGGGCTGTTCCCAATATAACGAAATTAACGCCGTCTTGTGAAATGATTTGATGTGGTTGATCTTCTAAAATAGCTTGAATGGTGTCGTTGTTTTGCACTGTATTTTCCAGTTTGTTACAAAACGGATGATTTTATCACTTCTTAATAATATCACCAAGCAGTAAAGGCACTTCACTACCTGTAATACTGAATAAATCCAGTTGCTGTTGATTGATTCGTCTTTCTGCAAGGTAGGCGAACAAAATGGCTTCTATCCAATTGGCATTTTTTGCTACTTCTACCTGAACCCGTGTATATTTTCCAATTAATTGCACAAGATAGGCATTATACGCTCCACCACCCATCACAATAATTTTATCTATTGTCGCTGATTGCTTGCTTATTTCATTGGCAATTGATTTTGCCGTTAGGTGAGTTAAGGTGTTTTGAACATCAACTGATGATGTTGTTTTGAGTTGTTCCGTGAAGTTTTCTAGCCATTTTTGGTTAAAGTATTCCCGTCCTGTGCTTTTGGGTGCTAACTTTTGAAAATAATCATCGGATAACATCTGTTCAAGTAAAGCTTTATTCAATTTACCTTGTTGTGCCCAATCACCGTCTTTATCATAACTCTTATTCTGATGAATATTTATCCATTCATCCAATAAACAATTGGCAGGGCCCGTATCAAAACCAATAACTTGAGGAAAGTCTTTACCAAAGAAACTGATATTGGCTATACCTCCTAAATTAACAACCGCCCTGTTTTGTTGGTTTTTATTGTAGAGTTTTTCATGCAGAGTTGGTGCTAATGGAGCACCTTGTCCGTCTAAAGCCATATCCATCTGTCGAAAATTTGCCACCACATCTATACCTGTTTTTGCAGCAATGTTATGTGGTGAACCAATTTGAATGGTTGTACGTTTATTCTGACTATCACTATTGGGTTGATGATAAATAGTTTGCCCATGTGAACCGATAGCAACAATATCTTTTGCTTTAAGATTAGATTTTGCAACCAGAGCATTGACCGCTGCGGAAAACTCTTCTGCCAATAAAATATCACAATTGGCATAATTAGCCAGTGTGGTTTGTTGGGTTTTGATTAGGCTCTGAACTTGATGCTTTAAATCAGCAGAAAAAGATTGTTCGTGTGTTGCAATCAGCGTAATTTCGCCAGTGGCAATTTTAACTATCGCTGCATCAATACCATCGACACTGGTTCCTGACAATAAGCCAATATAATAACTCAAGAGCTTTTTGTTTTGGCAACTTTAGTCTGGGCAATATTTTTAGCATCAAAATTTATGCTATCCAATTGCGATAAAATTGGTCCAGCATAACTTTTAAACTCAGGCATTTTACTTTTTTTCAATGGGCTGGCTTTGGGTAACTTGACAGTTCTTGGGTTGCGATGCACACCATTTAAGACAAATTCATAATGCAAATGAGGCCCTGTTACCATACCTGTTGAACCTAAAGTCCCAATAGTTTTACCTTGTTTGACTCGTGCGCCTTTTTTTACATACTTTTTTGTCAGGTGAAGATATTTGGTCACGATACCACTGGGGTGTTTAATAAAAATATGGTTACCATTGTATTTACTGTAGGACGAACGTATAACTTTGCCATCACCAGCTGCAAAAATTGGTGTGCCGCGTGGCGCAGCATAATCTATACCGCGATGAGCTTTAACTCTTTTTTGTACGGGATGAAAGCGTTTAGGGTTGAAATTTGATGAAATATAAGAAAAATTTAGTGGAGCACGCAAGAAGGCTTTTTTCATATTACGCCCTTCAGGATTATAATAACTCACACCACTTCCATCATCAAATGCTACGGCTGTGAACGTTTCACCTTGGTTTGTAAATGATGCCGCTAATATCTTACCATCACGGATAAATTCACCATCTTGTTCAATCTTTTCATAAATCAAGCTAAAACTATCACCACTACGAATATCTAAAATAAAATCAATATCCCAAGCAAAAATATTAGCCAACTGCATAACCATGTTGTCAGTTAAATCCGCTGCTTTGCCAGCATTAAATAGTGAGCCGGTTATAGTTCCTTTAGCATTATGAATACTGGTCTCTAGTGGCAGCACTACAACTTGCGTGATTAATTGCTCATCTTGTTGTTTAACAAATAGTTCTTGTGTTTCTGATAACTTATACTTGAGTTGCTCAAACTTGCCATTCGCATCTTTAACAAATCCGATAGCAGCTCCAGGGAAGATTTTTGTCAGTTTCTTGGCTTCTTTATTACTATGAATAATTTTGTACAACAAAGATTGTGACAAATCCATGTCATCAAAAATACTGGATAAAGTTTGTCCTTTTTTTACCGTAACAAACTGCCATTGTGTTTCACTCTTTTGGCTTTGTTCAGGGACATAACTGAGTAATGGTGCAATGGGTAAATTCAAATCAACATTTTGAGCTTGTACAACTGGATAATTATCTTTTTGAGAGGTGCCAGAAAATGCATACAATAGACTCAAAACAGCCACAGATGCCATAACGACAAAAATGGGTTGTTTATTAAGCTTAAAGGAGCGCTTAACAGAAGAATGGCTAGTGTTTTTGAAAACAGCTTGTGTTGGTTTGTTTCGCAAAAGTAATAAAATGTATTAAAACAGTGGCAAAGATAATATAGTTACGCAATTTCGTCAATAGAAGCTTACTATTAATCCAAATTTTCAGTTAAAATAGGCTTTTTTAAAAATCAATACAAGGAAACTCAATGTCAATTCAAGAATCTTTAGATTTGTTAACACGTGGCACCGAAGATGTCATCAAACTCGAAGAACTAGAGAAAAAACTCAAAAAAGGCAAACCTTTACAGATAAAAGCAGGGTTTGATCCAACAGCTCCAGATTTACATATTGGTCACACCGTATTGATTAATAAAATGGCCCAATTTCAACAATTAGGGCATGAAGTTACTTTTTTGATTGGTGATTTTACTGGTATGATTGGTGACCCAACAGGAAAAAGTGATACACGTAAAATATTAACCCGTGAGCAAGTCAATGAAAATGCCGAAACATATCAACAGCAAATTTTTAAAATATTAGACAAAGATAAAACAAAGATTGCATTTAACTCAACTTGGATGAATAAACTAGGTGCTGATGGCATGGTTGATTTGGCTTCGCGGTATACCGTTGCTCGCATGTTGGAACGCGATGATTTTTCTAAGCGTTTTGGTTCACAACAACCAATCGCTATTCATGAATTTATGTACCCACTGGTTCAGGGATATGATTCTGTTGCCATGAAAACTGATATTGAATTGGGTGGAACCGACCAAAGATTCAACTTATTAATGGGCAGAACCTTGCAAGGACAATTTGGTCAAGAACCGCAAGTGGTCATGACCATGCCGTTGCTGGAAGGGCTTGATGGCGTTCAAAAGATGTCAAAATCACTGGGTAACTATATCGGTATTGAAGATGCACCAAAGGATATGTTTGGTAAAATCATGTCAATTTCTGATGAGTTAATGTGGCGTTATTTTGATTTATTAAGCTTTAAATCAAACAGTGAAATTACCACATTCAAACAAGAAATGTCGGATGGTAAAAATCCACGCGATATTAAATTCATCCTCGGACTTGAAATTGTTGAGCGATTTCATGGAAAAGAAGCCGCAGATGGTGCATTAGCAGGATTTAAAAACCAATTTCAAAAAGGAGCAATTCCTGATGACATTCCTGAGTTAACCATCGAGTCATTAGAAAGTGGTGAAATTGGCTTAGCTCTGTTACTTAAGAATGCAGGATTGTGTGTTAGTACCTCTGATGCCATGCGCATGGTAAAACAAAATGCCGTAAGTATAAATGGTGAAAAAGTCTCGGATCCTAAACAACAAATCACCGCAGGTACACAAGCCATTTTTCAAGTAGGAAAACGTAAATTTGCTAAGATATCAGTCAACTAGCAATGTGACAAACTATCCGTATGAATTATTTTTAATAAAGAGACAGTAAAATGAAAGATGGTACAATTTTCAAAAAAGGATTAAAAGTATTAGAAATCACTGGTTTGGTGATTATTTCCATCGCAACTATTATTGCCATTGGGCAAGAAGTTTGGGTGATGATTGAACATGGTAATGTGGCTTTAAGTGACCTATTGTTATTATTTATTTATTTAGAAGTGATTACCATGATTGGTATTTACTATGAAAAGAACATGTTGCCCGTTCGGTTTCCTATTTATATCGCAATAGTAGCCTTAGCCAGGTACATTATTTTGGGCTCAAAAGAGTTAGCTCCTTGGGATATGCTAGGGATAGGTGTCACTTTGTTGTCGTTAACTATTGCCGTTTTCTTAGTGCGATTGGGGCATGTGAAATTTCCTTATGAGGAAGACAAATAAAGTCAATTTAGTTTATTTGTAGCGTTTTTGCAGGATTTTTACTCGTCTAACGTAATTTTCCGTTTCTTCGTATGGAGGAATAGTGTTGTTGTATTTTTTAACCGCTCCTTCGCCCGAGTTATACGCTGCCAATGCAATACTTAAATTGTTGTTGTAAGTCTTTAACAAATGTTTCATTAATGCCGTTCCTGCGTGGATATTTTGTTTAGGATTGAATGGGTTTTTAACAGAATAAATTTTCTGAGTTGCTGGCATTAGTTGCATTAAACCTTGTGCTCCAACACTGGATTGTGCATCAGGTTTAAAACTCGATTCTGCATGAATAATCGCCTTAATTAGAGAAGGAGCAACTGTGAATTTTTTTGCAGCGGCATTGATTTCTTTATCAAACTTTCCTGTCACTAGAGGAGTTGTTTGCCAATTAACTTTATTCTTCCAACCACATTCTGGGCATTTTACATTGATAATCTTGTAATGGTGGTTTCTGGGTTTTTTTGATGAATAATGGATTATTCCTTCCTTATCGATGTGTTTATAAACACGCAAAGACTTGGCATCACTCGAAGTAACACCACCAATAACCAAGATTAATAATAAATATACAAATTTCATAAGGTTTATTTTATAGTAAATTTACTGGATTTGAATTTTTATACTTGATAAATGTCCAAATAAACAAGAAAATAGAAAGGTTAAGTTAAACCGATAGTTAAAACATGAGTAAAACAACAATTAATCTAATATTTGGCACAATTTTACTTTTTGCCTCTTCATTACAGGCAAAAACACCAAAAGTAGATGAAATATTAATCGTACAAAAAATGATTAGTCAAGCTTACGAGCAAGGCTACGTAGATTCTGCACCTATAGAAATGAGTGCAGTTGAAAAGAAAGTGATTTTAGCTAAAGAAGCAAAGAAAAAACGCAACAAAAAACTTTTTAGCAAGTTAATTAGAGAAATTAAATCTGATCTAAAAATTATCGAAAAACGCTCTGAAGTGAATAAACTCAACTTACAACTTTCCGCTATCCAAAATAAAAATTTAGAAAATCAGCAGATACTTGACGAATTAAAGGAGCAATTATAATGCGTTTAGCTATTATTCTTACACTTTTATTGACATTGACAACACATGCCTTTGCCAAAAAGAATAAACTGGATTATGCAGGATTAGAAACTGATTACAACAACCTAGTCTACGATGAAAAATACAAAGATTTTGCCAAATCAGAAAAGCAAATCGCTAAAAAAAGTGTAGAAGCACTAATAAATAACAAGGTCAAACGCAAGTACAGAGAACAAGCACTTTATCAGGCTAAACACAATATTGCTTTTGCTCGATTGGTTGCTGAAGAGCAATGGATTCAAAATGAAATTTCACAAGAAAACATCAAAGCCCAGCAACTAGAAGTAGCTATTTCAAAAACTCAAGCCGAACTGGCTCGCCACGATGCCGAACTGGCTCGAATGATGCTTATTGCTCAGCAAGAAGAGGCACAACGTGCGTATGAAAGAGCAAATCAAGCAGAGTTGTTGGCAAAAAATAGCCAAAATGAAGCCGAATTATCCAAACAAGAAACTCAGGCAGCAAAAGCTTACGCACAAGCGCAAGCCGAAGAAGCCGAACTTGCCAAACAAGAAGCGGAGCTTGCCAATGAGGAAGCCCAATCCTTACGCAGAAAACTCAACTCAATTGCAACAGAGAAAACCGATAAAGGCTTGATGATGACACTGGGAGATTTTGTCTTTGATTCAGGCAAGTCCACGATTAAAAAAGAAGCTGTTGATAATTTTTCAAAAGTGGTATCATTTATCAATACCTACCCAAATAAAAAGGTCAGAATCGAAGGACATACCGATAGCTCAGGTAGTAATGAATTAAACCTACAACTCTCGCAACAACGCGCTGATGCAGTTAAATCATTGTTAATCAAAAATGGAATCGCTACTAAAATGATAAATGCTGTAGGTATGGGCGAGGAACTACCCGTAGCCGAAAATACCACAAAAGCGGGCAAAGCAAAAAACAGACGCGTAGAAATAATCATTCTACAGTAATACTCATTTAAGGGGACAATATGAAAATAGTTAATTCGGTACTCGAATTAATTGGCAATACGCCAATGCTCAAAGTCAATCATTTAGATACAGGTCTATGCGACTTGTATTTAAAACTCGAAAACCAAAATCCAGGTGGCTCAATCAAGGACAGAATTGGATTATCCATGATACAAGCCGCTGAAGACCGAGGTGATTTAAAACCGGGCGCAACGTTGGTTGAAGGAACGGCTGGTAACACAGGTATTGGTCTTGCTCTAGTCGCAGCTCAAAAAGGCTACAAATTGATTTTGGTTATCCCTGATAAAATGAGCAAAGAAAAGATATTTAATCTCAAAGCCATGGGGGCAGAAATTGTCTTAACCCGCTCAGATATTGCCAAAGGCCATCCACAGTATTACCAAGACTTGGCTAAAACTATTTCTGAAGAAACTCCCAATGCCTATTTTATCAACCAATTTGGTAATCCAGACAATCCACAAGCCCATATTGACACAACAGGCCCTGAAATTATGGAGCAAATGGATGGTGACATGGACGCTATTGTTTTTGGAGTTGGCTCAAGTGGAACGATGTCAGGATTAACCGCTTATTTAAAAGAAAAAGACCCAACAGTAGAAATGATATTGGCTGATCCTGTTGGCAGTATCTTAGCAGAGTACATCAATGAAAAGAATTTGTCTGACAAAAGTGGTTCATGGAAAGTCGAAGGCATAGGTGAGGATTTTCTACCCAGTATTTCAGATTTTTCATTAGTCACAAAAGCCTATGCCGTTTCTGATAAAGAAAGTTTTGAAGCTGCACGAGAATTACTCGCTAAAGAAGGCGTATTGGGTGGTTCATCAACAGGAACAGTGATGACAGCAGCTCTTAAGTATTGCCAAGAACAAACAACAAAAAAACGTGTGGTTGCATTGGTTGCAGATACAGGTAATAAATACCTCTCCAAAATGTACAATGATTATTGGATGATGGACAATGGCTTTATCGAAGTTGAGCAACACGACGACCTACGTGATTTAATCTCACGCCCTTACCAAAGCAATGATTTAATCGTCATGCGACCACATGAAACCTTATCTACCGTTTATCAACGCATGAAATTATACGATGTATCACAATTACCCATCATGGATGGCGATGAAATTGTAGGCATAATCGATGAATCAGATGTGATGATGTATGTCTATGATAACAATGATAAATTTGAAGACCCAGTGAGCGAAGCAATGACTTCAAACCTCGAATTTATGCCTGTAACCAGTCCATTGGCAAAACTATTGCCCATATTCGATCAAGGCAGAATTGCTATTGTTAAAGATGAGGACGATAAGTTCTTAGGTTTAATCACACGCATTGATTTACTTAACTATCTAAGAAGAAGAGATAATAACCAATAAAATTTCCGTAGTGGTGTCCTTGTGGACACCTTTGCCTTCTAAAGAATCACAGACATTACAGTGTTCCATAGGTGTTATATCCCCCCGACTTAATTAGGCAAATATTTCAATGGATTAACGGGTTGTCCATTTTTCCTGATTTCAAAATGAAGTAAACCTTGTCCATCAGTTCCTTTGCCAGATTTTGCTATTATTTGTCCTTGTTTGACAGTAACCCCTTCTTTAACTAAGCGACTGGAATTGTGTGCATAGGCGCTCAATAAGTTATTACTGTGTTTGATAATAATCAATTCACCATAACCGCGCAAACCATCGCCACTGTAAACAACGACTCCATTTTGGCTAGCAAAAACTAAAGTTTTGGGTTTAGCTGCAATATCTATGCCTTTTCGAGAAACATCTGAGGCTAAGAAAGTACTAAGAATACGACCTTTCAAAGGCCATTTCCATTGTGTATTTGATTTAACAACACTCTGATTCACATTTGGTCTTGGCTGGGTTGTTTTTTTAATAACAACCTTGGGAGTTGGACTGGTCTTAGCTATTGGTGTTGTTTTTTTCTTGGTTGTTATTTGTACCGACGGAGTCTTTTTAGTGCTTATTGGTTTATACTTAGTTTGTTGCGATTTAACAGCATGAGTGGATACGCCATTAATGTTTGTAGCAATAGGAGTTGCCTTTTTGACTAAAGATTTATTGGCTTGTAAGCGAAGCTTTTGACCTGGGTAAATACTATAAGGCGGTTTAATACCATTGATTTGAGCTAAATATTTATAATCTAAACTGTGATTAAAACCAATCGAATAGAGGGTGTCACCTTTGTTGACTGTCATATACTTTGGTATATATTTCTTTTGTTTAGAAATGGGATGAGCTGAGTTCACAATCGTTTTTCGACTTGCATCTTTTACTGGTGCAGGATGATGCTTTGAACAGGATGAAATTAAAATTACCCCTGTCAATATAAGCAACTTTTTATAATCCAAATACCTCATCACAATTACCTCACGACTCCTTGTAAAAAAGGAACAAAAAATACAGATTCAAGCTTTTCTTCTGTGTAGCCATTTTCTGTTTTTGTAATTTTTACCAAACTTTGTGACTGGTTATTGCCAAGTGGCAACAACATCACGCCATCAACTTTCAATTGTTTAAGTAAATCCTCTGGGATATTTTCAGGGGCTGCCGTAGCAATAATCAAATCATAGGGTGCTTCATTGCTCCACCCTTTAAAGCCATCACCAGTTTTGGTGCGGACATTCATGTAGCCAAGCTTAATAAAGCGTCGTCGTGCTATTCGGGTCAAATCATCAATTCGTTCAACACTAAAAACTTGCTCAACTAATTGCCCTAATATTGCAGCTTGATAGCCAGAGCCCGTGCCAATTTCTAAAACTTTTTTAGGTTGACAAGATAATACTATTTCTGTCATTCGGGCAACAACCCATGGCTGAGAAATATATTGACCATGTTTTATCGGCAAAGCTGTATCTTCATAGGCACGATGCGCCATTGCCTCATCCATAAATAAATGACGTGGTACAAGAGACATCGCTGCCAATACGCGTTGGTCTTTTATACCTTGATCTTGCAGCCTTGCAATCATACGATTTCTGGTGCGTTGAGATGTCATTCCAATACCAAGAGCAGAATTCATACTATTGTTTGGCTCCAATTTTTGATACTTTCTAATACACTATGTTTTGTCATATCCACTTGCATTGGTGTAATTGAAACATAGCCATTTTTAACTGCATGAAAATCAGTGCCTTCTCCCGCATCTGCCTCAGGACCTGCTGGACCTATCCAGTAGATTCTTCTTCCACGCGGATCAAGGTCTTGTACTGTATTTTCTGCTTTGTGTCGGTTACCGAAACGGGTAACTTTAATGCCTTTAACCTCGTCAATAGGTAAATTTGGAATATTTATATTAAGAATTGATTCTTTTTCTAACGGGTGTTTTTGTAAGTTTTGAATAATCTTTTTTACAAAGTGCTGGGCTGTTTCAAAATAGCGAACCTGATCACTTTTATGCGAAGTCGCCAATGAAAAAGCAATCGCAGATAAGCCTAAATATCGCCCCTCTATCGCTGCTGCAACAGTCCCAGAATACAACACATCATCGCCAAGATTGGCAGCGTTATTAATGCCTGATACCACCATATCTGGTACACTGTCCATCAAACCGGTTAGAGCCATATGTACACAATCCGTGGGGGTTCCATCCACTGAATATTTATTCTCTGCTACTCTATGAATTCGCACAGGTCGATCCAATGTGAGAGAATTACTTGCTCCAGATCGATCACCACTGGGTGCATAAACTGTTATATTTCCCAACTCTTCTAGGACTTGAGATAAGGCTTTGATGCCTGTGGCATTGATACCATCATCATTGCTGACTAAAAAATGCATGGTGTATATGAGACTCTCTTTTAAAAGAATTTATTATATGCCACAGCTCATCGCATTTGAATTGTTATTTTAACTGATTGCAATTTACCTTTATAATAGAGGTCTTTGCACAACCCGTGGAACGGTCTCTAATATAATGAAGGCAAGTCACTTGAGTTCGATATTTTCTGATGAGTAATTTTTTTCAAGCCATTGCCTTTGACTTGCTTTTTCCACAATGCCTTATCAAATTTCAAATCATTATTATTTGCATACAATTGCGATTGCAAATCATCAATTAACTTTTGCATATTTGGGCAAACATGTGATTTGATTTGTGCCAAATTAGTCACCTTAGTCTCTTTGTACTGTTGATTCCACCAATCAATTAGTACAGTTTGCAATTCTTTGGCATCACGGTTTTCTATCGCATAGAGTATTTGATTTTTACTTATTTGGATGGGTTTCTCAGCTTTTTTAGTCGATATTTTTTGCTTCTTACTCTTAAGCCAATACATAAGTGTCAGCAACCACAACAAGGCAAAGAAACCTGTTAGAATTTTCCATAAAGAATCATCTTGTTTCATAATTTTAACTTCAGGCGCAGGGGTTTCTTGATTTTTTCCACCCTCTTTTGGCTGTTTATTTTCATTTTTGAAGATGTCTTCAATCACTGGTTTTTCCATCGCATAATCACCTGCGGCAACTTGCAAGGTAACAGGAGGTAATTTAGCATACTCCGTCTCACCTGTTAGCGTGTTATACCATTCCAGTTTATATTCAGGTATACGTATTGCCCCTTCATGTGTTGGGATAAGTGCAATCTTTACTTGTTTATAAGTTTTGATTGTTTGTGTCGTTTTTTCTTCCTGCGTTTGTGGCTGTTCTGGGTAAATTCTTACATCTGCAATATTGCCCAGTTTAATATCTGGCACTTGTGTTTCACCCAAACCCTCAACATAAACAGTAATTGTTCGTGTAATGGGCTCTCCCACTTTATAATCACCTTGGCTCCATTGTTGTGACAACTGCACATTACGTGCAGGAATCCAATCTTTACCAATGGCATTTTGTGGAATCGGTTTGATTTCGAATGACAGTGGTTTAGCAACCGCACGAACTGGTTTGCCTGTTGAAAACATACTAAAGCTTCTTCTTGAGCTATTGTCTCGACCACTAAATATTATGGGGTTAACTTCCAGAGTACCACTTTTTTCAGCAAACAACGCATAGTGTCTTTCTAACACTGTATAATTTCTGCCATCTCGGGTTGTGCTGTAAGTCGTGCCTTTATCCAACTGAGTGACAATTGCATTTGAGGCTATCGGCTCGGACAAACTGCCTTCACTCAATGAAATAGAATAAAATAATTTGACTGTGATTAATATCTGTTCTTTGACAAAGGCTGAATTTTTATCGGTTTCAATTTCAATAAACAAGTCACCATTTGCCTTGGCATTGGGATCTGATTTAACCACCTCAACTTGAATGGCTCGCGTTATTTCATTGCCTAGTTTAATAGGAGGAATGGTATTTTTCCCTACCCCTGAAGGCATAAGAGATATTTGCCACGATTTATTGACTGAGTAGCTGCCATTTATTCTCTGTGTAGAGGATGACTGACTTGTTCCAAGTACTTGAAACACTTCTTGCAATTCACTCAAGTCAGGTTGTTCACTGGTATTTGAATCAACTGATAGTGTTAAATTAAAGGTTTCACCAATAACAATTTTTGTTCTATCAACTGTTGCACTAATTTTTGCCTGACTAACAAATGACATTATTATTAATGAGAGTATGAGGGTTATTTTCTTCATTGTTCTACCAATCTTCGGTTTCATCTGGTTTCTTATTTTGTTGATTGTACTGGTAATAAAATTTGCGACGCAATAAACCACCTGGATCATCAGGAATACGTCGTAACCACTGTTCAATCGCTTCTTTGTTTTCGGCTTCTTCTGCCATTTCTTGCGGTGTTAATTTTTTCTTTTGGGCTTCTTGTTCTTGTTGCTGCTTGTCTTTGGCTTCCTTATCAGCTTGTTCCAACTTTTTTTGTTCTTCTTCTTGTTTCTTTTTTTCTTCTTCACTCATTTGTGAAGATTCTTTTTCTTGCTCTTTGGACTCAGGGTTATCTTCTTGATTCTGTTGCCCTTCTTTATTTTCGCTTTCGCTATTTTTTTCATCTTGATTTTGTTGGTTTTCTTGCTCTTGCGAATCTTTATTTTCTTGGTCTTTTTTATCTTGGTTTTGCTTATCTTTGTCCTGTTTTTCTTGGTCTTGCTTATCTTTATCGTTTTTGTCTTGATTTTCTTGGTCTTTTTTCTGTTGTTCTTGTTGCTTCTTTAAAGCTTCTTCAACCTGTTTTTTATTAAACAAAGTATCTTCATCTTGCGGGTTAATCTTCAAAGATTCATCATAGGATTTAAGTGCTTGCTCTAATTTTCCAGCCGCTGCAAGTGCATTGCCTTGGTTATAAAGCCCGTTTGCACTGCCATCATCAAACAGTTCTTGTGCCTGTTCATAATCTTTGTTTTTAAATGCTGCGGTGGCTTTCCATTGATTTGACTTCGCTAACTGCAATGCTTTTTTTGCATCACCTTGTTGTAGCTGCTTTGCTGCTTGTTGATCTGCATTGAGCCATAAGTCATCAAAACCAAAGGCATATGAGGATTGCGGTGATTGCAAACCAAACACCAAAAATAAGCCAAGCAACAAACCTTTTCTAAACAATAAAGCCACCAATGGAATTAATAACAATACTAACCAAGGCCCTTCATCAATATACTTTTGAGTATCAAAGGCATCTTCTTCCTCTTTAAAATTTTGTGATTCTTGTTTATCATCTGCAACTGATGGCAAAAGGTAATCAATATCAGATGAGTCACCTGTTATTTGAGCAAATCGACCATTACCATTTGAGGCTAACTCTTTTAATTCTGAAAGTTGTAATTTTGGAATAACAATATTGCCCTGCCTATCCTTGACAAAACCTGTCTGTAATGGAATCGGCGCTCCTTGCTTAGTTCCAACACCTAAAACAGATATTTTAATTCTATCATCAGCCAAATCTTGAGCAATTTTATTTGCCTTTGAAGCATTAACCCCATCAGCAATCAATAGAACATCTCCACCTGGATAACCAGCTTGTTTGAGTAAATCTTTAGCTTTACTTAAGGCAATGTCCACTCGCGAGCCTTGCACTGGCATAATTTCTGGGCTAATTGCCTTCAACATCAATGCAATGGTTTGTGTGTCATCCGTAAGAGGCGTCACAACAAATGCATCACCTGAATAGACTAACAAGGCAGTCTGTCCATCTTTACGCTGCTCTAAAATATCATTAATTTTATATTTTGCTCGCTCTAGTCGATTGGGTTTTATGTCATCGGACAACATGCTTTTGGAAACATCCAATGCGATGACCAAGGCCGATTGATTCTTAATCACCGGAGTTGGTAACTTTTGAAAGGCAGGCCCTGCTAATGCCATAATAGCAAATAGGCTAATTGGCCATAATAACCAAGAAAGACGACTGCCTTGCCCCCCTGATGTCACCTTGATTGCATCCAATAAATGTGGGTCACAGATTTTTGACCAACCATCTTCTTTATTACTCTTTTGTTGCAAATGCCACAATATAAAAGCAACCACAGGCAATGCCCATAAAACCAAAGGGCGAATAAAATGTAATTGTGCTATATATTCCATATTAACTCCGTATCCTAAATAAAGTTAATAACAACAACATGGACAATGCCAACGGGTAGTAAAATAAATTTTCTGTTGGTCGGTAAAATTGATCTTCTTTAGCCAAAGGTTCCAATTCATCAAGCATGGCGTAAATCTTATTTAAATCTTTAGTGTTTCTGGCTCTAAAATAACGCCCACCTGTCATTTTTGCTATTTTTTTTAGGGTGACTTCATCTAAATCCAACGATGGGTTCACTCGCCTGTTACCGAATATGGTCTGCCGATAGACTTCATCTGCACCAATACCGATTGTGTAAATCTTCAAGCCTTCTTTTTGTGCTAACTCTGCTGCTTTTAACGGTTGAATTTCACCTGCTGTATTTTGCCCATCGGTTAATAGAATTAAAATACGGTTATTGTCGGTGGTTCTACGCACACGTTTGACCGCTAGTCCAATCGCATCTCCAATAGCTGTTGCTTTACCTGCAATGCCAATAATGGATTCATTTAATAAAGTTTGAACAGTTTTGCGATCAAAACTTAATGGCGTTTGCAAATAGGCTTGTTGACCAAATAGAATCAAACCAATTCGATCGCCCTTTCGGCGTTGAATAAAATCCCCTGCCACAAACTTAATCATGGTTAATCTATCGACTTCTCGACCATTAATTTTCATGTCTTTTTCTTGCATGGATCCTGAGACATCAACAGCCATCATTAAATCACGACCTTCAACAGGTAATGCAATAGCATCCCCTATCCATACTGGTTTGGCAGCGGCAACTAATAACAACAACCAAGCAATAACAGCCAACAACTTTAACCACCACTTAGTCTGCTGATTTATACTGGATAAAGATTGCCAAAAATGATTGAAGAAAGGCACTTTTACCGTGGTTAAACTGGCTTGTTTAACAGCAGGTAACAACCAAACCAATAAAGGTAAGGGTAAAAGGAAAAACACCCATAACCATAGAAACTCTAACATTACACTTTCTCCTTGTGATTAATGGCAATAGGAAAGTAATTTCTTACTGTTGCTATGAGACTAGGCACGTCAAAATCAGGTGATTGAATATATTGTGCTTGCGTTAATGGGACTACAAATTTACTAAAAACATCACTATCAGCTTTACTATTTAAGTAATCAATCCACTGTTGTCCTGTTAATGATGTAGCAGGTGAATCTTTAAGAACATAACGAAAAAATCGCTTGAGTAAATCAGAAATGGCGACCGCTAATTTGTGTTTATCTTTATTTAATCGAAACTCATCATGAATTGACGAGAGTTGGTGTTGCAGTGATGCAAGAAGTTGCTTTCTCTTGTGCTGTCTTTCCCAAAATTTGTATAAAAAATAGAGTGCAATAAAAGTGACAATAATCAAAACCCACCACCCAGGAGCAAGTGGCCACATACTTGGTGCATCAGGCATATGAATATCACGTAATTGCAATTGTTGAGCAGCGGCTGTTTTATCCATTACAATGCCTTCCTCCATGATGACCATGCTGCGGTTGGTGATTTCAGTGCTTGTTTGATTTTATCCTCAAGCTTATCATCCGTCATAATTGGAATAACTGGCACACCTGATTTTTGAATATTTTCATAAATATTTTCTAAGTGCTGGTTTTGTTTTTGTTGCATAGTGCTCTTTTCAGACTCTTTTGCACTATTAAAGACAACAGCTTTATCTTGATTTTGAACACCATAAACTGCTGGTAAAGGTGTACTGACTTCAAATTGGTCTGTAATAAACAAGGACAATATATCATTGTGTTTACTTAATTGAATCAAGTGCCTTTTAACATCTTTACCTAATTGATAAAAATCACTGATTATAATGACCAAAGAACCAGGGCGAATAATCGTTCGTAAACGCTGTAACGCCTCTTCCAAAGGAGTAACACCATGTGATTCGTGGTTAGATGATTGCACCAGATGCGCAATCAAACGCATCATTCCGCGCTTGCCACCCACTGGTTTTTCATGATGGATGCCGTTTTTTCCATAACTCATCACTCCCACTCTGTCTCCATTTTTGACTGCTGCCCATGACAGTAATGAGGCAGCTTTTGCTGCAGTCACTGACTTAAATTCTTTTTTTGTTCCAAAAGACATGGAAACATTAGTATCAATCACTATATGGATAGGACGTTCCCGTTCTTCCTGAAACAATTTAGTATGAGCCGTACCCGTTCGCGCAGTGACCAACCAATCCATATTACGAATATCATCACCGGCTTGATAGACACGTGATTCTTGGTAATCCATACCACGCCCACGAAATCGCGAATCATGCAAACCTGAAATCGCTGAAGTTGCCTTCTTTCGACTTGAGAGAGATAGGGTTTTGGCATAGGATTGTTGTGCGACCAATGCCTTTGTTGTGACTTGAGTTGCAGCGTTCATCATCTATACGATTGGTACCACACGCAATAATCGATCAATAATATCATCAGGTGTAACACCTTCAACTTCTGCTTCAAAACTTAAAATCAAACGATGACGTAATACATCATGAATAACTGCATGAATATCTTCTGGCAACAAGTGGTCACGACCACGTAAAAAAGCATGAGCTCTAGCACATCTATCTAATGCTATTGTTGCTCTTGGAGAACCACCATAATTTATCATCTCAGCTAATTGCTTGTCGTATTTGACTGGGTTTCTTGTAGCTAGAATAAGTTCAACCATGTAATTTTCAAGATTTTCAGCCACATAGAGATTTAACACATGCTGTTGAGCGGCAAAAACCACTTCTTGGGTTAGGAATACAGAATCTTTAGCTGGTTTTTCATAACCATCAAGGTCACGATTTTGAGCCAGTTTTAGAATGTCTTTTTCTGTTTCTGCATCTGGATAACCAATGGCTACATGCATCTGAAACCTATCCAACTGCGCTTCGGGCAATGGATACGTGCCTTCTTGCTCAATTGGGTTTTGTGTTGCCATGACTAAAAATAACTTCGGTAATGGATAAGTTGTGCTTCCAATGGTAATTTGTTGCTCGCCCATGGCCTCAAGTAAGGCAGACTGTACTTTTGCTGGCGCTCTATTAACTTCATCAGCCAAGATTAAATTATGAAACAAAGGGCCTTTTTGAAATTCAAACTCGCCCGTTTGTGCACGGTAAATTTCCGTACCCGTTAAATCAGATGGCAGCAAATCAGGGGTGAACTGAATGCGTTTAAAATCACCCTCAAGTCTATCAGCTAAAGCCTTAATCGCAGTTGTTTTAGCTAAGCCTGGAGCACCCTCAACCAACAAGTGCCCATGTGACAATAAAGCCATCAACAATCTATCAACTAGCTTAGCTTGTCCAAAGATTTCTTGGGATAATGATGCACTAACTTTTTGGAAGATTTGTGCAGTTTCGGTTAAATTGTTATCTGAATTATTTTTATCCATATTCATCTGCTTATTATTTTGACCATGTTATGACAGTTGGCTTATAATAAGGTTCAACATTACCGATTTCAAGTGAGAAAAGTCATGATTAAAAAATTAACCTTTATTTTAAGTATTATCATTATAAATGCATGTGCTTACCATAGCCCTGTTGTTGCCAATAACAATGACAATGATGGTTTTGAAATCCATAAACTGGTTATACAAATGAACACAAGAGACCCTGAGATTCAAGCAGAAGTTTTATCAAATATTGTTAATGTTTCGAAGTATTATGGCGTTGACAATGTAGAGATTGAATTGGTTGCTTATGGACCAGGAATTTACTTTATAACTAAGCAAAGTGAATTTCGCAAACGCATAGAAAGTTTAATGATGCAAGATGTCACTTTTACAGCCTGTGGAGACACGCTAAAAACAATTAAAAGAACTAAGGGCATTGATTTGGATTTAATTGATGATGTTGTCGTTGTTAGAAATGGTGTGCCACGCATGATGGATTTACAACAACAAGGTTATTCTTATTTGAGCCCATAACTTTTTTAACACTACGGCGCTATACTGACATAGGAAATAAATATCCCACAAAATAAAACAAGTCCTACCCAATTATTATTAAGGAATGCCTTGAAATAATTAGAAATGTTTCGTGACCTCAATAATTGGTTTTGATAAACAAATAGTAATACAATTAGAACCAGTCCAATATAGTATGGAGTATTCATTTCAAGTTTCAATCCCAACAAGGTCAAAACTAAAAGCATCATCGCTTGAATTATCGCAATTATAATATAATCCAACTCACCAAATAATATTGCAGTGGATTTAATTCCTGCTTTCATGTCATCCTTTCTATCCACCATAGCATACATAGTATCATAAGCTGTTGTCCAAAATATATTAGCGATAAATAACAACCACGCTTCAACAGGGACATTGCCTCTCAATTGGGCAAAAGCCATTGGAATGGACAAAGCAAATGAAACACCTAAATATAACTGTGGCAAATACGTATGGCGCTTCATAAACGGGTAAGTGATGGCAAAAAAAGCAGCAATAACTGCAATAATGATAGTCAGCTTATTTAAGAAAAAGAGCAATGATGCTGCCATTAACAATAAGGTTATAAAAAATACTAAGGCATTTTTTACTGGTAAATTATTAACTGCCAGAGGTCTCTCTTTGGTGCGAGTGACTTTTCCATCAAAATCTTTATCAGCTATATCATTAACTACACAACCAGCCGAACGCATCAGAAAAACACCCAATCCAAAAATTAATAAATATTTAAAGGGTGGAACTCCCTCAGCTGCTACCCATAAGCCCCACAAAGTGGGCCACAACAAAAGCAGTGTTCCAATCGGTCGATCAAATCGCATTAGTTGTAAATACGGGTTTATGGTTTTGCTAATGTTTGTAACTGGCATTTAAAAAGAGTAATTGGTATTAATTTTGGGTTTTTTATTCTACCATTAGCATACTCTAAACTGAAAACAAAATATGTTTAATATCGTCTTATTTGAGCCTGAAATCCCTCCGAATACCGGCAACATCATTCGACTGTGTGCTAATACGGGTGCACAACTGCATTTAATCCATCCACTAGGTTTTGAAATGGGAGAAAAGGCATTACGCCGTGCAGGACTTGATTACCACGAATTTACCCAAGTCAAAGAATACGATAATTTTGCAGACTTCATCAATAAAGCACAACCTAAAAATTTATATGCGTTGACTACAAAAGGCAATAAAAACTATTGTGATATTTCATATAAAAAAGGAGATTATTTTATATTTGGTCCCGAAACACGCGGTATTCCCTTAGATATACTTGATCTTGATTGCATAACAAACAAAGTATTATTGCCAATGAAAAAAGCATCTCGAAGTTTAAACCTTTCTAACACAGCTGCCATTATGCTTTATGAAGCGCTTAGGCAAGTTGATTTCCAAGGAATGTAATTATTCCTATCACCAATAATGATTAACAGATAAACCGTAAAATGAAAAATCATCATTAATAAACTGGCCATAAGGTGATTTTCCATCATAGTATTCAAACAAAAGTTGTAAAGGTCTATCAAAAAATCCAGTATACTCAACACCGGCTTTAAAACTAATGTTGGGCTGCCAATCTGATGCTTGCCATGACTTTATATCCAAGCCAAAGAGTGGATTAAACCAACGGTATTGATTGCCTCTAAATTGTACGCCAGCCTGAAACTGAAACTTATCAAGTGAGCCAGGTTCAGAACGAACAATAAAACTTCCACCCGCATATGTCCCCCATTGGTTCATGTTTCGATAAGCCAATAGATCGATGGTTTCATAAGATAGATTAAGTCGATTATCAAGATAGGATGGATTATCAATGAGAAATTCATCACCTAAATGCGTGCTTCTATGAGTATATTTCAGTCGAAAATTTCCTCGCTTAGTATTTTTAACCAACTCTGCACCAATCATGAAGTCCGTATTAATAAGTGCACCACCTCGGTTATTGCGGGTATCTATTTCGTTGACATCAAATTGTGATTTAACTAATCCAATCAAATTAAAGTCAATTGATTTTTGGTATTCCAAAATATCAAAAGTCTTGAGTTTCAATCGGGTACCAACACCCAACAAAACGGCATTGATTTCTTTCCCTAGAAAGTCCATACGACCAAAAGTTGTAAAGATACGCGGCTCTTCCAAATCAGCAAGCAATGCCGACATACGAAACTCTCCAATTTTATTGGCAAGTTCTTTGTTTTCTTGTTTTTGGACAGGAGTATTAATAACGTCGTAACATTCTAAACGCTCTTGTTGATTGCTAATTTCTCGACAGAGGTTTAAGGCTTGTTGTGTCGAAGCTTGTTGCGTGTATCCACTAAAGGAAAACAACAAGGCGCTTGAAACAATTAATTTATTCATAACTTTGTGATTTTTTGCATCAATTCGATGCGGTTATCCCAATAATCAAAAAAGGACAATCGATAAAATTTAGGAATGGGTTGGTCTTCTTTTATACGGATATTATGGCTTAATAAATAGGCTCTCACTTTTTCTATCTCTTCAACTTCAAAAGCAGGATGCCTTTTAGAAACGCCTTGTAGTTCTTCTGTTCCTATATGTATCTGAATGTCATTGAGTTGCAACCAAAACCCACCATTTGCTTTAAGAATGTCTGGCTTTTCTATCTCTTCTAAACCCAAAATACCGCAATAAAACTCACGACCTCTATCCTCTTCACCTGTAGGAATACAAATTTGAATATGATTAAGTCGATTAAACTGTATCTTCATAGCTGTTTATTTCATTCGTCCGCAAAGACTTCGTAATGAATAACCTTGTCTTCAAATTCTAGCAGGAACTGTTTATCTTTTTCGTAATACTTTGGTGTTTCATAGTCATCACCTGCAAAATTTTTGATTACTTCGAGATTTTCCCAATAGGTGATAAGCGTAAAATGGGCTATCTCACCAACAATATGACTCAAAAAAGATAATTTCACAAATCCTTTTGTGCTTTTATAATCGGGCACAGCTTTTTCTTGCATAAACTGTGTGTATTCATCTTTATCAGATAATTTTGTCGTGCCGTGCCAAATTCGAGCAATCATTTTTAAAACTTCGCATTGCCTGGTGTTCTTGGGAAGGCTATGACATCACGAATGTTTTGAATACCTGTGACATAACTAACCAATCGCTCAAAACCTAAGCCAAAACCAGCATGAGGAACAGAGCCATAACGACGTAAATCAATATACCATTTATACGTTTCTAAATCTAAGTCATGTTCTTTCATGCGCTCAATGAGCACATCAAGGCGAGCTTCGCGCTGAGAACCACCTATTAACTCTCCAATTCCAGGAACCAAAACATCCATAGCAGCAACGGTTTTACCATCATCATTGCAATGCATGTAAAATGGCTTAATAGATTTAGGGTAATTCATGATAACTGTTGGCTTTTTGAAATGCTCTTCGGTTAAATAACGTTCGTGTTCAGTTTGCAAATCAATACCCCACTCGACTTGAAATTCAAACTTCTTACCGCAATTTTCAAGTACTTCAATGGCATCAGTATAATTAATTCGAGCAAAAGAATCTGTTTGAAATGACTCAAGACGTTCAATCACGCCTTTTTGTACGAATTTATCAAAGAATTGCATGTCATCGGCATTTTCATCCAACACTGCTTTGAAAACATACTTCAAAAAGTCTTCTGCCAAATCTGCATTGTCATTTAAATCATTAAATGCCACTTCTGGTTCAATCATCCAAAATTCAGCCAAATGACGAGTGGTATTGGAGTTTTCTGCTCTAAAAGTTGGCCCAAAGGTATACACTTTTGACAAGGCCAAAGCATGAGTTTCAACATTTAACTGCCCTGAAACAGTTAGATAGGTTTCACTACCAAAAAAATCTTTGGAAAAATCAACATCGCCTTTATCAGTCATCGGTATATTGGCTAAATCCAATTGTGTCACGCGAAACATATCGCCCGCTCCTTCACAATCACTGGCTGTAATGATAGGTGTACTTATCCAGCAATAACCTCTTTCATGAAAAAAACGATGCACAGCTTGAGCTAAAGTATTTCGTACCCGTGTCATTGCACTAAAAGTATTGGTGCGTGGACGTAAATGAGCAACCGTTCGTAAAAATTCCATAGTGTGTCGTTTGGGTTGAACAGGATAGGTCTCTGGATCTTCAACCATACCAGCAACTTCAACGCTATAGGCCTGGATTTCACAGGGTTGCTGCCCACCAGATTTTACTAGTTTTCCAGTAATTATAGCTGAACATCCTGTTGTTAAATGTTTAATTTCATCGTCATAATTATCCAATGTATTATCAGCGATCACCTGTATGCCATCAAAACATGACCCATCATGCATGACGATGAATGAAAATCCTGCTTTAGAATCACGGCGATTTCGCACCCAACCCTTAATCGTTACATCAGTATCGAAGGCGATTTCGCCCGTTAGTGCTTGTTTGATTGTTATATCAACACATTTAGTCATATTATTTTCCAGTTATTCTTTTGATTTTAACCAAAGATTATTTATCTTTTCGTCTATCAGCTTTTCTTCTTTCTTCAATATCAACACCAACAATAGGTTTTCGCCTTTGCTCTTTACGTTGATTATCAAAGTCTATCTCTTCATCTTTGACTCTTCGGTCTTTATTTTTTCTTCTATTTACAACATCATCAGGTAAGTCTTGTAAACGACGCTCAGTTTTGCGTCGTTCAGCATTTTCTATTTCAGTTTGATTCTTATCCTTATCAGTCATCATCTTTCTCTATTTATCGGCTTGGACCATTTAAAATCGCATATTCAACTGCATCAATGATTAAATCCACTTCAGCTGAAGTAATAGAAAAATGCGGTGTAAAGCGCAAAGAATTTTCTCCACCATGAATCACACCAACACCATTATAACGCATAAATTCTTCTATTGAATCAGTTCCGTAGGCTTTAAATTCGTTAGAAAGCTCACATGAAAACAACAACCCTGTTCCTTGGACATTAGTGACTTTGCCATCTAATTTTTCTTGTAAACCGTTAAGCTTTTCAACAAATTCTTTACCACGTTCTAAAATATTTGACCTAAAGTCATCATCAACCCGTGCCAACACCTCACAAGCAACATCCATCGCTTTTGGATTAGTCGTCATGGTATTGCCATAAACGCCTTTGACGTACATTTTTGCCGTGGTTGGTGACATTGCCAATACAGACAATGGATAATGTCCTGCATTAAGTGCTTTAGAATAAGTTTCCATATCTGGAGCTTCGATTCCAGCAAAACCTTGGTAATCCACAATTGATAAACACCCTTGAGCACGCAGTCCTGCTTGTATTGAATCAATTAAAAACAATGTGCCACGTTCTTTAGTTAATCTTCTTGCTGTTTCATAAAACTCTCTTGTGATTCCCATACCTGGATTACCTTCACCCATTACTGGTTCCATAAAGAAAGATTCAATAAAGATATTGTCAGCATCTACTTGAGCAAATGCCGCTTCAAGTGCTGCAACATCATTAATAGCAATGGTAATTAAATTATCACGCGCAGCAAATGATGCACAGTTTTTACGGTAACTAGGTAATGATGAATCAGAATACTGAGCAGGTCTATCGGTACGTCCATGAAAAGCACCTTTAAGTGCCATTATTTTAATTTCTTTGCCTTCGTGACGAGCACCAGGTGCTGTCATATTTTTAGCATTAATATCAGATATACGTGCCGCAACTGTTACTGCTTCTGAACCTGAGTTCATGCATAAGAATTTATCAAAAGGGCAAGATCCTTGCGAATGACCGACTTCGCGTTTTATTGCTTTACTGAGTTTCATTTGTAAATAAGAAGGCGTCATAATATTTGCCATCACATGAGGGCGGCTCATCGCTTCCAAAACAAAATCAGGAGCATGACCAGCACCCAACATTCCATAGCCGCCATTATCGTGTAATACTGCACCTTTCAAAGTAATTAACCAAGCGCCTTTGCCTCCAAGTGAAACGTAAGGATTGATTGCATCTTCAGAATAAAAGTTTATGTAATCTTCTTGAACAGTCTTCATTTGAGTTGACTCATCCATATCAATCAATTCAGAAAATTCTTGTTTTATTGTTAAATAACTATCGTAGGCATTTTCAATGGCAACAGTTAATGCAGAATCAAGTTGTAGAAAATTAGCAATAACATCATCGCTTAAACCCTTTGTTAACACGCCACCTTGAGCGGCTCGAATAGTATTCAATTTCTCTAATATTGACATAGTTTTCCTCTGGATATTTGTATGAATTTAATAGCGCAACATTTTACCATACATGTGACACTAAATATCACCCCTTAAGTTAAAATATTGTTGCAAACCTTAATGGTACTCCTTAATTAGTGACAAGCTTAAAACTACCTTTAAAGTGTTCGATAGTCGAACATTGGTAGTGCCAATCACCTAAGACCATTCTTTGCCTGCTTTTATTTCCTGTTTGTGTTTGATGAAATCCAGGGCGATGAGTGTGCCCATGTAACATTAATGTGGCATTATATTGATTAAATAAATCATCAACAGCTTGCTGATTAACATCCATAATTTGTGTATCGGCTGTTTGTGTGTGTTGTTGCGATTGCATTCGTGCTTTTTGAGCAAACTCAATGCGCTCAGGAATGGATTGATTTAAAAACCATGTTTGCCATTTTGGGTCACGTAATTGCCGTCTCACTTTCTGGTATTCAACATCATCTGTACACAAAGCATCCGCATGAGTCAAAATTAATTTTTGACCATCTAGTTTGATTAAACTGGGGTCATCAAGCAACACAAGGTTTTTATTAAAATTATTACCTAAGAGAAAATCTCTATTACCCGCCATAAAAAAGCATTTCGTGTGGTATTTATCAGTCAACTCATCCAAATCTATCGCGACTTGTTCAATAACACCAACTTTTGCATCATCGCCAAGATAATATTCAAACAAATCTCCCAAAATATACAAAGCCCGAGCATTTCGGGCTTTGTTGTCTAAAAAAGCTTTAAACCTGTGGTAAATCTCTGGCTGATTATCATTGAGGTGTAAATCAGCAATAAATAAATCTTTCAACTTACTTTACTGGCTGGTCTTCAACTTTTTTTGCTTCAGGCATTTTATCAATAACTGATACTTTTTTAATTAACATTGTCTTGATTGGTACATCACTAGGAAATGGAGGATTAGGCCCTGTCTGTGTAAAACGAATTTCATCAACAACATCCAATCCTTGAACAACCTTTCCAAATACAGCATATCCCCATGTACGGCCATTATCTTCACTAGTAAAATCTAGAGAAGGATTATCTTGTACATTAATAAAAAACTGCCCCGTTGCTGAATGAGGTGAAGGTAACCGTGCCATAGCGATAGTACCGCGCAAATTTTTCAAACCATTTGATGCCTCGTTTTTAATAGGATCACGTGTGATTTTACGCACTAAATCTTCATCAAAACCACCCCCTTGAATCATAAAAGTGCTGATAACACGGTGGAAAATTGTGCCATCATAATAGCCTTCTTTTACATACTGAACAAAGTTAGCAACAGAAAGTGGCGCTTTATCAGCATACAATTCAAGCACAATATCGCCACGGTTGGTTTCCATTTTAATCAAAACAGGTGCGGCAAATGCGGTTAGTCCAGTACATAGTAATAATAAGGCTAGTATTTTTTTCATAATAAATCTCAAGTAATTAGGTTTTTAGTTATAACGCCCATCTCGTCATTCCCGCGAAAGTGGGAATCTACTGCCATATGCGTTACACTTTTTATAGACTAGTGAATGACGTATGATGAGAGAAATTATCTTTTAGTTTAAATTATATAGGGATTAAAGACATTAAAATCAATAAAAAGTTTAAAATAACTTAGGTTTCAGGTTTCAGGTGAATGTTTCAGGTGAATGTTTTTCTTGTTTGAATCAATCCTCCTAGCATAGCAGATAATTCTTCTGCTTCTTTGAGCCATTTGTCTGCAAGCTTTGGGTGTATGAATTCGATTTTCTGGCCTATCATTATTTGTGTCTCAAGTTCACTGCATGAACCTTTAGCAATGTATAAAAATCTAATGAATTCTTTGTTTGATTCTCTACCATAACCTTCTGCTATATTGGATGGAACTGATAAACTTGATCGTGTTATCTGACTCTTGAATCCGAAATCAGTTAATGATGATAAATTTCTATAAATCGAAACACTTAAATTCAAAGACCTTTTCCAAACTTCTAAATCCCTATAACTCATAATAATCCATCTCCAAAAAATCATCTCTTAATACCTAACACCTGATACCTAACACCTGATACCTAACACCTGAAACCTGATGCCTAATCCTACCACTTCGGTTTTTTCTTATCCAAAAATGATTTCAACCCATGTTGTCCTTCTGGTGACACACGCACAGAGGCAATGACTTGAGTCGTGTAGTTGTCCAGTTTTTTCTGTTGCGGAATGGTGCGAGAGACAACCGAATGTACGAGTTTTTTGCTAATCAATTTTGCACTTGGCCCCGTTGAGAGTAAAAATTTTATTTGTCTAGCTACCAATTCATCTATTTCTTCAATCGGGCAAATTTCGGATAACAAACCCATTTCATAGCCTTTTTGTGCGCTAAATATTTCTGCAGTCTGAAAATATCGTCGACAATGACGTGCCGAAATGGCGTCAACCACATAAGGGGAAATAACAGCAGGTACCAGTCCTAGTTTGGCTTCGGTTAAACCGAATCTTGCTTGTTCATTGGCAATAACAATATCACAACAGGCAATAAGACCAACACCACCACCCAATGCTAAACCTTGTACTTTTGCTATAACAGATTTATCGCAAAAGTTAATAGCACGCATTAATGCTGCCAGTTTTAAGGAATCTTCTTGGTTTTCTGCCTGAGTTGCCTTAACCATATCCTTCATCCAATTAATATCAGCACCCGCTGAAAAGGATTCACCATCAGATTGCAACACAATCACTTTGGTATCAGGGTTTTTAGCTAACGCATCAAATGCTGTAGTTAATTCATTAATCATCTGTGCATTAAAAGCATTATGCACTTCAGGACGAGCCATAGTCACATAGCTGACACCTTGTTTATCGGTATCAACTGTGATGGTTTTATACATTGAGAAATTTTTCATGGGATTATTATATTTGATTGTGATTAAGTTTGGGAAGTATTTTTCAAGACTTCTTTTCCAATGAACATTAATTAATGTTCATCGCCCTTATAAATCCACATAGGCTGAGTTTTACCTGCCTTTTCGAAACCCACCTTTTGATAAAAATCAATCGCCTTTCCATCTGCAGTTAACATTTGCATGTGAAAATCACGGTATTTTTCTTGCATTTTTGCCATAATCAAATGTCCAACTCCTTGACCTTGGTATTGTGGCATTACCAACATATGTGGATAATACACCATTAAATAACCATCAGAAATTGCATTAGCCAGCCCAATTAGCCTTCCGTCATCACGTGCAGTAACCAACGTGTGTGAATTTTTCAAAGCGTTAAACAACTCATCTGGCTTATCTGCCGAACTCCATTGATTAGCCCGATAAAGTGCAACGACTTCTTCTTGATTAATTTCTTTTGATTCTTTTATTTTGATATTCATGTTTGTTAGATTAAAAATATTGCGGGTAATTGATACACACTTTCTGATAATTTGTAAATTTTATCACCATTATTAATAACTATTCCAAATTTACACTGGTGTTCTTTTACAAAAGACTCCAAAGTTATTATTTGTTTTTTTCGTGTAACAGAACCAGATTTTATCTCAATTGGAATGATGCCTTCATTAGTTTCTAAAATCAAATCAATTTCAGCTTGATTATGAGTACGATAGTAATAAAGCTTTACTCCTTCGATTTTATTGTTAAAATGTTTCATCAATTGTTCACTAATGAATGACTCCCAAATCCTTCCAAACTGAGGATGACTTTTTAAATCATTTTCATCGGTAATTCTTAAAAAATAGCTAATCAATCCAGAGTCTCGCAAATGACCTTTTGGCATTTTCACAGTGCGTTTTTTAACATTGGTTAAATAAGGGGAGATTTTTCTCCACAAAAATGTACCCTCAACAATCTCTAGATATTTTTTAATGGTTGGTTGTGAAACATCGAGTGAACGAGCAAAAGTGCTGGCATTAATCATTTCACCACTAGAAAATGCCAACATTTGGATAAAACGCTTGTAAGCATCCAAATTTAACTGTGGAAATAACCCCCTAATATCGCGCTCAACATAAGTTTTTGTGTAGTTTTCCATCCATAAACGAAAGAGCTTTTTATCTTCTTTTTGATTAAAAAACCTTAAAACAGGCTCAGGATAACCACCATATAAGCACAGTTTCTGCAGTTCTTTTTTCGTTACTTTAGCCTTTAGTTTTTTCAATTTTGATTCATCACTTAGTGCATCAACCACATCATTACTTTTTGAATCTATAATTTCTGCCCAACTAAGCCCATCTAGCTCAACAATGGCGACTCGCCCTGCCAAGGTTTCACTCATATACTTTAAAAGATGAGGCGAACTTGAACCACTAAGTAAGAATCGACCATTGACTGTACGGTTTTCATCCACAAAAACACGCAAAGCCTTAAATAGATTTGGAGATAATTGAGCCTCATCAAAAATAGTGGGCTGAGAGACTTCTTGCAATAAAAGAGCCGCATCATCACTAATGCGACGGTAATCACTTTCTTTTTCTAAATCAAAAAAATCTGCTTGAGGTAAAACCTGCTGAATTAAAGTCGATTTCCCCACTTGTCGTACTCCCAAAACAGCAACAACTGGAAAATTCGCTAACAAATAATGAATTGAATCAATAATTTTTCTTTTTATAGCAGACAAATTAAAACTCTGACTTTGAAATATATTGTTATATTTTAACTGATTAGTTTTTTTTTTGCAAGTTAAAAAAATAAATCATGACTGATGGGCTATAGTAAATTTAAGTTATTACATGAGATAATAACTAACATGAAATGCCCAAATGATAAATCTAATTTAGTATTAAGGACACAAGAAGGAGTCTTTGCCAATTGTTGTGAAAAATGTAGTGGGATTTTTCTAAAGCATAAAGATGTTCAGGCATTTAGGTTTAATTTTGGAACCTATTGCCTAGAAAAAGCCTTCAATAGTCGACAAAGTCAAAATACAGACCAACAATGCTCACTTTGTAAAAAAAACATGAAAAGCGTGAAGATGGACCAAATGCAAATTAGTATTTGTCATAACTGTAATAGTGCTTTTTTTGAACTAGGTCAAATTGCACAGATAAAAGAATTGAATACTAATGAAGAACATGATGATTCTTTGGTGATATTTCTTCCTCCAAGCCTTTTAGTTTTTTATTCATTCATAAGGTTTTTTTTAGCTAAGCCTAAAAGCAAGGAACGATTCTTTTATGTGTGGATGTTTTCTATAGGTTTGTTTTTTGTAATTGTATTTTGGCATTCAATAGCGTCAACTACATATGTATGTCATTGAAACCCAAATAAAACACCCAAGCATATAAAGCTGTACCAAACACAAACATTAACAATAAGAGATTTGAAGCGAAATTTTTAATACCAAAATAAATGACTTGTTCAATTGAACGAAACCCCCAAAATAAAGCAATGGCTGCTGTCATGGTTAATCCAAGTTTGGTGGTCAACATTTCAGTGGTATTAAAGTATGAAATATAGGCAAAGATTAAAAACACGAAAATTAATCGCAGATTTAATATTTGCATCACCGACTTATTGATATGCGAAAGCTTTTTTAAATCTTGCACCCAATCAAATAGCTTCCAAAACAGTAGATGAAAGGCAACAAAAGCGAGATGAAATATTACGCCGATGAGTAGTAGTTTTTCTGGGTTGTTAAGTATATTTGTCATAATTCGTAGTGGCTTCCCTTGTGGGAGCCTTGTTTGGTAGAACTCCATAAACTTTGTTTAATAAGGAGCCAACAAGGGACTCCACTACTTATAATATTTGTCATCACACCATTTTGCTGGATTATAGTTGATGTATTCTATTACTTTTTGATGAAAATCATCATTGCGAATGATTTTATCATAAAAGCTTCTTTGCCATAATTGTTTATCAAACCTTTTCCAATTGTATTGCTTTACTCCTTTGATATACTCATTGGTGGTTACTGATTTGAATGCACCAATAATTTCAGATAGTGCTATTGATGAATTATGTAACTCAAAAATAACATGAAAATGGTTGGGCATAATCACAAACTCGTGCAAATTTAAAGCAGGAAATCTTTGTATTATTTGATTCCATTGGTTTCTAATCATTTTACCTGCATTATTCAATTTCATCAAATCATTAGATATTGATCCGAAAAGACATAGCATATCTTTTTGGCAAATTGTGATGAAATATAATCCATTTTGCGAGTAATCGTAATACTTTAACCGCAATTTAACTCTTTTTGACAATTTCTCCATAATTACACTCCTTGTAGTGGCTTCCCTTGTGGGGGCCTTGTTTGATTAAACTCCATAGATTTTATTTAAGAAAGGAGCCCACAAGGGACTCCACTACTTGAAATTCTACATCCTAAAGACACCATACTTGGTGTCTTGAATGGGAGCATTTAAACCTGCTTCTATGGCTAAACCTAAGACTTTACGAGTGTCCACTGGGTTGATTATGCCATCATCCCATAAGCGTGCGGTGGAATAATACGGTGAGCCTTGGTCTTCATAGAGTTGTTTGATTTTATCGTATTCGGCTTGTTTTTCTTTATCATCCCAATCAATCCCTCGTTTATCCATGCCATCTTGTTTGATGGTTGTTAATACCGATGCAGCTTGTTCGCCACCCATCACTGATATTCGTGAATTGGGCCACATCCACAAGAACCTGCCAGCATAAGCACGTCCATTCATGGCATAGTTCCCAGCTCCAAATGAACCACCGATAACAACGGTATATTTGGGTACACTGGCACAGGCCACAGCGGTGACCATTTTTGCGCCGTTTTTGGCTATGCCGTTGTGTTCGTATTCTTTGCCGACCATAAAACCAGTGATATTTTGTAAAAACACTAAAGGAATATTACGTTGGCAACACAGCTCTACAAAGTGTGCGCCTTTAAGGGCAGATTCTGAAAATAAGATGCCGTTGTTGGCAATAATGCCGACAGGATTGCCATGAATATGAGCAAATCCAGTGATTAAAGTGGTTCCGTATTTGGCTTTGAATTCTTGAAATTTTGAAGCATCAACAATGCGGGCAATAATTTGGCGAATATCATAGGGTGTACGCGTACTTTTCGGTACGATTCCGTACAATTCTTTTTCATTATACAGTGGTTCTTGAGTTTCTTGTTTCTTTAACCAATCCTCTGGCTTTCGATTGAAGTATTTAACAATGTCTCGCGTTATTTCTAAAGCATGTTCGTCATTTTCAGCAAAGTGATCGGTCACTCCAGAGATGGATGAATGAACCTCTGCCCCACCTAATGTTTCGGCATCAACTATTTCTCCTGTGGCAGCTTTGACCAATGGCGGTCCGCCAAGAAAAATCGTACCTTGTTCTTTAACAATCACCGCTTCATCACACATGGCAGGTACGTAAGCACCACCAGCAGTACATGAACCCATAACAACGGCAATTTGTGGGATATTCTTGGATGATAATTGCGCTTGATTATAAAAGATTCGTCCAAAATGTTCTTTATCGGGAAAGACTTCATCTTGTAATGGTAGAAAAGCTCCGCCAGAATCCACCAAATAGATACAAGGCAAATGATTTTCTAGGGCAATTTCTTGCGCTCTTAAATGCTTTTTAACCGTTAATGGAAAATAAGTACCACCTTTGACCGTCGCATCATTGGCAACAATAACAACATTTTGTCCATGAATCACACCAATGCCAGTAACGACACCAGCAGCAGGTGCGGCATCGTCATACATGTCATTGGCTGCCAATGCTGAAAGCTCTAAAAAAGGAGAACCTTTGTCGATTAGTGTATGAATACGGTCACGCACTAATAGTTTGCCGCGTGATTCATGGCGTTCTCTGGATTTTTGTGAGCCACCTAATGAAATCGTATGGGTTTTGTCACGCAATTCTTCAACCAAGCCATGCATAAATTGATAATTTTCATGAAACTGGGCGGATTCGGTATTGATTGTATTTTTGATAATTGTCATTTGACGATTATATCATGACAAAAAATCAAATGTAACAAATCCAATCACAACACAGCTCTATGTTTTAGTGTTTGAATACGACAAAATATTCAAATACGAGAATCAAAGTGAGTATTTTCTTACTTGATAAATCCCTAATCCCAATAACATTATGAAAGCCAACAACAATCCTTCCTGAGTATTTGTAACTACGCTTACAGGAGCCACAGAAACAGAAAAATCTATAAAATCATACGGGGGTGGTGGATCAAAATTTAAAGGGAAGGGAAAGGTCGTTTGGTGATTGTATATCCAAGTTGATAGTGAATAATCGCCTTCACTCAAAACTCCTAGTTCATAATAAGCATAATAAGGCGGTGGACATGGAGTTCCACCTACCAAGATAGGAATGTAAGCAATGGTATTTAATTCGATATTAAAACCATTAATATCAATTGCGCTTGATATGTTTTGTGAATTTTCAAAGGGCATTGTGTTACAACGCTCTACTTTCACACCTACTCTAATGACATCTCCAGAATTAGGGTGTGCAGGCTCTATAAATACAAGGGGGTCTTGTGCGTTTACAGATGCAACATTAAATAAATAAACAAACATTATAAATCTTAATCTTGTTTTCATAACTCTTCCTAGTTAAGCTAAGTTGGTAATTATTGTTAAGTCCAACATTTTTTTTGATGATACTTTTTACAATCATCATGCAACAATTATATCATGCGTTAATTTTAAATGAAACCATCCTTGGTATCATCTATTTATCTCATTTGATTCCTGTCTTCGCAGGAATGACTTTTTGCGAGTGATTACTTAACACTTCAATAAATCAAACAAACTCTTAATGACTTTTTTACTGCGCTTTTCATTAGCTTTTATAAACTCAGCCTCTGCACCATTTAAAGTAAACCACTTAGATAATAACGATATAGTTTGATTAATTTCACTCATGATTTCTGCACCACTCATGCGTTTAGAAAGCTCTTCAACTTGATAAGCCAAGCGTTGCTCTTTGTATTCATCAGGCGTGGCTTGCCCGCTTAAATATTCTGCCGCAATCAATACCAATCCGGCTTTTTGACTGTATTCATCATTAATTGACCCAGCTTTCTCAAAGCGTTGGGTTAATTGTTTTGCCAATTTTTCATCATTTAATTTTGGCAATTTGTCCCACTTTTCTTGGGCTTTGTCTTGTTCTAACTTTCCTAACTCTAAGTCTTGGCAAATAGTGGCAAATTTCTGCGCATTTTTTAAGGCATCAATAATTTCTTTGTTGGCAAGTGAGGCAACTTTTTGTTCCGCTGTTTCAATCAATTTGCTGGCATGGGATTGCAGTGACTTATTGCGAACATCTAAAACATTATAATCATCCTTGAATCGTTCGATTAAACTGTGTATGCCGTGAGCGGATTTTTCGGACTTCACTGCTTTTTCACAAATTTTAATTAAATCGGCTGTGGTATTCATCAAAGCCTTATTTTCTTGATTTTGCGCATCGCGTTGTTGTTTGATGCGATTAAAAACTGCATCGTTGGCTTTTCGAAATACTCTCCATAACTTGCGCTCTTGGTTTTGTGCAACAATTCCAGCATGTTTCCATTCACCTTGTAAAGCTTTGGCTTGTTCAATCGCTTCATCTAATTCTTCTACATCAGCCAAAGCCTGAGCTTGTTCAATCAATTTTTCTTTGCGACGCACCGCTACCTTATAGGATTCTTGCAAATGTGCATCAATTCGTGCTGTACCCGAACGAATCTGCGCGGCAATTTTGCCACGTGCTTTTGGTGGAACCGCATCAAGATTTCGCAATTGTTTTATGGCTTCTCGCACCATACGTGCCAATTCGCGATCTTCGGTTTCTTGTAAATCCACATCATGCAATTCTTGTACTTTTGCCTGCACCTGTTCGAGCTCTTTACCCCAAATTTCTGAACGCGCCTCGAAAAACTTTTGTGCGGGTTCAAACAAAGCCTGCTGTACTTCACGAAACTGCGTGTAAAGCTCTTGGTTACGAACAGGGTAACGATCGCCTTCTAACTTTTCGTGGTCCTCCATGTCTTTCCACTGTTTGTTGGCTTCCTTCATCTTCTTTAATAAAGCATCGGGGTGAACCCCTTTACCAACCAAATCTTTGAGTTCTTCAATAATGCGAATACGAATCTTATCATTACTCCATGTCTGCCATTGGCGCAATTCTTTTAGCTCATTCCATAGACTATCAAATGCAAACTTGTTGTCTTTAATTATTGGGTGAAATCCTGCTATTTTTTTATTCTCAGCGATCTTATTAATACCAATCTTGGCCTTGGCTAGTTGACCATCTTTAATTAATTTCTTTACTTTTTCGATACTTACCACTGCATTTTTTGCTGCTTCATCGCGCATTGCTGCAGAGTTTTCAATGCGTTCAGCCAATTTTAGCATAGCATTATCAAATCGGTTTTTTAGGGTAGCAAATGCGGTGTTGTTTTTTGCTTTCTTGGCGTTTTCATCCCACATCTGACGGAACTGTTTAATCTGACTGGGTTGGTTATATTTGTGTTTTAATGCAACATCCAATTTATCCGCGACTTGTACAAGTTTTTCTGGTAATTCTTGTTCTTTGGTTTTGTTTTCACGCAAAGCTTTAAGTTCGGTTAATGCCATTTCAAACTCTTCTTTTTGCGAACTATCAGCATGGCTTAAGTCAAAACCAGAGTACTTACTGATTTGAGTCTGAACCTGCTCCCATGTGGCTGATTTAGAATCACCTACGGATTTTTTCAATTCTTCAATCTTACTATTGATGCGTTGTTGTCTTTGTTGGTTCAAAAACTCATCGCGTTGCTTGGGATCAAAAGTCAAGCTAGCAGTACGAAAAGCACCTTCAAATCTTTGTTTAAATGTCTCTATGTTTTTTCCTGAGTTTAATTCATCCCACTTGGCTTTGATGACATCAACATCTGCTTTACTGGATGTGCTTGGGTTATGAATAAGCTTTTCCATCGCTTCACATAGATCCAAAGCTTTTTTAGCGGTAATTTCTTTTATGTCTCCATCATTTTCTAGTTTGGCTTGAATGGCTCTGATAATAGATTTATCTTTGTTTTTAACCAGTTTCAAAACACGTTTAAGCGTTGCTGGTTTATCAATTTTAGCGACAATTACTTGACGTAAATCTTTATCTGTTTCGTTAACTAGCAAATCACCCAGCAAGCCCTGTTTACTAATTTTATCGATACAATAAGTACGAATTTCTTTATTTTTAGAGTTCAGTGCAGCCAATTCAATACTTTTTACATCATCAATGGCCTTGATTAAGTCTAGTTGTGCATCGTCTTGTTTTTTGGCAAACCAATCTTGCATCAATTTAAATGCTGTATTTTTAACTAATTTGCTCTTATCCGTGCGAGCTATTTTAGCGATTAACTGATAGTCTCTTAGGCGTTTTAACGCGGCTGTTCGAACCTTTTCTGATGAATCATTTTGTGCAATTGATGCAAGTTGAGCCATTAGCTCCTCTGATGTATCATGAGCAACAGCATTTGCTCGGATACTTTCATCATTGTTTTTCCAGTTAGGTTTCTTAAATAGGTTAAAGATACTCATGCGACTTTCCTCATAATATTCTGTTCAATAAACAGTAGTTGTTTCTCCGCGTCGTTAATTGTGAATAACTCGCGGGCGATAGATTGTTGATTCACTCGTTTGAGGAACCAACCAATATGTGATCTTGCAATCATCATGCCTTTATATTGACCGTAAAACTGGTGAAGATTTTCCACATGTTGGTACATGGTTTGAATAATCTCTTCATCGCTTGGTCGGGGCAAAAGTTCCCCTGTTTTTAAATAATGCAACACTTCTCGAAAAATCCATGGGTTTCCCTGAGCTGCTCGCCCAATCATGATGCCATCACAACCTGTTTGTTCAAAGACATATTGCGCTTTTTGAGGTGAATCAATATCTCCATTGGCAATAACTGGAATATCAATATTTTGTTTAACTAAGGTGATGTGTTTGTAATCAGCAACGCCTTTGTATTTTTGTACACGTGTACGACCATGAATAAATAAAGCTTGTACGCCGCAATTCTGTGCAATTTGAGCAATTTCCAAGGCATTAATGCTGTCATCATCAATACCAAGACGAATTTTTAAAGTCACAGGACAATCAACAGCTTGTACGGTTGCTTGTAAAATATCCTTCACCAAAACAGGATGTGCCAGTAAGGCCGAACCACAGGATTTTTTATAAACTTTTTTCGCTGGGCATCCCATATTGATATCAATGATTTGTGATCCATTTTGCACATTAAATTGTGCAGCTATGGCAAGCTTTTCAGGACAAGATCCTGCCAGTTGTGTGACAATTGGCCCTGGTTCTCCCTCGTGGTTTAAGCGAAAACGACTCTTAGCAGATTTTAGCAAAGATAAATCACATGCCAGCATTTCTGAAACCAAATAACCTGCACCTAATTTACGGCAAAGCTGACGAAAAGGTCTATCGGTGACACCGCTCATCGGTGCCAAAGCAATAGAGTTTGGCATGGTATAGGGGCCGATTTTCAGGGTTGGTAAATTCAATTGCTTAGTAATCTTGTAAAACTGATGAATTATACATGATGTTAAATAGGTTTTGATAGGCAAACCCTATCAAAACCCATGACTAAGCTAGAAGTTTAGGACTTCTAGGAAAAATTAATTATTTTTTTCTACTTCTAAGCGGTAAGCTGAGTGACAAGCTACACAGTTTTGCATCAGTAGTGATAATTGTTCTAAAGTATAATTACCATCTTCTAATGATTCTGCATCTAAAGCCAGTTGATCAAATTTTGTATGCGTGTCAAAACCTAACTTTTTGAAAGCTATGGGTAATTTACCCATTAATGTACCAGGAACGGCCTCTTGAGCTGCTCGACCTACTTTTTTAGCAGCGATTGCTGCTTTTCCTAAATCATCAGCAGCTACATTAGCGATAATTTGTTGTGTTGCTGCTAAAAACCCACGCATTTCTTCAAGTATCAAGTGTCTTTCAGAATCTGTTAAGTGAATAGTCGTTCGCCCATCAACACTGGTTGAAGTACTGCCTTGAATTATAAATTTATAACCACCAAAAGCTATTATTGCTAATAAAATAATGATGATACTTAATGATACTTTGTTCATGTTTTGTCTCTCTAAAAGGTGTTATATTATGTTCGTAAACCAATGCCTTTTTTCAGCATATAGAGACATATTATAGTTAACACAACGACAAATGAAAGGATTACTGCATAAGCAGAGTGAATATTCACATCGCTCACTCCTAAGAAGCCATATCGGAAGGCATTAACCATGTATAAAAAAAAGGGTTGAACTTCGATACAGACTGCCAAAATGGTGGCAATAAGGCTATCATTTGCTATTCAATTTCAGCTAGTTTATAATATTCTGATATGCTGCTGATATGCTGACATATGCTTACTTCAAAAAGGAGACTTAAAATCATGTACATTTTTATAATACTATGCCTGTTTTCTCAATCTGTATTTGCGTTAAAAACATTAAACCGTATTTCTGATGCTAATTTTCCAAAGATTATTTATGAGGATACCAATGCTATTTTAGATGGCAAATTATATTTTTTAGCAAGTGGCAACCATTTATGGTCAATTGACGGCACCGCTAGCACAGCAACAGAGTTACAATTTAATCAACAACCTGTTTTAGTTTTGGGTAATAAAAAAGGGCTAACAAGGATAAATGATAATATTGTTTATGTAAATGTTGCAGATAGAACTTTATGGCGTACAGATGGAGTAAATTTCCAACAATTATCAGATGTTGAGGTGCATAAACCTGGAGCTAGTATTGCAATTAATGCAATAGGTGATTTTATAGTTGCAAAAGATGTGAACAATAATAGATTGGTTGTTAGTGATGGTAACTCTGCTACCACTTTAGACTTGGGAGCAATTGAAAACATTAATATTGATACTTCGGTTTGTGTGCTTGAGCAGAACAATATTGTAATAGTACAGGATGCTGAGCGTATTTATAGTGTTACTAACAATTCAGTATCTAATATTTCTACGAACATATTTGCAGGCAAAGAAACAAGTGATTTTAAGTTGAAACTATCGAATAATGGCGAATGTTTTTATCAATATAAAACAGCCATTGATGGGTACATAGTAGATGATATTTTTAATTTTAATGCTAATGATGGCTTAAGTGTTATTCAAGCAGGTGAAGATAATGTTGTTGGTTGGCAGGAAGCAGTTGTGTTCAATGGTGATGTTTTACTTTTTCCACGTAGTGGCGGTGGTAACTATAAATATCTGCATAGGCTTAGCCCTAACTCTTTAGTTGCACAAAAAATTAACGCAATTAAGACTTCTGGTTCATTGACGGCAATGTCCGCATCAGAAAACTTTTTTTATCTGCAAGTGGATGAATGGTTTGGTGGTGTTCGCCCTCCAGGGCTAGATTTTTATACTATTTACAATCAAGATCTAGATAAAATAGATATTTCCTATAAATACTTTTCTAAAATAATATCTACATCTGCTGAAGATATATTATGGTATGACGTAGATGTTGACTATGTACAGATAATATCTAATGCTGATGAAAGTGATTATTATATTTCAGCTGCGGAAATATCAATTAAATCTATCCTTGCGGATAATAAAAACACCTATATATTTGGCAATGATAGAAGCTCGCCAACATATCTATACTCAAAAGGGTTTTATAAAATTTCAAATGAGGTTCCAATTTCTAAACAACTAAATGGATTATGGGTTGATAACAACTGGGCCTCACAAGGATTATCTATTCATACGGGCATAAGAGCTGATCGAACTGAGTATATTTTTGTTTCATTTTATATTTATAGAGATGGCAAGCCTTTTTGGGTGGCAGGAAATAAAGACATTGATTTAGGAAAAAATTCAATTACAATTGACCTGAGTGAGTATACAGGAGAGTCATTTTTACCTGGTAGCGTAGGACAACCTGCCCAGAATATTTTCTTTGGTAATGCTGTGCTTAACCCAGCGGCTTGTGATAAGCTGCAAGTAACAATTAATATTAACAATGAAGAACCTGTATCTTTAGCAATGGATAGAATAGATAATATTGCGTACAATAATTATTGCACTGATTAACCAAGTTTGCCATTTCCATAGAAATTACACAGACATGAGAAGGTGTCTTTTTGTTTCTTAACTTCGCAAGCCGATACCTTTTTTAAGCATATATAAACATATTATAGTTAACAAAATGACAAAGGAAAGGATTACAGCATAAGCCGTATAAATATTAACATCGCTCACACCTAAAAAGCCATAACGAAAGGCATTAACCATGTATAAAACAGGGTTGAACTTCGATACAGACTGCCAAAATGGTGGCAATAAAGAGATAGAATAAAAGACTCCACCAAGGTAAGTCAAAGGTGTTAGAATAAATGCTGGAATAATCGCAATGTCATCAAATTTGGTCGCATAACAGGCGTTAATAAAGCCACCTAAAGCAAACACAATTGACGTTAAGACAACGGTAGAAATCACTATCCAAATATTGTAAACATGGATTTCAGTAAAGAATAATGCAATAACAGTGACAATACTACCAACCATTAGTCCACGAGCCAAAGCGCCAAGCACATGACCAAAGAGGATAACCCAGTTAGGCATGGGCGAAACCAACATTTCTTCAATATGTTTGGAAAATTTAGCTCCAAAGAATGAGGAAACAATATTTCCATAAGAGTTGGTAATCACCGACATCATGACTAAACCTGGAACGATAAATGACATGTAATCAAAACCACCCATTTGCCCAATTCTTTTGCCAATCAAGTTGCCAAATATAACAAAATACAATGTCATGGTGATGGCAGGAGGCAATATAGTTTGTGACCAAATACGTAAAATTCGGACAATTTCTTTACGACCAAGAGTATAGAGTGCCGTTAGTGTTGTATTGCTCATGCGGCATTCTCCTTGTTGCTATCTTTTTGCGTCATTTTGAAAAACAACTCCTCTAATCGATTCACTTTATTACGCATAGATAAAACTTTATAACCTTGTGCGTCAATTTTTTTAAAAACATCATTCAATGCTTCAGATTTTTTGACATCTAATTGAATAGAATGGTCATCGGTAATTTCAGCATTAAGCAATCTTAATAGCTCATCAGAAGGGTTTTTATCCAAATCAAAGATAAAAGTCTCGATATCTAAGGTAGTTAATAATTGTTTAATCGTAGTGTTTTGTATAATTTCACCGTGATTGATAATAGCAATGTTTTTACATAGCTGTTCTGCTTCTTCCAGGTAATGCGTGGTCAAAATAATAGTCGTTCCATTTTTGGCAATTTGCTGTACAAACTCCCACATAGAACGCCTAATCTCAATATCAACACCAGCTGTTGGCTCATCCAATATCAATAATTTAGGTTCGTTCATCATCGCACGGGCAATCATCAAACGACGTTTCATGCCACCAGAAAGCATACGGGACATGCCGTCTCTTTTATCCCATAATTGCAGTTGTTTGAGGTATTTTTCAGCGCGTTGCAATGCGATTTTTCTTGGCACACCGTAATATCCCGCTTGATTAACCAGTACATCCATAGGCTTTTCGAACATATTAAAATTAAACTCTTGCGGTACCAAGCCAATATGTGATTTCACTTTATTGCGATTTTTATGCAGACTATCACCAAAAACCTCAACCTCACCAGATGTGGCATTAACTAAGGATGAAATGATGCCTATTAAAGTCGATTTACCCGCTCCATTTGGCCCAAGCAAAGCAAAGATTTCGCCTGCTTGAACTTCTAAATCGAGTCCTTTGAGAGCCACTGTGCCATTTTTGTAAGTCTTTTTAAGATGAGAAACTTTTAACGCTATCGTCATAGTTAGAAATTTTTAAAGGAAGGATTAGTATATTAGGTCAAGCCACAAATAAATCAATCCTTAATACTAAAATAGTATAAATCTATAACAGAATATCATTACTACAAAAACACGCCGTAGCGACAAGGCACTGCCTTGTCGATGTTTGGGTTTTGTATATTGATTCTGTGTTAATGTGATGGATTTAAAATACACAAGGCAGTGCCTTGTGCCTACGACTGTAAAGGATGTACGTTGTCTATACAACGTGGGAACGAGGAAAATCTCAAAAACTTACTTCTTAACACCTGGCACAACATCCAAAACCAATGTTTTGCCTTGACGTTGTACCTTTGCTGTTATTTTCTCGCCAATGACAAGTGTTTGCAGGACATCGGTAAAGTCATAAACATCATCAATTTTCATGCTTTTCATCTCGATGAGAATATCGCCTTTTTGAAAACCTGCTTTTTGTGCTGGTGAATCTTTGGCTGTTCCACCAATTAAGACACCGACACCATCTGCTCGTGCATAATCGGGTATTGTTCCAAGATATGCCTTTACATTTGCTCGACTGGCTTTTTCATTCTCTTTTGAAAGCTCTTGATAATCCATAGCCTGTTCTTGAAGTGCCAGTCCTCGTGTGATTAATGCCATTAGTTTGGCTATTTTGGCAATGCCTTGATAATTAAGCAAGTCAGCTGTATCTCGTGGCGAATGGTATTGTTCATGATTGCCAGTAAATGCAGATAATATGGGCACATGATGTTGATAAAAACTGCTTGTATCTGTTGGTAATTCGCTGTCTTGTTGAGTGACGATATTTAATCGTACTGGTGCATTACGCTGTTCAATAATCTGTTTCCAGTCTTTACTCGAACCTGTTCCTTGTAGAATTAAGGCATTATCCAAGCGCCCAATCATGTCCATATTGAGATTTGCCATAAAGATGTGTGACAAATTATCTTGTCCAAACATTTTGACAAAACTTTTTGACCCAAGTAAGCCGAGTTCTTCACCTGACCAAAAAGCAAAAATTACATCACGTTTGGGAGCAAACTTGCCTTTGTTTTTTAAGGCAACTAAATATTCAGCAATCGATAATAAAGCCGACACACCAGAGGCATTGTCATCAGCACCTAAATGGACCTGACCTTTTTCTTCTTCTCTGGCCAGTGATTTTTCTGATTCTCCATGACCAAGGTGATCATAATGAGCGCCGATAATAACACCAGGTAATTTTGTACTGCCTTTAATAACAGCAATTAAATTTGTGCTTTGTTGCTTTGATTGGTCAATCTGAGAGACAAACTTAAAAGGCCATTTATAACTTTGTGAATGCCACGGTTGCAATCCAATTCTTTTTAACTCTGTATCAATATAACTTGCTGCTTTTTGTGCACTTTGACTGCCTGCTAAACGACCACCTGTTTGAATAATGGCTGCTACATGCTTTTCTGCATTTTGCGCACTTAATACACTTTGACGTTTAGCCTGTGCAGGAAAAACAATTAAACAAAGAAGAACAATAACTAGTTTAAACATTATTTTAATCCTAAGGCCTTTAATGCCGCTTGGTGATCCCAATTAGCCCGGTAAACTTGCGAAACATCGTTGTTGTCTTTTTTACGTGTCCAGTACACCTCATCTCCGTCAGGTGTAAAAACTGGCAAACCATCAAAACCATCTAAAAAACTGACTCTGACTGGCTCATGCTTGCCTTGCGCATCGACAATATATAGCTCAAAATTTGCAAAACCTTGGGTGTTTGTTGTGTAGATGATGTATTTCTGTGAAGGGTGATAGTACGGTGCCCAGTTCATAGTGTTTGAGTTGGTTAATTGCTTTTTATCGCTACCATCTAAGTTCATGGTAAATATCTCTGCAGTCATGCCATCAACTGAAAAACGTCTCCAAATAACTTTTTTTGAGTCTGGCGAAATGAATGGTCCGCCATCATAGCCCTTGTATGTGGTTAATTGTTTCAACTGCGTTCCATCGGCTTTCATGATATAAATATCCATTAAAAAAGATGGGTCCTTACTGAAAGTGTTGCGTTGTTCTTGCGTCAATTGTTTTGCCCTTTCATTATAACCATCACGGTTAGATGAAAATACAATCCACTTACCATCCGGAGAAAAACTGCCTTCTGCATCGTATCCCACCGCTGTTGTCATGCGTTTTAATTGATCATTTTCTTTAACGAATAAATCGTAATTTTCATCGTAATCCCAAGAATAACGACGTGTTTTTCCAGAGGCTCTAAAATCCAACTCATCTTGCTGTTTTTGTTTGGCTTGCGGATCAAGATGTGTTGATGCATAGATTATTTTATCACCATCAGAATGAATCCAAGGGCAGGTTGTTTTACCAACACCATTAGACACACGTTCAACATCACCTGTTTCCAAATCCATTTTAAATATTTGGTAAAAGGGATTGTCATCATCGCGCTCACTTTGAAAAATCAATTCACTGCCATCGGCAGAAAAATAAGCCTCTCCTGAACGTTTGCCTGCAAAGGTAAGCTGGTTAATATCAGTTAATAATGCCGTTGCCTTTACCTCTTTTTGAGCTTGTTGACTCATTGCTGGTGGCTTTGGCGCCTCTTGTCTTTCAACAACCTTAGGAGCTTGCGAGCATGATGCTAATGTAATGACACTAAGTAAAATAAGTTTATTCATAAATTTTCTACAGTTTCTTTTAATTCGTTTGCAAATTGTATGGCAAGATTTTCATCTTGAGCTTCAACCATAACACGTAACATGGGCTGTGTTCCTGAGGCACGTATTAATGTTCTTCCTTTGTTTCCTAATTGCTCATCAATACATTTAGCATGAGTGATTAAATCTGGATGCTTGGCGATTTCTTTGGCATTTTCTATGGTAATATTAATCAATATTTGCGGATACAAAGGAATTTCCTTAGCTAATTCTTTGAGCTTCTTCCCTTCATTTTTCATCACTACCAATACCATCAAAGCACTGACTATGCCATCGCCAGTGGTTGCCAGTTCTAGGTTTAATATATGCCCTGAGGATTCTCCACCGAGATGCCAGTTATTCTTTTTCAACAATTGGTGTACATAACGATCGCCAACATTGGCGCGTAAGAAAGGAATGCCTAAATTAGCAAGTTCCACTTCCATCGCTTGATTGCTCATCAATGTGCCAACCACACCACCTGTTAATTTTTTATTCTTATGAAAATGTTTAGCAACAATAAATATCAATTGATCACCATCAATAACTTCGCCATAATGATCGACCATCAAAACTCTATCGCCATCACCATCCAAAGCAATGCCCAAATCAGCCCCAGTTTCCAATACAATTTCTTGTAATATTTGCGGTTCAGTTGATCCACAATCTTGATTGATGTTCAAGCCATCTGGTTTGTTGCCAATAACCGTAACATCCGCACCCAGTTCGATAAAAACTTTGGGAGCAATATGGTATGTCGCTCCATTAGCGCAATCAACCACTATTTTCAAACCGGCTAAAGATTGTTGACGTGGAAAGACCCCTTTGCAAAATTCGATATAACGACCCGCTGCATCATCAATACGTTTGGCTTTACCAAGCTTTTCACTGGCTACTGTGGTAAATTCTTTGTCTAGTTCTGCTTCTATGGCAAGCTCTTGCTCATCGGATAATTTTTCACCAAAGTGGTTAAAAAATTTAATTCCATTATCGTAATAAGGATTATGTGAAGCAGAAATCACGATTCCTGCACTGGCATGCATCGAACTGGTCATCCATGCAATCGCTGGGGTTGGCATAGGTCCTAACATCAGTGAATTCACCCCAGCAGATGAAAGCCCCGCTTCAAGAGCGGCTTCAAACATATAACCTGAAATACGTGTGTCTTTGCCGATAACTATGGTGTTAGAAGGTGATAATTGACCTAAGACTTTACCTGCTGCACGACCGAGTTTAAGGGCAAATTCTGCCGTCATTATTTTACCGCCGACTTCTCCGCGTATTCCATCTGTTCCAAAGTATTTTTTTTCTTTCATATGTTTTACTATTTGTAAAATGGGCCTTGCCCATCAATTTCTGTTCTTAAAACTTTAATGTTAGCTTAGTTGATGATGGGCGGGGCCCATCTTACGAATTTAATATCTTTGTTACTTTTAATAGATCACTGGTTGCTTTAACATCATGTACTCTGAAAATCTGTGCTCCTTGAGTATAGGCAAATTGGGCAATGGCTAAAGAACCGTATAATCTATCACCCACTTCTGCATTGAGAATTTCACCTATCATGGTTTTTCTAGAGACTCCTATTAAAATAGGATAGCTTAATGATTTTAACTTGTTAATATTTTTCAACAATACCAAATTGTGTTCTAAGGTTTTTCCAAAACCAATACCAGGGTCAAGAATGATGTTTTTTGCCTTAATGCCAGCACTCAAACAATTATCCACTTTTTTCTCAAAAAAATCCATGACTTCAATCAAAACATCACGGTATTCTGGTTTGTTTTGCATGGTTTTTGGTTGGCCTTGCTTGTGCATTAAGCACACTGGAATATCATATTTAGCAGCAACCTCTAAAGCACCTTGCGCTTGCAAGGCATTTACATCATTAATAAAATTAGCTCCTACTTGGATAGCCGCTTGCATGACTTCTGGTTTACTGGTGTCAATTGAGATGGTGATTTTTGCATTTTTCATGCGAAGTGCTTGAATAACAGGGACAACTCGATTGATTTCTTCTTCTACTGATACCGCACTAGCTCCAGGTCTAGTGGATTCTCCACCAATATCAATAATGTGTGCGCCCTGCTCTATTAATTGCATAGCATGAGCAAGTGCTTTATCAGTATTCAGATACTTTCCACCATCTGAAAACGAATCAGGGGTCACATTGATGACCCCCATTATTTTAAAACCTTGTTTCATTAACTAAACCAATTATACCGATGGTGCTTCATCACCAATATTATCTTTCTTCTTAGTTTTAGTTTTTCCAATGTCTTTCGACTTTGGCGATGATGGTTTGCTTGTTGAGTCCGTGTCATCTTCTTCCCAATCCTCAGGTGAAGAAACAGCTTCTCTTGCCATCAATTGATCAATCTGCCCTTTATCAATTGTTTCGTATTTCATTAATGCCTCAGACATAGCGTGTAATATATCCATATTATCAGTTAATAACTTATAGGCTCTATCGTAGTTCACATCAATTAATTTTTTGATTGCTATATCAATTTTACTTGCTGTAACATCTGATAAATTTTTATGTTGAGTCACTTGACGACCTAAAAACACTTCACCCTCGTCACTGGAATACAATAAAGGCCCTAAGTTTTCACCAAAGCCCCATTTTGTTACCATATTGCGAGCAATATCAGTGGCAACAGAAATGTCATTTGATGCGCCTGTTGTAATGGCATCTTTGCCACCAATCAGCTCTTCTGCAATTCGACCACCGTATAATGTCGAAATTTGTGATTCTAATAATTTTTTAGACTGAGAATATCTGTCTTGCTCTGGTAAAAACATGGTGACACCTAAGGCACGACCACGGGGGATAATTGTTACTTTATAGACTGGATCATGCTCTGGGACTAAACGCCCAACAATGGCATGACCTGCTTCGTGGTAGGCGGTATTGAGCTTTTCTTTTTCATCCATTACCATGGATTTACGCTCTGCACCCATCATAATTTTATCTTTGGCTTCTTCAAAGTGATCCATAGTCACAATACTGGCATTTTTACGTGCGGCAAATAATGCCGCTTCATTGACCAAATTGGCTAAATCTGCTCCTGAAAAACCAGGTGTTCCACGAGCTAAGTGACGTGGCTTAACATCATCAGCTAATGGCACTTTTTTCATGTGAACCTTTAAGATGGCTTCACGACCTTTAATATCAGGCAGAGGCACAACGACTTGTCGATCAAATCGCCCTGGGCGTAATAGAGCTGAATCCAATACATCAGGTCTATTGGTTGCCGCAATAACAATCACACCTTCATTGCCTTCAAATCCATCCATTTCAACCAATAACTGGTTCAAGGTTTGTTCGCGTTCATCGTTTCCACCACCCATACCAGCGCCACGTTGGCGACCGACGGCATCAATTTCATCAATAAAGATAATACACGGCGCATTCTTTTTAGCCTGTTCAAACATATCACGAACACGCGATGCTCCAACACCAACAAACATTTCAACAAAGTCAGAACCAGATATAGTAAAAAATGGAACTTTAGCTTCGCCAGCAATGGCTTTAGCTAATAAGGTTTTACCTGTTCCTGGTGAACCCACCATTAAAACACCGCGCGGAATATGTCCACCGAGTTTTTGAAATTTACTTGGGTCACGTAAGAAATCAACAATTTCACCGACTTCTTCTTTGGCTTCTTCGATACCTGCTACATCAGCAAATGTCACTTTTATTTGATCTTCTGTGAGTAACTTGGCTTTGGATTTACCAAAACTCATGGCTCCACCTTTACCGCCACCACCTTGCATTTGACGCATGATGAAAAACCACAGTCCAACTAGTAATATAATTGGGAAGATAGTTTCAAAAATTCTAAATGCCATACTGTCTTCTTGCACAGGATCAAATTTTGCATCAATCTTTTGTGCGATAATTTCATCGATTAGTTTTGGATCATTAGGTGCGTTAACTACAATCTGTTGTCCAGATTTTGTTTCGGCTTTTATAACCTTATGCACACTGGTTGTGCTATTAACATCTAGTGATTTTATTTCGCCATTTTGCAACATTTGATAGAAGTTGGTATAAGAGACTTCCGATGACTGCGTTGTTTGTTGCATCATTGTGTTGAATACTGCCAATACAAACAGTAAAACAACAACCCATAATATTAAATTTTTTGTGGTACTATTATTCAAAACACATTCCTATAAAATAAATTTATTGTTAGCCTTTAAATCCTATGCCCACTGCATAGACTTCTCGGCTTCTTGGTCGTGATGACTTTGGTTTGCGCATCACTACTTTTTTAAAGTTCTTTTTTAAGTCGGCTAAATATTCATCAAAGCCTTCGCCTTGAAATATTTTGACAGCGTAGTTGCCATTTGGTTTTAAGCATTGCAAACAAAAATCCAATGCCAACTCAGCCAGATACATGATTCGTGGCTGATCAACGGCAAATACACCACTTAAATTGGGGGCTATATCTGATAAAACAAGGTCTATTTTTTCATCGCCAATCAAGTCGAGCAATTCATTCAAAACCGATTCTTCTCGAAAATCACCCTGAATAAACTCCACTCCCTCAATCGGTTCCATTTCCAAAATATCCATACCAATAATACGAACATTGCTCGGTGCAATTCTTCGCGCTACTTGACACCAACCACCAGGAGCACAACCCAAATCGACAACATTGTTGACATTTTTAAGCAGACCGTCTTTTTCGTGCAATTCTTCCAATTTAAAGGCAGAACGAGCTCGATAACCCTTTTCTTGAGCCAGTTTGACCCAATGATCATCAAAATGTTCACGTAACCAATTATTTGAACTCTTACTTCTTGCCATTATGACCTTTGAACAATAAAATGCAACGTTACCACAAACATATCAACTATTAAACGTTCAATGAATAAAAAAGTTATAAAGTATTTACGCGGCGTAAGCCACCACATCAACCCAGTTATCATGATTGCTGACAAAGGGCTAACTGAAAACATCTTAAACGATATTGACATTGCACTGGATAGACACGAATTAATCAAAATCAAGATTCGTCTTGATCGTGAACAACGCAGTTCAATTACTGAAGACATTCTTCAACAATGCAAAGCACATAAGATTCACTCCATTGGTCAAACCCTGACAATTTTCCGTGCCAACCCTGATGACCCTCAGTTTGATTTAACACTGTAATTGAGGCAATGAACTTTGGATTTACATCAAAATACGGTTGAACAAGCCAACTTAATAACGACTATTGATGAAAAGTTAATAGTCGTTAATGATAAAACCTACGCACAATCTCTGATAATAACTAAAAATTCGTTACTTGAAATTGACATCAACAGCATTGCGGACTTGTCTGACGAACATATTAAGCAATTATTAGTAAGCAATCCTGAGATTGTCATTCTTGGCTCTGGTGTGAATCACGAATTTCCTGCCGTTGAGTTACTTAACCCTATAGCTTTAAAAAACATTGGTTTTGAGGTAATGAATAATCAATCAGCCGCCCGAACTTATAATATATTGATAGCTGAAGAACGAAAGGCCGCTTGTTTACTCCTCATCTAATGAAAGCATTGCTGTTTTTTTGCTTGATTTTAACCACAACTATTGGTTTCACTATGAAAAACTCTTTGCCTTATCTCAACAGTTATTCGATGGACATACAACAGAAGATGCACACTCGCATCGCATCACTTGGTAAGGAGTACAAACCGCGCACAGAACATTTAAATAAAGATGGCTCTGCTGTTTTTGTTAATCAACTCATTTTTGAAGAATCACCCTATCTGTTACAACATGCGCACAATCCTGTTAATTGGATAGCGTGGTCACCACAAGCTTTCGCACTGGCAAAAAAACAAAACAAACCGATATTTTTATCTATTGGCTATGCAACCTGCCATTGGTGTCATGTGATGGAACATGAGAGTTTTGAAAATACCGAAATTGCACAATTTATTAATCAACATTTTATTGCCATTAAAGTCGATAGAGAACGCCGAACAGCGATTGATGCCTATTATATGACTGGCGTGCAAATGATGACAGGACATGGTGGCTGGCCGATGTCAAATTTTATCACGCCTGAGGGAAAACCATTCTTTGGTGGCACTTATTACAATCCAAGCCAATTTACAACACTGCTTAAACGAGTGGATGAGGTCTGGAAAACTCAAGAAGCCGATTTACGCAAACAAGCCCTGCAAATGGATACTGCAATTACAAAACACTTGTCGAAGTCCGAAAAAGCACGTGAAATCAATGACGATATATACGCTAAAGCCAATTCGCAATTACTGTCCATGCACGATGAATTTCAAGGCGGTTTTTCCAGCGCACCAAAATTTCCACAAGAACCATGGTTACTGTATTTACTTGCACAAGATAAACGTGACACAAACCCTGCTTTAGTTTTCACCCTCAATGAAATGCAACAAGGTGGCATTTATGACCAAATAGGCGGTGGATTCCACCGTTACAGTGTTGATAATGAGTGGTTAGTGCCACACTTTGAAAAAATGCTTTACAACCAATCGCAATTGGGTGAAGTATACACGCGAGCGGCTTTGCAATTTAACAATCCTTCTTATCAACGCACAGCAAAAGCTATTTTTGATTATGTTTTAAATGAGATGGTTAGTGAAGACGGAATTTTTTATAGTGCTGGTGATGCCGATTCGCAAGGGGAAGAAGGCTTATTTTTCACCTGGACAGTTGATGAACTTAATGAAACTTTGACAATAACTGAATTAAACTGGTTACAAAGCATTTACCATTTTAGCAAAAGAGGCAACTTCGAACACCGCAATATTTTTGAACTCAAAGAGCCATTGCAACAAACTGCAAAAAAGCTAAAGACCAGTTATAAAGAGTTAGTCAAAAAACTTGATACCATCAATTCCAAACTTTATCAAAAAAGACAAAAGCGCATTCATCCTTTAATTGACAACAAAGCCATAACCAGTTGGAATGCACAAATGATTTATTCTTTGGCAATGGCATCGCACTCATTAGAACAGCCACACTACTTAGCTGCTGCCATTAAAGCAATGGATTTCATTCTTAAAAATCACCGAAACGAAAAAGGTTATTTAATTAGAAACTCACTCAATGGCAAAGCCTCAACAATAAATGCTGAACTTGAAGATTACGCATGGATGATAACTGCCGCTCTTGAATTATACGATGTCAGTGAAGATGACAAATGGTTGAGCGAATCGCAATTACTCATCAAACAGACAACAGAATTATTTGAAGATAAAGTAAAAGGCGGTTTTTTTGACAATATCCCTGAAGATAACATTCCCAATACAGCACGCATAAAAAAGTCTGAAGATGGCGCTACTGTTTCAGCCAATGGACAGATGCTTATTGCTTTAGCTCGCATGATTCGCCGAACTGGTGATTTATCTGTTGATGAAATTTACACCAATGCGATGGCTGCTTTCTCCCATGTCATTGTGACTCAACCGATTTCACACACCAGTATGCTCCGTGCAAAAAACATTTATGATAATGGTAACAATGGCAGTAGAATTTATGCAGGTAATGGCAAGGTTAGAATTACCGGTTCTAGAAAGGGAAATTCTATGGTAATAAAATTTGCCATTAAACAAGGCTGGCATATTAACTCCAATCAAACGGCAATTAAATCTTTAGTTCCATTAAGCCTCTCATCAAATGCGCCATTAAATTTCACTTACCCACAAGCAAAGGTAACTAAACTTGATTTTAGCAAAAAGGACTTAAGCACCTTTGAAGGTACAATACAAGTCAAAGCAAAAACCCCTAATGGCATGAAATTTCCACAGGAGTTAACTATAAAACTACAAGCCTGTAGTGATAAAATTTGCTTGGCTCCAAATGATGTATCATTAACAATTTATTGAACAAATACTTAATAATTTAGACTCTACCCAAGATTTTCAGAATTGATTATTTTACAACAACTCTTTTAATAAGATATATGCCCGTGGTTAAAACAATCATATTAACAGTACTATTAACCTTGCTGCAATTGATGCCATTAGAAACGCTGTTATTTTTTGTAATGGCTTTGAGTAAAATTATCTGAAATTATTTGTCCTATTTCAATAGCTAATTACGATTAAGTAGATAAGCCAATAATTAGGATTATCTCATGAGTCAAAATTTTTCATCTCTTACGTTTATAATATTATTTATCTTTTCTACCAACCAAGGTCTTTGTGCAACAATAGGGTCTTTTGATAAAAGTTTTAGCCAGGATGGCAACTCGGATGGTTGGGATTTTATTAATCAACCTAATCAAAATTATTTTGGATTAGACACTTTAATTGATTCACAAAAGCGCATTGTTGTTGCTGGGACTTATACCTATGGAGCATCTGCTCAGACTGGAATCTTAATAGCTCGCTATTTAACTTCTGGCATTTTGGATACGAGCTTTGCAAGCAATGGAATTTTGAAATATCCATTCCCCCCATCCGACCCTTTTATCATAAAAATTAGACACAATCCTTTTGATGACAGTATTTTTGTGGGGTATACTGCTCTTAACAACTCGACAGGTAATTCAGATGTTTCTTTGCTTTATATTGATGAAACAGGATTAATTCTAGATATTTTTACTATTGCTTTCGACTTAGGATCAGGTAATGACAGGAAAGATGATTTTTTTGCTGATATGAAATTACATCATAATAATATATCAGGAAGTGGCTTTTTAATTATTGCTGCAGAAGTCGAAAGAAGTAGTGCAACTGATACAGATTTTGGCATAGCAAAAGTCAACTTTGATAGCAGTGGAAACTTCTCCTTTGAGACTCAATTTAGCTCAGATGGCATGAGTAACTGTTTTCATGACCATAATGTTAATGGCTTAAATCAAGATATAGCAACATCAATTAGTATTACTGAAGAAATGAATTATCTAGTCGGTGGATCTGCATTTGAAGGAAATGGAGATGATGCCAATGGTTGGAATTTAGCCTTTTGTGAATTCAATAATGCCGGAGCAATTATTGGTAAATGGTCTACAAAAATCAGTGCTACTCAAGGAGACAGTCGAGAAGAGTTAGTCGATACTGTCATTGGAAGGTCTTCACAGGATGGTCAATACTTACTGACATTGAGTAAAGAACCTGAGATAGATTTTTCAGTTAAAAATGATTTTGTTGTGCGCAAATATATTCGCAACCTACTTAATCAAGGTGTCTGGGATGAAGATATTAACTTTGCCAGTAGTGGTATAAGCCGTATTGGTTTTAACGATCCATTTATCTTTCCTGAAACAACCGATGATCAACCCGCTCAAATTTTTATAAAAAGTTTAGACCAAAGTATTATAATTGTCGGCAATTCTAACTGGCAAGATAACGGCAATGACAAATCCTACATATCCCTATCAAAACTACGCAGCAATGGATTGCTGAATACCAGCTGGGGAAGCAATTCGACTGGCAAAGAACACATCTCATTAGATACAAATACATTTTCAGATATATGCGCTGGATTTGCCCAAGGTGTGGGTTCGGAAGAATTTTATGTAACTGGAACTAATTTTGATTTTACCAACAATACCATCAAACTTTTTATAGCTAATATTGCTCATGAATTCATATTTAGTAACAGTTTTGAGTAATTTTATACAGACTTTATAAACTGCTGTTTTTCTTGAACCTTTTAAATCATAAAAAAAGCCCAAGAATTAATTCATGGGCTTTTTACTTTTTAAGCTCTTTACAACTAGTTTAAGTTGCTATGTTTTAGCTTTTAGCTTCTTTACGCGCTTTAGCTTCTGCAATAACAGTCTCTGCTACATTAGAAGGACATTGGTTATAATGTGAGAATTCCATAGAGAATTGACCACGACCTGATGTCATTGTACGTAATGAACCGATATAACCAAACATTTCTGATAAAGGCACATCTGCTTTAATGCGTACAGCTGTTGCTGCAGGCTCTTGAGACTTAATCATACCACGTCGACGATTTAAATCACCAATAACATCACCAACGTGATCATCAGGTGTAAATACGTCAACTGCCATAATTGGCTCCATTAATTGTGGAGCTGCTTTTGGCATGGATTGACGATAAGCACCTTTAGCCGCTGATTCAAATGCCATAGCAGATGAATCCACTGCATGATAAGCGCCATCAGTAATGGTAAATTTAATATCAGTACATGGGTATCCAGCTAATACACCTTCTTCCATTAATGAAGCAAAACCTTTTTCAATAGCTGGGAAATATTCCTTAGGAACATTACCACCAGTTACCGTTGATTCAAATTCATAACCAGAACCAGACTCACCTGGTTCAATGATGAAATCAATTTTACCAAATTGACCCGCTCCACCAGATTGTTTCTTATGTGTGTATGTGTCTTCAACTTTACGAGTAATCGCTTCACGGTAAGCAACCTGTGGAGCACCGACATCAACATCAACACCATAAGTACGCTTTAGAATATCAATTTTAATATCTAAGTGAAGTTCACCCATGCCTTTAAGGATAGTTTCGCCAGAATCTTCATCTGTTTCTACTCTAAAAGAAGGATCTTCTTTAATCATTTTACCAATAGCAACTGATAATTTTTCAGAAGCTGCTTTATCTTTAGGGCTAACAGCCATTGAGATAACAGGATCAGGGAAAACCATAGGCTCAAGAGTCGCAGGATTTTTAGGATCACAAAGTGTATGACCTGTTTGAACATTTTTCATACCCAAAACAGCAACAATATCACCAGCTTGCGCACCTTCTAATTCGATTCTATCATCCGCATGCATCTCTACAATACGACCGATTCTTTCTGTTTTACCAGTAAATGTATTCAATACCTGCATACCTTTATCCATTTTACCTGAGTAAATACGAATAAATGTTAAGGCACCAAATCTATCTTCCATAATTTTAAATGCTAATGCACGTAAAGGACGATCAACATCAACTATAGCAAATTCGCCAGTTTCATTACCATCTAAATCCACTTCAGGCTGCGGCTTAACCTCTGTAGGACTTGGTAAGTAATCAACAACTGCATCCAATACATTTTGAACGCCTTTGTCTTTAAATGCAGAACCACAATAAGTAGGAAAGAAATCCATTGTGTTTGTGCCTTTACGGATACATGCTTTGATGACATCCATTGAAGGTTCTTCACCTTCCAAATAAGCTTCCAATGCATCATCGTCTTGCTCAAGGGCTGTTTCGATTAATTTCTCACGGTATTCTTCAACCTTATCTACCATATCTGCTGGAACATCCTTGATTTCAAAATCAAGATTGCCAGAATCTTCCCAGATATAAGCTTTACGCTCTAATAAATCGACAACACCAACAAACTCATCTTCTATACCAATGGGTAAAACCATCACTAAAGGAGTAGCTCCCAATACTTTGTCAACTTGTTCAACAACACGGTAAAAATCAGCTCCAATACGATCCAACTTATTAATAAAAATAACTCGAGCAACCTCAGAGTCATTAGCATAACGCCAGTTAGTTTCTGACTGAGGTTCAACACCACCAGATCCACAGAATACACCAACACCGCCATCAAGTACTTTTAATGAACGATAAACTTCAACAGTAAAGTCAACGTGACCCGGGGTATCAATAATGTTTAAACGGTGATCTTTCCACATACAACTAGTTGCTGCTGATTGAATAGTAATCCCACGTTCACGTTCTTGATCCATGAAGTCAGTTGTTGCCTCGCCATCATGTACTTCACCTGTTTGGTGAATTTTACCTGTTAACGCCAAAATACGCTCTGTAGTTGTTGTTTTACCGGCATCTACGTGAGCGAAAATTCCTATATTCCTATATTTTGATAAATCTGTCATAATCGTTCATTCTTTTTTAATTTTTTATAAATTTGCGCGCACTAACAAGCACTCACAAATATTGCGAGGACGCATCATACTTGATTATTACACTAAGGTTAAGCAATTATTGAGTTTGAATAGAATATTTGCAGAAAAAAAGAATTAATTTGTTTTAAACTTTCTAGATAGGGTTATTTTTGTAGTTAATGACCATGTTTCGCCCTGAAGTTTTGGCATCATACATGGCATGATCTGCATCAGATAACAGTTTTGAATAGACATATCCTGAAGCATTTGTTGATGTCACTCCAAAGCTAGCGGTAATAACAAAATCATGACCAGTCGCACTCGAATCAATGTTCTCAATCATAACACGACACTCCTCGACGAATTCCGACAACTCATCACTGGTTGAATCTCTCATTATTATTGCAAATTCTTCACCTCCTATTCTACCAATAGTAATCTTATCATTTTGCACTAGTTGACACTGCGCAATGGTCTTTTTTATTGTCCAATCTCCTTTTAAATGCCCATACTTATCGTTAATGCGCTTAAACCTATCGAGGTCAAAAATTGCCATTGCAACTGATTTCCCTTCTTTCTTAGATTGTAGTAAGAGTTTTTCAGCAAAATCTTTAAAACCTTTACGGTTATATATGCCAGTCATATTATCTGTTTCTGATAAATGCTTATACATTCTCTGAATTTTCCTGTTTCGTAAACTCCAAAGCAATATAAAGCCAACTAACGACAGTAAAAACAATATAAGAAGCTTTTGGTTTGTTGATTTTTTTTCTGTTAAAACTTTTTCAAGTGACAATAATTTATTCTGATTGTTTAAGTATTTTATCTGTTGGGTTTTTGCTAGGTTATTATGTTTGACCGTTTGAAATGCCATGATTTTGGCTTGTTCAGTAGTGAAATGCAACTTCTCAGCTTCACTCTTCTCTTTTTGATTTAAAAAGGCATTTTCATAATCATTTACTTTTTGATAATATTTAACTAGCAAACCCAAAATTTCAATTTTTTGTTTTGTATTACCAAGAGCTTTGCTGGTTTCAACTGTCATTTTAGCATAATGTAAAAAATCATCAACTCTATGCATTTCCCAATATATTTTCGCTAACAAACCATCTTTGATATTAATTAAATTAGTGTAATTAGTGTTTTTTATAACCTCCTCATAACTATGCACTTCTACCAACATTGATTCTAATTTTTGATTGCTAAATGCCCCCTTATTTAACTGATAATCTATCCAATCTAATCGCATTAAATTACTATAAATTATCTCTCCACTATTTTCACATTGCGAAATAGTATCTTTAATTACTTTTGGGTCAACTTCACTTCTCTTTAGTTTAATACGGTATTTATTTGAAAGAGCCTTACACAACAAAATATCTGATGGATTATCATTAAGTAATAATTGTGTAAATTTCAAACTTAAATCATATTGATTTACCATGCGATAAACCAACATCGCTAATGAATACACAATTTGCTTTAGCTCTACTGTATGAACATCATTGATGTGCTCAATTGCATAGTCCAAACTAGCTATGGCATAATCATACTCATTAGAAATTACATATACATTTGAAAGTGTTGCATTAATTCTTACAAGATTATCTATGTCACCAGCACACTTTTCGAGCAAACTAAGAAGCAATTTTTTAGCATACATATACTGTCCTTCAAACCCATGCTTAAATGCAACCAAATATCCATAATAGCATAACTGACTATCATTAAAAGAATTTTTAAGTTTGGTCAATTTTCCTAGGTTTTTAGAAAATTGCTCAGCATTACTAGTTCTTAAATCATCTGTTTTTGAAAGCAAATAATTTATATTATTAAAGCTAGTCTCATCTTCTTCCTCACCCGCTTTAAATGAATCTACTTGAAATGTTAATCCAACCCAAAATATTACACAAATTGAAACTAGAAATTTAATGTTTTTTAATTCCATTTTTCTAAAAAATATTAACTTTTTCCTTCGGTTCTATTTTACTTCATTATCTTCATCACTATCTTCATCTTCTTGTTCCTTTTCATCTGGAACATCACGTTCAGGAAACATCCCACAGACTAAGTTTGAATTTTTAGCAATTATTTCATTCATGATTTTTGGCTCAACTTCTGACTCTGCTAAAAACTCTTCTAAGGTATCAAATTCTTTTAAAGAAGTATTCTCACCAATAGTTTCTAATATTTTTGCTAATTTCATAATTTCATTCCCACATTATTATTATCGTATTAATCCTAAAGGAAAAGCAACTATAGTTCAAGTAATCATTCTATTTCATGCTTTGTTAATTCGTGATTCTAGCTTGAGCAGGGGGAATGACAACAGTTGTTTTCAGTGTAACACTTTTCATTGCCAACTCATATAGCCTAACTCTTTCAATGCGGGGCATTTCTATGGCTAATAAAGCACATTCATAGAGAATCACCTCTTGATCCTCTTGATAATACTTCAATAGTGCATCAACCAACATTTGTTTATCATCACTCTCCACCGAAAACCTTGTCAAACTCTTATCACCAACGACCCCAACCTGCCATAAAACAACATAGCTTGTCGTGTCTATTTTTTTATTTTTATAAAGGAATTGAGTGGCTTCATAATGAATACACCCATAAGTACCTGGATCTATTTCTAAATCAGCGTACAAACAATCCTCAGCTGAAATTCCAGGTTCCATGTGTGCTTTAAAGCCTTCGGATTGTGCTTGTTTAATGGATTGATGTGGCGGCCATGCAAACACACCAGGATGCCCATAAAATGCTCCGCATACTTTTTTGCCCTTTCGGACTTCTTTCATGATAACTTCCACCATTTTTTTATAGGTTATCATGCGTGAAGTTCCTTCTTGGTAAAACTGCTGAAGACTAATAACATTGTTATTCATAGTTTCAACCCATTGTTCAACTAAATTATTAGATGCACCAACAAAAACCACATCAGCTTTTTCAATATAACTTCTAGAAATCGGAGTAATATGAGCCCCTAAAGTCATCCCTAATCCGACATTGACCAGGCTACCTTTTTTATTCATTAATTTTTTCCCATTTTATTTTCACAATTGAGCTATTTTTCTCAGTGTATTGACCGACTTGATTAAAACACAGTTTTTTGTTAGCTCTATTAGCTGCATGATTGTTCTTTTCACAATGAGCAACTATTTTTTTAATGGACAAATTATCAAAGGCTTCCTGCATTAAGGCCTTTTTTGCTGCATAAGCAAAACCAGTTCCTTGATATTCCTCCAGCAATATAATGCCAATTTCTACCTGGTCGGACGAGGACTGATTCCATCGCAAGCCAATTATACCAATTTTTTCTTTAGTTTTATTTAGGGTAATTACATTAAGTATGATGACAGGACGAGGTTGAGACATTTTCTTTAAGGTTAAATAAAAACTCTTATCCGATTCAACACGAGTCAAAGGAGCTGTAACGTATTGCATCAATGATTGATTAGAGTAGATTTTAAAATAAAACTCTTTGTCATCTTCACCCAAAGGCAAGAGTGACAATTCCTTCAATTTAATCATTAATTAACTTTTCAGCTTCGGCTAAATCGACACTTACAAGTCTTGAAACACCGGGCTCACGCATGGTTACACCGTTGAGCTGGTTAGCAATTTCCATGGTCACTTTATTGTGAGATACAAATAAGAACTGAACTTTATCAGACATTTCTTTGACCATTTTCGAGAATCGACCAACATTGGCATCATCCAATGGCGCATCAACCTCATCGAGCATGCAAAATGGTGCTGGATTAAGGTTGAATATTGAAAAGACCATTGATACTGCCGTTAATGCTTTTTCACCACCTGATAGCAACTGAATATTGGATATGCGCTTACCTGGAGGTCGTGCCATGATTGACACGCCTGTGGTGAGCAAATCATCACTAGTCAACTCAAGGAAACAATGCCCACCACCAAATAATTTAGGGAACAATACTTTAATGTTAGTATTTATCGCTTCAAAAGTGTCTTTAAAGAGTGTTCGTGTTTCTTTATCAATCTTACTGATGGCTTTTTCAAGCGTTTCTAATGCTTCGACTAAATCATCATTTTGTTGATCAAGGTAATTTTTACGTTCACTTTCTTCTTCGTATTCTGAAATGGCAGCTAAATTGACAGGTTCTAATCGCACAATACTGCGCTCTAAACGCTCCATTTCCTCTTGTTTGTAATCACTGCCCTGTCCTTCTTGGTTTTCGGCAAGCACAACTTCAGGGTCAAATCCTTTTTCTTGAATTTGTTCTAAATACGCTTCGGCTTTGAGTTTATTACTTTGTTGCTCTAATTTAGCATTTTCCAATTTAGTTCGGGCATGTTCAATACTGGCATTGTGATCACTGCGTTGGCGTTCTAAAATCTCTAGTTCTGCTTGGCATGTTTGTGCTTCTTGACGTAATTTATCCCGTTCTTGCTCTGTTTTAATGCGTTTTTCAAGCAACAATTCCAGTTCTTTTTGTTTTTCTTCAATTGGATTGGAGTCTTGTGACATTTGTGAAGTCAAATTACTCTTGCGTTGCGATAATCGCCCACAATGCTGTTCTAATCTCTCAATTCCACGTTGTGCTGAGGCAACTTTAGCCTCTAGTGACTGCAGCAACAATTTTTGCTGGTAATAAAAACTAGAGGACTCTGACAAAGTCTTTTTTGCTAATTCTTTGGTACTCACTAAATCGTGTTGGTTACGCTCTTGAGTTTGTTTTTGATCTTCGAGTTCTTTGGCAATTTCAATGGCTTCTTCGAGTTGTCCTCTCGCCTTTTTAACACTGGTTTCATCAATCTCAATTTGCACTTGCAACTGTTCAGATTCAGTATTTATTTGTATATTGCGTTGTTTAATTTGATCAATTTTGTGACGCTTTGATGAAATATTGGCATTTAACTCAGAAACGCGTCTATGACCCATATTGACATCCATTTGCAATTGCTCTTTGAGTGCCTCGAGTTGTGAGATAGTACTGCGCAACTCTTCAATTTCTGTAACAGTATCATCTATTGTAATTTCAGATGCTTCAATCGACTCATCCAAGTCCTTGAGTTCCTTTTTGCGTAATAAAAAACCACCTTCGGTCTTGCCAGCAATTGTTTTTGTCCAATTTTTACCCACGAGTATGCCTTCTGAGGTAATACTGCATTGACCTTGAGAAAGTTTATTTCGATTCTGCAAAGATGAAGATAAACTCTCTGATACAAAAATAGAATTAAACCATTCATAAACCACATCAGGTGCCTTGACCATTTCAGACAAAGTGCCTTTAAGAGGCTTGATGTTTCCTTGGGTGTTTTCAGCAAAGGTTAATTTACCATATTGCCAATCTGTTAAAGCTTTCTCAATTTCATATTTTCCTTGTGGCACTAAAGCTTGCAAACGATCACCTAAAGCCGTTTCTACTGCTTTTTCCCAACCCGCTTCAACTTCAAGTAACTCCGATAATTTTTTAGCACCTTTTAAATCATTATCAACAAACCACTGCTTAACTTCTTCGTTGTCATCTGCCATTGCCGCTTGTTGCAATGCCTGTAATGAACCGCGACGTCCTTTGGATTGATGCAGTTGCATCTGTAATTGATTGAGTTTATCTTGAGCACTGCGTAGTTCTAATTTTTTATTCTCTTGCTTTTCTTTTGTCTCTTCAAGTTTCTCTACCTTGTCTTCTTGCGCAAAGTTTTGTTCTTCTTGTTTGAGTTCCAGCTCTTCTAATTCTTGCTCTAATGGCTTGGCTGTTGCATCAGATGATTCTTTTTGCAAGGTTTGCAATCTATCGCTTTGGCGAATTAGTTGCTGATCCAAGCTGGCAATTTTAGTTTGTTCGACTTCAACAATGCGATTTTTTTCTGATATTTGAGAAACCAAATCATTCCAACTGCTTTGCCAGTCCAACAATTCATCTTCCAATGTAGAAAAAGCTTCTTGTTTTTCTTTAACTCTAAGCTCGGCTTCTTGCAATTGTGGCTCTACTTTTTTCAGTTCTATTTGTGCACTATCTAAATCTATTTTATCTTTTTCCAACTGCTCCTGACTAATTGAAAAAGCTTCTTCAGCTTCTTTTAATTCCGTCTGCAAGCGTTGCGACAAAGACTTGGTGTGACTAATAAATTGTTCAATTTTTCCAATTTCTGTATTAACTGAATACAATTGTTCTTGAACTTTATTGCCTTTATCTTGTAAAACATGATGGGCTATTCTTTGTTTCTCAATATGTGTTTCACTTCCAGTCAAACTAGCCTTAATTTCTTCAAGTGCTAAATCAAATTCGGTAACGACTTCTGTCGAACGGGATGTTCTATCGTGCCAACTTTTCCATTTTAAACTTAACAATTCCACTTCCATAACACGAAATTTATCTTTTAGCCCTTTATACTTTTCTGCATTTTTGGCTTGACGGTGTAGTTTATTAATTTGCTTACCAATTTCTGCTCGCAAATCATCCAATCTTTCTAGGTTTTCGCGTGTACGTTTTATTCGACGTTCCGTATCTCTACGACGTTCACGGTATTTTGAGATACCCGCAGCCTCTTCAATATAACCACGTAATTCCTCAGGTTTTGATTCAACAATACGCGAAATCATGCCTTGTTCAATAATGGCGTAACTTCTAGGGCCAAGACCTGTACCTAAAAACAGGTCGGTTATGTCTTTTTTACGGCATTTGGTGCGATTAAGGTAATAAGCCGATTGTCCATCACGAGAAACTTGTCGCTTAACGGAAATTTCATTGTATTTGGCAAATTCACCCGTAACTTTACCATCTGTATTATCAAAAACCAATTCAACCGTTGCTGTACCAACGGGTTTGCGCGCACTTGAACCACTGAATATAACATCTGTCATTGAAGCTCCGCGCAACATTTTGGCAGATGTTTCGCCCATAACCCAGCGAACGGCATCGATAATATTTGACTTACCACAACCATTGGGGCCGACCACACCAATTAAGTTCGATGGCATGAGAAATTCGGTTGGGTCAACAAATGACTTAAATCCTGCTAATTTTATCTTGGTTAATCGCATATTGACTTGCTATTCCTTTTTTAATTGTTTAAGGTGCACTTTTTTTAAACCGTACATTATGCCATGACTACAACCGCATGCAAAGACTTAGAAACATTTGTTAACCCACAAAAAGACAGAGATTACACAATTTCTATCCGAATCCCTGAATTTACGTGCCTTTGTCCCAAAACTGGGCAACCTGATTTTGCCACTATTTATTTGGATTATACGCCAGATGAGTTATGTGTTGAGCTAAAATCTTTGAAATTATACGTGTGGTCGTTCCGTGAAACGGGTGCATTTCATGAAGCAGTAACAAATGAAATTTTGGATGACTTGGTCAAAGCCACAAACCCACGTTGGATGAAAGTTCGTGTTGAATTTATGGTCCGCGGTGGTATTTATACTGATGTCACTGTTGAACACACTAAAAACAAATAAAGAAACATAAGCCTTAGTATTAACCCTTCGGTCTAATATTATTGACTAAGGCTTCTTTGTAACTTATTCAATGTTTCATCCAAGCGGCGTTTAACTCGAGAATGACCATGCTTTTGTTGCTCTAGAAAATCATTTAAGGTTCTATTCTCATTAAATAAATTTTCTTTATTGATACTAAATTGATGTCTTTTTAGTATCGCTTGAATTTCATCCATTTTCTTTTGAATCTGTTTTCTTGTTTGTTGGTAGGCATATTCACACAATTCATCACGTCGTGAATAACTAAACAGGTTGGTATTAAATAACATTTCATCGTCTTTATTAGGCTCAACCAAAATAATATCCGCTTTGGGATAATGCGTTGTGTATTTATCCAAGCCTGATTTTAAGCGTGATTGCACAATAGATCTAAATGTTTGTGACAATATCATCGGCAACCCAGCTTTTAACAACTTTGACTTTTCGTCGTGTACCTGTTCACTTTCAAATGGAACAATTGGATTAACTGCAAACAATAACTGAACATCTTGATCGAGTGCCGCTGATGCATTCATGGTACGGCGCAATGCACCATCCACATAAAATTTTCCCTTGATATTTACCGGAGCATACAGACCTGGTAAAGCCGAAGAAGCTTGTACTGCTTTTGATATGGGTACATCGGAGTTTTCATCTGTGCTAAAAGTAGCAATTTTCCCTGTATCAATTTCACAGGCAACTATATAAAGTTTGTTTTTTAATTTTCTAAAGTCATTGCTAGAATGTTTGGTACTTAAGACCCCGCGGATAAATTTCTCTAAAGCTGCATTATTAAAGGCTCCATTTGGTAAAATACTGCCAAATTTTTCTAAAATATCGACAATACTGGTGTGCATTGGCTTTTTCACCCAAGACATTAATGCATCAAATGCAACAAATGGCACATCTGTTGCCTTTTTCAAAAACAACTTATAAGCAGGGCGTAAAAAATTATCTGGGTTAAAGGGTGTTTCAGTTTTTTTATTAAAAGCAAAAATATCAGCAATTTCTTCCGTACTAATACCGTTTGCCAATGCGGATACGAGAAAAGAACCAGAAGAGACACCAACATAAACATCTAAGTTATTCAGATTAAGAGTAGAAATACTATCCTTTAGAGCGCATAAAGCCCCTAATTCATAAAACCCACCTAAAGGACCACCACCTGCTAAGGCGAGTCCAGTTTTCAAATTACTTTTGACCGGATTAGCGGCCGCTTTTATCGTTATCATAAGGACATTATACTGCACTTAGCTGCCAAATTTAAAATATGACTGATTAAAAAACCAACTTTGTTACAAATGAATATTGTAGCCTTTGTTTTATAGTAAATTGAATAAATACCCTACGGTATAATGCTTGTTTTGATTGTTCGATAAAAGTAATTTTATGGGTTTAAATAAATTGCTTTTTATTTAGATTTACTATAAGTTAACTCTTAATCAAGCAGAAGCACTCTTAACATTACACATGAAGTTCAGACTCCAATATATCTTAAGTATCATTCTTCTAATAACATACTGTAATTTATCAAGTGCTGGACGGATTTTTTTTTCAAGTTTTGAGCAAGAAACATCTAATTTATTCATTAAATCCTCTTTCGACGGTATCACTCTTGATAGAACCGTTTCCTGGAATCATCACCTCTCGGGTACAGATACAACAACAGGTTATACTTTTCCAAATGACTTACCTGGCAACAACAGTGAAGATTATTTTAATTATCTAGTCAGTGATACAAATAATTACTTGCCTTTTGTTGATGCTAAGATTGCCACGACAATGGGACAGGATAATCATACAACCAATGCCTTGTATATCGAATTTAAACAAGACGACCCAAATATGGTGTCAACTTCACGTGTGCAATATGTTGTCATAGGTGATGAAACTTCAACAGATCCGGTCCAACGCATGAATAAAGGTTATATCAAATACAAAATCAAAATGCATATCGACCCAACAAGTATTGATGACTGGGAATTACCTTTTGAATTAAAAGACACCGATGACATCGGGTTTAGGGTTAGTTTATATTTATACGATACCAATACATCCAATCCTTACTGGTATGCAAAAGGACAATACATGGTCAATGGCAATTTAGGTAATGATGTTTGGTATAAAGCGAACCACACCGTTCCTTTTATTCAAGATGAATGGTTTGAACTAGAAGTATACTGGCACGGGCATCCTGATGCCAATACGGGCAGGTTTAAAGTTGCTATAGATGGTGTGAAAATATTTGATATTACCAACCAAACCAAAGACCCAAATTACCCAAATAAAATGTTCTATTTTATGCCATTCAAAGTCTATGGAGCAAAAGGTTATTCATGGATAACTGATTTTGAATATTGGAATGATGTACCCATTGGAAGTGTTTTGTTTGGGCAATGATTTAATGAGATGAGATGAAAGCCTATATTTACTGATAAGTTTGTTGCTCACAATTTAAAACCTCATCTCATGCAGAAGGACATTACTATCACCCTCACTTCAAATGAATTATTTCAACACTCCTCAAGAAGATAAAGAGATAAAGTTAATTCTTTTTAAACAAATACTTTTTTCACCATATAAAAAGTCAGCACCATCGGTGTAACAAAAGCAAAAAAAATCCAATGGATTCATAACTAAAACACCTAAGACAGGCACTGGGAAACAACCAGATAAGCCCCTGCCAAAGCCAAACAAACTGACCCCAATAACAAGCTTTTTATCAATGTGACATTTAGGATATGGAAATTATCTGCTATTTAAGGGTTTGTTTCTTTTTAAAGACTAGTTTGAAGAGTGTGTAAAACCAACAAAGTTGCGACTATTAACCCATAAATCCAAATGGTATACTGCCTGTATTCATTTTATTACTCTCATAAAAAATATATTTTCTAAATTTTGTGTTATAAGTTTCTTATAATTACACTCCACAAATACATGCGTTTCGTCTTCTTCAAGCATGAGACCGAGTGTACTATTAAAATCTTGCTTATTAATAGCGACAGTTATCTTGAAATCATTATCAAGTGTGCTGGTATCATTAATAATATAACTGTATTTATAATTCTCAACACAGGCTTTTAAATCACTTAAAATGGCAGTGCCTGTGGCGATACTGCCTGCACCAGCACCTTTAAAATGAAGTTCGGTGTTATTATTGGTTAAAACAATCAGGTTGTTTTCATTATCAGTTTTAGCTAACTCACTTTCCAGCTTCACCAATTCAGGCATGATGGTGATGCTTACACCTTGATCGGTTTTTATTAATGTTACGACTTGCTTTATAGTGCTGTTTTGACTTTGTGCAAAAACAATATCCTCAAGACTTATATTTTGGATGCCAAAATTATTCACCTCATCTGGATGCACAAGCAAGCCAAAGGCATGAGCAGCTAAAATGACCGCTTTGTTTTTAGCGTCAAATCCACCGACATCAGCTATTGGGTCAGTTTCCGCAAAGCCTTTTCCTTGTGCTTGTGATAATGCATCGGCATAAGAAC
>JAMOMK010000087.1 GCA_027067055.1 Lysobacterales bacterium | reverse complement strand
GGTCAATACGTGACTTTCTGCCTATTTTCATAGCGCGATAGTTGGATTATGATTGAATATTCAAATTCAAAATGTGTTTATGCGTATTTTACTAGTGGTGTTGATTGTTTTTTCATTTCATTCTTTTGCTCAAGAGGATTCAATTGAAGAGGTCATTGTTTATGGTGTTCGACCTGGCCCTGATTTATGGAAAGTGACAAAAGGGGATAATGTACTATGGGTGTTGGGGACTTTATCGCCCTTGCCTAAGCGTATGAAATGGCAATCTGAGTTTGTTGGAACTGTGATTAAAAATTCTCAAGCTTATGTTTTGCCTCCAAGTGTTAGCGCTGATATTGGTTTTTTCCAAGCTTTTTCTTTAGCAAGATCCGCTATTGGGATTAAGAAAAACCCAGGGAAAAAGCAGCTTAAGGATATTGTTCCTGAAGCAACTTACGCGCGTTGGTTGGTGCTGAAAAAGAAATATTTAGGAAATAATCGTAAGATTGAGAAAACAAGACCTATCTTTGCTTCAAGTAAATTGTTTGATAAAGCCATTAGTAAAATTGGTTTAACTTATGACACTAAGGTTGAGAAAAAGGTGAGTAAAATGGCAAAGAAAAGTAAGCTAGAATTTATTCGACCGACAATTAAAATTGATATGAGTAAATCTAAATCTGCTATTAAAAAGTTTAAAAAAAAGGATATCAGTGATTTAGAGTGTTTTAGTAAAACATTAGATACTTTGGAATCCGACGTAAACAATATGAGCAAAAGGGCCTCGGCTTGGGCAAATGGTGATATCTCAAAACTCATTGAGTTGCAATTTTCTAATCAAGACGCGAGTTGCACTTCTGCCATTTTGAATAATGATTTTGCTAAAGATGTTGGTATGGAAAATATTGAGGAGCGTTTACGTGATTTGTGGTTGGAGAAAGTCAAGGAGTCATTAAACACCAACAAATCAACATTTGCTGTTTTATCTATTTCAAATTTATTGGGTAAAAACAGTTATTTAAAGTCATTAGAGGCTAAAGGTTATCTCGTTAAAACACCTAAATAGTGTGGTAGAATAAATAAACCAAATGAGATGAGAATGAAAAATATGAGAACACTAGTTAGAATAGCGATTATTTCAATAGCTCTGTTTAGTTTAAACGCTTGTGTAACACCAAATGAAAAACACACACAAGAAATTCACACTAAATCTTTTAAAACCTACAGTGCTGATGAGTTTTTTAAAACGACTTCCGTTTTTGGCTCTTCATTAAACCACGATGCCAGTGCTGTTTTAGTCAGTAATGATGCCACAGGTGTTTTTAATGCTTATCGAATTCCTGTAGATGGTTCTGGACCAACACAATTGACTCATTCTACTACCGATTCAACTTATGCTTTAAGTTGGTTTCCGCATGATGATAGGTTTATTTATCAAGCCGATAAAGGAGGCAACGAAAATACCCATTTGTATGTCAAAGAACTCGATGGCGCGGTTGTGGATTTAACACCTGGTGATAAAAACAAAGCCAGTTTTGTTGGTTGGCATCATGATGATAGACATTTTTTTGTGACATCAAATAAAAGGAACCCAAAGTATTTTGATCTCTATCTTTATGACAGCAAAGATTATTCAAGAAAACTGGTGTATGAGAATAATAAGGGTTATAACATTTCACGTTTGAGTGAAGACGATAAATGGCTGGCATTAGGAAAAAATAATGGTAATGCTGATGCTGACATATATTTGGTTGATTTAACCCAGAGTAATCCAACTGAAAAATTAATCACCCAACACACGGGTGATATTTCTTATAACGCATACACTTTTACACGTGATTCAAAAAAGCTTATTTATGCCACCAATGAGTTTGGCGAATTCAATCAAGCATGGTCTTACGATTTGGAAAGTGGAAACAAAACACTCCATTTTAGAGATGATTGGGATGTCAGTTTTGTCTATTTTTCAAAAGATGGTAAGTATCAAGTTACTGGAGTAAATGCAGATGCGCAAACAAAAATAGAAATTCGTGATGCCAAAACTAATAAGCCTATTAAGCTTCCTAAAATGCCAGAAGGTAATTTACGTGGAGTGAATTTTTCAAGAGATTCACAAAAGATGGTTTTCTATGTTAATTCTGATACTTCACCATCAAATCTCTATGTTCATATAATCGGCAGTTCACGGGTTAAACGATTAACCAATAGTGGCAATCCCGCAATTGACGAAAATGACTTGGTTGCCAGTGAAGTGGTGCGATTTAAAAGTTTCGATGGACTAGAAATCCCCTGTTTACTTTATAAACCCAAGCAAGCAGCAACTAAAAAAGTGCCTGCGGTTGTTTTTATTCATGGTGGGCCGGGAGGACAATCTCGTAAAGGTTATTCGGCAATGATACAACACTTGGTTAATAACGGCTATGGAATTTGTCGTATTAACAACCGTGGTTCAAGTGGTTATGGTAAAACATTTAACCACCTTGATGATAAAAGGCACGGCGAGGATGATTTGCAAGATGTAGTCTACAATAAAAAATATTTGCAATCTTTAGACTGGGTTGATCAAGATAAAATTGCGGTGATGGGTGGTAGCTATGGCGGTTATTTGACCATGGCTGCGATGGCATTTACTGACGAATTTAAAGTTGGTATAAATATCTTTGGTGTTACTAACTGGGTGCGAACCTTGAAAAGTATTCCTGCTTATTGGGAGTCATTTAGAAAATCTTTATACGATGAGTTGGGAGATCCAGCCACTGATGAAGAAAGGTTACATAGAATCTCTCCAGTATTTTATGGACACCAGGTCAAAAGCCCTGTTTTAGTCGTACAAGGTGTCAATGACCCGCGTGTATTAAAAATAGAAAGCGATGAAATGGTTGAAGCCATTAGAAAGGGCGGGACACATGTGGAATACTTATTGTTTGATGATGAAGGTCATGGCTTTACTAAAAAGAAAAATCGCATAGATGCTTCAAATAAGTATTTAGCTTTTTTAAATGAGTTTTTAGCCAAGTAATTGTAACCATTTTCATGTTGTTGCGTCTATACAGGCATAACAACATGAAAATAATCAAATGAAATTACTTATACTTTTAATTATCGCAGTTAGTATCAATTACCTTTGTTTAACAAAACAAGAGACTCAAGTAGTGACTCTTAAAGGGGTAATACAAAAGCAAAAACTAGTCAGTCCAGTTATGTCGAAGGAATCAAAATTGATTACGATTAGGTTAAAATAAATTTACCACTTGTCGCGTAAGGCACGCAGTGCAATAAAGGTTTCTTTTTCAGAATTTGTTGGGACCTCCAAGCTGTTTTGAATTTCTTTATTATTCAATCGTAAGAAAGTATTTATTTGTTTTTCATCTTCTAGAGTTGTCACTAATGGCGTGCCATCAAGATTAGACTTCTTGTATTTTTCTAACCAGAGTTTTGCTTGTGTGTTGCTGGACTCATACTTGAGGGTAAAACGCACATTGTTTTCCAAATAATCATGTCCTGGGTAGATGATTATACTATCAGGTAAGGTGAAAATTTTAGTGCAAATAGTCTCATATAAATCCTCAACATCGCCACCATTATGGCAATTGCCAACCCCAGCATTAAATAAAATATCACCAGTAAAAATACAATAAGGTTTGCCCTGATGCTCAATAATAAAACATAAGTGAGCTTGACAATGACCTGGCGTGTCAACAACCTCCATGATTGTTTTATCATCAAGTCGGATTTTTTCTGCAGGCTTTAGTTTGCGTGTTTGTGCAGGAATTCTTCCCACTCCAACTTCGTGTGCCCATACTTCACAATCATAGATGTCAACTAACTCTTGATTGCCTTGAGTGTGATCCCAGTGCTCATGTGTGTTGATGATAGTTGTTAATATCAATTGTTTGGATTCGATAAATGCTTGTGCTTCTTTGGCATCCCATGGGTCGATTATGATGAGGTTGTTATTATCTAGTTCAATATAATAGGTGAAGTTACGCAAAGCATTTTGGGTAAAAACTTGATGAATTTTCATGACTTTAATTCCATTGTTCTCGTTGCATTTGTGTTAGTCGCGATACAGTGCGTTTCATTTCGAATGATAATTCTTGTCCTTGATAAATTTCAGTATAAGTCACCGCAGATAATACATACAAAGGAGTGTGGTTGTCATAAAGTACGTCAACTAGTGTGATAAAACGTCGAGCGGTATTACGGTCTTGTTCATCAATTTTAGTGCTAATTGTGATAAATATAGTGTTATATCGCTGGCATAATTGTAAATAATCGCTGGCATTACGGGGTTGTTCGCATAAGGTGTTAAAGTCAAAATGAATGCTAGATGGACTTCTTTTGAGTACTTCAAGTTGACGCTTGTTTATTGTGATTGGTGTGTTTTCAATAATTTGCCCATGTGATTGGTGAGAAAAGATTTGCTCAAAACGTAATTGCTTTTCTTGGGTGATGGGCGAAAACCATTTATTATCTGTTTCATTCTGGTTGCTTTGAGTTCGGTAGTCTTGTTCTCCATCCAAGTGTAATATCTGCATGTTTTCTTGCACCCATGCGATAGCAGGTAAAAATTTTTTACGTTGCAGTCCTCCCTCGTATAAATTTATCGGCTTAACATTAGAAGTGGTTACTAGGCTGATGCTATACTTTTCTAGTGCATAGAGGATATTGGACAACAACATGGCATCGGTAATGTCATGAACTAAAAACTCATCTAGGCACAGGACCTTGACTTTTTTTGAAAGTTTTTTTATAACTAAATCAATTGGATTTTGCTGATTTTTTATTTTATGTAGTTCTTGGTGTAACCATAACATAAAAGCATGGAAATGTTGCCTGCGAATGACTTTCTCGTCCATACATTGTGCAAATAAATCCATTAAAAAGGTTTTGCCTCGTCCGACAGAACCATAAATATATAGACCATGAAAAACCCTAGGGCTTTTAAAGAACCAACTATTGTCTTTTTTGTTGGTATTTATGAATAATTGTTCAAAGGCTTGCACTACATGGTTTTGTAACTTGTCACTTTTGATTTCATTGCTACCAAGCTTTTGTTGGTATACTTGTAAAGGACTTGGCATTGATTATTAGTCCAGTTTTTGTGGCAACTGCCGTGTTATGCCATTAATAATAGCACCACGTAAATCAATCAATCGGCGATGGAAAAAATGCCCTGTTTTAAAAGTAATTAACTGCGGACGCGGATCAAGACTATTGACATAATCATAAACTGCTTTTGGTGTGACAACATCATCATTTTCTCCCTGAATAACCAGCCAAGGACACTCTGGTGGTGTTAACTGGGTATAATCATAACGCTCAACAGGAGGAGCTATGGTGAGAAATTGTTGTGGTTTTATTTCTTCACATGCACGTAAGGCGGTATAAGAACCAAATGAAAAGCCAGCCAACCACACATCATAGTCAGGGAAAATATTTTGTGCCCAATTATAAACATTAATTAAATCATCGGTTTCACCAATACCATCATCAAACTCTCCTTCAGAATCTCCAACACCGCGAAAGTTAAAACGTATGGTGTGCAAACCCATTTCTCGAAAGGCTTTTTCTATCATATGTGTAACTTTGTTGGTCATGGTGCCACCAAACAAGGGGTGTGGATGACAGATTAAACCAATTGTTTGTCTGTCAACATCACCTGATGGTCTACCAGCCATACATTGTAATTTGCCCGCAGGGCCTTGGATAAAAAATTCGTTTTCTGGAAATTGTGTTGGATTTTGAGTCATTTGTTTTATTTAGGTAAAGTGTTTTTCTGAATTATATCATTTTTTCCAGGGAGCTATATAAAACAATAGCAACATTCCAGGAATGGCACATCCAGTACAAATGAGAAAAAATTCAGTGTAACCAACTTTTTCAATAATAAAGCCTGTACTGGCATTAACAAATGTTCTGGGAATAGCTGTAATAGCAGTAAATAAAGCGATTTGAGATGCTGCAAAGACCTTGCTACTTATTTTAAACATAAAGGAAATAATGGCAACTGTGCCCATGCCAACACCAAGGTACTCAAGACTAACAATAATAAATAAATCAGTTTTTGAAGGTTCGGATAATGCTGATAACCACGCGAACCCTAAGATTGTAAACATCTGGAAGAAGCCAAATAACCACAAAGATTTATTCAATGATATTTTCCGCATAACATAGCCTGCAACAAAAGCACCTGCAACTGTTGACCATAACGTAGCTGCTTTAACTACTGTGCCTAAGACTTTGTTGCTAAAGCCTAAGTCTTTATAGAACGGAGTTGATAATGCTGTTGCCATAGAATCTCCTAGCTTGTAAAGCATTAGAAATAACAATAGTAGTATGCCATGTTTAAGGTTAAAGCGTAAAAAATAGTCATGCAATGGCTCTTTGATTGTATCAATAAATGAAGTAGGTTGTTTGCTTAGGTGTTGGTGTTCTTTAATCATCAAGGTCGTTATGACCCCTATAAACATAAAGGCGGCGATGATAGGAAAAACATATTGCCAAGCAATTATATCGGATAAAATAAAGGCAAGAGAGCCAGGGACTAAAGAAGAAAAACGGTAGGCATTGACAAACCATGCATTGCCTGCACCTAGTTCATCGTCATTTAACAATTCTCTACGGTAGGCATCAATTATAATATCCTGAGTAGCACTAAATGTTGTCATTATTAAGGTTAATATGACGATGATAGAAATATGTTGAGTTGGATTAAATAAACCTATTAATGCAATAGAAGCAACCAATGCTACTTGCATTGTTATCATCCATCCGCGACGCAAGCCTAAAAAAGGCAGGCTAAAGCGTTCTAAGAATGGTGCCCAGAGGAACTTTAGAGTATAGGGAATACCTATGAGTTGAAACAAGCTAATGTCAGATAAATTAACGCTAGAATCTCGTAGCCATGCAGGAATAGTTTGGTATAAAACAAACAAAGGCATACCAGAACTTATCCCAAGCAAGGTAGAAATGAAGATTTTTCTATAAAAGAGGTTTTGTGTTTTTGCCATATTCATTGATAAGGAATTATCACACAAAATGGCTGAAAATGTATGAGAAGTATGAGGATATATTGAAAATATTTTATTATTCTTAAATAAGGACACCCATAATAATCTTGATATTTTAAGATAAATAAATTACAGTGAAGAAGCTCAAAAGTACAAAAGCAGGGGGTAATATGACAACAGCAAGAAAACAATTGATCAGCTTAGAAGACACACCTTATTATCACTGCTATGTGCGGTGCGTGCGACGAGCTTTTATCTGTGGTGATGACAAATATTCTGGTAATAATTATGATCATCGCAGGGGCTGGATTAAAGACAAAATAATGTCGCAAATAGAGGTTTTTGCCATCGATTGCTGTGCTTATGCGGTTATGTCAAATCATTATCATGTGGTGCTTTGTGTTGATGCAGAACGTGCCGATTCTTGGGATAGGCGAGAAGTTTTACGCCGTTGGAGCCAGCTGTATTCTTTATCGTATTTAACCGAAAAATACTATAAATATGAGTCACTTAGTAAACCAGAACTAGATGCTATTTATGTTGAAATTGAGGTTTATCGCGAGCGTTTAATGAGTTTGTCATGGTTTATGCGGGGCATTAATGAGTCAATAGCTCGCAGAGCCAATGCAGAGGATGGTTGCAAAGGCAGGTTTTGGGAGTCTCGCTTTAAAAGCCAGGCATTACTGGATGAAAAAGCCGTATTAACTTGCATGGCTTATGTTGATTTAAACCCAATTAGGGCAAAAATGGCACAGTCTCCAGAAGAATCTGACTATACATCTGTTCAGGAAAGAATTTTAAACAAAAAAACCAAGTTAAAAACTTTTGGCAATCTCAGTGATGATATTCCATTCGCTTTAGATGATTATTTGCACTTAGTAGATGCTACTGGCAGAGCCATTGCTGGTGAGTCTAAAGGCTTTATTCTTGATGATTTGCCTGAAATATTGCAGCGATTGGGTTTGAATGTGAATGTTTGGTTGGATGAAATTAAATATTTTGACAAATGGTATTATAAAGCTATTGGAACGGTTGATAATCTTAAAAAATACTGTAAATCCATTCAACAAAAGTGGATAAAGGGCTTGCCCAAGAGCTGTATTCCAATACAGGCCAAAACCTAAACAAGTTCGTTTTTAAATAGTGCTTGGGTTGATACAATGCGTGTCCTAACATATTCAACATATTCGCTTGCGGTATATAGTGTATTGCTTTGAATCTAAAGAAGCGGTCTTTGGCTACTCGAAATCATTAGAAAAAATTGGATCTATAACAACAATGTTACTCCCTGCAAGGTCTTGGTGGGGGCTGTCATTTGTTGTGATAACACCTTGCAGTGCCATGGTTTTTGGACTACGGGTAAATTTGTCGTAAACAAAGGTATAGCTCCTCATTTCCGCCTCTGCGGCTGTTGTGAAAGAATGATCGTTTGGACCAGATGCGTATCCACTTGCAAGTGTATTATAGTAATAGTTCTCATTAAAGATGCTGGAGGTCGGCGACTCGTTAAGTGGACTTTCGCTGTCAATGACTACATTCTCTACAACGGATACATCTGGGACAGAAGCTTTCGTCCATAGACTCCTAACTCTAGCTTTCACAACCGTATTCCTCCGAAACAGAACATCATAAGCATCCCACAGCATGATGCCACCATAGTTGCTGTCCGTGCCGTCAAATGCGCCTATTTCCAGAAATATATTGTCTGAAATAACTGTATTTCCCAGTGCGAAACCAAACCGATCACTGACACCAGAGACAATTCCCTGGGCAGAATCGAAGATCAAATTGTTTTTCATGCCAATATTTTTTACTCCAAAATGAAAAACGGCAGCGGAGCCATGATCACTTCTGGCCCCACCTGGAAGATTGTCGGATTTTCTGTATCCCCATATCTTGTTGTTGCTGATCAACACGGGATTACCCGGGTTGTCCGAGCCAGCCTTTACATCAATCCCGTTTTCCGCCAACGCATGGGCGCCATCACTGCTCAGGTTT
>JAMOMK010000086.1 GCA_027067055.1 Lysobacterales bacterium | reverse complement strand
ACATTATTGATGCCGCTCATGTGGATAAAAACTTGTCAGAATTGGCACAAGATGAGGATTTATCTCGTTATATTTTATAAATTCATGCAATTAATTGAGTTAATCAATACACATAAGAGATAATAGATAGTTGAAATATTACTAATGGAAATGTTAAAAATGAAAAATCAAATCAAATTATTTACACTTGCCCTTATCGTTGCATTATTGCAAGCCTGTGGAGGAGGGGACTCCTCAAGTTCTTCGGCTTCAAATGCAATCGCAAAGCTTGATACATCAACACCAGATGGTTCTTTAATGTCAGTTATTGAATCAATTAAGCACAATGATATTAAATCGTTAATGAAGGCAAGCATGAGTGCAGAAATGTACGATAAAGCCGTGGCAGAATTTGAAAATGCAAAAATGTCTCCTTCAGAGTCTGATAAAGCGCAATTTGCACAAATGATGGAAAAATTAACGTCAGATGGTGCGGTTGATCAGTTAATGGCAATGGCAACTCCGCAACTTGAGCAAGCTCGTGCGCAACTACCCATGTTGTTAATGATGGGTAAAGGCATGGCATCTTCCGCGATTCAAGCCAGTCCAGATATCCCTGCTGACCAAAAAGACACAGCAACAAAAGCAGTTAACGCCGTAATGGATTTTGTTAGTGACAATGATATCTTAAGTGAAGAAGTAACACGTAAGGCGATTACAGCGGCAGTTGCTGCGGCTAAAAGTTTAAATATGACTTCACTGGATGAGTTGCAAAACATGTCTTTTGATGACGCAATGGGTAAAGCCAGTCTTGTTATGGGTGGCGTAAAGAATGTAATGGGAGTATACGGAATCTCATTGGACGATGTTTTAAATTCAATTGATGTATCCGATGTGCAAACTAATGGTGATAATGCTACCATGAAAATGGCTTATGAATTTTTAGGTGAGACTTTTAGCCAAGATGTAAAAATGGTTAAGAAAGATGGTAAATGGATTGCAGATAAATAAAGCAACTTAATAAATTTAATAATAGTCAAGTCAAAACCGTGGCTTGACCATTTTATTTAGTCATGACAATTATATAAAAAATACTATATTTGTGAGTTAAGCCTAAAGACAATTTGGGAAAGTTAGATGTTAATAAAAGAATGCCCACTTTGTGTTACAAATTTCCCAGGTGTTTTTTTAATTCAGATGCAATAATCTTAACGTTTGCTAAAGAGTGATTTTGATAATGCTATAGTAACCATGATAAAGGCTTGAGGATAACTGACAAAAATATTACAGAACTTATCTAAAGGTGAAAGGTTGTTTCGTTATGTTTTATAAATTTAAATAATTAATTGAGTTAAATAGAAGACATAAGAGATAATGTAATTAATTATTAGTGAAAAAGGTAGATTGTATGAAAATTCATTGGAAGTTTTTTTTAATTAGTGTAACAGTTTTTATGTTATTCAGTTGTTCAAATAATACAAATGAACCAAATAAAAATGATATTATCGAAGTTATTGAGCTTGAATTGCCAGTTTATTTTGATTTAAATAATTTCAAAATAGAAGTAACAGAAAATATTGGAAATAAAATTGAGCCAGTTGTAAGAAGTCGTTTTAAAGCTAATGTAGTTACAAAAATGCCATTGTTTATTAAACAAAAAGAGTTGTTAAAAAAAGATGTTCTAAAAGAGGTGACTAGTAAAGGAAAAACTTATCAAGCATATGGTATATCTGTCTCAGCATTTACAAAAGATATGTGGTTAACAAAGATAGAAAAAGTAGAAATAACACCTGAAGTTCTAGGGTTGCCGTTATTGAATTGGAAAGATGGCAGCTATGTTATATCTGGCAGTAAGGAGGAGAAGAAATTAATTAAGAACAAAAAAGCAAACGATTTAGCTAGAGAAAAACGACTTAAAGAGATGGGGCTTGATATACCAGAAGGCGCGTTCATGGCAGTTATTGAATCGATTAAACAGAATGATGTCAAATCCTTGATGCAAGTAAGCATGAGTAAAGACGAGTATAATAAAGCGGTAGCAAAATTTGAAAATGAGAAAATGTCACCATCAGAGTCTGATAAAGCACAATTTGAACAAATGATGGGTATGCTGACTTTAGATGGCGCGGTTGATCAGTTAATGGCAATGGCAACTCCACAACTTGAGCAAGCTCGCGCGCAACTACCCATGTTGTTGATGATGGGTAAGGGCATGGCATCTTCTGCTATTCAAGCCAGTCCAGATATCCCTGCTGACCAAAAAGAAGCATCAACCATGATAATTAATGCTATTATGGACTTTGCTGGAGAAAATGATATCTTAAGTGAAGAAGTAACACGTAAAGCAATCAGTGCAGCCGTAGCTACAGCCAAGAGCCTTAATATGAAATCATTAGATGAGTTGCAAAACATGTCTTTTGATGATGCCATGGGTAAAGCAGGTCTTGTAATGGGTGGTGTTAAAAATGTAATGGGAGCATACGGAATCTCATTGGACGATGTTTTAAATTCTATTGATGTATCCGATGTGCAAACTAATGGTGACAATGCCACCATGAAAGTGGCTTATAAATTTTTAGATAAAACCTTTAACCAAAATGTTAAAATGGTTAAGAAAGATGGTAAATGGATTGCAGATAAATAATTACTTAAAAAAACAGGGGTGTGGTCAAGCCAAATTGTGGCTTGACCATTTTATTTAGTCATGTCACTTCTTTCAAAAATACTGTATTTGCGAGTTAAGTCTAAAATCATTCCTGATGATTTGGAAAAACTGGGTATTGATAAAAGCATACCAACCATTTATGTTTTAGATACCGACTCATTGGTGTCTCGTGTTATCCTTAAAACGGAATGTAAAAAAAACAATTTTAGCTATAAAAACTTACCAAAAAATTGGCCTAAATTAACTTTAATTATGGCAAATAAACGCTTGAAAGGTTTTTGGAATCGCCAAGCAAATTATACGGTCTTTCAAGAAAACCTTAAACAGGTTCTCACGTTCTTAAAGGACAACCCAAAAGAGCAAGTGCAATTAGTGCCTGTTTCGGTATTTTTGGGAATGGCACCCAATAAAAATGCTGGTGTTTTTAAAATACTATTTTCAGAACAATGGTCAGTTGGCGGGCGGTTACGAAAATTCTTTTCAATATTGTTGCATGGAAAAAATACCATTGTGCGCTTTAGTCAGCCCATTTTGCTCAATAAAGAACTTGATGATTCTAATAATGTTGATGAATTAGCAAAGAAAATTTCGAAAGTCTTGAGTCTACACTTTTATCGAACAAAGACCTCAGTTGTTGGTCCTGATTTATCGCATAGACGTACGGTGGCACGAAACATCTTAAAACGTCCGCGTGTGAATCAAGAAATTGAGAACTATGCCAGACGCAAGAAATTAACAACAGGACAAGCTCATAAAGAAGCCCGCAAGATCATTAAAGAGATTGCTTCAGACTATTCGTATTCCATTGTCAGTATTTTTGCCAAATTACTGACACGGTTTTGGACAAAAGTTTATAACGGTGTGGTATTCAATCACTTTGAAGAGTTTCGAGCGAAATCACAACAGTATGAAGTTATTTATACGCCTTGTCACCGTAGTCATATTGATTATTTGATTATGTCCTATGCCTTGCATGAGCGAGGAGTTGTACCACCACATATTGCAGCAGGTATAAATTTAAATATGCCAGTTTTGGGGTCAATGCTTCGAAGAAGTGGTGCTTTTTTTATTCGCCGCTCATTCAATTCAGCACTTTATTCTACGATTTTTTCAGAATACCTCAGTGCATTACTGTCTCATGGTGTTTCAATTGAATACTTTATTGAAGGCACGCGTTCACGCACGGGCCGCCTGTTAGAGCCTAAAGCGGGGATGCTTGCAATGACGATTAAAAGCTATCTTAATGAGCGAAATAAACCTTTGATGTTTCAGCCTTCGTCCTTAAATTATGAAAGATTAATGGAAGGTAATTCCTACCAAAAAGAATTGGGTGGGAAATCTAAAAAAGGCGAGTCTTTAGGTGATTTATTTCGAGCTCGTAAATTACTCAAACAAGATTATGGACGTTTAACGGTTAACTTTTCTGAACCCATCTTGTTGGACGAAATGCTGGATAAGTATAAACCTAACTGGCGTGAAATTACTTTAGAGAGTAATAAAAAGCCCGAATGGTTTAAAAATTTGGTCAAAGATTGCGGTACTGAAATTATGCAGCGCATCAATGCAGCAGCCCATGTGAATCCGATTAATTTATTGGCAATAAGTTTGTTAGCAACACCAAACCACTCCGCATCACTTGATAACTTGGCACAGCAAATAGATTTTTATAAAGAGTTACTTGTTAGATTGCCTTATTCATCTCGAGTGACCATTACTGAGATGAGCACCGATCAAATGTTTGAATTGGGTGTCAGTCTTGGTTTTATAGAAATTGTTCCTCACGAACTAGGTGATGTGGTTAGAGTCATAAGTGGAAAAGGAATACAGCTAACGTATTATAGAAACAACATTTTACATCTTTTTGCAGTATCGTCGTTTATTGCCATGAGTTTAGTGAATCAAAGACAGCTACCACGGAAAGAAATTCTTAGGTTGATGGGAGTGATTTACCCTTATGTAAAAAATGAATTGTTTTTGCATTGGACAACTGAAGAATTTGTCAATTATGGCAGAGATACAATGCTTGTTTTAAAGAAATTAGATGTTCTTAAATCAAGTGGTAGAACGGTAGAAAGATTGGCTGGAGGTACTATCCAGGCTGGTAAGTTAAGGGTTCTTGCTAATGCATTGATGGAAACCTATGAGCGTTTCTTCTTAGTTATTGCGGTTCTTTCAAAAAGTGGAACACAGCAATTGACAGTCCCACAATTAGAAAATTTATGTCATAAAACTGCCAGTAAATTGAACTTGTTATATGGGTTTAACTCACCAGACTTCTTTGATAAATCTTTGTTTAAGGCTTTTATTGCTAACTTAAAAAAAGAAAAAGTGATAGAAACAGATAAAGCTGGAAAGATTGTCTTTACTGAAAACTTAAAGACATTTTATATGGGAGCAAAAAAATTACTCTCTCGTCGTATACGCCACAGTGTACTGAACTTACTTGAACCTAAAGAACAAGTTCAAGAAAACACTGATAAGCCATCAAAAACCGAGTAATTCCTCAATGGCCTTTTTAGCCGCTTGGAAAGAAAAATAATTTTGAACATTATCTAGTCCTCCTTGTGATAATTTTCCCCATAGTTCTTCATCTTGATACAATCTAATCACTTGTTCTGCAAATTCTTTGGCATCTTTAGCTGTGAGTACATCAGTGCCTTCTTGAGTAAACATGCCCTCAACAGCCAGTTCTGTGCCGACTACGGGCTGTCCATAACTCATACTGGAGTTGATTTTTCCTTTAACACCAGCACCATAACGTAAAGGTGCTACTGCAATACGAATGTCATCCATAAAAGGTTCAATGTCTTCAACAAAGCCATGAAAAATAATAGAATCATTGGCCATTTGTTTAATATGTTTTGGCGCATTAGTACCAATGATATGAAATTTGATTTCAGGAATTTCTTTTAAAATTAAAGAAAAAATTTCAGCGACAAACCAATCAACAGCATCAACATTAGGTGTGTGCTGATAGCCACCAATAAACATAATATCTTTACGTTGTGCATAATCTTTTCGACAGCCTGTAACATGGTGAATAGTCGATAAGACATGCACCTTGGCACCATGGGCATCTTGTGCCAGGACTTCAACTTCAAAAGGGCTGACAACTAATGTCGTATCGCATTGGTTTATAACGGCAAGTTCTTTGCTTTTGGTTTTATCGGATAGTGTAAGTAAATTATTATCTTTTGTGACTTCAGCCATGCGTTGCTCACGCAAATAATGCAAGTCCACTGTATCAAAAATAATTTTAGCTTTAGGACAATAGTCACGAATAAATGGCATGACAGGTTCGGCAATATAATAACGGCTTAGAATAACATGGCTAAAGTATTTGCCTTTATCTTTTAAATAATCAATCGGACTTGTTATGCTAGGTGCATAAATACACTCAACAGATAATTGTTGTAAGGCTATGGTGTATTTTTTATCAAAACTGAGGTTCTCAGCCATAAAAACCACGTGGAAATTGAGCTCTTTTAAAATTTTAATGATATTGAGCATGCGTAATGAACCCGCATCTTGGTCGGGCATTGGTGTGCATGCATCAAATATTAAGATGCGTTTGGGTTGTCCATTAATTCGGCATAACTCGATATCAGAGCCTGATTGTGGTTGAGTTTGTAGTTGTTTATGCCATTTGTCTTTAAACTTGACCTGATTATCAACTTGATACTTTTTCATGCCTTGAGTTAAATCTGTTCCAGCGGAAATTCCTTCAAAATGAGTAATCTTAGATGCGGGTTGATAGTAGGTTTTCTTGCCAACTTTTCTGACCATAAAGGCCAAGTCTACGTCTTCATAATAAGCTGGCTTAAAACGCTCGTCAAAATAACCCAGTTCAACAAAGAGTTTATTCTCAATAAGAATGCTAGCTCCTGAACAATAATCCACCTCCCGTACATGGTTGTACCACGGCTCATCGGGTTTGCCCATGCGACCATAATTCCAACCACTGGCATCTGAAAAGATAATGCCACCGGCTTCTTGTAGTTGATTGGTTGGATAAACCAACTTACTGCCTACAAGTCCTGCATCCGGGTAATTCTCAAAAACTTCCAGCAAGGCATCCAACCAGTTATCGTATACAACAGTATCATTATTTAAAAACATCAAATAGTGACCTTTCGCAAGTTTAGCACCCGTATTACATGACTCAATAAAGCCGCCATTTTGCTCTTGTCTTTGATAGGTAATGCCTGAAATATTTTCAATCAGCAAGGGTGTATCATCACTGGAACAATCATCAACAACAATGATTTCAAAACTGGTTTTATCATTTAACTCTTTAAGTGATTTCAAACAATTGTAAGTGTGTTTAAACTGGTTATAAACAGGGATAACCACTGAAACTTGAGGTTTACTTACTGGATTAAATATAATTTTATCGTAAGTTTCTGTCAGCTCGACTGCTTGATTCGTTACTTCTTGTTTGGACTTACTTGAAAGTTTGTTTTTTATGATAGACGTTGTGCCGCTTACTCCACGGGATTTAATACTGCGAGAAAAGCGTCCAGGAATGGATTTTAATTGGTTCAAGCGAAATCGCACGGCATTACGTTTGTGTCGAGCCCATGAGGTAAAAGAGCGCAGAGGCTTTGTCATTCGCCATGAACGAGAGTTATATACTTCGACCAATTCAGATTTTAGAGCCTGTTTTTGATTGGTTAGAAGGCTATTGTTTTGTATGAGTAGATTATTCTTTTGTGTGAGCTGGCAATTATCTTGCAACTTTTGTTGGTGTTCTTCGCTTAAGATTTCGTACTGATTATTGATATTTTGAATTTGAACTTTCAACACTTCAAGCTGTTGTTCCATTCTTGCCGTTTCTTTGTCAAGAATTTTTTTTATTCGCTCAACTTCATATCGTTCTCGCTTGATGTTTTCATCGGCGGACAAGAGTTCTTTTGTTAAAGTTTTACCCCACCTTGTTCTTTCAACTAAACTGTTGTGAGTAGCCTCAAGAAGACTTTTGATTCTTTGTTTCTCTTTGCTTAACTCGGCAAGCTGTTTGGCCGATTGATTTAATTTATAATCTACAGGCTTCTTAACTTGATAAGCTGTGGGCTTTGCGGCACCAAAAAAAGTATGATATTTTTTTATAACGGTATCAAAAGTTATGGGCTTTAACGCTAATAAATTATCCCTGACTTTTTGAACAACTGCAAAATCATTTTTGAAATGATTGACTTGTTGGATAAAAGAGTCCGCCGTATTGTCACACAAAAAGCCTGTTGCCCCATTAATTATACGATTAGCTAAAGCCCCATACTTTGTCGCAACAGGGCAGATGCCCGCTTGCTGTAACTCTGATAATGTGTAATTGAAAGTCTCTGATGTTTGCGAGGTGATTAAGGCAACATCTGGTTGATACTGTTGCAAAAGTTGCAGCAATTGCTTGTTATCGTAATCACTTATGACTGTTACATTTTCAATTTCTTCAAAGGACTGACCCTCAATACCCGCTCCTAAGAGCACAAATGAGACTGACTTATCAGATTGTTCTATAATTTTACCCAAAAGATTTTTGCCTTTTGAGTCATTTATCCGACCAAGAACCAATACGCTAAAACCATCATCTTTTTTTGTGTACTTGATTGCCTCAAAAGATTCAATTGCATGAGGAATAACAGCTATCTTTGACCCTAGCTGCGAATCAATTTTAGTATAATTATCCACAACCGATTGATTAGGAGCAATTAACTTAATAGTACTGGAAAGATAAATTTGGTGGGTTTTTTCTTTCCAGTTGAGGTAGCTTTCTTGTGAAATACGACCAAATGGTTCATTTTTTGTGAACTCAAGAGCTGTGAGAAGGTCTTGCTCCACCAGTTTTGGCTTATCCAAGCACGCAAGTAAGCTGGGCCAGGATGGAAAATAATCATGAAAAACTCGTACTGTAGGAATGCCAGTTTTTAAACACTCAAGACTATGGCCAATAAGGCTTGAGACAATGATTTGACTGACTTGATATTTGTTGATTATTAGATTGAAAATTTCATCGTATTCTGTGTGTTTAACTGCAATTGCTTTAATCGGAGCTTGCAACTCAAAGTTGGCAATTTTGACTCCATTTGTATTGTTGGCAAAAAGTGCTAAAGACTCACCATGTTGTTTTCTAAAAAACTCACCTTGCGATAATAAGACTAAATGATTGTATTTATCATCATGTTGACAATAGTCATTAATCCACTTGTGCACACCTCCACCCCAGCTCATTGCCACATGAAGAATAATAGGCTTGTTATCTAGCAATAAATAATTATCTACTTTGACAGTATTAGTTAAATAACTTTTAACACACCATTGCAGGTTGGCTAGAGGGTGAGCTGGCAAGGGATTTTGGTCACCTGTATCAATTTTATCTGTTAGCTCTACAGTAGAATTGTCGCCATTTGACTGCACCAAGAGGTTATTACAGGCATAAAACTGTTCTTGTGTAAAAGAAAATAAACGGCTTTTATTACGGATGATAAAGCACTCATTATTTAAATGGTATGTATAAAATAATGCAGGCTCTTGTAAGGCATAAATAAGGTTGTCAAGTTCTACTGTAGAGCTCAAAAAGACATCTCCCTCTTCTAAAGGTGATAGATGGTTTATTTTACAAGTTAAGGCTGAGCAGCTGTTTATTCTATTATCGGATAATGTTTCAAGTAACCTCTTAGACCAATAAGGCGGCAAGTCAACAGCATCATTTAAAAAGATGATGGGAAAATCATTATTAATATCCTTATCTACAGAGTTTAATAAATCAATGTTCAGTTGACTCGCTTGATAACGAACAATATTAAACGAAGCAAACTCATCAAGATGAGTTTTACTTGTATCTTTAGAGTTATAAATAATTAAATTTGATTGGCAGTTCATCAGGGCATTATACCCAAATCCCGATAGTGAAATGCGTTTTAGAGTGCAATTGCTTGATATTCATAGGAAACTTAGAAAAACTAAAGTCATCTTATTGGAGATGAAGTTTTTTATTAGTTTTCTAGCAGGGTTAATATCAAAACAAATTAATTTGTTTGTTTTAAATTTACTCTAGAGAACAAATTTCATACAATTGATGAACTATGACAAAATCAACCAAACTAGAGTTTACAGGCGAGAGATTCACACCAGAATGTGAAAGAGAAATTTGGTATGAACATTACCACCGATACGCTTTTGCAAAAAACTTAGTAAAGGATAAACTGGTATTAGATGTTGCCAGTGGTGAAGGCTATGGTTCTTTTTTGCTCGCAAGCTCCGCAAAATCCGTAATAGGCGTTGATATTGACAACAATAGCATCGAGCACGCCAAGGGCAAATATAACAAAGGCAACCTGTCTTATGTACAGGCATCTGCTCTTGGATTACCCTTCGATGACAATCACTTTGATGTCATCGTCTCTTTTGAAACACTCGAACACTTAGCTCAACACCAAGAAATGCTTGCCGAATTTAAGCGTGTATTAAAAACCGATGGCATACTGATAATATCCACTCCAGATAAAAAACATTATTCTGATGACACAGGATTTGATAACGAATTTCATGTCAAAGAACTTTATAAACACGAGTTCAAGGATTTACTTGATAAACACTGGTCTGCACAAAAATGGTATGCCCAAGGCATGGCATTTCACTCCATAATGCAAGAATTGGATACAAAGAAATTAAGCTATCAATCAGAAATATTGTCAGATGGAGTGCTTATTCAAAATGGCGATTTAATTAAGCCTGTATATTATGTGGTTATAGCTGCACAAAAAGAAGAAAATTTACCTCAATCTCCTCAACTCCACCTTTTTGCAGATAAAAGTCAGTCGGTATATGGGCATTATAATGCCGTCATAAGAGAGCATATTAACTACCTCAATAAATACAATAAACTGAATAAGGGTGTTCAGAAATTGGCAAAAATCCCTGTATTAGGTCGATTAATAAAAAACATACTGAAGTAAGGATTTCACAGGCTGTTTATTGCAAATCAATGGGGTGTGCGGCTTAACTTAGCAGCATTCTGCTCGGACCCATTGATTTATAGTTTGTTACATAAATAAATCACAAATAAAAGCCACAAGTATGTCACAGTGGCTTCTATTTAACAGTGTATATTATTTAAGCGTTTCTTCTAAAGAATACAAAGCCGCCAGCAAACAAAGATAAGAATAACAAAATTATTGTAAACTTATTGTTCGTTGGTACTGGTGTTGGTGGTGCTAATGCAGCAACAACATTTGGATTTGGATGTACATAACATTGTGCAGAGTTTGCAGGGATACTTGCCGCCGTGTTACAAGAATACATTTCTGCTACTGCTGCCGCACTATCTTGAATTCCTGTGGTTGATCCATTGCCAGCTTCTAGATTTCTTCCATCATGTTGAAAAACCATTTCATAGCTGTCATCATATAAAATCACCTCAAAATCAAATGCTTCAGCTGCCGTTCCACCAGGAAAGTGTTCTACTTCATCCCATTGAAAAACGTGGCAACCTAAGTTGTCAGTAGGAAATTGATCCGATGGGCGAGGGCAAGTAGCGAAGTACTGGAAATAACCTTGTCCAATACCAGCTTCCAAATCTAAATCATCATGTAGTGGATAAATACGAGCACCAGCCCCTGTACTTGGAATAGCAGGAAGTGGACAATCGTTGCTTAAATCTCCGCCACTATCAGCAGGATCGGTAGAAAGATAACCATTAGAAGACATAACAATATCTGTTAAGACCGTTCCATAAAAATCAAATGAGCCCGTTAAAACTAAAGGACCAGAAGACTCATCATCACCCACAACAACAGATGTGCCTGTTGCCGTAATATCGATGAATTGTTCTGCACAAGCTCCTCCACTTGAATCACTCACGGTATAGCCAAAAGCATCAGCTGGGGCATTTATATTGTAAGGAACCCCTGCCGTTGGAATCGCACTTGGATCTTCTTTTGGCTCAGTAGCCATCGCATTTAACGACAATGCTAAAGATAATATTAATAATTTTTTCATTTTCTCTCCTCTTCTTAATTTTCAATTTAACTATTCTACATTAAATTTAGCACACAAAAAGCTTGACTTCTACAATTCTCCATGCATTTAAGAAAAATTACACTTTTATTGACATATATCACAAAATCAATAATGTTTTATTGGTAATGAAGGTTTTTCTTGTTAGTTTTATAACCTTTTGTGGGCTGTCTAAATTACTTCGGTTCGTACTTTAAATCATGTTTACATATAAAAAACTATGTGAAAATATTGTAAGGAAACAAAATGTTTACTTTAAACCCTCCAGACTCCACCTTGGATAAGCTTTGATTTTAACATTGTGTTTTTGTTCCTTTTGTAACCTCATTGCCCCAGCAAAGGCTATCATGGCTCCGTTGTCAGTGCAGTATTTAAATTCTGGGAAAAATGACTTGATTCGTAACTTTTTATCCAGTGCCTTGAGTTGAGAGCGAAGTTCTGTATTGGCGCTTACTCCACCTGCGATGACAAGGGTTTTATAGTGGGTTTGTTTTATTGCTCGTGCACATTTTTTCACCAGAGTATCGACAATGGCTTCCTGAAAACTGGCAGCGATGTCTTTGATTAGTTGGTCTTTATTTGATGCTTCATTATAGTCTTCTTTTTCCACTTCTTTCATCCAAGTGACTCGCACTGCTGTTTTTAACCCAGAAAAACTAAAGTCAAGCCCTGGTCGGTTCATCATTGGACGCGGAAATTTAAATCGAGCTTTATCGCCTTGAGTTGCTAAATCGGATAGTACCTTACCTCCAGGATAGCCCAAACCCAGTAATTTTGCGGTCTTATCAAAAGCCTCTCCTGCCGCATCATCCAAAGTATCGCCCAGTATAGTGTAATTGCCCAGTGATTTGACATCCACCAACATACTGTGGCCGCCTGACACTAATAAACAAACAAAAGGGAACTCTGGTTTGTTGTTTTCATCCAGTAAGGGAGCCAATAAATGCCCTTCCATATGATGTACCTCAATTGAAGGCAAGTCCAGTGCCCATGCCAAAGAACAGCCCACACTCGACCCCACCAACAAAGCCCCAATTAAGCCTGGACCTGCTGTATAAGCAATGCCGTCTAAGTCTTGCAAGCTTATCTCAGCTTCTTCACAAGCTTGACGAATTAATGGAATAGTTTTTTTAATATGGTCGCGTGAGGCAATTTCTGGAAACACACCACCGTATTGTGCATGCAGTTCAATTTGCGAATACAGCTGGTCGGCAATTAAGCCTTTGTCAGTATCGTATATGGCGATTCCTGTTTCATCGCAAGAGGTTTCTATGCCTAGTATTTTCATCTGAGTTGTTATCTTTGTTTAATGCTTATTGGAGACCTTTGCACAACCCGTGGAACGAGTAAAAAAGTTGCAAAAAACTCCACTCAGCGTTAAAAAACTTACAAATAGCGGGCTATTTGACTCATTTTTTGCCTTGATTGGAGGTTTTTTCATTCTTTTTTCCACTGTTCCAGAGTTATGCAAAGGTCTCCATTGTAGTTAAATATCATTTAATTGCACCTTAAACTTAGAGTGATTTTAATTTAATATTTATATCTTGACGTAGGTCAATTGGTCAACTTTTTAAATCTATATAATATCTTAACTTTTTAGAGTTATTATTAATGCCATTTATGCGAACTATTTTATTAGGTTTATTTTTATTGATTAGTCTACCACTACCAGCTTTTCAGCTTGAACACAAACTGGACTTAAAAAAAGCCTACCCTCAAGCAGACAAGATTGTTGCCAACAAAAAGGTTCCTAGCCTATTTGATGCTTTTAAAGGGAGTGAACAAATAGGTTATTTGATTATCAACACCAACTACACCGAAAGTATTGGCTATTCAGGTAAGCCCATCCACATGGCGATTGGTGTCGATAAAGATGGGGTGATCCGTGGGATTCAATTATTAAAACACTCTGAACCTATTGTTTTGATTGGCATTCCTGAACCGAAGCTTATGAAGCCGTTTGATAAGTTAATTGGTTATAATGTTATTAAAGGTTTTAAAGAAAAGACACTGGAAGACAATGAAATTGATATTGTCAGTGGGGCAACAGTTACAGTCATCGTTATGAATGATAGTATCATTTCGAGTGTAATTAAGGCGTTTCGCTCATTGTCTATTATAGATCAAGAAGGGCAAGTCGCTAAAGAAACGCGCACTTTAAAACCCAACATGCCTAATGAAACAAAAACATGGCAACAATTACTTGATGAAGGTTCTATTAAAAACCTTCACCTAACAACCGCGCAAGTCAGTCAAACTTTTTTAAATAAAGGCTTTTCCGAAGCCGCTAATCGCGTAAAAACCCTAGATCCCAATGAAACCTTTATCGATTTATATATGGGCATGATTTCTATTCCTGAAGTCGGGGAAAACTTATTAGGTAAAGGGGAATACAGAAACTTAAAAGAAAGAATAGTCGATGGTCAACAGGCCATTGTTATTGCTGCCAATGGCTTGTTTTCATTTAGGGGTTCTGGATTTGTTCGGGGTGGCGTGTTTGATCGCTTTCAAATTGAACAAGGAGACAATACCATTCGTTTTCGTGACCAACATTATAAGCGTTTGCGTCAACTGTATGCAGATGGCACTCCTGAGTTTGTCGAAATTGGTGTTTTCTACTTACCCAAGCCAAGTAATGGCAAAAGTAAGTTTGATGTAGGTGACGAGTTTGTTTTTAATTTATTAGTTTCTCAAGCCGTAGGGCCTCGTGAAAAACGTTTTTTTAATGCTCACTTGCCTTATCAAGTGCCTGATAAGTTTGTTGATATCGTCGCACCAAAACTAGTTGTTAAGCAACTTCAATATGTACCAGAAGGTGGTGAAGCAAAAATTGAAAGAAATGCAGCCAATATGAAGTTGGTCAAAAGCATTTGGAAAGGAAAACACACACAGGTAATAGTGCTAGGTGTCTTGTTGGCAATTCTAACCTTAATATTCTTTTTTCAAAATCAACTCACCAAGAGTGCAAAAGGGACAAAGATTGTCCGTTATTCCTTCCTCACCTTTGTTTTGATTTGGTTGGGTTTCATTAATAATGCACAGCTGTCAGTGGTTAACATCTTAACTTTCTTTGGTTCACTAATTAATAATTTTGATTGGAGCTTTTTCTTACGTGATCCTCTAGTCTTTATCTTGTGGTGTTCTGTTGCTGCCTCCTTAATTTTATGGGCGAGAGGCGCTTATTGTGGGTGGTTGTGTCCGTTTGGAGCTTTACAAGAATTAACTAATCACATTGCCCGTAAATTAAAAGTTCCCCAGATCACTTTACCCTGGGGTTTGCATGAGCGTTTGTGGGCACTTAAATACATGATTTTCTTAGGTCTGCTTGGTGTCTCAATGTACTCCATTGAGACGGCTGAACATTTGGCTGAAGTTGAACCCTTTAAAACCAGTATTATTTTAAAATTTCAAAGAACCTGGCCTTTCGTGGTTTATGGCTTGTCCCTATTAGTGATTGGGTTGTTCATTGAACGATTCTTCTGTCGCTATTTATGCCCGCTAGGTGCGGGTCTTGCCATTCCGGCAAAACTTAAGTTGTTTGATTGGATAAAACGCTACCCCAACGACTGTGGCAGCCCCTGTCAAGTCTGTGCTAAAGAGTGTATGGTGCAAGCCATTCACCCTGAAGGCAATATCAATATGAATGAATGTGTGAATTGTTTGCACTGTCAAGTCAGGTATGTTGATGAGGAAGTTTGTCCAGTCATGGTTAAAAAAAGAAAGAAAAGAGAAAGAAGAGAGGCGCGCGAAAGTAAGTCTTGTAGGAACAAGCAAACAGCGCAAACTCATATTAATTTAAACATTCGGAGTTAGAGTATGAAAGATAAGAATATAACCCAAAAAGATTGGGACGACAAAGTCAGTATGACGCGTCGTAAAATCCTTGGTAGTATGGCAGCAGGTACTGTTGCTGGCGCTACAGGGTTTGGTTTAACCGCTTCATCAGGTGCGATGGCATCAAGTGGTTCAGAAGGTTCTTCAGCAGAAGTTAAACCTGGCGAACTAGATGAATATTATGGTTTTTGGAGTTCAGGACAGGCAGGCGAAGTACGCGTAATGGGTGTTCCATCCATGCGTGAATTAATGCGTATACCTGTATTCAACCGTTGCAGTGCAACTGGTTGGGGACAAACAAATGAGTCAATTGAAATTATGACAGATGGCATGTTGCCAGCAACTAAAGAGTACCTAAAAGATAAAGGCGGTGTATGGCAAAACGGTGATTTACATCATCCACACATGTCTTTTACAGATGGAACTTATGATGGTCGTTATTTATTTGTAAATGACAAGTTAAATACGCGCGTTGCCCGTATTGATATAAAATCCATGAAATGTGACAAAATGACTGAAATCCCTAATGCTGCGGATATTCATGGTCTACGTCCACAAAAATACCCTCGCACAGGTTATGTATTTGCCAACGGTGAGCACCGTGTGCCAATCCCAAATGACGGAATCATTTTAGATGAGCCAAGCAAATACCACTCTGTCTTTACTGCATTAGATGGCGATACCATGAAAGTGGCATGGCAAGTGATTGTTAGTGGCAACTTAGATAACTGTGATTGTGATTACGATGGTTTATATGCATTTTCAACGTGTTACAACTCGGAAGAGGGCACAAATTTAGCAGAAATGACTTCATCTGAGCAAGATCATGCCGTTATTTTTGATCTAAAGGCCATTGAGAAAGCAGTTAAAGCCGGTAAAGTCAAAATGATTCAAGGCGTACCAGTAGTTGACGGAACAAAAGGAGCTAAATCACCATTTACGCGCTATGTTCCTGTTTCAAATTCACCTCATGGTTGTAATATGGCGCCAGATAAGCGTCACTTGATGATTAATGGCAAGTTGTCGCCAACTGTTACTGTTATTGACGTTAAGAAGCTTCCTGATGCTTTTGCTGACAAAATTAAACCACGTGACACAGTTGTTGCAGAGCCAGAACTTGGTTTAGGTCCATTACATACTGCCTTTGATGGTCGCGGTAATGCTTATACCACTTTATTCTTGGATTCTCAGATGGCTAAGTGGAATATTGCTAAAGCGATTGAATCTTATGCGGGTAAAAAAGTTAATTATATCGAACAAAAACTTGATGTACATTATCAACCAGGCCATAACCACACATCAATGGGTGAAACCAAAGAAGCTGATGGCAAGTGGTTGGTGTCTTTGAATAAATTCTCCAAAGACAGATTCATTAATGTTGGACCTTTGAAGCCTGAAAACGATCAGTTGATTGATATTTCTGGTGATACAATGAAAATTGTCCATGATGGGCCAACTTTTGCAGAGCCACATGACTGTATAATCGTTAAAACGGATATTGTTAATCCAGATAGTGTTTGGAAGCGTGACAACCCAATGTTTGCTGCGGCAATTGCACAAGCCAAGAAGGATGGTGTTAACATCGAAACCGACAATAAAATCATTCGTGATGGTAAAAAAGTTCGTGTTTACATGACCTCTACTGCGCCAAACTTTGGCATGGAGAAATTCAGTGTTAATCTTGGTGATGAAGTAACTGTTTATGTCAGTAACCGTGACACCATTGATGATTTAACTCATGGTTTTTCTATGGCGAATCACGGTGTTGCAATGGAAATTGGTCCAATGGCAACTTCTTCTGTTACTTTCAAAGCAGATCGTCCGGGAGTTCATTGGTTCTATTGCCAGTGGTTCTGTCATGCATTGCACATGGAAATGCGTGGAAGAATGTTTGTCGATCCAAAAGGAAAACTAGGAAAAGCGTAAGACCCGTTCTTACTCGCTAAAGAAAAGAATAAGAGGTATCTTTGTGACGCCTCTTATTTGAGAGACCTTTGCATAACTCTGGGACGGTGGAAAAAAGAATGAAAAAAGCTCCAATCAAGGCAAAAAACGAGTCAAATAGCTCGCTATTTGTGAATTTTTTAACGCAGAGTGGGGGTTTTTACAACTTTTTAACTCGTTCCACGGGTTGTGTAAAGATCTCTTTCCTACTCAATTTATGAAACAGAGCATTTCAAAAAAATTCATTACAACGACTCTATTATTTATTTCACTAATAGGATCGCTTGCCTGTGCCAAACAGATTGATGTCAATCCAGATGATAATTTACAAGAAATTATTACCAATGCAGAAAATGGTGATGTTATTCGATTGCAAGATGGAGACTACAATGGCAACCTCATTATTGAAAAATCAATCCAGTTAACAGGCACACACCAAGCCAAAATCATCGGTAATCGCGATGATAACACCATAAAAATTATGGTCGATAATGTCATTATCGAAAATATTTCTATTTACCATTCTGGTTTGGATTTGTCGGTTCAAAACAGTGGCATCTTTGTCAATAAAAATAGCAAAAATGTCGTTATTAAAAATAATCATATCGAAGATAACCTAATTGGCGTTTATTTATGGGGGAGCATCGACTCTTTAGTCGAAGGCAACCGCATTATTGGGCAAAAATTTCACCGTATTAATGACCGTGGTAACGGCGTACAAGTGTGGAATTCGCCCGGATCAATTGTTACCCACAACCACATTAGCTATGGGCGTGATGGAATATTTACTACCACTAGCCGCAATAACGAATTTACTTACAACTACTTTGACAACTTGCGTTATAGCATTCATTATATGTACACTCGGGATAGTAAAATCAGTAATAATTATTCGGTTAAAAATAAAATTGGCTATGCCTTGATGTTTTCCGATGGATTGACCGTTGAAAATAATATATCGATTAATGACATTGAACGTGGCGTGTTCAGTAACTTTATGAACAAATCAACATTAACTAACAATATTGTATTGGGACCCTGCAAAAAAGGATTAATGTTATATAACTCCAATTACAATACCATGAATGACAACCATTTTGAACAATGCGACATTGGAGTACATTACACAGCAGGTTCGCAAGACAACCATTTTAGTGGCAATAGCTTTATCCAAAACCATACCCAAGTTAAATACGTTGGCACCAAATATTTAGAGTGGTCAACGAATAAAAAAGGCAATTATTGGAGTGACCATGCCGCCTTTGATTTAAATACCGATGGCATTGCCGATGCGGTTTATCGCCCTAATTCAATCACCGATCAAATATTGTGGCGCAACAGCAACACCAAGGTTTTGCTTAATTCACCAGCAATACAAATACTTAAGTGGTCACAATCTTATTTTCCGGCACTGTTACCAGGCGGTGCACAAGATTCATACCCGTTATTAAAGCCCTTGTTTCCCATTGATTATGCTAAAGTGCTGTCAAAACAACCCGAAGATTTTAGAAAATGACAAACATACGCTACAAAAATATAAATTTTAGTTATGGTACTGCGCCAATTTTGCACGATGTTAGCTTTAATGTTGAACCTGGCATGTGTTGTGCCTTGATTGGACACAATGGTGCTGGCAAAACTACTCTGATTAAACTACTCCTAGGCATGATAAAACCCAATGCAGGAAGTGTAGAATTATGCCAGTTTAATCCAATAGGCAAACACGAAAAAAAGATAAAGAAACAAATTGGATTTGTACCAGAAAGCATTAATTTTCAACCCAACAACATAGGCTTGCAACTAATGCAATACGTCGCCAAGCTCAAAGGTGCAAGCGCTAAAGACATTCAAGACAAGATGGAACTCACCAATATTGCCTTTGCCCAACACAAAAAGATTGGTGCTTATTCCAAAGGCATGAAACAACGTCTTGGTTTAGCTCAAGCCATGTTAGGCAACCCCAAAGTGTTGATACTGGATGAACCAGCCTCAGGACTTGACCCCGATAGTCGTCAAATTCTCTACCGCTCCTTACAAGCTCATGCCAAAGCAGGCAACACGGTGATGTTTTCATCTCATGCATTAAATGATATTGAGTCGTATATAGACCATATTATTTTACTCAATGAGGGCGGTGTTTTGATGGATTGCAGTATTGCCCAATACCGAGATTCACTTAAATTACCCGTGATGATAGAAATTCAAACCACCAATGCTTCTGTTTCTTTTTACAATGGCTTAAAAGAATTTGGCAAACTGGATTACGATGAACATGTCACCCATATAACGGTTGACTACAGCAACAAACTTCCCGCACTGGCCTACATCAGCGCTAATTCTTGCGTAACAGATTTACGCTTATTGGATGCCAGTTTAGAAACCATTTACCACGAGTTATTGAAAAATGAGGAGCACACATGAATATTTTTACCATTCTCAGCCGTGAACTTCGCAACTCTCTAAGCAACCGTTATTTGATTGCCATGATAATTATTTTGGCAGCATTGGGCCTAACCTTAGTCAGCATTGGCAGCAGTACAACAGGCGCGGTAAAAGTCGATAGACTCACGGTACAAGTGGCGAGTTTATCTAGTCTATCCATCTTTTTAGTACCACTTATTGCCTTGTTTATTAGCTACGATTCGGTCGTGGGTGAAAAAGAGCAGGGACGACTAATGTTAGAACTATCCTTCCCAATCACCCGGTTTGAATGGTTGATGGGTAAATTTTTAGGTCATTGGATTGCCGTTATTATCGCTATCTTTATTGGTTATATCATTGCCGTGATACCGATACTGGTTTCATCCGAACTCTCAAAAGACAGTATACTTTCTTTTGGACGGCTGATTTACAGCTCAATATTACTTGGTGGCGTCTTTATCGGCATCGGCTATATTGTCAGTGTCTTGGTCAAACAACGCAGCAGTGCCGCTGGTATTGCCATTGGTTTATGGTTGGTATTCGTCATGTTATTTGATTTAGCTTTGCTTGGTTTATTGGTTAGCGAAACAGGCAAAGGCCTCAACGCCTCGCAAGTTAATGGTTTATTGATGGCTAATCCGGTGGATATTTTTAGATTGATGAGCTTATCCACTGAACAAGTCAACCAATTCTCCGCCATGCAAGCCATCGGCGAGGTCAACACTTTATCTTTCGGGTTGTTGAGCTTATCCATGTTAGCATGGTTGATTGTTCCCTTATTTTTAGCCTTGTTTTTATTCAAAAGAGTGAAATTATGAAAAAGTTAACCCTATTGTTCTCCATCATCATACTTGCTTCATGCGGAGGCGATGACACACCCAAAGAAAAACCCAAACCTATTGCTCTAACACCCGATGATGTCGGCTATTACATGCAAATGATAGTTGCAGACCATGCAGGGCCAAAAGCGCAACTGTGGCTAGATGACAAAAGCAAACCCATCTGGTTTGTCGATGTGCGAGATGCCATCACCTTCACCCGCACACCCGAAGAAGCCGACAACATAGCCGTCATTTACGCCCACGATATGGCAAAAAATCCAGACTACCGTAACGTCAAAGATATCTGGGTGGAACTAGACAAAGCCGTATTCGTCATCAAATCCCGCAAAAAAGGCGGCATGGGCATGCCTGAAACTATTCCCTTCTCCGATAAAAAAATCGCCGAAGAATTCATCAAAGCCAATGGTGGTGAGCTAGTCAACTCAGTAGCCGAAGTCACCGACGAATACCTCCACTCAATGGGCGACACAACCAACATGGACCCCAACGACCGCATGAAATGTGGTGGCTCAATGAAGTGTGGAAGTAAAAAATAACAAAACCGCCATACCTGCCTTCGCAGGTATGACGGAGTAGTTTTGGTAAACTATTTAATGTGCTTCATCCCAATTATCACCTATGCCTGTATCGACTTTTAATGGAATATCTAGTTTAACTGCATTTTCCATTAAGTCTTTTACCAAAGCCGTTAACTCTTTCTGCTTTTCTTCGCGGACTTCGAAAACTAGTTCATCGTGAACTTGCATAATCATACGAATGTCTGCATTGTTTTTAATTTCTGCATAGACACTGAGCATGGCTTTTTTGATGATGTCGGCAGCGGTGCCTTGCATGGGGGCGTTGATGGCGGCGCGCTCGGCTCCGGCTCGGATACGGCCGTTGCGGTTTTTGATTTCGGGGAAGTATAAACGTCGCCCGAAAAGTGTGTCCACATAGGCATTTTCTTTGGCCTCTGTTTTGATGGTTTTCATAAAGTCGGCAACTTTTGGGTATTGTTCAAAGTAGCGACTCATGTAATCGGCGGCTTTTTTGCGCGATACATTTAATTGCTTGGCTAGTCCAAAGGCACTCATACCGTACATTAGACCAAAGTTTATTGCTTTGGCAGCTCGGCGTTGGTCGCTGGTAACTTCGTCAATTTCTACTTCAAATACTTGTGAGGCAGTTCGGCTGTGCACATCTTGGTTTTTGGCGAACGAATCCAGTAAGTTTTCGTCTTGAGATAAATGTGCCATGATGCGTAATTCGATTTGTGAATAATCTGCTGCCATAACTTTGAAGCCTTTTTCGGCAATAAAGGCTTGGCGAATTTTGCGTCCTTCGGCGGTACGAATGGGGATGTTTTGCAGGTTTGGGTTGGAAGAAGATAATCGACCTGTTGTGGTCACTGCTTGGTGGTAGGAGGTGTGAATTCGTCCCGTTTTTGGATTAATTTCTAATGGCAATTTGTCGGTGTACGTTGATTTTAATTTACTTAAACTTCGGTTTTCTATAATGACTTTGGGCAATTCGTGTTCTTGCGCTAATTCTTGTAAAACATCTTCTGATGTTGAGGGCTTGCCTGTTGGGGTTTTTTTGATCACAGGAATGCCCTGTTCTTCAAACAGGATTTCTTGCAGCTGTTTAGGAGAGTTGAGATTAAACTCGCGTCCAACTAATTCGTAAGCTTGTTGTTTTAAGCCTTCAATCTTTGCACCTAATTCATTGCTTTGCTCTCTAAGCTTTTGACTGTCGACTAACACGCCTGTTTGTTCAATTTTGGCGAGGATATTAACCAAGGGCATTTCTATTTCATCGTAAACTTTTTGCTGCCCTTCAAATTTTTGCAATTCATCTTTAAGTGTCAAATGCAATTTCAAAGTAATATCGGCATCTTCAGCCGCATAGTGTGTGGCTTTTTCTATATCCACACGAGCAAAAGGAATTTGCTTGGCTCCTTTGCCGCAGATTTCTTCGTATTTGGTGGTTTGTTCGCCTAAATATTTCATTGCCAACGTGTCCATGTCATGACGACCATTGGTGTCTAACACGTAGGATTCCATCAATGTATCGTGTCTGTTGGTGATTTCAATACCGTAACTGGATAAGACATTCATGTCGTATTTGAAATGCTGTCCGATTAATTCAACCTCAGGATTGCTGATTACTGGAATGACTAAATCAAGCACTTCTTGTAAATTAAGCTGGCTATCGATTAGCTTGTTTTCATCTATTAAACTCTCTTCTGTGTGACCAATCGGTACATAGGCAGCTTTATCTGCTTCATAAGCAAATGACATGCCGATGATTTCGGCTTGCATAGAATTAAGTGATGAGGTTTCTAAATCAAAGGCAACAACCCCTGCTTTCTCGATGTCTTTTAACCAGGTTTTTAAGGTGTCTAAATCTTGAATACAGTCGTAAATTTTTTCTACTTTTACTTTGTTAACTTCGGCAGACTTTGTTGCGGTTGTTGTTGCATTGCTGAATAAATCACCTTGAGTACTGCGCTGTAAAGACTTGATACTACACTCTTGTGATAAACGGTTAAGTTCATCAACATTTTCACTTTCAATAACGAGTTTATCGACTTCACAATCTAACTCTAGCTCGGTATCAATGGTGACTAATTGCTTAGATAAAGTAGTGATGCCTTGGTCGATGGCTTCGCGCAGATATTCGCCGACTTTGCCTTTGACGTTTTCAGCATTTACAATGATATTTTCTAAGGTTTGGTGTTCTGCCAACCATTTAACCGCTGTTTTTGGACCGACCTTGTTAACACCAGGGATATTGTCTGATTTATCGCCAATTAAAGTTAAGTAGTCGATAATTTGTTCAGGCTTAACACCAAATTTTTCAATAACGCCATCAATATCTAAAGTGGTATTACGCATGGTATCGATTAGCATCACTTCGTCATTAACCAATTGCGCCAAGTCTTTATCACCCGTAGAGATAACAGTGTTAAAACCCGCTTTAGATGCCATCACTCCAAGTGTACCCATGACATCATCGGCCTCTACTCCTTTAATCTCGATTAAAGGAATGCCAAGTGCTTTTATAATGTCTTTAGTTGGTTGAATTTGCGAACGTAAATCATCAGGCATCGGCGGGCGTGTGGCTTTATATTGGTCATACATGTCATGGCGAAAGGTCTTACCCGGAGCATCAAAAACCACTGCCATATGCTCGGGCTTATATTCATTCAGCATACGATTAATCATATTAATCACGCCATAAATCATGCCCGTAGATTCGCCCTTGTCATTCGACAACCGTTGTAAAGCAGGTACAAAATAAGCGCGATATAAATAGGCTGAGCCATCGACGAGATATAAAGTTTTTTTAGACATGAGTGCTGTTGTATTAAAAGTGTGATTATTTTAGCATTAGATTATCTAATGAACCCCTGATAAATAGAAAAAAACTACGGCTTTCATAGGTTTTTAATTTCAGAACAACTTGTCTGGTAAGCTTTATAGTTTTTGTTATCGTAACTTTAATGAATATATTCAATAAGTTGCAAAAATAATTTCAATTTATTAATGGGAATGTTAAGGTGTATAAATGATAATCAAAACCCCAAAACCAATTACACTTTATAAAGACGAGAATCACAGTTGTGTTTTATTTTATGATCTAGTGGCTGGTCATGGAGTGCAGGCCAATCAATTTATGATAATTGATAACGGACAGTCTATGTTGATAGACCCAGGCGGTGATTTAACCTATATACCACTAACTAATGCGGTGAACCAATTTACCAATGCCAGCACTAGAGACTTGGATTATATTTTTGCTTCTCACCAAGACCCTGATATTATTTCTTCAATTGACAGGTGGTTGATGAACACTAATTGTCAGGTGATTATATCTACATTGTGGGGTAGGTTTTTACCGCACTTAATTTCCTCCTTTATGGGAGAACATGGAGCCAGTAGCAAGGCTAGAGTGATTGAATTGCCAGATTCTGGACAGAGGATGCCTTTTGGTAAAAATGAAATTATATTTTTACCTGCTCATTTTCTACATTCGGTTGGTAATTTGCAAGCTTACGACCCTGTAAGTAAAATTTTGTTTTCAGGTGATATGGGAGCCTCAATTGGGGAGATTAAGGGCTCGATGCTTGTTAAGGATTTTGCAGCACATCTGCCACTTATGCAATGGTTTCATGAACGCTATATGGGTTCAGGGAAAGTATGCGAATTGTGGGTAAATATGATAAGGACTCTCGATGTACAAATGATTGTTCCTCAACATGGAAAGGTATTTAAAGGGAAAAAAATGATTAATCAGTTCCTTAATTGGATAGAAAACTTAGAATGTGGCATTAATTTACTAGGACGCAAAAATTTTAAGGTTCCAGATTAAGTACACTAGCATTCACAGCACCAATAAACGCTTTTTATTCTAAATTATATCAACTAATGAGTTCAAAAAAACATGACAAACAACGATATTTTACGCCGCTTACGTTATATACTAAACATCAAAGACACCAAAATCATTAAGGTTTTATCCTTGGTCAATTATCAAGTGCCATTACCTCGTGTGGTATCGTGGTTGAAAAAAGAGGGTAGTGAAAATTTTACTGAGTGCAGTGATAAAGATTTAACGGCATTTTTAGATGGATTAATCATTGAAAAACGCGGGGAAAAAGAAGACTCAAATAGTCCAAAAGTACAAGCACCAACTAGATTGAATAATAACCTTATATTTTTGAAACTAAAAATAGCCTTTAATTTAAAATCAGATGATGTATTGGAGCTATTAAGTTTGGCAAAATATAATATCAGTAGCAGTGAGCTTAGTGCTTTTTTCCGTAAGAAAACTCACCGCCATTACCGCGTATGCAAAGATCAAATTTTGCGGAAGTTTTTAAAAGGTTTACAACTTAAATACACAACGCCAACAGAGTCAACTAAACCACAAATCAAGAAGGTTGAATCAAAGCAAGCAGCACCAAAGAAGCTGGAAGGGACACTAACAATATCTACAAAAAAGTCAGTAGATAAAAGAGATAAAACAACAAGCAAGAAACCAACTAAGTTTAGTTGGTAACTGATTTACGAGTTTTCTTTTTTCTTGGGACGAACACCTGACTTGGCTAGAATTTCTAAATAAAAGGACGTTAAATTTTGTGCGGCGGCTTCATCGATGTATTTGTTGATTTCAGTCAGGTCTATGACTTTAGCTTCTTTTTCAGTTGCGCCATATTTGCAATCAAAATCCAAAAAGTCAGCCCCCTCAGGTAATTTTTTATTTCTCTCACGGCGCAGATACTTTTTGACTTCGTGTTTAGCAGCATCAATTAAACGCGCGTATTTGATTTTTTCGTGGGTTAATTTAAAAGTTTTTTTCATGTTGATTGCTTCAGTCCTGTTAATGCCGCTCATTGTAGAGAAATCAAAGCGAAGATAATAGCACAATCGAATTAAAACCATAAATATGCAGTCATTGCAAGAAGGAACGACACTGACACCAAACGGCAGGATAACCGTTTTGCCACGTCTAGTGACCCGAAGGGTGAGCGGCAGGAGATGTAAAATAATCTCAAAGTGAACCGTGATTATATTTATAACTCAGTTTGTAAGATGCGACCTCGCCCATCTGCAGTGTTTAAGCCACCTCGATAATTAATCAGTACTAAAATGGTTAATTATTATTAACAACAAAAGGCTGGCACTGTGTTCCTTGGTGAAACAACATTTGCCATTTTTCTTCTATCAGTTTCCAAATAGAATTACGGAGTGAGTAATCAATTACATCTTGGTTTTGTCGTTTAATAGATGCTTTGTAAATTAATTGGACGAGGTTTTTACCTAGTACTCTTAACTGATAATCTTGTAGTGTAAACTCTGGTATTTCTTCACTTGGAATACGGTTTAGTGCATGCGATTTATTGTAGGGTGTGCCTGTGCTTGGAATTTCTAAAAAATCATCGGCTAAAAGTCTATTGAGTTCTTGAGTTGATGAACGAATTTCTGGTTTAAGTAAGGATAATTCGAGTTCGATTATTTTTTCTTTAAGCATTTTCATTTTTTTAGTATAGCACATGAAAACTGTTGAAAGAAGGTTTGCTTTATTCGCAAATCCAATAATAAGCAGCGTTCTTGGGATTCCATTACAACGGCAAAATAATGATTTTTGCTTGTATAGAATTTATGCTGAGGTTAAAAATTAACATATTAGGCTAAATTTTTGATTTATTGGTGAATAATGCTTCGTTTTTTATGCTTTCTTAATGTTATATTTGGTAAAATTACAGCCTTACATTTAAAAAAAGACAATTCAAGGCATGATTAAGCATTTACAAGAATTACTAGAAAAGGCTGTTGGCTGTTTGCAGCGTGATGGGGTTTTTCCTAAAGACATTGAACCAAATATAACTTTTGAACGCACACGCAGCAAAGAACATGGTGATTTTGCCACTAATTTGGCGCTGACTTTGTCTAAACCTATTGGTAAAAATCCACGTGAAATTGCTCAACTTATTTCTGATAAATTGATTGAGTCAATGCATGTTGAAAAAGTTGAAATTGCTGGGCCTGGTTTCTTGAATTTCTTTTTGACCAACAACTGCCGTCGTCAGGTTATCAAACAAATATTGAAACAGCGCAATAAGTATGGCTCTAATGATTTTGGTGTTCAGAAGAAAATCACAGTTGAATTTGTTTCAGCTAACCCTACTGGACCTTTGCATGTCGGTCATGGGCGTGGTGCGGCTTATGGCGCATCTTTAGCTAATATTTTGGAAAAAAGTGGTTATGAAGTCCAACGTGAATATTATGTTAATGATAACGGCCGTCAAATGGATATTTTGGCTACTTCGGTGTGGTTGCGTTATATTGAGTTGTGTGGTGTTCCAGTGGCTTTTCCAGATAATGGTTATCAGGGTGACTATATTGTTGAAATTGCCCGTTTTGTTCGTAAGAAGTACGGCGACAAGTTTTTATTTACAAACAATGATGTCTATGAAAATGTCCCTGCCGATGAAAAGCATGGAGGAGACAAAGAAAAACATATCGATGGCCTGGTTCATAATGCAAAGCATTTGTTAGGAAAGGAAAGCTACCAAAAAGTTTTTAAAATTGCTTTAAACACCATTCTTTCAGGCATTAAATCAGACTTGGAAAGCTTTAATGTGAATTACGATTCGTGGTTTTCTGAAAAACAATTACACGAAAGTGATACCATTGATCGCGCTATTGCCAAATTAAAGGATAAAAATTACTTGTATGAGAAAGACGGGGCTATTTGGTTTATGTCTACGCATTTTGGCGATGATTTGGATCGTGTAGTCGTTAGAGAAAACGGACAAAAGACCTATTTTGCTTCTGATATTGCCTATTTGTTAAATAAATTTGAACGTGGTTTTGAGGGTGCGCTCTATGTTTTTGGAGCAGATCATCATGGCTATATTGCTCGTTTAAAGGCAGCAGCCAAAGGTATGGATATTAACCCTAATGATATTGAAATTGTCTTAACGCAATTTGCAAACTTGGTTAAAAGTGGTGAAAAAGTACAGATGAGTTCTCGTTCTGGAAAATTTGTCACCTTAAAACAACTAATCGATGATGTGGGTGTTGATGCGGCGCGGTTCTTTTATGTGATGCGTTCTCATGACCAACACATGGACTTTGATTTGGATTTGGCGAAATCACAAACCAATGAAAATCCTGTTTTTTATATTCAGTACGCTCATGCGCGAATTTGCAATATTTATAAAAAACTCGAAGAACAAGCGCTGCAACATAACCAAGAAATTGGCAATGCCAGTTTAAATCTTTTGACCCATGAAAAAGAAGAAGACTTAATGCGCTCTATTTCTTCATACCCTGAAATTTTGGTGACAGCAGCTCGCACACGTGCTCCCCATACTGTTGCAAATTACTTGCGAGAATTAGCACAACACTACCACAGTTTTTATGATCAATGCCACATTGTTAATATTGAGGATGAAAATTTACGTAATGCACGAATGAACTTATCCTTAGCAACTAAGTCTATTATTGCAGGTGGCTTAAAATTATTGGGTGCCTCAGCACCCGAATCTATGTTTGCTGAAGATAAGGTCAATAGTTAAACATATGGCAGCTAAAAAGAAAGTGAGCAAGAAAAAGACAAGGCGCAAAGTTGCCGGTCGTGCTGGACCAAAGAAAAGATTGCCTGGTTGGATTTTATTATTGCTTGGTATGTTGTTTGGCTTAGTGGCTGCTGTTATTGGTTATGTCAATGGTTGGGTGCCAAAACCAGACAACCCCAATAATAAACCTATTGCGCAAGTAAGAGAAACAAAAAAAGAAAACACTGTAGAAGATAATAGTGCTGATTTGGCTATTGAACCAAAAGATAGCTTTAACTTCTATACGACTTTACAAGACATGGAAGTGGAGATTGATGCAGAAGATTTAGCGCAAACAGATACGAGGAAACCGAGCACGTATTATATACAACTAGGTGCCTTTAAAAGATTGCAAGATGCAGAAACTTTAAAAGCCAAGGTTGCATTTAGTGGAGTGTCAGCCTTTATAGAAAGCAATGAGGTTAAACAAACTATCTGGCATCGTGTTAGAATTGGACCCTATAAAAGCAGCAGAAAGGTGGATGTTGCTAAAAGAAATTTACTAAAAAGTGGCTTTAATGCTATGATTATCAGACAAAAACAATAATGCAGTAACAAAGCGAGAAATAGAAATGAAGAAAATATTGTTTTTATTACTAGTTTGCGGTTTTCACGTATCCGCAAAATTACCTGTGCTTAATGCTTTTGTGAGTTTACCACAACTTGATATTCAAAAAGAAATAAACCAAGATCTAAACAAAAGTAACAAGTCTCGCCCATTAAGATATGCAGTAGCAGCAGAAGTTGAAAACGTATTTATAAAAGACAATCAAAGCCAAGGAGGTCAATGGAATAGATTGACAAATGGTTCTTGGCTATGGCGACTCAAAATTACTTCTGATAAAGCATTGTCTCTAGATATCAGCTTAGATGATTATTATCTCCCCCCTACTGCCAAACTTAGTATTTTCGATTGGACAGAAAACTTAGCTAAGGGGCCATTTACAGATAGGAATAACAGTTCTTATAAGCAACTTTGGCCAGGCCCTATTATAGGTCACGAAGTTACTTTAGAGCTGATTGTCTCTGACCATTATAAAAAATATGTTTCATTTAGACTGAATAAGGTTTTTAGAGGTTTTAGAGCTATTTGGCAAGATGTGAATGTTCTTTCAAAAAGGGGTTCTGTGCCTTTTTGGAACAGCATTGACAATCCATTTTTAAATAATAGTGGCGCTTGTAATGTTGATGTTGCTTGCCAAGAGGCTGATGACTGGCAAGATCAAGTTAGTTCTGTCGCTCGTTATACTTTCCATAAGGAAGGCTCGCTTTTTACCTGCACAGGTCAATTAATAAATAATACAAATAACGATGGTAAGCCTTTGTTTCTAAGTGCATACCATTGTGGAGCCAGTGATGATTTATCGACAAACCATTGGCAAGCCATAACTCCTTCCATTAATTTTTGGTGGAATTATGAATCAAGCCAATGCCGAACACCTAATACATCAAGTAGTTCTACTCCCATTTCAATAAATGATTTTAATAATACCCAATCAGGGGCAAGTTTGTTGGCTCTTTATGAACCATCAGACATGGTTCTGTTAGAGCTCAATCAAGTCCCTGATAGTTCTTATGGTGTCTATTATTCTGGTTGGGATAGGTCAGATAGATCCAGTAATTCTGCGATTACTATTCACCATCCAAGCTTTAATGCTAAACGAATAAGTATTGAAAATAACCCATTAACAATAACCAGCTATGCGAGTAGTTTATCTGGTGATCAAACACATTTGCGTGTCAATGACTGGGATGAAGGCACAACAGAAGGGGGGTCATCTGGAGCAGGGTTATGGAACGATGAAAAATTGTTAATTGGGCAGTTGCATGGTGGTTATGCTGCTTGTGGAAATAATGAACCCGATTGGTTTGGTCGACTTTATACTTCATGGAATGGTGGAGGTACACCTGATACTAGACTTAAGGACTGGTTGGACCCAAATAATACCAACACTCTAAAATTTCAAGGGCTAAGTAACGATCAATGTCAATCGTTTTCAGCAAGTATAACCCATCAATCTGACCAGGAACGTGTTGGCGAAAGCCAAAATTTTTCAGCTATTGTCAATGGTGGGTTGGCTCCTTTTGTTTACCAATGGGATATAGACGGAGATGGATTTATTGACGGTAATGCAGCACAAATTACAGTGCAATATGCCAGTAAATATGTGAACAACGCCTATTTAAAAGTTACTGATAGCAATGGTTGTATCACCGAGTCAACCAAAGCAGTTGTGATTGAAGCCCCTCAGATTAGCGTTAAATCTATTGCAGAAGCTCAACAAGTATGTGGAAACAATGATGAGTATGTTGACCCAGGTGAGCGGTGGCGGATCCCGGTTATTTTACAGAACAAGGGACCTGTCATAGCAAGAAATAGCTATGCTGTATTAACTAAGACCAGTGCGTCCACTTTCCAACTTTCAGGTCAAGATAATTATGGAAACAGTATTGGCACATGTAATCGACAGTTCATTGATATTTCATCAACTGGAACAGAGATGGTTATTGAAGATGCAAATACAAATGATACTTTTAGTGCCCAAGATGAGGGTTCAGCTAAGATGACTCTTACCTATTCATTTGATTTCTATGGACAAAATATTCGTCAGCTTAGTTTTAGTACCAACGGCTATATATCTATTGATTCTAATGACAGTGGGTCTGATTTTGATAACGACTGCCCTCTTCCAAAGAACCCAAACCAAACTGCAAATGGTTCATCCACTCAAGCTAGGATTTTACCTTTTCATGATGACTTGATAACACAAAATATTTATTACCAGTATTTTAGTTCTTGTCCACGACAAGCAGAGTTTAACAATGATCTTTCCTGCTATATATTTATGTACAAAGACGTTGATTTGTACAATCAAAATAACTCTACGGTAGAACATTTTGATTTTGAAGCAATTCTATACCCTCAAACCAGTCAATGGGTTTTTCAATATGATGGTGATGGTATCAATGCTGTTTCGGCAAGTATAGGCATTCAAAACAGCAATGCAACAGATGGTGTTGGCTTTTCGTGCAATAACAAACCAAAGATAAATACTCAAAGTGCAGTATGTATTATTCATAAAGACAGCCAAGTGCGAATTAGTGGCTCTAATTACGTTAATTTAGAAACACCGGCTTTTTCATTGGGGACAATGCAGGCACAGCAACAGAAAGCAAGTTTTTTGGAATACAGCACTAGCCCACAAGCACGTTGTGGAGACCCCATAAATATACAAATGGAAGCTGGTGTTTATAAGTCAGGCTTCAACCAAGAAAACAACACGATTGTTTCAACGACTCTTGGTAATAACGGTGTTTGTAATGTTTCAACAAATTGTCAAGTTTCTGATCAAAACACAATTGTTCCAACCAATGGGTTATGGGATAATTCACAACGTTCAGGAAATGGCTTAGATATGTACTTTTTACCTGTTAATGAAGAACCTAACAAGTTAGCTTTTATTCAATACACGGCTCAAAAAGACCACACACCAATTTGGTATATCACAAATGCAAATCAATCTGCTCAAAACAACCAATTTTCAAATGAATTGTTGCAAATTAACTACTCAGGTGATTTTTTAACATCTACACGCACAGATACTGTGATTGGTCAGTCCACATTAACATTGATTGATGAAGTTCGTGCTATACATACTCGAACAATAAATAGCCAATTTAGTGCAGAATTAATCCAACCACTTAACTTTGGTGGTAGCCCATTAGAGCAAAGAACGGGACTTTGGTATAATCCTGGGCAAGATGGTTGGGGTCTATCAATCGGAACCAAGGGTAACAGTGAAGTTGTTTTAAGTTATCTTTATGATAATTCTGGACAGCCTTATTGGCTATTAGGCTCTGGTGTAAACAATGTTACTGATTTAATTGACATGTCATACTATACGACTTTTTGTCCTGATTGCCCTAAAACATCAGTGAAACTTGAATCTGTTGGATCGATTGAAGTTGAGTATGATTCATCAAATATCACTGGCAAAATCAACCAGTTTGATGTTGATTTTACCAATGAAAAACAGTCAAGTCAATGGCAGAGAAGTAACCTACCCATCCAACTCATTACACCTGTATTGGATTAGTTTAACTTAATAGAGTTCAAAAACTCTTGACTTCTTTTTTTATCAAATAGACTCTTTAATTGCGAATACGTCACTTGATAAACGACCGTACCATGACTAAATATTCTAAAACTTACCATAACTTTTTGGTCGCCATTACCTCTTTCTATCAAGTACTCTTGGGCTTGTCCTGTACCAAAGTTAATGGCTTTTTTCTTATGAATAAGCGCATTATTACTTTTAACTATATTTTTAGCAAATTGGATGTGAGTTGGGTTGGCAATATCTTCAGTAATTTGCTGCTTATAGTCTGTAGCAACCATTCGAAAGGTTCCTTCATTTGTTTTGGCAACCATTGCCGTACTGAGTTTACCATTCGCCATCTTTTGTTTTTCTGTTGGCGTGCCAATAATTTTCATAGAAACTGGTAAATATTGCGACTTAAAGGTCGACCACTTCCATGTTTTAGCTGGGTTAACAATTTGAGCTGGCGAACTGGTGGTTTTATTAGTGGATGCGTTATTGGATTCTTCTGAAGTACTTGAAGATCCGGTTGTTAGCTGTTGAAAGCTCTTAGCTGTTTCTGCACACAACTCTTCAAAAGGCCAAGATTTAAGTTGTGCAACATCATCGCCTGAGCGTAATGTCCACACTTCAAGAGCCGATATTTTATAGCCTTGCCCAACTTTTTTGCCACGTTCATAATGCCCACCACCCATTTGAAGGGCAATTCGTGTTTTGTTCTTTCTTAGCGCATCCACTATATTTATCATGTTACTTTGGTAAGATTGAACAAAAAGTTGTGGGCAGTAGCTTTGTGCAAAGGTCACTTTATTATCAAATGTTTGTTTAAGTATTTTAGCTAAAGCATCTTTACCATTTTGGTTTAATTGTATGTTTGATCCTTCTACAAAAAAGAAAGGGATTGCCATAGCTCTAAACATCGCTTCAACCTGCTTCTTGTCGCCAGTTCTTAACATATTATAAATGTATGCAAAAGCCTCTTTGTCAAAATTGAATTGTGGAATATTTAGTTTTGGCAAGCCAGATGTTGCCGCTTGTGCTTTTTTTTCTGCTTGCATGCTTGCCTGAGTTGGCATGGCATTTATTTCATCACTGGTGTATTTGTGTGTTGCCAAAATTTCTTCTTTATCTTTGCTCGCAATGAAATTTTGTTTCCATGGCTTATCAACCCCGTCACGGTAAAAACGCACAGTAAAATCAACTTTTTTATCTTGTACTTCAGTGTAACTTGTTACCACGGAAAATTGTGCTTGAACATGAATTGTAAATGAATTAGCAGTATGCCATTGCACTCTTCGCACGGCCGGGTCTTTGGATAGAATTGGTCCTTTTAATTCGCTAACCATCTGATTCCAATAAGGTCGCACAAAAGAAACAATATCTTGTTTGATAATAGCAATTATTTCATTATCTGATGGTAATGGAATACCTTCATATTCATTCCAGGCAGTTTTTAATTTATCAAAATCATAATTTTCACCAACAATACGATAACGAGCCTCTGCTCCCACTTTTATAGTTGCTTTAGGAAACTCTTTAATTCCTGCATTGATTCGGTACGTCACTCCACGAGTCCACCAATGCTGCAGTCCGTAAGTAGAAAAAGCACCTCCACTTTGGCTTAACTCAATGTCTTGCATATTAGGTCGTTTGATTTGATTGATTACTTCTTCATCTGTAGGTTTAGCTGCCAACAGGTTAAATGAACATACAATTAGTGTAATTAAGATAAAAAGTTTTAATTTCATTTGTTTCCCCAAATTTAATAATGACTACTATTTAACCATTAATTTAAATTTAAATCCTGAGGAAATCATGATTTTTTTATGAGTTTGTGAATTTGGTTTGATTTTTAATCTTTTTTAGCCACATTTCGAAGCTGATACACTTCCAAAGTAATAAGTAGTGTAACTCAGGATAGTTTTTGTTGGGGTTATCGAGAAGAGACAGGATTATTTTATTGTCTATAAATTCTTGCCAGCGACTTTTGGGGTGAAGCAATAGTGCTCTAACTTGTGACAACTCTTTTTGTAAGACTCCTTTTTTAAATAATGGTTTTAACGTAGTTGTGTGATTTCTTTGAATGATTTTTTGAGGTAATAAATTTTGGGCACTTTTGTGTACAAATAATTTGCTATCCTTAGAGTTACCAATTAACCATGCGGGAATTGAAGTAATAAATTCGACAACACGTCTATCGCGATAAGGATGTCGAATGGTTATTCCATATTGATTTGCGTATTCATTATCTAGCCACACACTTTGTGCTGTATCAATTCCATAAACCAGATTGATTTGTTGTGGATGAGGATGAGGTGCTTTTTTATTTTCCCTTTGTTGAAATATTTGTTGTGCTTGTGCTGAAAGCCAATAGGGCTTAGATTGAATTTTTTTTGACCATTTTGATGGGGAAATATGTTTTAATGTCAGGTAAATACCTTTGGATTTAACTAAAGAAATGAATTCTTTTAAGCCAGTTAACGGTTGTTTTTTTAATAGATCAACCAACCAATAAATATGCGCCACATACATATGGTCAGCATAGACACCAGTGAGTAAAGTCTCAGTATTTCTATTTGCAACCTGTTGATAAATTTTGTTTTTTAATAAGCGATAGGGGTTGCTAACAGGTGAGTTTAGACTTACATGCCATTCAGCTTTAAGCGGCCAAAAGTTTTCTCCAGCAAAGGTGTGCAGATCAATATCTAGTTCATTCATTGAAGTAATCCACTGGTTTTCATCTGCTTCTTTAAATTTTGGAAAGATGTATGAGAACGAACTAACCTTTTTATCATCACTAAGACAACTTGCTGCAACAAATGTTGAATCCATACCTCCGCTCATCATTACGGCAACTTCCCTTTGATTGTACGTTTGCCATCGGATTGCTTGTTTAAGTAGGTGTTGGTATTTTGTAGAGAGTTCTTGCAATGACAAGTGGGAAAAATCAACTTGTTTTGATGGGTGATAATAACGCTGGTCAATTAGTTTGTTGTTTTTGTAGGTAACAAAATGCCCAGGATTTATTTGGGAGATATTTTCAAAATAGCAACCATTATCTGGTGGCTGGGTTAAAGCAAAAAACTCAACGATTCTTGCTTGGTTTATTTGATTGTTGTGATTGGTTAATAAGGCGCTAGGTAAATCAGAGAGATATAAATGATTTTTATCTTGAGTATAATGAAGTGCAAAGTCGCCCAATGCATCGTTGGTAAAAATACTTTCATGCTTTTTTTTATTGTAATGAATGAGGATAAAAGAGCCATAACATGCATTAAGTGCTTTACTTATTCCTAGTAATTTGATTTTCTCACAAAAAAAGTGTGCATTGTTTAACCCATTTTTTTCTTGATCAATGAAACCATAAACAAGTGTTAATGAGTCTTTGCTGTCATGTGCTGAAAAAAGTGCCGGTTGATGTATAGTGAAGTCTAATTTATAAGGGCAATTGACATAATACCATTGGTGTAGTCTTTCTTTGTGTTGGTTTTGAACAACAATCAATTATTCAACAACCATTTTTGTGTTTTGAAAACCTTGTCTGTGCACTTTTTGAATAATGTCAATGATATTTTCACTTTCTGACAGAGGACCAATGCGGACTCTATACAGTGGGTTGGCAGCAATAGTATTAGTGACATGTACAGGTAGCAAGACCTTAGTGCTAATTTTTTCTGCAATTTCCATTGCTCTATTTTTTTCTGAATAAGCCCCTATTTGTAGGTATTTTATGCCATTAATGGCTTTTTTTGTTTTGTATTCAACTTGCTGATTCTTTTGTGGCATTGGTTTTACACCAGGAGCTTGAACCAGTTTAATATGTACATTTGCCAAACCCTTTTTGTCATAGTCTAATGCACGTGCTGCCGCCCATGATAAGTCAATAATGCGTTTGCTTTTAAAAGGCCCTCTATCATTAACTCGAACAATGACTTTTTTATTATTGTCCAAGTTAGTAACCTCCACATAACTTGGAAGCGGTAAAGTACGGTGTGCTGCTGTCATTTTATACATGTCAAAAATTTCCATATTTGATGTCGTATGCCCATGAAATTTTTTGCCATACCATGAAGCTGTTCCCGTTTGTTCAAAATCTTGATTGGTATTAGCTAAATAATAAGTTTTACCAAATACCACATAGGGTGAATGGTTGCCGTATTTACTTTTTGCTTCGGGTGTGATTGTCCACGGTTTTATTTTATTTGGGTTATAGTTTTCAAAATCTGGAGCTCTATCTTGTGCAATGGCATAACGACCTTCATTGGTTTTATGGTGAACAGAGGTGCTTTTTTTAGGGTTTTGTGAACAGGCAGAAATAAACAAAACCATAAGAATAAGTTGTATTTTCAGTATTGTCATTATTTATTTTTTAACTTTTTTATTTCCTGTGCCAGTTGATAAACCGCCATGGCATACATTTCACTGTGATTGTATCGTGTTATCACATAAAAATTATTTAGGGCAAACCAATAGTCCATATGGTCTTTTTGTTGTAATTGAGTCAAGCTCACTCTAACCTTGTCATCAAGTTTTATTTGGGTGTGGTAACCCATTTTATTGAGTTGTTTGACGCTTAGTGATGGCTTTAATTCTTGCTTTTTCAATTTTGTAAATTTTTTATCTGTGTAAGCTTGATATGCGATGGGTTGTCCTTTTTCCCAGCCATGGGCTTTAAAATAATTAGCTACACTAGCAATGGCATCATCAATATTATTAAGCAAATCACGCTGGCCGTCTTTGTCATAATCCACGGCATACATGAGATAGGAGCTTGGCATAAACTGACCAAATCCCATTGCTCCCGCGTAAGAGCCTTTTGTTTCCAAGGCTGAAATTTTTTCTTTAGTGGTAAGTACTAAAAATTTCTCTAGTTCCGCAGTAAAAAACTTTGAGCGCTTGGGATAGTGAAATGCAAGGGTATAGAGGGCATCAATAACTCGATACGAGCCTTTGTTACCACCATAATTTGTTTCCACACCAATAATGGCAACAATAATTTCAGTAGGGACACCTGTCTTTTTACTTACTGCATTCAATGTTTTTTGGTGTTTAGTCCAAAAATTGACCCCTTCGTCCATGCGTTTTTGTTTAAGAAATATATTTCGGTATTCGTGCCATTGTTTTTTCTTTTCAGCGGGACGATTCATGGCATCGATAATGCTTTGTTTCTTTTGGGCTTGTTTGAGTATGATGCGAATTGACTTTTCATCTAAGTTGTTGTTTTTAGCAACTGAGGCAATAAAGTCTTCTAAATTCGGTGTGGAATTTTTTGCTTGAGCAATAAAAGCAATAAAAAGCAAGGGTAATATTTTCTTCATGATTTTAATAATTTCCTATGGTTGTATACAGACATTATCATGCCAAATCCTGCCATGAGGGTAATAATTGATGTCCCTCCATAGCTCACTAATGGTAATGGTACACCAACAACAGGCAGCAAACCACTAATCATTCCAGCATTAATAAAGAGATAGACAAAAAAAGTCAACGTTAGTGCCCCAGCAATTAAACGATTAAAGGTATCTTTGGCTTGTGAAGCAATAAAAAGCCCTCTTAAAATGATAGCTAAATACAATAACAATAGAATAATAACACCGACTAACCCAAACTCTTCAGAAAGTACTGATAAGATAAAATCAGTTGAGTGCTCTGGTAGAAAATCCAGTTGTGTTTGAGAGCCATTTTGCCAGCCTTTGCCAAAAAGTCCTCCTGATCCAATAGCAATTTTTGATTGGATGATGTTCCACCCTGAACCTAATGAATCTTGAGTTGGGTTGAGAAAGGTTAACACCCGTTGTTTTTGGTATTCTTTCATAAAAAATAGCCACATGACTGGTGCTGCAGAAGCTAGAGCAATAAAACCTCCAACAATGTATTTCCACGATAAACCAGCAAGAAAAAGGACGAATAATCCGCTAACAGCAACTAAAATTGATGTTCCTAAATCAGGCTGTTTGAATATTAAAAAGACTGGAATAAGTAAAATGAGCAGACTTGTTCCTACTGATTTTAAGTCAGGTGGCAATACACGGTATCGATAAAACCATGCAATCATAAGTGGAATAACTAACTTTGCCAACTCTGAGGGTTGAAATCGAATGCCAATTTTTATCCATCGGGTTGCCCCTTTTGATTCATAACCAAAAAAAGAAACAGCCAACAACAACAATATGGTCATCACGTAGAGCCACGGAGTGATGCCAGCCAGTTTTTCTGGCTTAACTTGGGCTAAGAGCAGCATGACAACTAGACCAAGAGCGAGTCTAATAATTTGTTTCTTAACCAAAACCCAGCCACCTGCTGAAAAAAGAACAACTAACCCATAAGACATTAGTAATAATATAAAAGCAGTTAACCACCAATCGATATAATGACGTTTATTGTGATGAGTTTTGTTGCTGTATATCACTTTTCATTACTCTTTTTTGGCAATTTCAAAATATCCATAAGGTATTTTTCAATGATTATTTTGGCAATGGGAGCGGCTACTTTTGAACCACTTTGACCATGTTCTGCCACTACCACAACCGCTATTTCGGGGTTGTCTGCTGGAGCGAAAGCAATAAATAAAGCATGATTTCTTAAGTGGAATGGTATCTCAAGAGAGCGGTTATAAACATCTTCTTCTTTTTTGCCGTAAACTTGTGATGTGCCACTTTTACCCGCTGTTAAATAATTTTTATTGGCAATGGCCCGAGCTGATCCTTTTTTGTCATGTATAACACCAATCATACCTTGATGAACAATATCCCAATAGTTCTTAGGTATTTCGTAAGGAATTTTTTTTAATTCAGGGTTTGCTGATTTGATTAAATGGGGTTTAAAGTAGCTTCCTTTATTGGCTAAAATTGTCAATGAAGTCACTAATTGAATTGGCGTAGTCACTAAAAAACCTTGTCCAATTCCAGTAATTACGGTTTCACCTGGAAACCACATTTTTCCCTTAGCGGCTTTTTTCCATTCCCTTGATGGTAGCAACCCTTTCTTTTCGGCAAGTAAATCAACGTGAGACAATTCCCCAAACTTAAATGGTTTGAGAAATTCATGTATACGATCAATGCCCAATGAAACAGCCAATTGATAATAGAATGTATTCACCGACTGAACCAAAGATTGCTTAATTGTGATTAATCCATGTCCACCACGTTTCCAATCGTGGTATTTTCGTGCTTGGTTGTCTAATTGAAAATAACCTTTAGAAAACATAGTATAGTTTGAGTTGATGATGTTGTAGTAAAGTCCAGCCAGTGCCATATAAGGCTTAATGGTTGAGCCAGGCTCATATCCACCACGTAATGAGCGATTAAATAAAGGCTTTTGATTTGAATTAATCAGGCGATTATATTTTTTGTGTGAAATACCATTAACAAAATCATTTGGATCGAATCCTGGCTTTGATACCATAGCCAGGATTTCACCATTTTTAGGATTAATTGCGATGGCAGACCCAGTTAGTTCACCTAAAGCCTCATAGGCCGTTTTTTGCAGTTCAATATCAATAGTAAGAGAGATATCTTTACCACTGATAGGAGGTGTTTGTTCAATGGTTTTGAGAACCCTTCCTTGCGCATTGGTCTCAACAGTTAAGGAGCCTGGAAGTCCATGTAATTGATTTTCATGAAATCGCTCTAATCCTAGTTTGCCAGTGTATTCTGAACCTTTATACTTTTTTATATCCAGTCGTTTTAAATCTTTGTCATTAATACGACCAACATACCCAACCACATGCGCTAAAATGTCAGTATATTTATAGTGCCTTATTAAATAGGGGCTTGCTTTAAAGCCAATAAACATATGTTTTCTGACCATGAAGGATGCCAGTTCTTTCTCATTCAACTTATTTTTAATAATTAGTGGTTTAAAAGGTCTGTTCAAGTTTTTCTTTTTTATTAAATCATCAATATCGCTATCTGTTAAGTGAATCAGATTTTTTAATTCATTGAGACTTTTTTTGAAATCATCTACTTTTTCAGGGATAACTTGCAACCGATAAGTTGGAATGTTTTCAACTAAAAGGTGGCCATTTCTATCATAAATGAAGCCACGCGCAGGTGGTATTGGGGTTGTTTTAATTCTATTTTGTTCTGAGCTTGCAAGTAATGACTGGTGCTGGATAATTTGCAAATAAAAATAGCGAGTAAAAATAGCACCTATTAATAATAATATGACGAGAATGGATGCAACTATGCGGGATTGAAAAATCCGAGTTTCCTGCTGTGGATTTTTTATTTGATTGCGTGACATCTATTAAAACCTGTGATTAAGTCTGTCAAGCAAATATTTAAACCAAGGCCAAATGAGGATTGAAGTAAGAATGGACCATAAATTAATAGAAAAATCCTCCTGGTTCATTGAGACCCAGTCAATAAATGTTCGAATAATACTATCATTTAATAATAATGCAGCAATCATAAGCGTCAGTTGCCAAAATGATGTCATCTTTAAGCGTTTATGTATTTTGCTGATTAAAAACACCATAGCCACCATTGAAAATCCATGTTTACCAAATAAACTACCGTAAAGTACGTCCAGTAAAATACTATAGAAAAAAGCGGTTAACATTCCAGCTTGTCTGGGTGCTTCGATACTCCAATAAATTATCACCAAAGCAAGCCAATAGGGTTGGGCAATTTTAAACCATCCCGACCAAGGAATGAGCATTAAAATCAAACTGACTATGATGCTGCCATGGATAAGTTTTAGTGAGCGAAGTTTCATTGCGATGATTGCCCCTCAAGCTGATTTTTTTTATCGGGTTGATCTTGTAGAGACCACACCAATAAAAGTTGCTTCATTAATTTTAAATTTGCACTGGGCAGAGCAGTCGCACGTTGGAAAGATTTATCAGGTGAATCTAGGATTTTTTGAATAGTTGCCACTTTTAGTCCTGGAGGGAAAACTCCACCATAACCAGAGGTAATCAATACATCTCCAAGCTTTATGTCGGCACTTTGAGGTATTTCGGGAAGACTTAAATTATCTAATTCACCGGTACCATAAATAAAAGTACGAATACCTGTCCTTAAAAATTCTACTGGTATCGCATGATTTTTATTAGTAATAAGAATAACGTGAGAATTTTCGAGTGTCACATTATCAACTTGCCCCACCACTCCATTTAAGTCTAATACAGTTTGACCCACAGTGATGCCTTGATTAAAGCCTTGATTAATAATGACGTAATGGTTATTTTTACCTGTGTTAACATTCACTATGAAAGCAGCTGTTGTTTTTAGTGGCAACAATTGCTTGGTGTGTAATAATTTTCTCAGCTCAGTATTCTGTTGAGAAACCACTTCCATCTGCAATAAATCAATTTGTGCTTGTGAAAGTTTTTGTTTAAGCACAATGTTTTCGTTTAACAATGCAGCTTGATCGGATACGGTTGTATTAATAAATTGATAAGCCAGTTGTGGCAGTTCTACAACCTTAACCAATGGGTAGGTGAGAGCCGAAATGCTGGCGCGAACAGGCGCAGTGATGTGTGCTGAATGGTCAGCAATCATAAGCACCACACAAATAATTTCTAGAAATAAAAACGTTAAAATATTATTTTGAGACAGGGTGTTTGTGTTCTTTGGTGTCCACATGAACAGCCTCTCTCCATTTAATCGTTATGAACTTATCTTCTGGTGAAAGTGAAAAAATCGGAACCTTGTTCATCCATTATTTCTAATGCTTTGCCACCACCGCGAGCTACGCAAGTTAATGGGTCTTCAGCAATTAGAACAGGCAATCCAGTTTCTTCCATTAATAATTTATCCAAGTCTTTCAACAATGCTCCCCCACCAGTTAACACAATGCCTTGTTCTGCAACATCGGCACATAATTCAGGGGGTGTTTGTTCTAGAGCTGTTTTAACCGCAGAAACTATTCCTGCTAATGGCTCATGTAAAGCTTCGAGAATTTCATTATTGTTAATTGAAAACATACGGGGTACGCCTTCAGCCAAATTTCGACCAGTGACTTCAATGGTTTTGACCTCTGTCGAAGGATAAGCACAACCAATTTCATGTTTAATTCGCTCGGCTGTTGTTTCACCAATCAATGTACCATAACTGCGACGAACATAAGAAATAATTGCATCGTCAAATTTATCTCCGCCAATCTTGACTGATGCCGCGTAAACAATGCCATTTAAGGATAAAACAGCAACTTCAGATGTGCCGCCACCGATATCAAGCACCATAGATCCGCGCGCTTCGTGAATTGGAATGCCTGCTCCAATTGCTGCAGCCATTGGCTCTTCAATCAAGTAAACATCAGAAGCCCCCGCTTCATCAGCCGACTCTTGAATGGCTTTGCGTTCGACTTGTGTTGAACCACAAGGCACACAAATCAATACTCGTGAAGAAGGTTTTAACCAACGGTTGGAATGCACCTTACGAATAAAGTGCTGTAACATGGCAGAAGTCATTTCAAAATCTGCAATCACGCCATCTTTTAATGGACGAATCGTCGAAATATGTCCAGGAGTTCTTCCCAACATCATTTTAGCGTCCATTCCAACGGATGCAATATCTTTAGGTCCACCCATGCCTCTATCCATACGAACAGCCACAACTGATGGTTCGTTAAGTACGATCCCATGGTCCTTCATGTATATCAAAGTGTTTGCCGTACCTAAGTCGATTGATAAATCGTTTGAAAATAGAGATCTAAATTTTTTAAACATGTTGTATTAAATGTATGGTTTGTGTTGGAAAAATGGCATAATGCGCTTCTTAGAAGCTAAAATAGCATCCAGCCGTTTGTAACGGTGAATTATATATTATTTAGAGTGTTCACATGTTAATAAATCGTAAAGAAGTTCAACAAATCGCAGTTCTAGCAAAATTAAATGTCAGCAAAGATGAAATTGATACTATTGTTACTTCATTGGATTCCGTTGTTGAAATGATAAACCACATAAATGAAGTTGATACTGACAATGTAAAACCAATGGCAAACCCTATGGATGCCGTGCAAAGGCTGCGCGCAGATGTTGTTACCGAGACTTCCAATAAAGAGGTGTTATTATCCATGGCGACAAATGCTGATGATGATTATTTTCTCGTACCAACGGTGGTAGAATAAGATGGAATTTAAAGGCATAAAACAAATTGCAGAAGCTTTAAGAGCTAAAGACTTATCTGTTCAAGAGTTGCATGATTTTTATCAGGCAAAAATAGAAAAACATGCAGACAACCTCAATTGTTTGATAAATAAGACATCTGAGTTAGCACAAAAACAAATTCAACAAGCACAAGATTTAATTGACACTGGTTCAGGAAATCCATTAACGGGAATCCCTTTAGTGCATAAAGATTTGTTTTGCACTAAAGACATCAAAACAACTTGTGGCTCTCGTATGTTGGAAAATTTTGTTGCTCCCTATGATGCAACGGTGGTTGACAATCTTAACCAAGCAGGCATGGTCACTCTAGCTAAAGCCAATATGGATGAGTTTGCCATGGGCTCATCCAATGAAAACTCCTATTTTGGTGCGGTAAAAAACCCATGGGATTTAACCCGAGTTCCTGGTGGTTCATCTGGCGGTTCTGCGACCTGTGTTGCTGCTGGGCTTGTACCTGTTGCTACTGGCTCTGATACAGGTGGTTCAATCAGACAACCTGCCGCTTTGTGTGGAATTACAGGAATTAAACCAACCTATGGTCGCAACTCACGTTATGGCATGGTTGCTTTTGCCTCAAGTTTAGACCAAGCAGGAGTTTTTGCCAAAAGTGCAGAGGATTGTGCCTTGGTATTGTCACAAATGTGTAGTTTTGATGCTAAAGACTCAACTTCTGCTCAAGTGGATAAAGAGGATTTCAATCAAAACTTAAATCAATCAATCAAAGGAGTGAAAATAGGTGTTATTCCTGAATGGATGGGAACATTGCCTGAAAACATCCGCAGGCAAACTCAACAATCAATAGACACCCTAAAAAACATGGGTGCACAGCTTGTTGAAATCAAATTACCAACGGCGCATCTGGCAGTTTCTGCTTATTACGTCATTGCACCAGCAGAATGTTCATCCAACTTATCACGTTTTGATGGTATTCGTTATGGTCGACAATGCGATAACCCAAAAGACTTAAATGATTTGTATGTGCGTTCACGAACAGAAGGTTTTGGTGAAGAGGTTAAACGCCGTATTATGGTCGGAACTTGGGCATTGTCAGCTGGATTTTATGATGCTTATTACCGTAAAGCACAAAAAATTAGACGCTTAATATCAGAAGATTTTGCCAGTGCTTTTGCACAAGTTGATGTTATTGCTGCTCCAGTTTCGCCCGAGGTCGCTTTTGAGTTTAATGCAAAAAAAGACCCTGTTAGCATGTACCAAGCCGACATTTACACTATTCCATCATCATTGGCTGGCTTGCCTTGTATGTCAATCCCCATTGGTTTGGTTGATAAGTTGCCCGTTGGGCTGCAATTAATTGGCAATAATTTACAAGAAGCAAAAATACTTAATGTTGCACATCAATTTCAACAAGAAACTGATTTTCACCACTTAGTTGCGGAGGGTTTTGCCCATGAGTAATCAAAATACAACACAATGGGAAACCGTCATTGGTTTAGAAATACACACCCAATTAAAAACTAAAAGTAAATTATTTGCAGGCACAAATACAGCCTATGGAGGCGAGCCCAACACCCAAGTAAGCTTACTTGAAGCTGCTATGCCTGGCACGCTACCTGTTTTCAATGAAAAAGTTTTGCGTTATGCCATACGTTTTGGTCTGGCAGTTGGTGCAAAAGTGATTGCTAAAGAATCGACTTTTGATAGAAAGAACTACTTTTACCCCGACTCTCCCAAGGCCTATCAAATTACCCAATTAAACCACCCGATTGTCGAACATGGCGAATTAGTCATTCAAGACGATAAAGGCAATGATAAAACTATTCGCATTAACCGTGCACATATTGAAGAAGATGCAGGCAAATCTATTCACGATAAATACACACAGTACTCTGCCATTGACTTAAACCGTTGTGGTACGCCGTTAATCGAAATTGTCTCAGAACCTGACTTATCCTCTGCCAAAGAAGCGGTAAGATACATGCGTGGCATTCATACGATAGTCACTCACTTAGGTATTTGCGATGGTAATTTACAAGAAGGTTCGTTCCGATGCGATGCCAATGTATCAATTCGTCCTGTTGGTCAAAAAGAATTAGGAACACGCACCGAACTAAAAAACATCAACTCATTTCGTTTTGTCGAAAAGGCCATCAACATAGAAATTAAACGTCAAATTAAGTTGCTTGAATCAGGCGGAACGGTTACACAAGAAACACGGCTTTATGATGCAGATAAAAATGAAACACGTCCAATGCGTAGTAAAGAAGAGGCCAATGACTATCGCTATTTTCCCGATCCTGATTTACTGCCTGTCGTTATCGACCAAGCGTATATTGACAATGAGAAGCAGTTTATTCCTGAGTTTCCAGCACAAAAAATTATTCGATATACACAAGATTTAAAGTTAAAACCAGATGATGCAACTACCATTGCACACGATAAAGAGTTATCAGAATACTTTGATGCCGCAGTTAAGCAGCTTGGAAAAGCCAAGCCCAAAGTTGCAGCCAATATGATTTTAGGTGAGTTTTCGGCACTTTTAAACGCAAATGATGCCAAGGTTGAAGATAACAATATTTCACCTGAACAGTTTGCAGAATTGTTAGAGGCATTGGCAGCTGGCACTATTTCTCACAAAATTGCCAAAGTAGTGATGGAAAAGATATGGGGGACAGATAGCACAGCAGCACAAATTATTGACAAAGAGGGTTTAGCCCAAGTATCCGATACAGGTGAGCTAGAAACCATAGTCAAAGAAATTATAAAAAACAATCCATCACAATTTGAAGCCTATAAGGGTGGAGATATGAAGATGTTCAATTATTTTGTTGGGCAGGTGATGAAACAAACAAGAGGCAGGGCCAATCCAGCTCAAGTCAAAACATTATTAGAGGAATTATAAAATGAGCAAAGCACTAATTTGTGGGTCACTAGCCTATGACACCATCATGGTTTTTGAAGACAGTTTTTCAAACCATATTTTACCCAACCAAATTCATAAATTGAATGTTTCGTTTTTTGTCCCTAGCATGACACGAGTCGTAGGTGGTGTCGCTGGTAATATTGCCTACAATTTAAAATTACTTGGTGGCAACCCCGTACCAATGGGGGCAGTTGGGCAAGATTTTGAACCTTATCGTCAACATTTAATTAAATTAGGCATTCCTTTAGATGGTATTATTGTTAAAGACGACATGTTTACACCACAAGCTTTTATCACGACCGATCAAGAAAACAATCAAATAACAGCATTTCATCCTGGTGCTATGAGCTTATCCCATGAATGCAAGGTATCTGATCACGAAGATATTAGTATTGGAATTGTTGGCCCTGATGGACGTGATGGCATGATTTCTCATGCACAGGGCTTTGTTGATGCAGGCATTCCTTTTATCTTTGATCCAGGCCAGGCTATGCCATTATTTGATGGTGAAGATTTAAAGAAGTTTATTGCTCAAGCTACTTGGATGGCAGTTAATGATTACGAATATGAACTGGTTTGTGAAAGAACTGCTTGGGATGCCAAAGAAATTGCATCACACTTAGAAGCATTAATTGTAACACGTGGCGAAAAAGGTTCGGAAATTTACACAGATGGTACTGTTTATCACATTCCTGTCGTTCAAGCTGAAAAAATAGTAGACCCAACAGGTTGCGGCGACTCATACCGAGCAGGTTTGCTATATGGACTAATGAATGATTTAGATGTGCAAACCACGGGTCGCATTGCCTCATTACTTGGTAGCATCAAAATAGCCAGCAGCGGTACACAAAATCACAGCTTTACCTTAGATGAGTTCAAACAAAGGTTTGTAAAAGAGTTTGGGTATAGTTTTTAGGATAGACCTGTTTAGAGTAAATTAAACAGCTGTTAGCTGTTAAAAGTTGTATTTGTTTATAATTTTTGAAAGAATAAAGGCAGTTTAAATATATAAGACTGTTGTTTTATAGCAACAGCACAGATTAATTATGATTGATATAGATGGTTATCGCCCAAATGTTGGCATCATCTTGCTCGGTGATGATGGTAAAGTTTTTTTTGCAAAAAGGTATCAAGACAGTGGTTGGCAGTTCCCTCAAGGGGGCATAAATACCAATGAAACAAGTGAAGAGGCAATGTACCGAGAACTCTATGAAGAAATCGGTTTAAAGCCAAAGCATGTAGAATTATTAGGTTCAACACCTGGTTGGTTGCGTTATAAGTTACCCAAAAAATTTCAAAGGAAAAACTCTAAACCATTATGTATAGGGCAAAAACAAGTATGGTACTTGTTAAAATTTATTGGCAAAGACAGCCACTTAAGTTTTAATCATACGGACTCACCTGAATTTGATGATTTTAAATGGGTGCATTTTTGGTATCCTGTTAAAAAAGTGGTGAAATTCAAAAAAGGTGTTTATATCAAAGCACTCAAACACCTAGAACAATTAGCAAAATCACAATAATGATTATTGCAATTATCGTTACAGATAGATGCACAAAGGAGTTAACTCAAAACTTACAGTCGTTACAACCTGACTTGGAGATACAAGTTTGGCCCGATATTAGCGACCCCGATGCGATAGAGTTTGCTATTTTATGGAAGCAACCCAGGGGAGTATTGGCTAGTTTTAAAAATTTAAAGGCCGTCACCTCACTTGGTGCAGGAATTGATTTTATTGTAAGTGATCCAAGTCTGCCTACAAACGTTTCTGTCCACCGTATTATGACTCCAATTTTAAAACAGCAAATGGCACAATATGTACTTGCTTATGTTTTAAGTGATTACAGGGGAATCAATACCCATGAAATCCAGCAGAAAAATAAACTATGGAAGGTTAATGAAGTGTCGCCCAAAACCATCGGTTTTTTAGGACTTGGAAGTATTGGAAAATTCGTAGCAGAGAAGTTTTTAGATTTAGGGTTTGAAACAATAGCCTATACGCATCATTCAAAAGTTGAAGCTATTGAATGTTTTCATGAAGAGGAAGGGTTAAAACATGTTATGGGAAACAGTGATTATATAGTGTGTTTACTGCCACTAACCTCTAAAACAAAGGGCTTGCTGAATAAAAAACATTTCACTTACTGCACAAAAAAACCAACACTCATTCATGTTGGACGTGGTGAACAATTGGTTGAGAATGACTTAATTGAAGCACTAGATAAAGGAGTGATTAAGCAGGCAGTAATTGATGTATTTGCTAGTGAGCCTTTACCAAAAAAGCACATTTTTTGGGACAGGGCTGATGTGAGAATAACCCCACACAATTCCGCTCGTTCAGACAACCAACAAACAGCTCAAGAAATACACATGTGGTTGTTGCTTCAAGCAGATAACAAAAGAGTTGGTTGCAATAAATAGATGTATTTGGACTTCACATTATGGTTTTAATAGAAAGTAATAAAAAATGCTGAGCCAAGAAATTGATAAACACAAAAAACGTGTTTTAGAGGTATTGTTAACCTATACTTTTATTGCTGGAATTGTATTTTCTATTATAAATTTCAATCGAGACCTTTTCGCTATTGCTGGTATTGAATTAACAGCAGGATTTATATCTTTATGGATTTTGTATCGCGTTAAAAGAACAATTGTTCATGAAAAACTTGTCCGCTTAACGGTCATCTACCTAACCTTATTTTTTTCAATAATGTTGTTTGTTTTTACAGCAAAGGGTGTGTCAAACAGCGTTTTTGTTTGGGTTTATACTATTCCTTTGATTTCTTATTTGTTGTTAGGCAATCGTCTTGGGTTTGTTTTTACTTTCATCTTGTATTCTATTTCTGCAGTTATTTTTTTCAAGCACCCAAACTTTCAAAGTTTTATGTCGGCAAAGATTGCTTTTGGAAATATTGGTTTTTCAGCACTTGTCTTTTGGGGTTTGTCACATATTTATGAAAAAGCAAACTCAGAAGCAAAAGCCTTATTAAGAGAGATGGCGATTTTTGATAAATTAACTGGCTTGTATAATCGCTCCATGCTCAATAGGCACTTTTTAAATAGCGCAGATAAAGCCCAAAAGGGAAATAAAAACATTGCATTAATCATTTTAGATTTAGATTTTTTTAAAGAGATAAATGATAAATTTGGACACATGGCAGGGGATGAGGTTTTGATTAAGTTTTCAAAAATGCTTAAACAATCATTGCCGACAGAGGCTTCGGCTTTTAGATTGGGTGGTGAAGAGTTTGCCATTATTTCTTTAGCGGACAAAATTGATGATTCTATTAAATTGGCAGAGGTTGTACGAAAACAAAGCGAACAGGAGGTTTATAGTTTTAATAATCAATCTGTTTCTGTGACTGTCAGTTTGGGAATCGCATTATTGTCACCAAAAAATTTAGAACTCAGTCAATTATTGAAAACAGCAGATAGGCGCTTATATTTGGCAAAAAACCAAGGAAGAAATAAAGTTATCTTTGAGGATTAGTTTTTAATTTTTCCACTGAAATGTCCAAGGCTTGTTGATAGGTAAAGCCTTTGTTATTATTAACCCTGCGGCATAATACCGCAGGGTTAATATACTGTCAGGTTAATAACATTAGTTTAGAATCTAAAACCAACTTTGGTCAACTGTAAATAAAAGTCCTTGATTGACATTTTCTTACCTCATTTTGTCTATTGACTCCGAGTTTGTTGGACCATTATATACAGGCACTGGAATGTTGTAAAAACACATGCAATAAACCAATCTCTATAGAGCTGATGTCAATAGCCTGTTCAATTTGCTGCGTGATGATTGTATAACCGCGCCCTTGAGTATGGATGGTGAGTTTGTGTTGATGCATTATTAATCATTGTAATAGTTGAATAGCATTATGCATTAACCATGATTAAAAAGAAATAATAAAGGCAATTAAATCAAACCACAAACCCAGAGTCCATAGTTTGATTTAAGTTTATAAAACCTTAAATAATTTTTAGGTTCTCCTACATGTGCTGGTAATTACCATTAAACCTTGAGTTGCAGCGTCTAATAATAGAGTGCATCCAACAAAGGTACTTGCAGTAACTGTCTGATATATTCCAGATGAGTCAAACCATCCTCCCACCCACATACCACTTGAAAAAGCTGGAGGTGGAGGAGGAGGGGTTGGATCAATGACACAGTTTCCATCAAGGTCAACCAAGCAATTATCAAATTCAGAGTTGTCTCCCATAGTTTGCGCCATTAATATCTGAGGAATTAGTATTGCTGCAAATGCAATTTTAATAAATAGATTTTTCATTTTGTGTTTCCTAAAAGTTAGTTTAATAATTAAGACAAAACAAGTTAACGTTTTAGTCTACTAGATAAATTAAAAATCTAGCTAGTGATAATATATGTTTTTTTCACTGTGATTTTTTTAATTGAGCGACAAAATTTTTATAGCTTTTTTGAAATAAATTTTATGTCATTTTTATGACTAGTAATTAAAGCTGGTTTTCGTACAAAAATAAAGTCATGTTGGAAAAGGAGATATTAAATAAATTCACATCCTTGTGTATTCTTAGTTAATACAGAAAACGATAGGTAGTCCTCTGTACTAACAAGAGCTTTTTATTGTTAAATTCTGTGACATTCTACAATAGTTACGTTTGATAAACCTTGAGTTGCATTATATATCAAAGTGTCACAATGGATAAATGAGTGCCCTGACACACTGTGATATACGCCATTAGAACCGTACCATCCACCAACCCATCTTTGCACACCTGGATCTGATCCATCATGAGATATACGAGCTGCAGATAATACAGGCAGTAAAATTAATACTGTTAAAATAATATTGATAAATGATTTTTTCATATTGTTACCTATTTTCTTTAAATTAATAATCGTAAATAAATTTATTTACATTTGATTGTCAGAACTTTTTATCTGACGGTTGCTAATATAATGTTTAATGCTTTGGATTAATGTCATTCAAACGACATTAAATTTATTATATTTTTTAAATTAAGTTTGGCCCAATAAATAGTGATTTTGCGTGTGTTCATTCTAGCTGATGTTTTATTATTAAATCTAAACTAGCTTTTTGTTGTCAGTGTTGAAATTACATGTAATGACACATTCTTGTGTAGTGATTTAATAAAAAATCATCCTTATTTATATGCGACTAAAGAGAGCATTGTCTTACCACAAGATAATATCCAGGGGTCAGGTAACGTGTTTGAGCGATCATATTGGCTCGGCATTGACGGTAAGTACTTCCTGTAACCGTATGCGAAACACCATTACTAGACCATTCCCCAGACCAGATTTGAGGTCCACCAGATATTGGCACTCCATTTCCTCCTTGTGTTATGGTTAGTTGAGCTGATGCAATAACAGACAAGGTTAATGCAGTAGTAATTAAAAGTTTTTTAAATAAATTTTTCATAAGTTTTAATCCTAAATATTAAATTAAAAAAGCAAATTAAAATATTTGCGTATAGCAATAATCATTAACTGATTTTTACTGTCTCCACTATACAAATGAATTAATTAAAATGTATTAGCTCAACGACTTATATTTTAGGTTTAGATTTTTTATCTGATGCATTAAGCTTTTGGTACTCTTTAGGACTAATACCGTAACGTTTCTTAAAAATTTGAGAAAAATAGGAAACAGAGCTGAACCCGCAAGTATCGGATGTAACAGCTACTTGATACCCTTTCTTAAGTGAGGATGTTGCTTTTTCAAATCTATGTTCTCGTAAAAAATCTAAAGGTGACATATTTAATAGTGCTTTTGTTTTTCTTTGCAACTGCCTTTCACTAACAAACATAAGACTAGCCATATCATGAAGTGTAAAGAAGGTATCTTTGTAATTTTCATTGATAATGTTCTTTAATTTTTTAATAAACTTTCCATCTACTTCAGAAAATTCTGAAAAATCTCCTGTTTTTATATTATTTTTATTTTTATCGTTTAGTATTTTTCTTATTTTTATAATATTTTTAAGTTGAATAACCAATTCATCTGCATCAAAAGGCTTGTTAATATATAAATCTATTCCTTCACGCCAACCCTTTATGCGGCTAGACTTTTCTGACAATGCTGTCAACAGTACGAGTGGAATATGCGAAGTTATAGCATCATTGCGTATGGTACGGCAAACCTGAAATCCATCAATCAACGGCATCATTACATCACTAACAATGATATCAGGGACTGACCTCAATGCACGAGCAATTCCATACTGCCCATTTTCCTCAAGCAAACAATTAAAATCTTGTTGCAAGACATTGTTTATGTGTTGACGCATATCTTCATTATCTTCAATAATTAATACTGTTGCCTTACCTTCAGAATTTGTTGCACATTCAGTTTCTAAACTTTGCGATATGTTTTTGGTAGTACTAATGTCCTTATATGGAAAGGAGATACTAAAAACAGACCCTTTATTGGGTTCACTTAACACTTTAATTTCTGCATTATTGATTTCTGCAATTTCCTTTACTATTGCCAACCCAATTCCACTGCCTTCAATCTGTTGATGGGTATTTGTTCGACCAAATCGTTTAAATATTTTTTCTTTTTGTTTTGGGTTGAAACCTATCCCATTATCTTTTACATATATTTCTATACAGTTTTTGTGTTTAATAGTACCTAGTTTTACTTCACCTCCTTTTTTTGTATATTTGAATGCATTTGAAAGAAAATTCCCAACCGATAACTCTAAAGCATCATTAGTAAGTAAAAGCTCACAATCATCAATACCTGCATACGAGAAACTTAACTCTTGCTTTTGTGCATGGTACAGGTACGGTTCTGCTATGAGTTCTAAACTTACAGCCAGTTGAATTTTTTTTATATTATGCTCATCATTTTCAGTTGCCTGTGAGAGTTGTAAAATTTGATTAACTAGCCTTAACAATCGATTTGAATTTCTTTCAATCATTTGCAAATTTTTCAAATCATATTCATTAGTTTCTTTTTTAACTAATTCAGCAATAGGGCCTTTTATTAGTGTTATGGGCGTCTTAAATTCATGTGTTACATTAGAAAATATTTCGTTTTTTCTAATGATTAGTTGTTCTAACTTTTGTTTTTGTTTTTGTATATATTGAGTCTGTTTTGAAACTTGAGAGCTTAAGTATTTGTTTAATCTCTCTTGCTTTCTTGCTTTATAGAGAGCTAGTTGATAGGCAATGAAAAGGAGAGAGGCGATATAACATGTGTATGCCCACCAAGTAAACCACGGAGCAGGAGAAATATTCAATTTTAGATTAATGGTATCACTGTATTTAGTCTTACTCGTTGCCTTAAGTGATAATTTATATGTGCCCTCTTTTAAATTTGTAAAAGTTAAACGTTTACTTCCATTTGGTAATTCAACCCACTGATTGAATATTGGTTCTAACCTGTAAAAATATTTGGTATTTGTCTCAGCTGGATAGGCTAAATAAATGAAATCTAAATCTATCATACTATCTTTGTAGCCTAGATTAAGCTCTCGCGTATCTTCAAGCGACTTTTCAAGAGTGAAGCCACTGTTTGTTTTTTTATGTTCAATTACCCTTGTTCTATTCAAATATAATTGACTAAACAGTAAGCTTGATTTTTTTAGAGAAGTATTTATTCGATCAGGATTGAAGCGGATGAAGCCATTTTCTCCTGAAAAAATAAGTTTATTTTTGTGAGAAGAGGATGAACTAGTCAAAGAAAGGTAATTATTGCCATATTGATTGTTAGAAAACAACACACTTTGTTTTTTCAATGTGTCGAGTTGAATTAACCCATTAATTGTACCCAACCAGAGTGAATTTGGTTTAGTGTTATTACTTTGTATTTGCATTATATAGTTGGATGGTGAGAATAAATTATCATCTAAATAATGGTGTACTAACAATTTGTTTGAATCAAAATGGTATAAGCCATTGTTCAATACTGAAATAAACAATTCATTTTTTGCATTGAAGTGGATGGCTGTGATCTTATTATCTTTAATGGCTTGAAATTTAATGGAACATGCTTTAAGCACTCCTGATTTTGCCAAATATAAAATACCAGCAGAGGTGGGAAATAAAATCTCATTTTTTTTATTTTTAGTGTAACTGGTACTAGGCTTATTGGTATAAATAGGATCTGGAATTTCCAATTTTCTTACGAGTTTATTGTAAATTGAGTATTCATATATACCATTATCAGTACCCAAAATTAGCATTCCATTCATTTGTTTAATACTGTAAAATACTTTACTTATTTGCGATAAATCTGTAATTTGAAAAAGTGTATTGTTGAGATGATTGTAATTCAACAGCCCTTTTGATGTTGATAACCAAATGTTTTTGTCATCGAGATTAATTGAATATACTTCATAATTAAAGGAATAATTAGAAGGTGATATATTAACGCATGTTTTATTAGAGGGATTATATTTTATTAGCCCTGTATCCGTACCTAACCAAATGTCGTTCTGTTTATTTATTGCGACACTATTTATTTTGGGATTCTTGGCACAAAAATAACTTCCAACTATATTTGTTTCAAAGGAAAAATTAATTTGGTTTAAATTCAACAAATTCAACCCCTTAGAAAAATTTCCAATCCATAAGTTATTATCTGATGAGATTAATAATTCTATGACATCATTTTCTAATAATGAGAATCTAGAATCACTGTGTGTAAGCTGGGTAATTTTATTAGATTCCAAGTTAATCTTAAATATTCCACCACCTATTGTAGCAACCCACAAATGGTCAATTGATTGCACTAATGATAACACTCTTTTGGCATTTAATAGAGTTGGAGATGGCATTACAGATAGGGATTTAAGATTAAATTTAATCAGCTTTTCAGAGTTTGCCACCCATAAATTATTGTATTTATCTACGAGTAGGTCATGTACGTATTTAGTGGTTTTTACATCAATATTAGTAATCAAATCATTTTTAAGGTCAATTGCATTTATTTTGCCATCAAAGGCAATGATTAGACTGTTTGTTTTTGAGTAAGTCAAGGCCGTAATGTTTTTATCAGAAAATTTGAGAATAGATTTTATGGGCGGTCTTATGAGTTTTTTATTAATTGAAACAGTGAAGACTCCATTAGATGTGCCAACCCATATATTATTATTTCGATCACTTGAAAGCTTGTTGATCGATTTGATTTTAGAATATTTAGGTTGAATTTTTTCTAATACATTATTTTTATATAGCAATAATCCATTGTACTTTGTCCCTATCCATAAATTATTTTCAAAATCAACAAACAAATTCCTAACATGGATGTTTTCTAATTCTTTATTGCAGGATATTTTAACAAACTTATCACTATTAAATTTATATATCCCACTAGTTGTTCCAACCCATAAATAGCCATATTTATCTTCAGCAATTGCCTTTATAAACTTATTATCTAAGCCTTTATTTTCTTCAAAGCTTTGGAATATAGGTATAGAGGGTTGAGCATTAAAAGCAATCAAACAGAATAGCCAAAAAACAGTTGTTTTGATTAGCATTTTTAAGTGATAAGCATACTCGATTATAAGAGTGATAAGGTAATTAGATTTTTTTTTCAAAAAGTGATGATGATTTATAGTCATAGGTTATTTTGCAAGGCTAGAAAATTATATTTCATAACGCGATACAACTGAAATTGTAACAGATTAAATCAATATATTAATTAAAACAATGTACTTTTAGTACAAGGTTTGTATTGGTACACATTTGGCCTTTTAAAAGAAGCGCGATAATTTCCTTAAAAAAGGAAACCAGCTACTCAATATAAAAAATGTCACTTATACCAAATTATCAAGCAAAATACCATTGTTACAAGTGGTGACACGAAATTGTTAGTTCTTTAAACAATCTATGGACTTTTAATCCATAGATTGTTAATTAAGCTCAATCAAAAAGCAGATTCATCTTCAAAACAATCTGGGTCATGAGCAACAATAGCTTTTACTTCGTAATTCCCATGATAATATTCAGGGTGAACTCTTGGGTCAGGCGCAATATCAAAAAAACGTAAGTAAAAGCTGTCCTGTGAATTAAAATCGTATAGATTATGATCATAATTATATTCAATTAAATCATAAAAGGCATTGCTAGTAAGGCAGTTCCCCGAACTTGGTACAACTTGGTATAATTTGTCATGCACCAAGCAGACCTTCATTAAAGTGTCATTATTTTCTTCATGACCAGGAGGTACGCGCGCGAAAGGGGTGTTCATGTTAATACTAATAAAAAGTATCATTAATAGTGTGTAATTTTTCATTTATTTCACCTTAAATCGATTAATTGTGTATTATTATTATAGTTAATGGGTTTTATAGAAGTCAATACAGGGAATGTAATTTGACGCTCCATCTAAATATATTGTCGTTTGATTAAGTTTGTATTGCTTGTTAAATGACACTTTTTAATAAAATTTTTAAAATAGCATGTAACAATGATACAAAAAAAATACACCTCACGTTCTGCCACATCAGTTATCATTGCCAATATGATTGGCACGGGTGTTTTTGCATCCCTTGGTTTTCAGTTACTTGATATTCAATCGCCTTTTGTTATTTTAATGCTGTGGGCTGTTGGTGGCATGACGGCTTTATTTGGCGCTTTGAGTTATGCAGAACTCGGAGCAGCTTTACCACGATCCGGCGGAGAGTATAATTTTTTGAGCGAAATATTCCATCCCATGCTTGGTTTTGTGGCAGGTTGGGTATCGGTGGCAATTGGCTTTGCCGCACCTGTTGCTCTGGTTTCGATTCTGTTTGCTACTTACATGACCCAAGTCTTTCCTGCTCTCAATAGCCAAATATTAGCTGTTGGATTAATTGTGGTATTGACGGTTATACACATAACCAACCACAAAAACAGTGGTGGTTTTCACCAAATAATGACTTTGTTTAAACTAGTTCTTATTATTGGCTTTAGCGTCTTTGCTTTTTTTATGGTTGAAGTACCACAAGATATTTCTTTTTTGCCGCAGACTAGTGACATTGGCATTGTATTTTCCAGTAGTTTTGCTGTTTCACTTATTTATGTGAATTACGCTTTTATGGGTTGGAATTCTGCGACTTATATTTCCAGTGAAATCGAAAACCCACAAAAGAGTTTGCCTAAAGTTTTATTGATTGGCACTCTGACTGTGGCTGTTCTCTATGTTATTTTAAATTTTATTTTCCTTTATGTTGCACCCATAAAGGAAATGGCAGGCAATGAAAAATTTGCATATATTGCGGCAGAATATGTTTTCGGAGAAAAAGGTGCTTATATTTTGGCATTAAGCTTAGCCATCATTTTTATTTCAACAGTGAGCGCCATGACAATGGCTGGACCGCGTGCTTTTCAAGTTATTGGCGAGGATTACCCGTTGTTTAAAGTTCTTGCAAAAACAAATGCCAACAATATTCCAATTTATGCGATAATTTTTCAGTCGGCTTTGAGTATCTTATTTGTGCTTACTTCATCGTTTGAATTTATTTTAGTGTTCGCTGGCTTCACTTTAGGCGTCAGTAATTTCGCCACTGTTTTGGGTGTTATTGTCTTGCGTAAAACACAACCAGACTTACCAAGACCTTATAAGACATGGCTCTATCCACTAACGCCCATTTTGTATCTTTGTTTAATGGGTTGGACGCTGATTTACATCATTATAGAGAAACCTCAAGAAGCGCTGATGAGTTTGGGCGTGATAGTATTGGGCGTCATTTTGTATTTTGTTTCAAATTTTTCTCGAAAAGAGGTAAAATGACAGTATGACTCAATTAAGTATTAATGTAAATAAAATAGCCCTGCTGCGTAATTCTCGTGGCAGAGACTTTCCCAATGTCATTAACTTTGCCAAAAAGTTTATTGATTTGGGAGTGCATGGCATTACGGTGCACCCACGACAGGACGAGCGTCATATCACCGTTAAAGATGCTTATGAATTAGCTGAATTCTTGCAAGATTTTCCTGATGTGGAATACAACATCGAAGGTTATCCGTCAGATGCTTTCATGAAGATTATTCTACAAACAAAGCCTGATCAATGCACGCTTGTTCCAGATGGTGTTAATCAAGTGACTTCTGATCATGGTTGGGATATGACGAAACACCAAAAACGCATCAGCGAATTGGCAATTGAGATTGCTGATTATGGTGTGCGCAGTGCAGTTTTTTTAGATCCTGAAGTGCATCAAGTTGAACTGGTAGCACAAACAGGTGTGGATAGAATCGAATTGTATACCGAAGAGTTTGCTTCATTTTATGGCAGCAAAGAACAACAAATGGTTTTGCAAAAATACCAACAGGCAGCCAGCAAAGCGCAAGAGCTTGGTTTGGGTGTTAATGCTGGGCATGATTTGGATTCACAAAACTTAGCTACATTTTTAACCATCCCTGCAATTTTGGAAGTCTCTATTGGCCATGTTTTGACTATTGAATGCATTGAACAAGGCATGCCAACGGTTGTAAAAAAATATTTGGATATTTGCAACAACTCAGCATAAGTCATAAACACAAGACATAAAAAAACCTGAAGAGTTTATTAAACGCTTCAGGTTTTTTTAATTTTATTGATGCTTCCTAACTCACTTTACCTGGATAATCAGCCAATCCAGGATTAGCACTGACTCCAATTAACTTAGGGTGATTGATTTTAGGTAATTTCAGCACATTATCTTTGCCTTTATTGGCGATAATGTAATCACGAACAACATCCCACATCAAGCGACCTTTTGGTGATTGGTTCACACTTGCCCAACCAGCAATTTTATACTTCTTGTCTTTTTGAATGACTTCACCATTATCCAAACGTGCTTCGGTAATGCGCTGTCCCAATGGTTTTGATGGTTCAATGGTGTAATCCATACCACCTAATCTCACCATGTCGCCACCTGATTGCAGGTAAGGATCTTCATCAAAGAGATTATCTGCAACACTTTCGATAGTGCGTAATAATTCTTCACCGGTAAACTCTGACATATAGGTTTCACCATAAGTCATAGCACATTGGCTCATCACATCTTCCATAGTGATCCAGTCGCCTTTGAGTGTTGTCACACCCCAACGAACACCAGCAGACATGGCAACATCAGCACCGTATTCTTCGCGTAATGCATTACATAATATTTGATCCCAAGTACCCATGAAATTACCACGGCGATAAAGTAGTCTATCGGCTATGGCGAGTTTTTCGCCTAAGATTTCTTCAAATGTTTTGCCTACTCTTACTGGATTATAATAACGATCCTTATTGCGTGATTCAACTATATTTTCATCGTATGTTGTCTGACGCATTTGATCGATATAAGCTTGCATTTCTTTATCAGCAGGTAACATATTGGTAATAATTGGGAACATGGTATAAGTCATATCTACATTACCATCGGTGAAGTCAAAATCCATTACACCAACGTATTTACCATTTGAACCAGCATTGGTTACTAAGCAGGTATTGCCAGCAACGTTTTTCACTTTGATTGGTTTTGGCATGCCATCATGAGTGTGACCGCCAAAGACCGCATTTAAGCCAGGAATTCGTTCTGCCATTTTAATATCTACATCCATGCCGTTATGAGATAGCAGTACAACCGCATCAGGTTTTTCTTCTTCGCGGATGCGTTCAACCAGCTCAATCATGTCATCTTCACGTAGGCCAAAAGACCAATCAGGGAAAAACTCTTGAGGATTAGCATTACCCGTTCTTGGGAATGCTTGTCCAACGATACAAATACGCTTACCGTTAATCACTTTAATCACATATGGTTGGAAGGCATATCCTTCGTCTTCGTCATAAAGACCGCGACCATCGTATTGCTCGACCAATTTTTCATAATTCTCGTCAAATAATGAGTCTTCTTTTACACGAACATTTTGCCCGATGAAGTCCCCTTTAAATAAAGCGACATTGCTTAGCACTTCATTCTCACGGTAAGTAAATTCCCAGTGACCAACCATAACATCAAGTCCCATGATATTGGAGGCCTCAACCATATCGACACCACGTGTCCATAACGAGGTGCCAGAACCTTGCCATAAATCGCCACCATCAATGGTGATAGTTTTGTCTTTGCCGCCAGCTTGTTTACGTAATTTTTCGAGTAAGGTTTTGATATGTGCATAGCCACCAGTCTTGCCGTATTTTGGCGCAGCCTTTGCAAAGTCTAAATAAGTATAAGCGTAAGAATCAGCAGTGTTTGGTCTTATATCCATATATTTCAAGAAGTTTTCACCCACTACATGTGGAGGGCGGCCATAAGCATCACCCACACCTAAATTGACATTTGGCTCACGAAAATAAACAGGGTTTAACTGACCATGAACATCAGTAATATGCAATATACGCGCATCACCGGCCATCGGTAAATCATAAAAATCCTTACTTGCAATGGTTGATGCAACTTTAGATGCATTTTTTGAATCTTTAGTTGTACACGAAATCAACCCTGGCACAGTAGCTGCCATTGTTCCAAATCCCATCAATTTTAATAAATTTCTTCTATCCAAATCTGACATAGTTACCCTTTAAACGTTAATAAATTAGCATTGACTAATATAGCTTAAAACGGTAATTTTGCAAGATGTTAGTGGTTTCTTGGGAAATTTTGGTTATTTTTTGGCTACGCCACAGCTTTGTTGTTTAAGGAAAGCAGGACTCGCAAAGGATCGCAAAGGGGATTTGAAGGGAATAAGTTTTGAGAATAATCATGCCCCGAAATCCTCTCTTAACAGGAGAAGTTCTAATCGAGTATCTTAGTGAAATTCAATTTAATAATCTTTTCACAGTCTCCCAATACTGCCAATCATCAACTCCACCTGATTTTAACCCCCATAATGTCAATGTGCCTAACTTGGTTTTATGGGCGACCACCAATCTTCGCTTTGGAATAACCGTGATAAATTGTCCACCTCAGCCAGTTGCCGAATAAGCACCTTCCATATCAGGAAGGCCAAATAGGTTTTCAATCAGCCACCACATATAGCCATAGGAAAATTGTACTTACTGTCTTTGTTTTTACTATTAACCACCTCAACAGGTGTGACGGTTGTGGTTATTCTATCAATCCACTTTTCTGAGATTAATTGCTTATCGTTCCACTTGCCTTTGTTAAGCATCAGTTGTCCAATTTTTGCCATATCACGGGTGGAAAAATACATGTGGCAAGCTGAATAACGGGACTTGCTTTCGTTGACTTTGCGGCTTTGGTTTTTGATATTCCAGTCTTGCATACCTAAAGGAATCGCTAATTGTTGTTCAACCTCTTCATAAACCGAATGCCCTGTGGCTTGTTCAATTATGTACCCAGCGACATTAAAGTCCCAATTATTGTAGAGGAAATATTCACCATGTTATACCTGTACCGGGATTTGGGTTATAATAAAATATCTTCAATTTCCTGCAACCCTTTAGCTGTCAAAGGATAATAAAACTCCATTCCACCTGACTCATCTGTCACTTGATAAAATAATACGCCTAAGTGTTGGTGTTCATTTTTATCCACCGTTTGTTTTTGTTCTGCATTTAATGGCTTGACTATCTCGTGATAATAATCACCACTGATTCGGTTTTCATCCAAAGTGGCAAAACAAATGTGCTCTTCATTTGCTGGGTACGTTTGCGTGGTTGGTGCAAATTGTCGTACATCTAATCCATGTTCGGCTAGTGTTGCGGTGTATTGCCGTTGCACCTGAGTGTAATGTAAGTACTTTTCTTGTGCCTCTTTTAAGTCTTTGCCTGGGCCATGCGCACTCCAAAAAACATAAGAGAAAAAGGGACTAAAGACTATTTTTTTAGATAAGTAAAATTCATTTAACTGAGGTGTCACAACTCTTTTTTCTGGGTTGGCATCAAACATGGCTTGTTCTAGTACTTGCCATAATGGCTCAAAACCCGCCATTTGCAAGTGATTATGCATCATGGCTGCCAAATCAAGTATGGTCATGAAGTTGACGTGGCGCACTTTAACGTCGATGACTTCTTGCACTTTTTTTAATAAATCAACCGAACCCATTCCCTTGTGCATTAACTGCTTTTCAAATATTTCTTTTGTTTCATCATGATCCGTTAAAATAACAAATGGCAATAACAATAACGGGGTTAGTTGAACATCTTTATTCTGCCTTAAGCCTTGGGGGATTTCTCCTTCACTATTGGCACCGATAATGAGTTGGTTGCGGCGGTTATTTTCACCTTTAAGTGCCGCATTGGCGTATTGCCTTAATTGTGTGTGAATTGGAAAACCCGGCTGCAACAATTCACTGCTTTGGTATAAACCTCCAACAACAGCATAGGAAGTATCATCTAGTCTCGGTAGGATTGCCAATAACTCTTTACTAATTTGATGGTTCAAATCTTTAAGTTCATCTTGTGTTAACAATAGCTTTGGCTGACTTTTAGCGTCTAAGAATGCCTCAATGGTAAGCATTCCTTGTAAACATCGTGTTGTCATAGGCTCAACCTCGTCATTCCTGCGTAGGCAAGAACCTCCTTGAAAGCTTGCGGTTTATACAGGAATGATGTGATTGTTTTATCTTTCATTCTTCTTCATCTAAAGTTAATACACCTGGATCGTTATACCACGACATCAAGGTACTTGAAAGCTCGGCCACACCTTCTTTTTTTAGCCCTGAAAACATCTGAATGGTCGAAGTGCGTGAAATATTTTGCATTTTTTTCTTAACCTCAAGCATGACCGACTTGGCTTTACCAGCCTTAAATTTATCTGATTTATTCAATAGCACATGAGAATATAAACCCGATTGATCTGCCCAATGCAAAAACTGCTGGTCAAACTCTTTTAAAGGGTGGCGTATATCCATAACAATAACCACACCAATAAGGCTTTTTCGCTGTTGTAAATAAATATTTATCTCGTGTTGCCAGTGCGCTTTAACTTTTTTTGGTACTTTTGCATAACCATAGCCAGGTAAATCAACCAAACGTCGATTTTCACTCAGTTCAAAACAGTTCAATAATTGTGTTCGCCCTGGGGTTTTACTCACTTTTGCCAGTTTTTTATTGCCAACCAAAGTATTAAGCGTAGTTGACTTGCCAGCATTAGAGCGCCCTGCAATGGCAATTTCTAAACCAGTATCGGCAGGTAATTGCGAGACCTTGTAAGCAGATGTCAAAAATTTCGTGTTAGTAAATATATTTTTCATGACGCTATTTTACCCTTAGAATGAAAAAACATTCAATTTTTGCTAGAATTAGCTGTCCAATAATCCAACTTAGCCAATATTTTGTTAATGCATCACACAATTTACCTTACATTTCTTTTGTTTTTGAATTCAATCGTTGCTCACGGGCAATTACTTGAGACTGAAAAAGTTAAAAAACATTTTGACACAGTTTTTACTCAAGGACTCATTATTGAGGATAATATAGTCTGGGAAAGTAGTGGCATGTATGGCGAATCGTTATTAACCAAGTGGGATTTAAATACTAGTAAAGTCATTAAGCAAAGAATGTTTGATAAAAAATATTTTGCCGAAGGTTTAACCGAACATAACGGCAAACTGTATATGATTACTTGGCGTGAGAAAACTGCTTTTGAAATCGATAAAGATACGTTGGAAACCATTCGCACTTTTGACTACCAAGGCGAAGGTTGGGGTTTAACCTCTGATGGACAATACATTATTATGTCAAATGGCACTGACTTGATTCAATTTAAAGACTCAGATAAGTTTAAAACCCAAAAAACCATCAAGGTTCATATAAATGGCAAACCTTTGATGTACCTCAATGAGCTGGAATATATTGATGGGTTTATTTGGGCAAATGTTTGGCAAAGCGACTATATTGTGGTGATTGACCCCAAAACCGGTGCGGTTGTTAAAAATCATCACCTGCCAAATTTACTCAAAAACTATATGCGTAAACCTGGCGTACTTAACGGCATTGCCTTTGATAAAGAAACCAAGCACATTTGGGTAACAGGAAAAAAATGGCCGAGTTTATTTTTGTTGTTGCGCTAGTTGTTGATATTCTTCCAGTTTAATCTGATCCTGCGTGGTCCAAAACTCATTGGATTTCGGTTTTAACTCTGACATTAAAGCATAGGCATTAATATAGTCTTTATTAAATGCCATATATTGGGCTTTGTATTTGTGTATTGGGTATTTAAAGGTACTTAATTCATCGAAGTGGTTCATGGTCTTTGCATAATCATCCATATCATTTTCCCATAGAATATCTAAAAGTTTATATCCAACAAGCAAAGCATCTTTCACTTTATTTGCATTAATGAGCTTAGTTACTACTTCATGCAATATTTTTGATGCTTTAGACTTAAAACCTTCTTTATAACAAATAATGGCATCAAATAAATCTAATTTAACAGAGTATAATTCTTTAAAAGCTTGGTCGGATTGTATATAGCCTTCAATCTTTTTCCGACTTTCTTGAGGCTCATCTAGTACAGCACTAATGTTCATGTCGTATAGCATTATCATTTTAGCCTGGCTTGGCGTAAATCTTTTCAAGTCATTTTTTTTAATAATTAATAGCTCTTTGACAGACTCTCTTGCAATGACAGGTTTGTTTTGAATTAAGCTTTTTTCAATCTGTAAAGCAAATGCTAAAAAATTAGCATTTGAATCTTGATAGTTGACATTCATTTCTTTTAATTTTCTTATATTGACAAGTGCTTTTTTAAAAAAACCTACATCCATCTGGGTATTAGCCATTGAGTATAAAAAGTCTCTTTTTGTTTGCAAAGAACTTAATTTATCATAGTGACTCTTTGAATTCTCTAATACTAATAAGCCTTTGCTCGGCTTGGCTAAATCATTATAAATGCTTGCAAGAACAGTACTTGCACCTATAATTCCTCTGTTATTATTAGACTTATCATAATTAGCGATTGCCATATCTATATAAGTGATTGCTTCATTAGATTTTCCAAGGGCTTGATAAATTGAAGCTAAATTAAGGCAAGAGATGCCAATAGCATGGCTAGTAGGGTTATAATTTTTAACAAGTTCTAACTGTCTTTTTAATATATTAGCTGTATCCATACTTACTTTGCCAGTATTAAAATCAATCATGGCTTTTGTAGTTAGTGATTTTATTATTGCAATCATATCATTTTTCTTTTGTGACAATTCTATGGATTGGTTTAATACTATCTTTGCTTCATCTATTTGGTTCAAATAAACTAAAGTTAGAGCTTTAATGTTATATAAATCATTTAATAAACTCGTGTCAAAGTTTTTCTGTTTAGCTAACGTATCCAGAATAGCTAGAGCCTTCTTTTTACTTCCTAATTCTGCTTCCACCTCGGCTAATAATATCTGAACATAAAAAAAACCAGGATCGTCATTTATTGCCGCCTTTAAAAAGGGAATTGATTTTTTAAAACTTTCATGCCTACCTATTTCCAGCCCCTTAAGGTAACTTTCTAATGCAAAATCTGTGGGTTTATAATTTTGAAGCTTACCTTTGGCAATTGTTGTAGAGATTTTTAGTTGCCTAGTTACCCAAAAGTCAATTTTATCAAACAATAATGAAATACTTTTTGATTTTAAAACCTTCTTAGCCAATACCTTGTCTTGGTTTCTTAATAAAACATCCGCTATATAACTTCCTTTTACTTTTGAATTGTTGACATTTAACACATAATCAATTTTATCTGACTGTGATAATTCAATAGCTAATGACTGAAGATTATCATTTGTAAACCACTCAGAGCTTGGACTAATAGTATGAATCCCTGTATGTTTACTTAATAAAGTAGAAAAATACTTCAAACCATCCACATTAAGCCAATCGCTTACCTTTTTTGATGGCATAATTGCAATTTTAACTGATGGAAGCACTACATCTTGTAATGCTTTACTGTGCTTCTCAAGCCATTTAATTACTTGTTCATCAACCTCAGAAGGATAAGGTGCTCCATCTTCTACACCCACATACAACAAACTCATTTTGGCATTATTTTTGAAGATTTTCTGGTATTTATTAAGCCAAAGAATCAAATGGTTACGTAATTTATCCGCTAAGGGAATTTTATCAATTATTTCTTTTTTAGCATTGATTAAATCCAATATTTGCTGGTTGCTACTTAATAAAGGACCTTCTGTGTAGGCTCTTATCTGTGAAAAGACAAAAAGCTCACCTTCATTCATTTTGTCGTGGTACTTTAAAAAGCGACGTTCCCACGAAAGGTCTTTTTCAATATCAAAGCGTTTATTCAACATCTTGCCTAGTTCATTTCGGCGTTTGATTTGACTGATAAATGCTTTTTTGTTTATCGACATGGCACTTCGAATTTCGACCATTGTGTCTTGCAGACTTAAGGCTGGCAATACAATTTGGCTATCAGCACTACCTTCTTTGTTGAATCGGGTGTAGGAAAATAGTGCAACTATCATTGCAAGAGCAACCAACCCCCACTTTTTACTGTGGTTGTTGCGAATATTGGGATTTTCTGTTTCTAATTGGTTAACTGATGGTATCAACCTTATACCAACACCTCTAACTGTTTCAATAATTGGTTGCGCAGTTTCATTGCCGACCAAATCATTCCGTAATCGTGCAATTTGCTTGTTCAATGCAGCATCGGTAACAACTTGATTGGGCCAAACTTTTTCTATGAGCTGTTCTTTTGTAACAACACGTCCTTGGTTTTCAATCAATACAAGTAAGATATTAAAACTCTTCTTACCCATTTTAATAGGAGTTTTTACCCTGTATATTTCTCGCAAACTAGGGTGAACTTCATAATCAAGAAAGGCGTAACTTTTTTGTTGGGAGTTTATTGTTTTTACTCTATTCTCCATGAATTCAATCACTTGTCTCAATAATGTCTTGTAATTGTCTTGTACTTGTCCTGAAAAGTCAAACTCTTATTTCTACAATGGAGTCCATTAAAAACTTACATATGGAGAAACAAATGAACATCCTAAAAAACTTATTTTTACTGGCTGGGTTAGCTGTTGTTCTTAACTTAAAAGCCGAACAAGTTCTAGTCGAGTCATTTAACAATGTCAGTAACCTTGCCGCTAATGGCTGGGTGCTTGACAACCGTTCAAATATGCCAAGCTCAACAACTTGGGCACAAGGTGATGGTACTTTGTTTGCAGCTCAAGCTGGCAATGCAAACGCATATATTATAAATGACACAAGCACTGGAGTCGATGTGGTTTGTAATTGGTTAATAATGCCAGATATTGGTTTTATTGACCAATTAAGCTTTTACACACGTGCTCAAGGCTTGGCAAATGAAGTCACTCGCATGTTTGTTATGTATAGCCCAACTGGAGCGATCAATACTGGCGATTGTGTTTCTGTGCCTCCTGAAAAAACCTCTCAAGGCGTTTCGGCATTTGGAGATTATCAAGTGCTAATGAGCATCAATGATACTCAAGCAGCTAATGCCTACCCCCAAGATTGGACACAATTTACTGTTGATGTTAATGGCGGTGGAAGAGTTGCATTTTTATATTATATGGAGACAGGGGTTCCTAATTTTAATAGTGGGACTATTGCAATTGATACCATTACTCGATCAACCTTAACAAGCACTAGCGTTCCTAGCTTAAATACTTACACACTAGCTGCTTTAATCTTTTTGATGTTTTTTGTTGGAGTTATAAGCAAAAAAGGAGGTGTAAAGTGAAAGGTTTAACTTCGCTTACTTTCTTTGTAATCTGTTGTGTCAGCCTTGTTAGTGCTCAGGACTTTTCTATAAAAAAACACGTTATTTCTAATGGTGGCGGCATCAGTATAAATGCAGGATATAAACTAGAAGGCACCATTGGACAACATATTACACAGCAATCACAAGGCGGTGGGTTTTCAGTTAAGAGTGGCTTTTGGCACTCAAATATACCGTTGCCAGAATTAATTTTTACCAACAGTTTTGAATAGAGGAAAATGAAATGAAAAAAATACTAATTATGCTTATGATAATAAGCCTGACAATAAATGCAGCACCTGTAGGTTCACGATTTACTTATCAAGGACAACTACAGTTTAACAGTGTCAATACAACAGGCTCTTACGATTTTCGGTTTGAGCTGTGGTCGGATGAAAACCTAGGCAGCTTGCTGTTTATCAGCAATCGTGACAATATTTTTGTTAATGATGGAATTTTTAATGTCGAGCTTGATTTTGGCGACATAGTGTTCTCAGGTGATGAGCGATATTTGAAAATTTTTGTCAAAGAAGCAGGCTCACCAAATGGTTACAATGCTTTATTGCCCAGACAAAGAGTTAACTCTACACCTTATGCTATACAGGCTGATTTTTTAGCTGCCAATGGCGCAACAACAGGGCAGGTGCTAAAGTTTGATGGTAACAACTGGGTGGCAGGCTCTGATTTATCCTCCCCATGGCAAACAGACGCCAATGGCGTTGGCTACTCTAGCCATGTTGGGGTTGATGGAGGTGCGTCTCCTGCTTTTTCGCTTGCAGTAGGCTCGCCCACAGGAACTCACCCTCTTGTTGCCAGTGTTAATGGTCTTGCCGCTTTACAAGTTGCAGATAATCTTGGGGTTCGTATTGGCAACGGTCTTGTTACTGCTTTTCCTCCACCAAGTAGTGGTTTAATCGTTGGTGGTAAAACAATACTATCCTCAGAGGCTACTGTTAATAGTGATTTAATCGTTCAAAGAGATGCCAAGCATAGTCGTACAGATAGCTATGGGTTTGTTAAAGCTGGAATTGAGTTTTCATGTGGGAACATTGGAACAACCAGAGTAAGCTATTTTAACAACATTAACTCTGATGAAATAACGGTCAGGAACGGGGCTGTTTTTGGCACATGCGTGGTAGAGTTGCCTTTTTCCTATCAAGATTTATATTTTCAAACATCTATCGTACCCAACAATAGTGCATTCATCTCAGGCGGTTGTGAAAAGTCAATAACAGGAGGAGCTACTGAGGTTGTGGTGTGTAGCTTATATGATGTGACGAACAATACACCCATTGTAGTTGCCAACAATGTCACTTTATTAATGTTTTAAACTATTTGGCAAAACTGTGGTCAAATTACCTTACAAGAAAAACGAAGGTATAAATAATGAAACAAATCACACTTATGTTGTTACTAATAAGCTGCAGTTTTGTCTTTGCTCAAAGTAATTCCACTTATCAAGAGGGTTTGCACTATAAATTAATTGAGCCTGCTTATGTACCTGATGATGATAAGCACGTTATTATTTATGAGTTTTTTGGTTATAAATGCGGGTATTGTGCTAATTTTCAGCCCCATATGAAATCTTTACATGCAAAGCTACCTTCTTATGCAAAAATTATCAGAGTGCCTTTGGGTTTTAGTGGTGCCTGGAAGGTCTTGGCTCAAGGGTATTATACAGCACAAGTTATGGGTGTGTTGGACAAGTCTCACCAAGCATTATTTGATGCCATTCACAAACAACACAAAAAACTACGCTCTATTGAAGATATAGCACAATGGTTTGCTGAAAATTATAAAATTGATGAAAAGAAGTTTTTAGAAACGGCAAATTCATTCATGGTTGACAGTATGATTAAGAAAGGAAACAACATAGCTGTTAAGGTCAACGCTTTACGAACGCCAAAATTAGTCATCAATGGAAAGTTTATGCCAGATGCTGGTGCGCTAGGAAGTTATGATAAACTTATTGAGCTAACTTTAGAACTAGCCGAACAAGAAGCACAGAATATGGGTCTAAAATAACAACTTTTTGCGTTATCACTTTATGCAACAGGTGTTTTCGCCTTATAATACCGAGATTGAAATAACAAATTCGGTTAGGAGTAAAAACAATCATGAAAAAAGCTATTGTTATAATGTCTTTATTTTTTGCATTAAGTGCTAATGCTGGTGATGCCCAAGCAGGCAAATCAAAATCGGCAATGTGTGCCTCTTGTCATGGTGCTGATGGAAACAGTGCTAATCCAGTTTGGCCAAAACTGGCTGGGCAACACGAACAATATATCGCAAGGGAGCTATCATTATTTAAAAATGGTCAACGAAAAGCAACGGTTATGGCTGGAATGGTAGCAGGATTAAACGATGCTGACATGCAAGATTTAGCTGCTTATTTTTCATCTCAAAAGCCTAGTATTGGTTCGGCAAATCCAGACTTGCTAGAAACTGGCAAGGCTATTTATCAGGGCGGTGTTGACAAATTGAAAATACCAGCTTGCATGTCCTGTCATGGCATAACTGGTAAAGGCAACCCATTATCTGGTTACCCTGTACTTGCGGGTCAACACGCTGCTTACACAGAACAAAGGTTGCTTGCTTTTAAATCTGGTGAAATTACAGCAGACGATGACAATGGGAAAATAATGGCTGATGTGGTCAAATACTTAAGTGACGCTGAAATTAAAGCATTGGCAAGTTATATCCAAGGTCTATACTAAATAATATTTTATAACGAGGTTTAAATATGAATAAACTAATCATTCTACTATTGGTTTCTTTTCCTTTCGCAGGATTTTCTCAAGAGCCAGTTAAAGCTCAAGTGGCTTACGAAGAAGGTTTGCACTACACAATTTTGGACCCAGTGTTTGATACGGAGTCAAAAGATCAAGTCATTGTTTATGAGTTCTTTGGTTATAAATGCCCGCATTGTTCTAGCTTTCAACTATATGCTGAGCCGTGGGCTAGGAAATTACCAAAGAATGTTAAATTAGTTCGAGTACCAGTTGTTTTTCAACCAGGTTGGGATGTTTTAGCTAAAGCTTATTATACGGCAGAAACAATGGGGATTATTGAAAAAACTCATCAACCAATGTTCAATGCTATTCACAAAGAGCATAAGCGATTCAGGACAATCGAAGATGTTGCTGATTGGTTTGCACAAAACTTCAATGTCGATAAAGAAGCCTTTCTATCAACCGCTAATTCATTCATGATTGATTCTAAAATTCGACAATCAAATAACATGATGCGTAAAATGAAAATAACTTCAACGCCTTCCATAGTTATCAATGGCAAATATAAGCCGAATAAAAAAACATTAGGTAGCAATGCTGCTTTATTAGAATTAGCTACCTATCTATCCAATAAAGAAGTTACAACAATGGGGCTAACACAATAATGCGTTTATTCTTTTTAACGCTGGTATTCTCGATATTTTTGTTTTCGTGTGATAAAAATAGCCATGAAACCAAAATAGAATCTGTTCAAACAGAACCTGTTAAGCTTGAAGAAAAAGCAATTAAGGAGTCAACAGCTTCACAAGATGAGTACAAGCTTGGCTTGGATTATTTTGAACTTGAAACTCCGTATGCGACAGACAATGAAGCGCAGGTGGTTGTATATGAGTTTTTTGGTTACACATGCCCTCATTGCTTTCATTTTGAACCATTCTTGGACAAATGGATGGCAGGCAAGCCTGACTACGCTGTATTAAAAAGAGTGCCTCTTAATTTTCAACCAGCATGGGCAATTTTTCAACAAGCCTTCCTAACAGCAGAAACAATGGGAATTGTTGATCAAACACACAAGCAATTATTCAAGGCGCTACATGAAGAGCATAAAAAATTTCGTACTATTGATGAGTTAGCTACATGGTATGGAAGTGAAGCAGACATAGAAAAAGAAACTTTTTTAAGTACTGCAGAGTCTTTTATATTAGACTCGGCTCAACGAAAAGCTGATAACATGGGTTTTAAAATGCAAATAACAGGAACACCTTCTTTGGTAGTTAATGGAAAATACAAGGTCTCAAATAAAATTAGAGATAAGGATGAGACTATAAAGGTATTAAAGTATTTAGTTAAAAAAGAAGCGTTATCAATGGGGTTGGTTTCTAAATAAATAACCAAGAGTTGAGCTAGAGAGCATAATCCTAGTTCAACTCATGTAAATTTTATTACTTCTCCAGCAAGTGTAGCTTGTCAATCACCTCTTCCCAGTCCTCCGCATCTTCTGGGGCTTCCTTCATATTAGTAATCACAGGCCAATCCAGAGAAAGCTCTTCATTAATTTTAATAAACTGCTCTTGACCTTCAGGCAAATCATCCTCAGGATAAATAGCTTCAATGGGACACTCTGGCTCACATAAAGTGCAATCAATACATTCCTCAGGGTCAATAACTAAAAAATTTGGTCCTTCATGAAAGCAATCTACCGGACAAACTTCCACACAATCAGTATATTTGCATTTAATACAAGCTTCAGTCACCACAAAAGTCATTTAATTCTCCAATTTTTCTTAATAAATGTTAAACTTGCGTTAAATGTATATAAGAGAACTTTAGATAATTTTCTGAAGTAATCATAACGCAGTTCGCTCATTATCCTCTTATATTAGCGAATGGTAAAGTAATAAAATAGTGAGTTGTTGAAAAAATTGTCTAAAATCAAACTTCAAACCTACAATCAGTCCCAACATGGCATTGACACTGGTAAAATTTCACCATCCGCACAAGCCATAATAACTAAACTTATTGAACACAAATTTCAAGCTTATATTGTTGGCGGCGCAGTTCGTGATTTATTATTAAATAAACAACCTAAAGACTTTGATATTGCCACCAATGCCACTCCCGATGAAATAAAAAATGTGTTTAAGCGTGAATGTCGAATCATTGGCCGCCGATTTCGGCTTGCCCATGTTTACCACAATCGTGAGATGTATGAAGTAGCAACATTTAGAGGTGCGCAAGAAAAGGGCGAGCGCGAATTAAGAAAGGGGCAAATCGTTAAGGATAATATATTTGGCACAATAGATCAAGATGCTATAAGACGAGATTTTACCTGTAATGCCCTGTATTTTGATATTCAGAATGCCAATATTTTAGACTATTGCAATGGTTACAAAGACATATCAAATAACCAACTAAAGTTTATTGGTGATGATCGCACACGTATAATTGAAGACCCCGTACGAATGATTCGAGCGATAAGGTTTCAAGCAAAACTAGGCTTGCAAATGTCGGACAACATCATCCAAGCCACACAATCAGAACACAAAACAATTGCCAACGTATCTCCCGCACGACTTTTTGACGAATTAGTAAAGTTGTTTCATTGCAGTAATGGCATAGAAGCTTATAAGTTAATGAAAAAATTTAACTTGTTTCAATTTATTTTTCCAAAAATTCATTCTTCTATAGATAAGGACACCTCAAGCAAGGCATTTATCGAACGCGCATTTAACAGTACCGACTCACGTATTGCACAAGGCAAGAGTATTACACCAATATTTCTTTTTGCTTGTTTTATGTGGCCTTTTGCACAAAAAATAATCGATCGATTGGAAAACAAAAAAGTACCTCTTTATGAAGCCGTCAACACTGCCGCTAATGACGCCTTTATTATCGCTCGTACACAGTTAGCCATTCCCAAAGTTATCCAAATAGGAATTAGGCATATTTGGTTATTACAATATCGCTTTTACTCCATGAAAGGTAAGAAAGTTTTTACAACACTAGAGAACCCTCGTTTTAGAGCTGCTTATGATTTTTTATTGTTACGCCGCTCAGAAAGCTCTGAACTTGAAACAATGGCTCAATGGTGGACTGACATCCAAAAACTTTCTGCACAAAAGCAAAAAGAACTCATTTTCCCTCCCAGAATTAAAAAAATAAAATTAAGTCCTAAATCACATGCCTGCTATCTGGGATTGGGCAGCAACATTGGCGATTTGAAAGCTAATATTTTAAAAGCAATTAAGCTGATTGATGAATCACCTCATATCAATTTACAAGAAAAGGCGAGTCTGTATTTAACCAAGCCGTGGGGCAAAAAAGACCAACAGGACTTTATTAATACTGCGATTAAAATACAAACAAAATTAAAACCCGTTGATTTACTTGATGAACTCAAAAAGATTGAAATTAAAATGGGAAGAACCAACGGAGAAAAATGGGGTCCAAGAATTATTGATATTGATATCTTGCTCTATGGTAACAATGTGGTAAAACAACAACAACTGGAAATTCCTCACCCTTATATAACCGAAAGAAATTTCGTCATTGTTCCATTACTTGAATTAAATAATGAAATCATCATTCCAAAAAAAGGGAAATTAACAAATTATTCTGATAATAAAGAAGAAGAAAGCAGTATTATCAGGAAAATATAGTGGTATTTAAGCAACATTTTGTATAAAGGTTGCTTATTTGAGACAAAAATACAGCTATTTCAAGCAAAGACAACAAAGAGTTGCATAAATACCAAAGCATTGCTAATATAGACGCATGTTTTGAAGCAGGTTACTTTTCATTTCCATCTACAAAACAATACAGGGCAAAATAAAAATATAGCATTAATAAAACCCATCCAGGATTGGATGGGTTTTTTTTTGCCTTATTGTTTTAAAATAAGATTGTAATAGGTAAAATATCCATAATATGAATCAAGATTTTTTAGCCCAGTGGCAACAATTAAAAAAAATAGCGCGCGATGAATCGGTTAAAGACTTACAAGCACTATTTAATCAATCGATTAACAGAGCGGCATCGTTATCCTTCGAGGTCGAAGATATTTTTGTGGACATTTCCAAAAACTGGATTACTCCAGAAATTCTTCTTTCTTTAACAAAGTTAGCTGATGCCAGTCAGCTATCAGAAAAAATCACTCACCTGTTTACTGGTCACAACATCAATGTAACCGAGAACAAGCCCGCGACTCACACATTACAAAGGCAAACAAATCCACCTGCTCAAATGGCAAAAGACAGGGCAAAGATGTTTGAGGTTGCACTAAACTATTCTTCTGGCCAGTGGTTAACTGCTTTTAACAAGCCCGTTGAAACAGTGGTAAATATTGGAATAGGGGGTTCCTATCTAGGTCCAAAAATTGCAATTCAAGCATTGACTGACTTACAGATGAAAAGTAAAGTTAAAGTGCTTTATTTTGCCAGCATTGATGATGTTAGATTGCAAGCGATTGTTCATACTACAGACATTGAACGCACACTTTTTTGTATCAGCTCCAAAAGCTTAGGAACAATAGAAACACTAAAAAATGCCAATGCAATTAAAGAATTACTAGAAAAAAAGAACAACTATCAACCAAACAAAATGAACCAATCCTTTGTTATCGCAACAGCCAATAATAAGAGAGCGAGTGAGTTTGGAGTGCCTGAAAGTCATGTTCTGCCATTTGATAACGCAACAGGTGGACGTTTTTCTGTTTGGTCATCTATTGGCTTTCCTTTATTGATGGCAATTGGTGAAAAAGGATTTTTATCCTTCTTAGCTGGGGCTGAGAAAATGGATAAGCACTTTAAAGAAGCAGACTTTAACCAAAACTTACCCGTTCTGATGGCAATGGTTTCAATTTGGTACCGAAATTTTATGCACCTCACTGCCTATGCTGTTATTCCCTATGATGCAAATTTAAAGCATCTACCTGCTTGGTTACAACAACTGATGATGGAAAGTAATGGCAAAATGCATGATGTCAATGGCGAGCATGTAGATGTTTCAACGTCTCCTTGGTTGTTTGGCGATCACGGTCAATTGTCACAACATGCTTTTTTTCAGGCATTCCATCAAAGTAAAGATGTGTTACCAATAGATTTTATTGGTGTTTTGGGCCCTCAAACAGAATCTAAAAAATACCTATTAATTAATATGCTCGCTCAATCTGCTGCTTTAATGAATGGTAGTGATCATGATGAAAAGCAATTTAACTGTCCTGGCAATCGCCCAAGTACAACCATATTACTCAAAGAGTTAACACCCAGCTCATTAGGTCAGTTATTGGCAATGTACGAACACATGATATATGTTCAATCTGTTATTTGGAACATCAACTGTTTTGATCAACCAGGGGTCGAGCTGGGCAAAACAATTGCACGAAATATAGTTGAACACATACAAGATGATACTCTTGAAGAAGTTCATCTTGATAAATCAACACAACAGCTATTAGCAAAGGTGCTAGAACATGAGTGAAGAAATTAAAAAATGTGTGGCAAACACACAAAACCCAGTAACTGATTTGACTTTTGGAAAGTCAATTGAAGTTAAAGAAAAAGAAGGCTTACAATTATCAGTAAAATTTCCCTTTCAAGGATTTGAATCGGAGATAAGTCAGGTTCTAAAGCCTTGTTACAATGAAGAACAATCTCAAATTAAAACGACTATTCGCACCCATAAAACAAAAAAAGGCATTGATTCAATTAAAGGCGTAAAAAACATTATCGCTATCGCATCTGGCAAGGGTGGTGTTGGCAAATCAACAGTCACTGTTATGTTGGCAAAATCCTTACAAAAACTCGGCGCACGTGTTGCTATTTTGGATGCCGATATTTATGGCCCTAGTATGCCACGCATGTTGGGTGATTATGGCAAACCAACCTCGCCTGACAACAAAAGTTTTATAGCTGTTGATGCCGATGGTGTTCAAAGCATGTCCTTGGGTTATATGATTGACGAAGAATCACCAGCCATTTGGCGTGGTTCGATGATTACCAAAGCCTTAATGCAAATGGTGGAAGAAACGCGTTGGGACAATGTTGATTATTTGTTAATTGATTTACCACCAGGAACAGGTGACATTCAATTAACAATGGTACAGAAAATACCAGTAACAGCAACTGTTGTGGTAACCACACCGCAAGACATTTCAATGATAGATGCTCAAAAAGCTTTTGCCATGTTTGAAAAAGTCGAAATCCCAGTGCTTGGTGTCATAGAAAACATGAGTGTTTTTACTTGTCCAAATTGCAATCATGAATCGCATATATTTGGTGAGGGCGCTGCTGATAAAATGTTAAAGAAGTTTGATACACACCTACTTGGGCAGTTACCTTTAAATATCAATATCCGTCAAAATATGGATGAAGGCACACCAGAAAATGTTTGGGGAGTAGATTCTGATATTTCTCAAAAAGGATTAGTTATGGCAATGAAAGTTGCTCAACTACTGGCTCAATTCCCTGTTGATATTAACAAAAACATACCAGAACTAAAACTACATAACCTATAGGAATTAACATGACAATTAAAGCAGATAAATGGATCAGAAAAATGGCATTGGAACATGGCATGATTTCTCCTTTTGAGGATGGACAAGTCACTTCCTCAGATGATGCTAACAAAAAAATATCCTACGGAACATCGAGTTATGGTTATGATGTGCGTTGTGCCGATGAATTTAAAATTTTTACCAATATCAACTCATCCATTGTTGACCCAAAAAACTTTGATCCCGCAAGCTTTGTCGATGTAAAATCTGATGTTTGTATTATTCCACCCAATTCTTTTGCCTTGGCACGAACAGTCGAATATTTAAAAATCCCTCGCAATGTGCTGACCATCTGTTTAGGCAAATCAACTTATGCACGATGCGGCATTATTGTCAATGTGACACCGCTAGAACCCGAATGGGAAGGACATGTAACCTTAGAATTTTCTAACACCACACCCTTGCCTGCCAAGATTTATGCTAATGAAGGCGTAGCACAATTTTTATTTTTTGAATCCGATGAAGAATGCGAGGTTTCTTACAAAGACAAAAAAGGCAAATACCAAGGACAAAAAGGCGTGACTTTACCGAGAATGAAGTAGATTAAAATAAAATAATAGAGACTTTTGCATAAGTCTGGGGCGGTGGAAAAAAGAATGAGTCAAATAGCCTGCTACTTGCAACTCTTTTACTCGTTCCACGGGTTGTGCAAAGGTGTATCTAGTAACTAAATAGGCACTTAGTTTTTATAAAAATTTGATGTTTATCAGGTTTTTATCTGTGGAAATGATATTAAATACTTGTAAAAGTCATACGTCTATATGATAGTAGAGGTGTTATTTTTATTTAAAATAATACCTATGAATAATTTTTCTACTACTGCAATGTTATTGAGGCAACTTAAAGACGGAGATCAATCCTCCTGTGAAAAGTTGTTCAATCTTTATCAGCCTGAATTAATGAAATGGGCACATGGTCGAATTCCTGCTCAAGCAAAGGGTTTTATGGATACTCAAGACATGGTTCAAGACACCTTGATGTTAGCATTTAAAAACATCAAAAGCATAAAAGCACAAAGACCAGGTGCTTTTTTTGCCTATCTACGCACTGTTTTCATCAATCAAATCAAACAAGAATTGCGCAAAAACAAGCCTTTTCAATTATCAATTATCCAATGTGCTGGGGAAAAAAAACTAGCCTACAATCGAGATATTAACACTATTATTGACTATGATGCTGCCCTTGAAAAGGTATCAAAAAAAGAAAAAGAAGCCATAGTTTTACGATTGGAGTTTGGATTTAGCTATCAAGAAATTGCTGACATTACTGATAAACCTTCAGCCAACTCGGTTCGGATGTATATAACCCGTGCATTGGTAAAACTAGCCAAACACATGATATAAATTAATGCTGTATATAAAATGTAATGGGGAAAATAAGAAGCACAATGACCTCAGCTTTTAAGTAAAAAATTAGTAAAAGTTACATAAAAATTGCAGTACTAAAGTACAAAAATGAAATTTATTTGTGCGATTATTAAATTATTTTCATCTTCTATAATTAAGATAAGTAGCAGGTAAAGGTATGAAAGATGAAGAAACACATAAAAACAATAACCACTTTAAGTATGTTAATAGTTTTTAGCTATAGTTTTGCAGGGTACGAGATTAATAAACAGACCATAAACAGTGGTGGTGAAAAAATGTTCGGAGGGAGCTATGAAATGGTTGTCAGCATAGCCCAAGTAGATGCTAGTGTCATACAAGCAAATGGTAACTACACACTTAATGGTGGTTTTTGGCAGTCATTCAATGACTTTGTCTTTGAAGACGGATTTGAATAATTTAAGGGGAAATATTATGAAGCGATTCATTAAACTAACACTCTTAGTGTTATGCATTAATACAGCACATACCGTTGATCAAACTTTTAGCTATCAAGGGAAATTATTAGATGCAGGAATGCCAGCAAATGGGATATTTACCATTACTATACAAGCTTATGATGCAACGACCGCAGGCAACATGCTTGGTGTCATGTCAACTCATTCAAGTGTGCAAGTAAGTGCAGGGATTTTCACTATCGATAATGTCAATCTCGGTGCAAATATTTATGATGGCTTGGATATATGGTTAGAAATCAGGGTAAAAAGTGCAAGTGATGCCAGCTTTACCGCACTATCACCACGACAAAAAATAAAATCCGTACCCTATGCCACAACCTTAATAGACAAAGGAGCAACAAATGGACAAGTACTAACCTTTGATAATACCACAGGCTGGCAACCAGCCACACCATCAAGTGGATTTAGTGGAGATTATAATGATTTAATTAATCAACCCACAATCCCTGTCGCATCCCCGTGGTTGACAAATGGTGCAGGAATTGATTATTTGAGTGATGTTAGTATTGGTACAACTGAGGCAACCCATCGATTAACTGTTGCATCCGATATTGATGATAATGCCTTGCGTTTAATGGGTTCTCAAGGTGGAGTTTATGGCTATGGAGCAAAATTAAATTTTGGCGATGCCAATTATGTTTCAATCAGTGAAGATGTGGATGACTCTTTATCCTTGGCGGCCTCTAACCGAATAGCTTTATCATCTCCTAAGGTTGGTGTTGGTACATTAGAGCCAACCGAACAACTTACCATAGCTGGCAATGGTCGAGCTTTTTTTGGTTCCATTGCCCCTGAAAGTGCGGCTACTGTTGGCTTATTAATTGACGGTGTAAATACAGCAGGAGCTTCTCGAATAGAATCCTACGACTATACTGCAGCCGAAGGTCGAACCTTGGTGATAAACTCGGTTGGACAAGGAGCGGTGTCAATTGGTACAGGATCGCCGGCAAGTTCTGCCAAATTACAAGTGGAATCCACAACTCAAGGCTTTTTACCACCACGCATGACCACAACACAACGTGATGCCATTGTTAGTCCAGTTAATGGTTTAACCATTTACAACACCTCTACCAACTGCAATGAAATTTATATTCTCAATGCCTATTGGGATAATCTTTGTGACAATATGTCAGCAGTAGTCTCTGCTGGTGGACGTGTTTGGTTGGATAGAAATCTAGGTGCTGCTAATGTGGGCGATAGAGGAGATTTATACCAATGGGGACGAGCATCTGAAGGTCATGAAAAAAGGGATAGTGCAACAACAGCAACCAATGCAACCCATGCATCATATGTTTTGTTACCTGGAGTTTGGTATGGTCGGTTTATAACCGAAAATGCCACTCCTTTTGATTGGGTGACCCCACAAATTGATACCTTATGGCAAGGGCTTAACGGTGCAAATAATCCTTGTCCTAGTGGTTTTAGATTACCGACCACAGGCGAATGGGATACAGAAAGACAAAGTTGGTTTTATGACTCTGCAGCAGGTGCATGGCTTTCCCCATTAAAACTGCCTATGACAGGTTTTCGTGATTCTGATGGTGTTATTTATGAAAATACAGGTAATTATTGGTCAAGTACAATTTCAAATACAAATGCAGAGCTCCTATATTTTTATCAAAGTGTCACACAAGTAGACTCCTATCATAGAGCTGCTGGCATGGCTGTCCGATGCATAATGGACTAAACCTACTTAAAAAAAGTCGCTATTTGCTTTAAGTCTTTGCGTTTTAGTTTGGATGTAATGTTACGATATGATGGTAAGTACATAATAAAGATTTAAACTTTATGAAAAAATCGGATGAGAAAAAGATAGAAGAAATTGCGGCTAAAATCAATGATGGGAGATTGAATTTAAGCATTGCCGAGCAGTTTGACTCAAAAGATGCTAAAAAAATTGTAGTAGCATTAGAAAAAATTCAGCATGTTTCCCAAACTATTCGTAAGCAAGGTGAAGTTCAAGGCATTGCTGAAAATGAGAAGTGGGCTCATTTAATTATAAAAGATAAAATCGGCGAAGGAGGAATAGGTGAGGTTTATCGAGCTTATGATTCGGCATTGAATTGTGACGTTGCGGTAAAATTTCTCAATCAAAAAAGCCAGCTTTATGTATCTACTCAGCAGTTTTTGCAAGAAGCACGCAACATGGCAAAAGTCCGTCATCCGCATGTTTTGGCTATTCATGGGGCAACTATTGATAAAAATATTGCAGGTTATTGGAGTGACTATTTGGATGGCAAATTATTAAGTGACAAGCTTCTAACAAATAAAATTAGCTGGCAACAACAATTAAGGTTGGCTCGACAAATGAGTGAAGCTGTCAACCAAATCCATAAAAGCAATTTAGTTCATGGTGACATCAAAGCTCAAAACATCATGTTGCAAGAACATCGAGGAGCAATTTTACTAGATTTTGGCTCTAGTAGGCAGCATGAAGCAGGCAGTGAACATAAGCAAATTATTCAAGCAAGTCCACTCTCAATGGCTCCAGAACAATTTGATGGCACCGCACAATCTAAAGCCAGTGATGTTTTTTCATTAGGGTTGTTGTTTTGGAGTATTAATACAGGTAACCCCCCCCTTAATGGCAAGGACATAGAAACTATCAAGACCCAAGCAAGTCAATTGGTGTTACAAAAAAAATCGCTAACAGGTTCAAAACTATGGGTTAAACTCATAGTCGACATGGTTGCCAAAAAACCAAAAGATAGACCAAATATCCAGACCGTATTAGAAAAATTAAATGAAATAAACCAGAGACCATTAAAGCGGGCAAAAAATTATACTCTTGCTACTGCTTTTCTTTTTGCATTTTTAGTGACTGTGATTTCTCTTTATAGTAATTATAAAACCAAACAAGCAAGTAACGAAACTCTAGCTTTAAATAATATTCTCGCTGATACATTAATGAAGTTAACGCCAGCAACGGATAACAACACCATGCTATCAATTGATGTTTTATCTGAAGCACAACAAATGTTAATTGATAATAAACTAATATCTGAACAGCAAAAAATAGATAGCTTATTTCATCTGGTAAAAACTTATGCTTACCAAGATAAAGATGACCAAACCATTATTTTAAGTTCTTTTTTGTTGGCTAATGAAGAAATTTCAAACGTAATGAAGTTGCAATTATTGGCTCTTAAAAGCCATGCATTGAATCAGAAGAAAGACTTCCAACAGTCTGAGCGCCTTTTAATTTTAGCTAACAAAATTTCTCCAACCACATCACAAGGAGTGAACACTAAATTGTCAGTTATTACGAAGTTAATTGATGGTTACAACAAGAGAGGGTATTTGAAAGATGTGCCAAAACTACTAAAGCAAGCAAAAACTTTATGGAAAAACAGTGATAATGATTTAACCATACTAGCCAACATTGAATTGATGGAAGGAAATTATTATGAAGTGAAGAAAGAATACTTCAAAGCCATTGATTTTTATAAAAAAGCCTTAGCTACACAAAGACATGCCTCTGCAACCAAGAGCGTTTTAGAAATTATAATAAAAGCCACTTTAGGGGCTAATTTAATGCGCTATAAAGAAAGCATGATGCAAGGAGAGCAATTTCTCATGGACAGCATTACCGAAATGAAGTTGATATTAGGTGCTGTCGATAACAATACTTTATCAACTCGACTATTTTTAGCACAACTATATGCTAACCAAGAAAATTACCAAAAATCTATCAGTACTTTGCTTTTCTATATTCCTGATTTTTATAAATATTACGATCAAGATTTTGCAAAAACATTTGATTTTCAAATACAACTAATGAAATATTTTCTAAAAGCAAATCAATTTGAGCAAGCATACGAAATGTTTAAAGAAGTAAGTAATAGTTATTATGTTGAGGAGCTTAAGGCTCAATCTGTTGTATTTAAACAGGATTTTTATAGCCTTAATAAGGCGATTAAGAAAAGAGAACTTAGTAAAAGTATAAAAAAAATAAATTCTTTACAGCAGTTTATTGAAGATAATTTAACTTTTGAACCATGGAAAGCACGAAGAGAGAATTTGCAATACCCACAAATGTATGTACAAAAATCTACTGCCAATAAGAGACAGCTCACATACAAAATAACAGACAAACCTTTTAATTGGATAATACTAAAAGATAAGTCCTATAAAGTGGCAACCATTGTTGAATTAAGTAAAAAAGACACTGTCATGAGTACAATGCAAAAAGATTCAATCATAGGCTGGAACTTAAACAGACTTAACACGCCAGTTTTATCGCAAGCTTACGATAACTTTGGTGCTGCAATTACCCAAGGAGATTTTAACAATGATGGTTTTTTAGACTTGGTAATTGGTGTTCCAAATGCAGATTTCAATAACAAAAAATATACAGGGATAGCTGTAATCATTTATGCCTCTGCAACAGGCTTAAATGATAAAAATAGTTATATTTTAAATCACAAAGAAGGCGATAATTATGATGCTTTTGCAAGTAGTTTGGTTAGTGGGGATTTTAATGGTGATGGGTTTGATGATTTAGCTGTTGGTATTCCATACAGGGATGTACAAGGAAAAAAAGATGCTGGTTCAGTAGCCGTTTATTATGGCTCATTATCTGGTTTGCTCCTAAAAGAAGATCTTATTTCTGAACAGAGTCCTAGTAAAAATGCTCAATTTGGTTGGTCTATAATAGCAGCTGATTTTAACCAAGATTCTTTAGATGAACTGATAGTTTCTGCTCCACAAAAAAACATCACATTAAATAAAACATACTACAACGCAGGAACAGTGCACTTATATTTTGGTAGCTCACAAGGCATTAATCCTACTAAGCAAATTGAAATAAATCAAAACTCTAAGAATATGATAAATACAGTTGAAAATTATGACCAATTTGGCTGGAGTTTATCTGCAGGTGATTTTAACCATGATGGTCATGAGGATTTAGCTATAGGCGTACCTTTTGAAAGTGAGGGAACAGATCTTTTTTCTGGAGTGGTACATATTATTAATGGCAGTAAAAGTGGTCTAACTCAAGAAAATTCAATTTGGAGCCAGTACAACAGAACAGTTTCAGGAATGGGGGAAAGTGGAGACAAATTTGGTTTTGCTATTGCTACGGGCGATTACAACGGTGATAAGATTGATGATTTGATTGTAGGTGTACCTGGGGAGGATTACTTTTCGTCAGGTGTGCCAAATGGTGGCGTAGCACATATTATTTTTGGTTCAAATAATGGTTTAACTGATGCCAACAATCAAATGTTGATACAAAATGCTTCAGAGAACAATGATATGGCAGAACATCAAGATCAGTTAGGAAAAGTTATAAGAATGGCAGATATAAATTCTGATGGATATGATGATGTAATATTGGGGCTTCCTGATGAAGATATTGGCAATAATGTTGATTCAGGACTTGTACAAGTTATTTTTGGTAATGCCAAAGGTTCCATTGATAACAAAAGCAATTATTTTTGTAAACAACAAAATGCACAATGTGGAACCACAATACTTACCAATAAATTTGGGCAAGATTTAAGTTTAATCATTGCCGCCCCAGGTCGAGTGATTAATGAGACACAAATACAAGCAGGAGGTGTTATTCAAGTTAAGTATACCGCTTCAGAGAATACAGTGTTGGACAGTATTTTTTCAAAATAGAAGAGATTCTTTCACAGTCCTGTATCTACTTCACCAACCAGCAGAATGGGCTTCAACCATCTTGTATGATTAAGACCATCAACAATGAAAAAACCACAATAGTTTGTGCGATTTTAAAAATAATTGCATCTTTACATATGTGTTTCTTGAAAATTTAAGAAGTCGAAGTTTGAACAGCATGATTGATGGTTTTTTTAATTTTTTCTCTGCGAGTCAAGCTTATTATAGAAGCTATTATTTTAAGGAAATTTATTATGAAAAACTTAACAACAATATTATTGCTATTAACATTCACCGTTAGTTCGCAGCCATTGAGGTTATCTGCTAATGATCTCTATAAAGATAAATTAGGGAAAACCATAGAATCAATAAGTAACATAACTTATGCTTATTGGGATTTAGATTCACCAGGAACCCCAGGACTTAGTATTGGTGATGATAACTATGGGCAGGTATTAGCATCTGGAGATTTTAATGCTGATGGCTATCAAGATCTGGCAATTGGTGCGCCAGCCTATAATTTTCTAGAATTTACAGCTGGTGCTGTCTTTATATTATATGGAACCAATAATGGTTTAAGCAGTAACAATAGTCAAATATTATCTCAACATGGAAGCGGTAATTTAGCCGAATACGAAGATGCATTTGGCTCCAGTCTGGCTACTGGAGATTTTAACGGTGACGGTTTTAGTGATTTGGTAGTGGGTACACCATTAGAAGATGAAATAATAGATGGAGGTGCAGTCATTGTTGATGCAGGAGCTATCAATATTTTTTATGGGTCAGCCAGTGGATTATCTATTAATTCAACTTACATAACAGCAGTAGATGTCTGTAGTTTACAGGTTGGTTGTCAGTTCGGGTTTAGCTTAGCAGCAGGTGATGTCAATGATGATGGTTATACAGATTTGGCTGTATCTGCTCCATACACAGATTTGATTAATGGATCAATGCAAGTCGATGCAGGAGTAGTATTTATATATCCTGGTCAAGTAACGGTAGGCATAACTAGCAATAATAGAATGTCTATTAGTCAAGCTGACACTACAGACCCTGTTGAGGCAGGAGACCGGTTTGGTTGGAGTTTGGTGTTTGGCTATTTTAACGAGAGTATAGGATTAAAAAATAATAATGGCTTAGTTGCCTATGCAGATTTAATTATTGGAGCACCCAATGAAGATGTAGGAGCTGTTATCGACGCAGGAATGATTCATGAGTTTCATGGAAGCTTAGGAGGTTTAGTTTTTGCATCTGATTGGACTCAAGGCAATATTAGTGACTTGGTTGAGACAGGCGATTTATTTGGTTTTTCTTTAGCAGCAGGTGACTTTGATGGTGATTTTAATTCTGATCTTGTTGTTGGTGTTCCTTTTGAGGATATTGTCACTGTTGTAGATGGTGGTGCTGTCAATATTATTTACGGAACAAGTAGTGGTTTAACATCTGCTGGTAACCAAACAATTTCACAAAACACAGCCGGAATATTTGGAGTGGTAGAGCCCGGTGATTTGTTTGGGTTTGCAGTTGCCACAGGAAGATTAAATACAGATGCTTATGAAGATGTAATTATATCAACCCCGCTTGAAGATTATCACTTTACCAACGATGGTTTCGTACAAACTATTTTTGGTAGTAATATAGGGCTTGATACAATAACCAGTGAAGAAATTATTGTTTCGGGACTGGAAAATGAAGCGCACTTTGGCAGCTCTCTGGCTTCAATGTATTTTCAATCTGATTTTTCCGTTATTATTGGCGCACCTACTACCACATCTGGAGATGGACTTTTAAATTCAGGTTCCGTATTTGAAGTAGCTTATAAAGACTACGGTGTGATTTTTAAAAACAGTTTTGAACAATAAGTTGGAGAGAATAATGAAAAGCAAGGCATTAATATTATTGGTTACATTTCAGGTCAACGCTAACAACATTGCTGACTATTATAACCAAATATTAAAAACGATATCCGACGTATTGAACACAGTAGTTGAATCAAGTAGACAGTTAATGTACATGGGGGGATCTAGTTTGTCAGATGAATTTGGTAAACTAGTAGTAAGGGGAGATTTCAACGGTGATAATTATGATGATATTGCGGTCAGAAGTGTTGGTTTTAATGATACTGGTGCAATACTAGTGGTTTATGGATCTTTATTAGGTCTTGTTCCTTCTAATTATACTGAAATATTGCCTGATTCATCTATTCAAAAATCAGATGGGTTTGGCTTTAGTTTAGCAGCAGGTGATTTTGATGGGGATGGTAAAGATGATTTGGCAGTAGGAATACCGTTTTATTACTATAGCGGTGTAACAGCAGCAGGAATAATAGCAATTTATGAAGGTAGTTCATCGGGCTTACAAACAACCAGTTCTACAACAATTGCGACTGGAGAGGGTCAGTCAGAAAAGTTTGGTTACAGTATGGTGTCAGGTGATTATAATGGTGATGGAAAAGATGATTTGGCAGTTTCTAGTCCGTATAAAGCCGTTAATGGTGTAACAAGTGCAGGTGAAGTAAGAGTTTATAATGGTACTTCGTTAGGTCTTGCTAATACTTCCTTAATAATCAAGCAAGGAGCAAACGGTGTGTTTGGAGTACCTGAATCGGGAGATTTGTTTGGTTGGTCATTAGCATCAGGTGATTTTAATAAAGATACATCTGCCGCATTTTTCTATGATGACTTAGCTATTGGTGTTCCCTTTGAGGATTATCATGCAACCAATGATGGAATTGTTCAGGTCCTTACAGGCAGTGAGTTTGGTCTAGTTTATTCTCGTCTTTGGAGTCAAGATGATAGCAGTGATGAAACTTCCGAAGATGATGATATGTTCGGTTATACTTTGGCAACAGGGAATTTGAACGGTATATTTCCAGACGATTTAGCTGATGAGCTTATTATAGGCGTGCCATACGAAGACATTGGTGCTGTGATAGATGCTGGAGTTGTACATGCTTTTTATGGTTCAATTACTGGTTTAGTGGCAACAGGAAATCAAGTATTTTCACAAGAAACTCCTGGGATTTATGGCAGTATAGAGGCGGGAGATCAATTTGGTTTATCCATTACAACTGGCAACATTAACCCAGAGGGGTTATTTGATATTCAGGATGATTTATTTATTGGCGTTCCTTTAGAAAATTTTGCAGCAACAGATGATGGAGTTGTGCATATTATTTTAGGAAGTCAAACAGGTGCTGATGCCTCAAATAGTATTCTTATAGCCAATGACCATCCTGAAAATTTTTCTAAATTTGGAAATTCACTAGCGACACTAAGTGCCTCATTTTATGATGGAGACCAATTTTCAAGATCACTAATTATTGGAGTTCCAGGTTACACTTTATTTGATGCGAATAGTGCTGGTGCAATAGAGGAAATAAAATATATTAATGATAATATCTTTCAAGATAGTTTTGAATAAGTCTGGACAAATCAACCACGCGTTAAATTAATTGGAGCATCTGCCTTAACCACAATATTATCTTCGATTCTGATGCCACCGTAAGGTTTAAAGTCATCAACTCTTGACCAGTTGATGTAATCGCCTAGACCATCTGCTTTGGCTTTTTCGAGTAACATATCAATGAAATAGATGCCTGGCTCTACGGTTAAGACATTGTTTTCTTCTAAAGTTCGAGTCAAACGTAAGAACGGATGCAATTCTGGTGGCGATAAAATATTACCCTCTTCATCACTTTGGTGTCCGCCAATATCGTGCACTTGCAAACCCAAATAATGCCCTAATCCATGTGGTAAAAAGACATTAGTCAAGCCTGTCTCAACTGCTTGTTCTGGACTGCCACAAATAATATCAAAATCTATTAATATTTTCGCTATCATCAAATATGCTTGTGAGTGCAAGTCAATATAACTGGCTCCAACAACTGCCTTTTGTCCCATTTTGATTTGCATGGCATCAACTGCAGCAACCATCTTGGCAAATTCACTGTTTTCATCATAAGCATAGGTTCGTGTTATGTCTGAGGCATAACCATTGACTTGACAACCGGCATCAATGAGAAAAGATTTAAGATTTTCAGGCTTATGACGAAAGCGTTGCGTGTGTTGATAATGCAAAACAGCACCATTTTCATTTTGAGCCACAATATTGCCATAAGGCAGTTGGTGTTCGTTATGATGCGTAGCTAACATGTAGGCTAAATGGGTTTCAAATTCACTAAAGCCTTTTTTGAAACTTCTTAGTGCCGCTTTATGACCTTTTAGTGCCAACTTATTAGCTTGAGCAATATTGTCAATCTCATAATCGGTTTTTACTGCACGATGCCAGTGCACATAATTCATGTAAGTTTGTGGGTTATGTTTAAGGTTGTCATATTCACATGAGTCTTCTTGTCCAATCCATGCATGGTTTTTTAAATCACTAAAGTCTGGCAGCTCTTCTTTGTTGGCAACGGGGATTATTTCAAAATATTTTGCCCATTGACCTTCAGCCATCTTAGGCAAAGAATGCCAATAATCTCTTGGTTGATATAAATATAATTTAGCTTTTTCTTCAGGCTTATAATGAATAATACAATGCGGTGTTTCGGTAATTGGCACCAACCATTTAAAATGTGGGTTACAGGCAAACGCATAAGGCATATCATCAAGGAAATAATTTTTAACATGTTCAGAATAGATAAGCACTCCATCTAAGTCAGCCTTTTGAAGTCCTTGGTTGATTATTTGTGAAACATATTTATAATGATTGTGGTACATTTTCATTACTCAATTACAAAAAACATATTATGGCACAAAACAACGAATCACCTGGCGAAAAAATACTAGCTAACTGGAAAAAGTTAAAAGACAAACCATTTGGTAAAAAACTATTCTCTCACATGATTGGTAAAATGGCCGCCTATACAGGAAGCATTAAAGCCTTAATCACCGATTTAGAGCCAGGGCATTGTCAAGCTTTTTTAAAAGAGCGCAAATCCAACAAAAACCATTTGCGAAGTATTCACGCGGTTGCCCTGATAAACTTGGGTGAAGTCACCAGTGGTTTGGCAGTTTTATCGGGCATGACTAGTCAAATCCGTGGGATTTTAACTAAAATGGAAATGGAATATATCAAAAAAGCCAAGGGTGATTTAACGGCTCAGTGTATTTGTGAAATTCCTGAAGTTGAAGATGAACTTAAATACCAAGTGCAAACCACCATCAAAGATAGCACAGGTGAAACTGTAGCTGTGGGTACTTTTTATTGGTTGCTTTCAAGAAAAGTATAAATTATCTTTGCTAAGCCCTTCAAGGGCTTTTCATGGGTTTCCAACCTTAGTACTTTGGTGTTTTACTCAAATCCGTTTCCAAATAATGTATCATTGATTGGAAACAATCCAATAGAGGTTTCTCCAGTATAACCAGGAAACACCACATCAATATTGGGATTGCCTAAAAAGTTTTTCACTACATCACTTAAAGGTTGGCGAAAATCTGTTGTCATACGTAGGTCTGTATTAAGGTATAAGTCAGCATCTTCAATGCCAGGAAATGTTCCCAAAACCTGACCTCCATTAATACTGCCACCTACCACCATCATTGCTTGTCCCGTTCCGTGGTCAGTTCCACGGTTACCATTTTGCCTCACTCTTCTTCCAAAATCTGTTTGTGTAGTTAAGACAACATTATCAGCTAAACCTGTTGCTGTTAAATCATCAAAAAAAGCTCCTATCGCTGCTGAGACCGTGCCCAGTCGATCAACATAATAACCTGTGCCTGAATTACCTGAATTTTCATGAGTGTCCCAACCACCAAAGTCAACACTGGCAACCTCTAATCCAAGATCAGCTTTAATAATCTGAGCAATTAAGGCCAGGTCTTGTGCTAGAGCCTCATCGGGGTATGAGCTAGGTATTGTTAAATCCAAGCCCGTAATAATACTAATGTTTTCAATTGTGGCAATCATAGCATCTTCTAACAAACCTGTTCCAGAATACAATTGATTTAAGGTTGCCAAGTGTTCTTCTTGGTATCGACCTGGGTTTGGGTGCAAGCTGTTAGGGTCATCAATAGACAAGACCGTACTATCTCCTTGATGACTAACTGGCGGATTCCCAGATGACATCGAAACAATTGTGTCTGACACGTCAATTGTTGTCGAAGTATTGATATGTCTAGCCAACCAACCATCTGCGTGTAACGAATCCCCTGGTGTACCATAATCAAACATTGCTTGTGACTCAAAGTGACTGCGAGAACTTAGACCTTCTGGCATTCCGACAGAATGAATCATTGCCATATTCCCTTGTTGGTAAAGTTGGTGTAAGGCACTGCACGTAGATGGTAGACCAAAGTCTCCATTTAAGTTTAGGGTTAAATTAACTGGTACCTGAATATTTGGTCTTTTTGTTTCATATTCACTACGATTAATTCCTGTGCGAGGAATAAGAAAGTTGAGCGCATCCATTCCACCTCGAAAAAACAAATGTACCAATGTTTTTTGATTGGCAAGTGAGGTGTTTTTTTTGTTAGTCAAACCGATAGTGATACCAGAACCGGCGAGTGTAAAAAAAGCGGTTGTCCCTTGTAAAAATTTTCTGCGAGTTATCATTTCGTTACCTATACATGAATTCTGGAGTAGTTAATATGAGTTTGACCAATGCACGTAAGCGTTCATAAATATATGGACTAGATGTCGTGCTAATATCAGGAAAAGGAGTATCGGCAGGCCATAGCTGTGGGTCACTTGCATTTTGTTGCATAAACTGACGCAAAGTTGTATGTAAAGTTGTTCCTGGCCAGCCACCTGGTGGTTCATAACCAAGAATTCTATTCATCCAAAAAGTTGTTAAATTGTTGGGAGAGTGATTTGGCAGCTCTACCGAAGGTGCGTTGAGAGTAATGTCTAAAACAGGTACAATTCTATCGGCTGTATTGTAACGCTGGTCTAACATCCAATCAAAAAAGCGCATATTATAAGTTAAAACAGTCCCGCCGACCCAGTGTTCGCTTTCATCGCTAAAACCATCTGGTGACGGCCATAAAAAGGGTCTTTGCCCAGCCCGTCGCATAAAGTAGCCAATAATAGTATTGGTGTCGCTATGTCCTTGTCTTGGCATAAAATCAGAACCACAAACACGCAAAGCACTGGCAACCACCTCTAATGGACGTTTAACTTTCCCACCATAGTTATTGGGGTCTTTAAACTCGGCGGATAAAAACAAGGTTTGATAAACCAGCTCCAATTGATTACTTGCATACCTATTTTGATAAAAGGTATCTGCCACAGCATCAATAATTGTTTGTGGAGGATTATCGCCAATAAATCGTCGACACAACTTGCCAGCAATATGTTTAGCAGTGCCTGGGTGATAAGCCAAAATATCAAAGAAACGCAAGATGTCATTTGGGCTTGGGTCAAAATCATTCCAGCTATAACCTAAAATAGTTTTTGCAAAAGCATCATGTCCGCCGGCATAAAAGAAAAACTCTCCTGTATCTAAATTATCTGCAGATGCTTGCCCCAACCTGTCCTTTACCCTCCAACCTGTTAATATACGCATCGCAGCATAAACATCACTATCTACATATTGATCTGCAATAAGCTCATTCCCCCAGGGAAATGATAGAGAGGTCTTATTTATAGATGCAGGATCGCCTAAGCTAACATAGTTTTCCGCACCCAAAGTATGTAGTTCAATAATTTCTCGCGCATAATTTTCATTTGGACTTCCTTTGTCATTAATGTAATTATCCAAATAATAATTCATAGCAATGTGTTTTGATGACAACTCAAGCATTTGCCTAAAATTGCCAAACAAATGACCATCTGGGTTAGCGGCTTCTCGCGGGTGTCCTGCAACTGGTGGGCGAATAACATCACGATCCCACGATGTGAAAACTGATTGAGCATAATAACTTCGCGAATAAATGTTAAAATGATTGTGCCAAAAATCTGCCATCACTTCCAGTAACTGTCTTTTACTGTAAACAGCACGAGCCAAAACCAATCGCTCCATTTCTTCAGCAGGAGCATCTCGATTGAACCCAGCAGCACCAGTATTAACGTGATGATCTTGCCACATTTGTACCAAGGGCTTATCTAAAGTGACATAGTTCGCATTAGCTACCATTGTTTCAAAGGCATTGTCATCAATACTTTGCCAATTTAACTGTTGTGCTAGGTAAGCAGAAATGCGAGCATTATTTGTAGCTCCTAGAGCTTCAAAGTCTGCAATATCACTGCTATTATTGGTTATTTTATGACTGAAGCCCATTCGAGATAGGCAATGTACGGCAAAAGTTTTCATGATAAATTCTAAGTTTTATTTTATTTTATGTTAATCTTACAAATTATAACATGCCGTTTTGTGATAAGGTTCGCACAATCTAATATATTAAATAAATCATGAAAATAGTCAGTTGGAATGTTAATTCACTCAAAGTTCGTTTAGAACATGTCTTACAGTGGTCAAAACAAAACTCCCCTGATATTTTGGCTATTCAAGAAACAAAACTCACCGATGATAAATTTCCAGAAGATGAAATAAAAGCTGCAGGCTGGCATGTTGTCTACTCAGGACAACCCATATACAATGGCGTTTGTATCATCAGTTCATCCCCTGCCACTGATATTATCACCGATATTGAAGGATTAGATGACCCACAACGCAGAATCCTGGCAGCGACTATTGATGGTGTAAGAATTATCAATTTATACGTGGTTAATGGCTCCGAGCCTGATAGTGAAAAATATGCCTATAAAATGCACTGGTTAGAGCAAGTGACAAATTTTGTCAGACAGCAAATAGAAGAATACGAGTATGTAGTGGTTTTGGGTGATTTTAATATTGCACCAGATGAACGCGATGTCTATGATGCCGATTATTGGCGTGGAAAAATACTCTGTACCGATAAAGAGCGAGCAAAACTCGAAGGCATTTTAGATTTAGGCTTTGATGATTCTTTTCGCTTATTACACGATGATGGCGGGCATTATTCATGGTGGGATTACCGCATGGGAGGATTCCCTCGCAACTTAGGACTGCGTATTGATTTAATCCTCACCAACGAACCCATGTCCGAAATGCTCACAGCAGCCTATATCGACAAACAGCCCAGAGGATGGGAACGTCCATCTGACCACACACCTGTTGTGGCAGAATTTGATTATTAGAGAACCCCATTATGTTTAAATTAATTGCCTTACTCTTTTCATTATTCACTAGCTTCTGTCTCAATGCGGTTATTTTAGAAGATTACTTGCCCAAAAATACGCGTTATGACACTTCGATTCCCTCACCGCGAGCCGTCACCGGCTTGGAAGTGGGTGAAAGACACTACCGACATGACCAGATTGTGACTTATTTAAGTATTTTAGCGGCTTCATCAGCCCGTGCGCGCTTGGTGGATTATGGCATGACCAATGAAGGCAGGCGTTTGGTATTATTATTTATCAGCTCAAATAAAAACATGGAAAACCTCGAAGCACTGGCAACAAACGATAAGATTTTACGTGTTTGGAATGGTTTTAGTGTGCATGGCAATGAAGCCAGCGGCACAAATGCCAGTATTTTGTATGCTTACCATTTGGTTGCAGGACATTCGGATAAAATAGATAAAATTCTCAATGAAACTTTAGTCATAATCGACCCAACCATCAATCCAGATGGCTACGACCGATACGTCACTGATATAAACTCTTATCGCGGCATAATTGATAACCCTGATAGCAATGATTTAGCTCACAAAGAGCAATCACCCAATGGGAGAACCAACCATTATTTCTTTGATCTCAACCGTGATTGGTTGCTGTTATCGCAAGTAGAATCCCAAGCGCGGATTAAAGCCTTTCATCAATGGAATCCGCATGTACTTGATGATCACCACGAAATGGGCAGTGACAAAACTTTCTTTTTTCAACCTGGCGTGCCCGATCGAGCCAATCCATTGATACCAGCAAAAAATATTGAATTAACCACCGAACTAGCTACTTACCATGCCAAAACATTAAGCGACAAAGGCATGCGTTTTTACAGCCAAGAAAGCTACGATGATTTTTATCCTGGCAAAGGTTCAACCTATCCTGACTTGCACGGCAGTATCGGCATTTTATTTGAACAAGCCCGTGCCAATGGTGGCAACTTATCCACTGACGAAGGCATGCGCACCTTGGTTGATGGTATTGATAACCAATTTCGCACCGCTCTTTCAACCCTAAGGGGTGCTTTTGAACTCAAAGGAAAATTATTAAGTTACAAAAAGGAATTTTTCAAAAAAGCTTTAGAGCAAGCCCGATCAGAAAATTTTAACGGTTATGTCTTAGACTTCAAAGACAACAGCATCAAAGCCCAAAAAATGGCAGACTACTTATCCATTCACAACATCAAAGTGACAATGCTTGATGAAAACATAACGCTCAACAAACACACATACCACGCCAATACTTCACTATATATTCCAATTGTGCAAAAACAATACACCTTAATAAAATCATTATTTAGCACAGAAACACAGTTTAAAGACAACACCTTTTACGATGTCTCGGCATGGAATATCGCCATGGCATGGGGCTTGGATTATGTACGCGTTAAAACCACACCCAAAACCAAAGAAATCACCTTTAAAGCCACCCAAAACCATTACGACAAAGATGCCATCGCCTATGCCTTTAATTGGGGCCAAGGCAATACCGCAGCGGCACTCAATTACCTGCAACAAAGAGACATCAATACAAAAGCAACCAAAAAACCATTCAAGATCAAAGCCAATGGCAAAACCATAACTTTCAATCCTGGCACAATAATTATTGACTTAAAAAAAGACGATAAAAACACAGAAATCACCAAAGCCATTGCCAACATAGCCGAATTTTTCCAAGTACCTGTCTATGCACTAACCACCATTCACAACACCGATGGCATAGATTTGGGGTCACCAGCGGTAGTTACCCTAAACAAACCCAAAGTATTGATGGTTATGGGTGAGGGCATCAATAGTTACCAAACAGGCAGTATTTGGCATTTATTTGACACCCAAGTTGGCTTGCCATTGACCAAAATCAACAAAAAACAACTGTCAAAAATTCAACTCAATGATTACAGCCACATTATTTTGCCCTCTGGTAATTACAAATCCCTAACAGAAAAAACCAATGCCAAAATCAAAGCCTGGATAAAACAAGGCGGACACCTTATCAGCTTACAAAAATCAGCAAAATGGGCAGAACAAAACCTGCAGAATAAGAAAAAAGAAACGCAAGAAAATCCATCAAATGAAGAGTCTGAAATCGTAGAAAGCCTCAGTTACGGAGATTTTGAAAAAGACCTCGCACGGAACACCATCGGCGGTGCTATTATTTCCGCCCAAGCCGACCTCACTCACCCTTTAGCTTATGGCATGCACCAACAAACCCAATACGCTCTACTCAAAGGCAATAGCCAACTGGAAGTTTCTCAAAACCCTTATGCCACACCACTCAAAGCCAACAAAAAGCCATTAGCTGCTGGTTATTTATCCGAAGACAAACAAATCCAATTCGCCCAAGCCCCATTGGTCATTGCCGAGCGCAGCGGCAAAGGCAGTATCATCAAGTTTGGCTTCAACCCCACCTTCCGCGGTTACTGGCTAGGCACACAAAAATGGCTGATAAATGCGGTTTATTTTGCTTCTATAATTGATAAGACAGAGATAAAGAAATAGGTTGTGTGCAAGGTAAAAAAATACACCGTAGTGAGTCACCTGTGTGTGACCCTTTCTAAAAAATAGATATTGATTCCTATTCATAAAAAAGCAGACACATAAGGTCTGCCACTACATGGATTGACTAATAAGAAATTTAATAAAGTATTGGAATTAACGCCTTGCTAAGCGGCAAAAAGTAGTTGGCTAAAATTGGCGAGGAACAAGCAAAAGCCAACTGCTTTTTGTCCGTTTAAGCAACTTGTTATATTTACCATTTTGACACTATATCAAGTAGCTCTTCGTGGCCTTCCAGTAAATCTGATTCCCTCACTGTCTCATGAGGGATAGAATATTTATTACAGATAGCTTTTACACTTGAAATAAATGGTTCACCTGCAAAAGGTGATATATATACTTCTTCAATTAGCTCTAACGCCATAGCCTTAACAAACTCAGGTTTAGATTTGAAGGTATCTACATTATCCGAGTTTATTTTAGGTACAGTAAATAACCTAACCTCGTTTTCATGGCTAAATGAACTACGTTTTAATAATGGAGATAAGTGCCCATCTGTATCACAATCTTTAGGGTCAAGGTTAATGTCGTGAAAGTCTAGGTATTTAACTGCACCAATTTGAACTAAGATGTCTTGCTGGAAGTGTTGAATCGACTTTACGATAGATGAAACACTTGTTTTTACTGCAATTCCTTTACCGTTATCAGAATACAGTTTCCACATTGCCTCTGATTCGCATTCATTTGCATGCCAACAATTTACAGTGATTCCTTTGCACATTGTCTTGAATGTCTTTTTTGTTTTTTCACCTAACCCATCAATGCCATCTTTCATTTTAGATAACAGAGCAAGTTGCTCTGGATTTTGATCTGGTCTATTTTTGAATTCTTCGTATGAAGCATGCAAGTCTTTTATTTCAGGTTCAAAAACCTTGGCGTAAGCTTCAAAAGCTACTCGAGGTATATATCCCTCAAAGGGATCTGTATGTTGGTAGGTTTCCAATGCAGTAAAAAACAAAGAGTCACTTTCTAATAGATTAACCAACTTATCTAGTGACATATAACGCCATAAAGGTATATCTGTGTTTACGCTTGATCCAACTTTGACATCTGCCAATTGAGCACTCCTGCTGAGGTAAATATAACGCCTTATTATATGTGCATTAGTGCCATATACTATTGTTAATTTACGTGTGTCACGTGTTATATGTGCTTTTTATGAAGTTATTTTATCTCGTTACCATGCTCTCAGTGGTAATGCATATCCTGAAGATACAACTCCGAACCCGTAAGGTGTGGCTTGCCCACCATATTTAACACGAATTAATTATTGAGGTATCGGAAACACTGCCGATGGGCGAGGCCACATCCTACGAACTGAGTTTTAAATAGCTTCAATATTTTTCTCCTTCATCACCAATAAAATAAGTTATGATTTTTCATCTGTTAATTTTTGATAAATCCAGCTTGGGTTTCTTTTTTCGGGCAGGACAGCAATAACGAAAACTTCTTTATTTTTTACATCATAGTAAATCGAATAAGGAAACCTTTTTGATGACATTCGATAGTACCCGAGTTTTTTAGAATGCACACCAGCAGATATGAGTAATGATTCGATATCTGAGATTAATGTATCCCAAAAATATTCACCTATTCCTTGTTGTTGACTATTATAAAAATTTCGCCCATCATTTAAATCATTTTCTGCTTCTGATGATACCCTAATCCCGATATAGAAAAGTCAAAACAAGCTAGAAGCCTTGGTGTATAATGGTTTTACGACAAATCAAATACCACCCAACGGGTGAAACCAAGGCTTATGAACATATTACCACACAACCTAT
>JAMOMK010000085.1 GCA_027067055.1 Lysobacterales bacterium | reverse complement strand
ATTTAATAGATGTTAATCTTCCTAGTCGTTTTGCCTTATGGGCATCGGATGAGTATCAACATGTAATAAATATTAGTGATACATTAAAAGATAGCGAAATTTGGGAAATTGCCAAAAAAGAAAACCTTACTATTGTGACAAAAGACGCTGACTTCTCTGAATTAGTGTTACTTAATGATCCCCCACCTAGATTTATTCACATTAAATTCGGAAATATGAAAATAAATGATTTTCATCAATTGCTCAATAAAATATGGTCTGAGGTTTGTGATTTAAGCCATAATTATAAACTTGTCAGGGCATATAATTATAAACTCGAAGGAATTGATTGAGTGTGAAATATTTTTTATTACTAATTCTAGCTATAATCGCTTCATTAACAGGTTTTGTTGTTCATGTCTTTACGGTTGAATGGTTACCTGATTGGATTAGCAGCCAAATGCAAGGGATTGAAGTGCAGCCACCATGGGCGGTACGGTATGTGGCTGGAATTACTTCGATTGAATATGGCATTGCTACAATTGTGCTGTATCATTTGGCTCGTGATAAGTTAATTAAATTTGGAAAACTTAAAGCTTCTTTTTATTTATCCCTTTTACTTTTGGCATTAAATGCCATGCTAATTCGTCAACCACTGATGGATTATCTAATCGGTAATCCTTTGCATGTGGCTATTGTTCAAAATGCTTTTAAGTGGTTATCATTGATAATGATGTCTTTTATTACGGTTTATGGTTATGAATTCATTAAGGCTAAATTTAACAGTTGATACTATGTTGATTTCAGATTATTCTAGTTGTTATGTCTATTAACACTAATTTTCCCCAACTGGCTATGGCTAATTTTTCTGCTTCCTTTAAGGAGCAGAATTTAACTAGTATGCATAACACTAATCCACAACCTTTTAGCCAAAATGAGCTTGAGCAAACGATTGGTTGTTCATTTGCTTCTTTGTTGAACGATGTGGATTTGGGTTTTGCTCCTGATGAAGGTAATTTGGCTTTGCGTCAAACTTTATCGACTTTTCATTATGATGGTATCAAGGCTGATGAGTTGATGACTTTTGCTGGAGCGCAAGAGGCGTTATTTTGTGTTTATAATGCCTTGTTACAAGCAGGTGATAAAGTTTTGGTTGTTGCACCTGTGTATGAACCATTGTTACAAATGCCCAAAAATATCGGTTGTGAAGTGAGTACTATTGAACTCGATGCTAAAGATAATTGGTCGCTCGATTTGGATAAAGTTGAAGCCTATTTTAAAGCGGGTACTCGTTTGTTTGTGATTAACTATCCGCATAATCCTACTGGTGCAACACTTAGCCAAGATGGGTTCGGTCAATTGATTGAATTGTGTCGCCGTTATGGTGTGTGGTTATTATCCGATGAGGTTTTTCGTGGTTTAGAGCATACAAATCAAGACCAGTTACCAACTGTTGCAGATAGTTATGAAAAGGGTGTTAGTGTCGGTGTGATTTCTAAAGGTTATGCCATTCCTGGTATTCGTGTGGGTTGGTTAGCTTGCCAAGATACAATATTGCGAGAGTCGGTTAATGTGGTTAAAGGCTATTTGTCGGTATGTAACTCTCAACTTGATGAAAGAATTGCCAGTAAAGTGTTGAAATTTCCGGATAAATTAACAAAGCGTAATTTGTCCTTAATCTTACCTAATAAAGAACGCATAACTCAGTTAACTCAATTGTTAGAACATGAAATTGACATTGTTATTCCGCGTGTTGGTTGTTGTGTTTTTGCTCAATTAAGAGACGCAGACATATCAACAAAAGCTCTTGCAAGGGAGATAGCGGCGCAGACTGGCTTTTTAATTTTCCCATCAAATTTGTTTTGCACAACACAAAAAGGTTTTCGT